>CAJKAR010000011.1 GCA_905197955.1 uncultured Lentisphaeria bacterium | reverse complement strand
CGTCTCGCCGCTGGACCGCGACAAGGACACAGTCCTTGACCCGAGAAAAATGCATGCGCATTTTTCCGTATTTCAAAGTTTCAATATAAAAAAAGCGGCCCTTTCGGACCGCCTTCACAAATAGAAACTTGGTGGAAGCAAACCTGTGTATATTTACAGGTTCAGACGCTTATTTTTTGGCGTCTTTGACTGCTTGTTTTGCAGCCTTTGCGTCTTTTTTCACGCACTTGCTGCATTTGCAGTCTTTAGCACAAGCCTGCTTGGTGCACTTGGGAGTGCATTTTTCCACTTTTGCGCATGCCTTCTTGGCACAGTCTTTTTTCGCAGCGCAGTTATTGCCTGCAAAAACGACAGCTGTTGCGGCGAAGACGATGAGCGCTGTCAGAAAAAGCTTTTTCATCCTCATCTACTCCTTGGGTTACGTTACTCCTGAACCGGCTGCACTGAAAAATCAATGCCGCTGTCCAAACTACGGAAGACTATAATAACGCGGAAAGATTGCCGGAAGATTGCCGGAAAATTGCAATTTTATTTTCCCCCTCATTTTCGGAAATGCAATCACAAAACAGGAAAAGAAACCACAAAAGTCGTTCCTCCCCCTTCTGTATCCCGAATCTCAATCCTGCCTTTGTGCACCTGAACAATCGCCTGCACCATCGAGAGTCCCAACCCGTTGCCAGGCATGGTACGACTCTTGTCGGTCCGGTAAAAGCGTTTGAAAACAAGCTCTTTTGCATCATCCGGAATCCCGCATCCGGTATCACTGACAATCAGCCGGACCTCTTTGGAATCTTTTTCAAGAGTCAGCGAAACCGTTCCGTTTTCAGGCGTGAACTTGATGGCGTTATCCAGCAGATTCGATGTAAGACGCTGAATTTTCAATTTGTCCGCTTTCAGAAAAACAGGCTCCTCCGGCAGATGAAGCTCCAGAGAAATATTCTTATCCTCCGCCTGAAACTGAAAAAGCTCATGAGCCTGCCGCAGTTGTTCACTCAAATCAAACGGTTCCGTTCTCAATGGAGCAATATGAGTTTCAATGCGCGTAATTTCCAGCATGGCGTTAATCATGCCGATCATATCGTTGCAGTCCTCCGCAACATCAATGATGGCTTCCCGATAGGCATCCAGATTCTGCGGTCCGCTGATGGTGATCTCTGCAATCGTACGAATCCGGGTCAGCGGAGTACGCAGATCGTGCGCAACATTATCCGAAACATTTTTGAGCTCCGTCAGCAGATTCTCCGTATTCTCGCTCATTTTGTTGAATGTGGAAACAAGATTGTCAATCTCCTCCCCTTCATTGCCGGGAGCAACACGCTGCGAAAAATCTCCTTGCGCAATCTGAAGAGCCGCATTGCTGACCCTTCGAATCCCCGAAACAAATTTACCGGCAATAAGCCATCCTGCAAGCGTCCCCGGCAGAAGAACTGCGGACATCACTGTAAAAGAGATCAGGATGAACAGCGAAAGACTCTCGTACAGATTCGAAAGATTGTAACCGATCACCCCCGTAATACCATCCCGGAGAGGAAAACGAATGATCCGGAAGGTCGCATCACCGATCCCGATATCGGAAAGCGTCTTTTCCTCCACCGGCTTCCCCTTGACCGGCGGATTCAGAACCGCAAAATTCGGAGAGTCCATCAGAATGGAGCCATCCTTGTTGAACAGACAGAAAAAGACATTCTGTCCGCCCAGACTTGCAGTGACCTCGACAAAGGTTTTCCGGACAAAAGGAAGAGCCGCATCCTGTCCCACCTGCTGAGAATAAATCTTGTCATTGGAATCAAGACGCAGAATGTAGACATGCCCGCCGGATTCCGCCACCAGATTGTAATGCGTCTGATCCTGCGATGGATTTTCAAATGCGAGAAGCGGCTTCAAATCAGGAAATCTTCTCTGAAAAATCGCATAATGATAGGCAGGAATCCGGGAAAGAGGAATATCCCGTCCCAGACGCTTGTAGCGGTTTCCCGTCAGAAACTCGCTGACCACCCGTTCCGACAGTGCCTCCAGACGCGCATTCTCCTTGCTCAGAAGATTGTCCCGGAGATTCGCAAACATGAAATAGAAGCAGATCATCGACGAAAGGATGAACAGCAGAGCATACCATAAAGCAACTTTGAACTTTACAGTATTGAAAATTTTCAGCTTATTCCATGACATAGCCGAATCCGCGCACCGTATGAATCAGCTTCTTTTCGAAAGGTTTGTCGATTTTCTCGCGCAGACGGCACATGCGGGTCTCCACAATATTCGTCTGAGGATCAAAATTGTATTCCCACACATGCTCGATAATCATGGTCTTGGAAACGATTCTCCCCGCGTTGCGCATCAGATATTCCAGAAGCACATACTCCTGCGGCTGAATATCGATCCGGACCCCGCCGCGGTGCACTTTGTGACTCAGAAGATCAATTGTAAGATCTCCAACCGTAAGAGTTGTCGGTTCCACAACGTTGCTAGCCCGGCGCAGAAGCGCCTGTATTCTGGCAAGGAGTTCCGCGAAGGCAAAAGGCTTGGCAAGATAATCATCGCCGCCTGCCTGAAGTCCGCGCACCTTGTCCTCGACGGAGTTTTTGGCACTCAGGACAAGAACCGGTGTTTTGATCTTGGCTTCGCGAAGTTTCTGAATGACAGTGAAGCCGTCCATTTCCGGCAGCATGATGTCAATGACTGCAACATCGAATTCACCGGTCTTCATTTTGAATAAACCGTCTTTTCCATCGGCGGCATGGACCGTGTTGAATCCGGCCTGCTCCAAGCCCTTCATGATAAAAGCGGCTGTTTTTTTATCGTCTTCAATAATGATGATGTTCATTGGACTGCCCATTTCTCTATAATACTGAGTTGTTTGGTTCCTCCTTAATTTAGACGCGATCCGCCATTTTGCAAATCGGGAAACCCTCTTCCCGTTTTCAGAACGAAGGATATCCCCGTTTTCCGTTTGAAAACTCCGTCCTGCGGAATTATATTCAACCTCAGATAAATCAACAGAAACATAAGGATACAGAGATGACATTCTCTTCAAAATCAATTCTGCTGGCCCTGCTTCTCCCTGTGCCGGCCGTTTTCTCCGTGGCGGAAGAGAAACAGCTGCCGGAAGCTGTCGAAAAGGCTGCTGCGGAACTGCTGACAAATCTGAAAAATATCGAAGTCAAAGATTCTGTCGTCTTCCACAACAGGAAACCTTTCAGCGGACTGATCTCCCTGAGCTCGCTTAAGGACACGGATCTCCGTCCGCTGGAAAAAGTCTTTCCGGCGTTTTTCTACCGACAGCTCACCGCCGCCCCGCTCAAAAAGGAATCCATGCTGCTGGAACTGCGAAACGGGCTTTTCCATTCCGTCAGGGTCAAGGCAAACGATGAACATGACACAACTCTTGTCATCTCCCTGCTGAAAAACGGCGGGTTCCTGCGAAGACTCTTCCGTGACAACTATCTGAATGTCGAACAGGAATTCAACCGCATGGGCAAAGCGCACGGAAAGTTCATCTCCTACCATCCGAACGGAAATCCGTTTTTCACGGCAGAGTATCAGGATGGCGCCAATTTCGGGGTCATGCGGCGCTTTGATTCCGATGGCAGACTCCTCAAAGAAGTCCGACTGGACAACAATATCACAGTCACCACTCAGCCGAAGAAGAAAAAATGAATTCTTTTCATGAAATCGATCTGAATCACTGGAACCGTCTTTCCAAGTTCCGCTACTACCGCCAGTTTGAAAACCAGCTTTTCAATATCACTCTTCAGGCGAACGCGGAAGCGCTCTACCGATTCGCAAAACAAAACCGTCATTCCTTTTTCCTGATGACCCTTTTTTCCATTCTGAAAGCCTTGAATCAGGTACCGCAAATGCGTCAGAGAATCACAGAGGATGAGAAAGTCATTGAATTTGAACATATCGCCGCTCTGACCACCATCATGACGCCGGACGGGGAATTCAATATGGCTCTCACTGAATATGCCGATCACTTCAGCGACTTTCTGAAACAGGCCGCTCCCGCGGTCGAAGAGGCAAAAACAGGAAAATTCGATCCGGATACCCGAAAGCGCAATGACTACATCTGCGCAAGCTGTGTCCCATGGTATGGCTTCACCGCGCTCTCGCAGGCGGCTCTCTCGCTGAAACAGAGCATTGTGATTCTTGCCTGGGGAAAAATGGATGAACGTTTCATGATCCCGATCTCCCTTCAGCTGAATCACTCGCTTGTTGACGGCATTCACGTGGGACACTTCCTGAAATATACGGAAGAGTTCTTCCGCCATCCGGAATCTCTCTAGCAGAAAAATACGGGACAGAACGCATCCTGTCCCGCATCCGCCCCCGCAGCCTTCTCCAGAAAATCCAGCCGCAATCCTTTACCGGGATTTCTCCGAACGCCCGAATACATTCCGGACAGCCTCAAGATACCCATATCCATGTTTGGTATCCGGCTCCAGATACGCTCCTTCGGTCCACTCATTCCAGCAGGAAAGATTCAGCATGGGACCTGCATTCTCCGAATCCATGAGTTCGGCGATGCTGCGCAACGCATGTTCAAACTTCTCCGGCGAGGATTCCGTAATGACAGGGGTAAACGGATACCCGACCGCCTCAAACATATCCGACTGCACCGTTCGGGGCGAACTGTCCCATCCAGGCATCACAACCGGATTGCAGGGGACCCGCAGTTTTTCCAGAAATCGTTTCTGATTCCATATATTTTTCTCCGCCCATTTTTCATATTCATACGCGGGAAATACATCTTTATATCCCCATCCGTATTCAAAGGTGGAATCTGCTCCGAGTTCCAAAAGAATATCACTCGCATTTTCAATATGATCCCATTCGGCGAACCCGGATGCAGGCATGTCAAGATGAATCTTTCCCAGACCGGCCTGTTCCACTCGGGCGCGGAAATCCGCCAGTTCCTGTTTGAACACCTGAATACCGCCCATCTCCCGAATCATGTTCCAGGGACGGTAAATCCCGAAATGCAACGCTCCGTTGATGCGCAGATAGTTCGGCTGGGGGAAATAGTGTTTCATACAGTAATCGGTGCACTTCCGGAAGGTTTCCACATTTACTGTCCCCTTCCATACGGATTCCGCCGGCTTCCAGTAACTGCCCGGATGAGAATAGATGTGATCGTGATTGGCCCACATGATGGAAAAAGAGAGATCATTCCGGTTGGCAGCCTTCAGAAATCCGTTATTCAGACAGCGCTCGCGATAGGGGCCATCCTCAAAAAAATAAAAATCAAAGGTGAAATTGTCGATTCCATGTTCGCTTGCGGCTTTGATCTTCGTTTCCATAACCGCGGGATCGGCCTCATCGCCATATCCCCACAAGGGAATTTTCGGCTGCTCATGTCCCGGAAAGCGCGGAGTGGCATACTGCGTTACGCGCCATTCGGTCCAGGTTCGTCCGTGGTACATTTCATTGCGGGGATCAACATGCCAGTTCGGGAAGTAGAAGGTGGATACAATCGGTCTTTTTTTCATTTTTACAGGACTCCATTCCAAGGTTGCTGCTGAAATTATATCACAAAAAAGAAAAACCGCTTTGCTTCCGCTCTTTTCGCGGGAAAATCTCTGAAAAATATTAATGGAGTCCAATTTGTTTTTTTTGAAAAATGATCGTTTTCATGATACAGTTTCCCATGAAACTATTCAGGAAAGCGAGACGGGATATGGAAGAAACATGTATTCTGCTGAGAGCAAAGGATTTTTTTTCGCCGGATCTTCCGATTGCAGTTTTCCGCGGGAAAAACACCAGAGCCATGTACAATTCCGAAACACACGTTCTGTACCGGAGAGATTTCTGGAAGATTTTCTATATCTATTCCGGGACGGGCATTCTGGTCATCAACGGGAAACGCTACCCGTTCGGCCCCGGATTCATCTGTCTGATTCATCCAGACGACCTCACCACATTTGAGCAGGAATCCGATATCACGCTCAGCAATATTCTTTTCCGGAAAAAAGTCATCGCCGACTGGCTCGGCGAATTAAAAGGCGACAACGATTTCTTCTCGATCTTCGAAATTCCCCATCAGGAAACCAGACACATGATCCGCGATCAGCTCTATCTCATCAACTCCAACCGGAAAATCCAGACCCTTGTCCAGGAAATGAGACGGGAATATCTCCTCAACGACCCGAATTCCGTCATGATGCTGAAACTCTATCTGACCGAACTCCTGATCCGGATGACCCGTCTCAGCTCCAGAACCTTCTCCCGAAAACGCCGCAGCACCATGATCGCCTACGTCCTTTCCCGCATCGAACAGAATTACATGGAACCGTTCGATTATCAGAAAGCCGCAGCGGATCTGGGCATCACCCATATTCATCTCTGCAACACCTACCGGAAAGAATATGGCGAAAGCATCGGGCAGACCCTCTTCCGCATCCGGATCAAAAACACAAAACGCCTTCTGCTGGAAACAAAAAAACCTGTCATTGAGATCTCTACACTCTGTGGATTCAACGATCTGAGCTATTTCTACCGGGCGTTCCGAAAGGAGACCGGAATCTCTCCCGGAGAGTTCCGGAAAAAGTTCGCTCTCTTCTCCTGACTCTCTTTGGACTGTATTAATATTTTCCCGCATTTTCCTCCGCACCGCTCAATCAGACCATTTTCTTCCGGAAAAATCGTGTATAATATCAGGAAAACAAACGCAGCAGAAGGAATTGTTCCATGAAAGCATACAACCAGTACAGGATCTGTTCCGATTTATGCCGGAGGCATCCGGAAAACATCTCATTTTTCACATTGATAGAACTCCTTGTGGTAATTGCAATCATAGCGATCCTAGCGGGGATGCTTCTGCCGGCATTGAATGCGGCTCGGGAGAAAGGGCGGAACGCATCCTGTCTTTCGAATCTGAAACAGATCGGAATCGCCTATGCCGCGTATCTTACGGACAACGATGATTTTATGAATCCAATCCTGACCAACAGCAACGGCAGCCTCGGAACTCCGCACTGGGGAATGCGCCTGATGGGAATCGACGAAGCCTGGAGAGAGATCAAGGGCAAAGGATATCTGACCAGTGCAGTGTTCCGTTGTCCTTCCATGCCGGTACCGAACAGCCGAACCTTCTGGCAGGACACCCCGCACTATGGAGCCAACGGCTACCTGCTGAATGCGTGGATCAACGGAAAAGGTCTCACGGAAGATGAAACAATGAAAATCACAGCCATGAAAAATCCATCCTCCAAGATTCTGATTGCGGAAACCTGGCGGCAAAACGGCGGAGGCGATCCACCGTTGAATCTGAATGAAGGGCAGTATCGGTTCTCGCTATCCGTTTCGGGAGACACCGGGATCTATCGGGGACGTCCCGCCGGACGGCACTCTAAAAGCTGCAATGTGCTGTTCAGCGATATGCATGTCGGCAGTTTTCTGCTCTACAATCCGCTGGATCCCTACTCCTGCGAGCCCTTTATGTCCACTCTTACCATGAATACCCGGCGGCACAACCGCTGGTGGGAATAATCGTTCAATTACGGAGGATTTATTATGTTGAAACAGCTGATTCTGGCGCTTCTCTTTCTGAGCGGAGCTGCCTTGTTTGGAGAGATCATCCACGAACAGAAATGGGATACGCCTTTTTCCGGAAAAGAGATTCTTCTGACGAAAAACCGGATCGGACAGATTCCGTCAGAGGAGAAAACTCCCGACGGGGAAAAGACAATCGCGCTGAAAATTCTCTCCAAACCGGACGATACCTCTTCCGGAGCACAGCTCAATCTCCGGAAAGACGCCGATCTAAAAAAAGGGGACCGTCTGCGTCTCACCTTCTGGATCAAAGGGACCGAATTCGGGAATCTCAGTCTGAATATCATTCAGGACGGCAAACCGTGGAAAGGTCTCTCAAAGCGGAGCATCAAAACATTCAAAGTCGGAAAAGAGTGGACAAAGGTCACCCATGAAATTACCGTGGACCGGGATCTCCGGGAAAAAATCCGTCTCCCGATGTTTATGCTGGGCACCTATCCATTGAATGCGGTTTTGTATCTGGGTTCGGTTCGAACAGAGAAAATCCGCAATCACCTTCCGCTTGCCCTGAATCGGGAATGGATGCTGTATCCGGGAGTGCTTCCGGCTTCCGTGAACTGGAAAAACTGGAAGACACATTCCACTCTTCCGCCGGAAATTGGAGGCGTGAAAGGTATTCCTGTCACTCTGGCGAATGACTTGCTGGATCTCACAAGTGTTGCGGGAAAGGCGGAAACTGGAAAAACGGCTCTTCTCCTGAATCGCTTTGAATCGAAGTCGGAAGGTTTTATGCAGATTGGAATCGGAGCGGACTGGTGGTTTGATTTTCTCATCAACGGCAGATCCGTCTATGAGACTCTGAAAACCGGAAACATGGTGACCCCGTTCAGCAAGGAAAATCATATCTTCAACTTTCCTGTGGAAAAGGGGACGAATCTGATCGCTCTTCAGGTAAAAAGCGGCAGCGAAGGATGGAAATTGTTCTGCGGAGCGGTTCCATTCCGCGAGAAGACCGACAATATTGTCAAAATTCTCCGTTCCCCCGAATGGCGGCCGATCAAAATGGATCCCGTGGAATGGGTCTATGTCCAGCCGAAACGGATTCCGATGCTGGATGTCAAAGCGGGAAGCGCACTGGATCTTTCCGGATTTCTTGCCCAGGAGCCGGCAATCGGGAAACTGGGGAGAATCATTGTCAACAGCGAGGGGAAACTGGCGTATGAAAAGGAACCTTCGAGAACCATCCGTTTTCGGAGTTTCACGATGACGCCGGGATCCTGGCAGCACCGTCTGTATGCCATGAGCAAGGCGGAAATAGAAGAGTTTGCGGAAGCCGTCCGTCTTCGCGGCTTCAATCTGATCCGGATCCATTATCCGGACGGATCGCTGACGGGGAAAAACGGTTATCCGAAAAAGCCGGTCACGATCGCGCAGGTTCCCCTGCCGCGGCGAATGGAGGAGCTGCCGATCGACAAGACATTTGAGGACCGCTGGGATTATTTTGTCGCCTGTCTCCGGAAACGGAACATCTATCTGCTTCCGGACATTGTCTCCGCACGAACCGCATGGACCGCCGCAACGGTCGACTTCGACTTCAAAACCGGAATGCTTTTCCGCGACGATTATCGCGACAACTGGCGCGCGGGCTTCCATTACATGATGAAACATGTCAATCCCTATACCGGCACACGGATGCTGGATGATCCGATGATTGTCGGCCTCACGCTCCTGAACGAGCAGGACAACCAGAAGAACTACTGGGGCGAACTGAATCCGCAGTGGCAGAAAAGTTATCTGGCAGCGCATCCGGGAAGTGTTCCGCCGGAGCTGAATCTGGAACTTCTGCAGAAGTCGCAGGAGGCACGGGAGTGGGTCGAACGGGTTCTGACGGATATGTCGGATTTCTACAGGAACGAAGTCCGGCAGATCGGATTCCGGGGCGTCATCACCAACTGGGACATGTACATGCGTCTGATGGATATTCCTCCGCGTCTGCCCCTGACCGCCGTTGCGATGCACACGTATTTTTCGCATCCGAATCTGGTTGCTCTGCCCGTCCGGAACTACCGTCAGAAGCTCTACAATCTGCGCTGGTTCCGCGGACAGGGAATCATGACCGGTCAGGAGAGCTCCATCACCGATCGGAACTCTTATATCGGCCGTGCCGGAATCAACCGCTTTTTCGACCGTCCTTTTCTGATGACCGAATATTCTCATTCCCCGTACAACCGGTATGTGCATGAAGCCGGACTGATGTGGGGAGCTTATGCGGCTCTTCAGGGATGGGATATGCTGACACAGCATGGAAATACGGTCGCGCTCTGGCACACGCCTCTGAACGGAAGAGTCTTTGAGGGCAGCCTGAGCCCGATGGCGAGAGTGAACGAAATCATTACCGCATTTGCCTGGCAGCGGGGCGATGTCGCGGAAGCAAAGCACAAGCTCGAAGTGACGATTCCGAAACGCGCCATGCAGTCAGCGGATTTCATGAATGCGATCGGCGGAGAATACAGCCGTCTCTTCATGGTCACGAAAATCGGCTGTTCGTATGACGGCGCTGCCTCCGTTCGCGACAGCATCAAGGTTTTGCCCGAACGCTTCGCCCGAACCTATGGTGGCGGAATGTTCGCCGAAATCCGTGAAACCCTCGGCGGGGATGCGCTTGCCCGGAAACTGGTGCAGAACCTGCGCTCCTACAATGTGATCGGAACACAGAATCCGACAGATCCCGATAAAGGAATCTATCAAAGTGAAACCGGAGAAATCACCGCGGATATTCCGCAGAAAACCCTCACGGTCACGACTCCGAAACTGGAGGGCGCAATTCTCAAGAAGAATCGTGCCGTCAAGCTCAATGCAATGACCATTTCCGAGTGTTCCGTCCCCGCTTCACTCACGGCAATCGCTCTGGATTCCGCCGCATCCCTGCGCGAAAGCAGACGCATCCTCCTGATTATCGCCACCATGGCGGTCAGCGAGCACACCGTATTCAACAACGAGCGGTTTGATGTGGAGATCGACTTCGGCACATTTCCACTTCTCTGGCGAAGCGGCCAGTTTGCGCTGACTCTGGCAAATGGCTCGAAAGAAGCGCCATCCGTCTATGCGCTGAATCTGGATGGAACCAGGGAACGGAAACTCGACGCGATCTTCCGGGACGGGAAACTGTCTCTGGCATTCGACACCTCCAAATTCGAGTTCGGCACCCCGTTTTTTGAGATTGTCTATCCCTGAGACAGCATCTTGAAATCTCCTGGTCCGGAATCTTCTCCTACCAGTGCCGCGGAGGAAGTCCGAGCACCTTGGAAATCCGATCGCGAAGCGGATGAACCGGATGCGTGGCAGTCACTTTGTTTTTCGTAAACCCGACTGCGATCCCATGCATCCGATCCGCGAATCCCTCCGCCCCAAGCGCGCCCCCATGTCCGAACAGAGCCCCGAGATTGTTTTCAGGCCCGTACAGAGCGTATCCGAGTCCGAAACGCTGCCAGGTTCCCTCCGGAGGAACAGGATCCTCCGGAGCGCGCCGCAGGATTGCCGCATCCGCCACCGTTTCCGGCCGAAGCAGACGCACCCCTTCCACTTCGCCGAGAAGCGCGGCATAGTGCTTTGCAATCGAAAGAGCATTCGCGCACCCGTTCGCGGACGGGATGAACCCGTGTCGGATCACCGGATTATGCATGAAATCCGTATGCCATGAGCGGCCTTCCTTCACGGCGGAGACATCCACAGGGACAAAACGGGAATCCGCCTCCTCCGTCGTCCCGAAAAAGAGGCTGTCCAGATGCAGCGGCTCCAGAACCTCCTCCTGAACAATTCTCTGAAAGGAACGCCCGTCCGCCCTGTGCGCGGTCTCCCCGAGAAGCCACGCATAGGTGATCGGATGATACTGGCATTTCCCGCCGGGAGTCCATGCGGGAGTCATCGCTTCCATGCGGCGGCACATCAGATCCCAGTCGGCAAGCTCTTCGATCTCGCGATATGCCGGCAGTTCAAACAGCGCTTCCCGATGCGTCAGAATATCCCGGACCAGAATCGTCTCTTTTCCCCGGCATCCGAACTCCGGCCAGAGATCCGCCACACGAGTGTCACAGGAAACGATCCCCTTCTCCCGGAGTCGATGAAACGCGGTCGCCATAATACCTTTTCCCACGGAAAAGATCGGGAAAAGACTCTGTTCACTGATTTTTTCCGTCCGTTCCGGAGTCGTATATCCGGCGGCAAGAGAGACGACCGGTTCGCCATTCCAGTAAACGGCCAGCTGACAACCGCACTCCTCGCCGGATTCCACCGCCTGGTCCAGCAGAGATTGAAGACGAACTCCGATCCCCTTCCAGTCCCATTCCATGTGTCAGACACTCCTTTCCGCCTGATCGGGATGCGTTCAGGATTTCCCCGAAGCGGCTTTCTGTTTTTTCACCCGCTTGAGAGCGGCTTGAATGGCTTTCCGCGTATTGGTGTCATTGGCGTAGTCGAGGGCGTCCTTCCCTTCGTTGCTGATGACAGAGACATCGGCACCGTTTTCCACCAGATAAGCGGCGATCTCCGGACGTTTGTTAATCGCCGCCCAGATCAGAGGAGTATACCCCTTGTCAATCGCGCCATTGCGGGCAAGGAACTTGTACACGCCCTCGATATTGACCGTTTTCGTTGCCCGGAATGCCGCCGGAAGAGTCTGATTGAGTCGAACCCCGTGCGCCGTCAGATATTTCACCCACTCCAGTTCATTGTTTTCGATCGCCACACGCATGGCAATCTGGCCGAGCGCCTGACGGTTCGCAGGAGAAAAATCACCGATCCGCTTCATCAGAAATTCCACCGTTTCCGGCTGTCCCTGTTTCATGGCGGCAAGCAGCGGGGAGCGCATCAGATCAATCTCCTCGGGTTCCTCCAGAGGAATGTTTCTTTCTTCGCAGAGCTTCAGAAGAGGAACCGCATTGACCGGAGCAATGGCGGCATAGCAGAGAATACCTCTTCCGAACTCATCCTTGACAGCCGGATCCGCGCCCGCGGCAAGCAGCAGTTTGACATTTTCGATTCTCCCGAGACGCGCCGCCTCCAGAACCGGAGTCCGCAGATATTTGCCGACCGCATTCGGATTTGCATGATGCTTCAGAAGCAGCTCCACCACATCCGTTTTCCGGGAAGCCACCGCGGCATGAAGAGCCGTGTCTCCGAACTCATCGGCAATGTTGACATCGGCTCCGTGCTTGAGCAGAGCCTCCAGAAGATCCGCCCGCTGGAGCATGGCTGCGACAATCAGAACCGGCGTTCCATTCCGTCCGGACGTATTCGGATCGGCTTTTCTGGAAAGAGCCGTATTCACCAGCCGGAGATTCGCATGTTTGACAGCGAATTCCAGCCGGAGATCCTCCCTCCCCGGCTGCTTCGGTTCCGGCGGCGCCGCACAGGCGGCAAGAAACAGAAGAGGAATCAGGACGGCAAACACTCTCAGCATGATTTTTTCTCCTTCATGACGGTGGCGCGAAGCTGTCCGCAGGCAGCGGAGGAATCCGCCCCTTTCTCCACCCGGATGGTCACTTTGGCTCTGGCGGCCTTCAATGCGTTTTCGAACCGTTTGATCGTCTCTTTCGAAGGACGGGTAAAGGCGCCGTTGGCTTTATTGTAGGGAATCAGGTTGATTTTGGCATCGGCCTCCTTCGCCAGCTTTGCCAGTTTGACAGCCTGCTCCACGGAATCGTTGATGGAATCCAGAAGAACGTATTCAAAGGTCAGCAGACGGGTCGTCGCTTCCCGATGCAGTTTGCATGCCTGAAGAATATCCCGGATATCGCGGCGGAACCGGGTGGGAATCAGAAGAGCACGTGTTTTGTCATCGGGAGCATGCAGCGAAACCGCCAGATTCCATTGGCGCCCATGCAACGCAAGCTGCTTGATTCCGGGAGTCCATCCGCTGGTCGAAATCGTAACGCGCCGGGCGGCAAGAGCAATCCGGTCCGGATCGCAGATCCGCTCCAGAGCGGCAATCAGATTATCTAGATTCAGCAGCGGCTCGCCGATTCCCATAATGACCACATTGTCGGGAAGAGAACCGATATTCCGGCAGGCGGCGAAAAACTGTTCGACAATTTCACCGGCATCCAGATTCCGGGTAAACCCGTCGGCGCCGCTGGAACAGAAGGCACAGCGGACCGGACAGCCGACCTGGGTGCTGAGACAAAACGTCATTCGCCCGTCATTTGCCGGAATGACGGCACATTCGATCAGTTCCCCGTCATGAAGCGCCAGCAGAAGCTTCTTTGCTCCATCCGAGGATTCCAGCACCTTCTCCACTTTGACGGAATCACAGAGAAAGGATTCCCGCAAAGCCGCCTGCGCTTTTTTGGAAAGATCCGTCATTTCTTCCGGATTGACGGTCCATCGTTTGGAGACCCATCGTTCGATCTGTTTTGCCCGATAGGATTCGATACCCTTCTCTTTTGCAAAACGTGTCAGTTCTTCCAGAGACGCCATGCTCAGATACGGCATCTGCGGTTCAGTTTTCCTGTTCATCATTTTCATTTTCCCTGAGTTCGCCTCTCCACAAAGCGAGGCGTTGGTTTCTGTATTCCCTGTTGAGGAGGCTTCTCCATGCCCGGTCCGGCACCGACGGCACTTCCGGAGCGAGAACATAAATGACCTTTTCTCCGGACGGAAGCTCCGATGCATTTTTCACCGTCACGATTCTTCCGCCCATGTAGTGACATTCCGGATAAAGCCCCGCAAGCGTATTGTATTTATAAATGGTCAGATCATCCGTATTACCTCCAAGCGCTTTCCGGAGTTCCAGTCCCATGTCGCGTCTTGTATGAAGAGCCGCCTTGTACGGCACCACCGCTCCCCAGTAAATCAGAATAAACGAAGAAAAGACCAGCAGCCCCAGCTTCCAGATCGGCACATCCTTCCGAGCCAGAAACAGCGAAAGCAGCGAAAGCAGAACGGCTGCCGAACAGTAGATCGTCCCGAACAAGCCCAGGAACGGATCGTTCCGGTACGCAAGATCGCGGGTCAGAGGCAGCTTCTGCAGCAGATCCGCCGGAAGCAGACAGAAGAGAAGCGCACCGATTCCACAGATCAGAGCGGCAATCCCGGCAATCTTGAACAGCAGAAGATAACGCATTCCATACCGTCTTACCGCGATCCAGTAATTCAAACCGATCAGCACCGCCAGAGGAGGAACCAGACATACAATATCACGCCCTTCCGTCTCAGGCGAAAACCAGAGAATGCAGAACATCACCACAAACAGAGTCCGGAGATACTTTCCAAGCAGAGGATTCTTGTCCAGCTGAATGATCGCCGGACAGAACGGCGCCCACGCAAAAATACTCCACGGCAGCAGACGGAACGCCGCTTCAAAGGGAAACACCAGAAGCTGTACCAGATAAGTCCCCGTTCCCTCCGGCGAAGCATAATCCGGACGGAACGCGCCGGCAAATCCCGCGTGCCATCGAGGCAGTCCCCATGCCAGAATGAAAAGAAGAATCAGGCCGACCGCAAAGACAAATCCAGGACCGCGCGGCTTGGCCCAAAGTGTCAGCGGTCTGCGCAGAAACAGCAGAGGCACCACCGTCATAAACAGTCCCTGCCAGCCTGCCGTGTAGAAAAGGAGTCCTGCAACCAGTCCGCTGGCAAGCCATGCGAATCCCCACTCGCCACGCCATGCGCCGAGATCAAACCAGATCAGCCAGCAGGCAAAAATCCCCAGAGCCGTCAGCAGAACCGGATTCCCTTCCAGTCCCTTGTCGATAATGATCATGCTCGAAATCATCACCGCGGTCCCCGCAGCCGCCGCCTGCAATCCCGACGCCCGGTAACAGCAGAGCCACACAATCGACGCCAGAACCGCCAGCGCAATCACCGGCACAATCCGAAGGCTGAACTCCATGCTGAACCCGCAGGAATGAATGATCTTCACAATCAGCGGATACAGCGGAAAAACTCCCGATGCGCTCTCCCCGTGCAGCGTCAAAAGCGGAGGAAACGAAGCGATCTCCCGGACAATTGCCGCAAAAGTCCCTTCGTTCCAGTAGAGGGAACGGAGCTCAAGAGCCCACGGGGAAACCGTCAGCAGAAAGACCGCAACAAGAAACAGAACAGTTGAAAAACCGCCGTTTTTTTTCTCTTCATAAATCATATCGATCCTGATCCCTGCCTGTTTCCGCCGTCGGAAAAAACAATGTCCCGCCGTCAGCGGTATTCCACTTGTCCTTTGGAGCCGACCCGTTTTGTCCCGTCGCGTCCGTTATCCTGCTCAAACATGGATTCCCCGGAAGCGCGGAGCATGATGTCAAACGTTTTCAGAGGAGCCTTGCCGCTTTCCCACGGACGCCGGTACTCCATTTTAATTCCAGCCTCTCCCGGTCCTGTCACCACATAGGTGAACACCTTCATGGCGGGCGCTCCGGCAACAGGCTTTGCGGCATCCGCCTTCAGCGGGACATACTTGTTGTCCACCTCCCGGACGACCATGTCATTGGGAACGCTTCTCATCCAGAGGTATCCCGTTGTAGGATTCGCCTCCAGCCGAATGGCGATCGTATCTCCGGTTTTCACATCAATCACGGACCCGGAATCCTTTTCCGTCAGCACAAGAGGCTCGGAGGAGAACATCCGGCAGGCGGCGCAAAGAAGAAGCACCGGAACAACGGAAAACACTTTCAGCAGATTTCCCATCTCAGCAGTTCTCCGGGATCAGATGGTTCCGGACATAGTCGGCTACCGTGACGGAAAGAGGACGGGCCGCAAGACCCGTATTCAGCGCATTGAACTTTGTCATATCCGCACAGGTATAATACTGATATTTGCCTTTCAAATTCTCCGGCATGTCGATGTATTCGATTTCCGGCGTTTTTCCGAGTGCGCGGAACACCGCACCCACAAGTTCATTCCACGTTTCCGCACGGCCGCTGCCGATGTTGTAAATGCCTTTGGCATTGATGCGCATCAATGCAAGAATCATCTGAGCGACATCCTTCACATAGATGAAATCGCGTTTCTGTTCGCCATCGGCATATTCGGGCCGATCGGATTTGAAGAGCTTGACTTTTCCAGTCTCCGTAATCTGTTCGAACGCGCGAAGCACCATGCTGCGCATTCCCCCCTTGTGCTTTTCGTTCGGGCCGAAGACGTTGGTAAACTTCATTCCGGTGATGGAAGAGAGAAGTCCGCGGCGTTTCGCCCAGAGGTCGAACATCAGTTTGGAATAGCCGTACATGTTCAGGGGACGGAGCTGATCCATCGCATTCTCGTCATCGACATATCCGTGCTCACCGCCACCGTAGGTCGCCGCGCTGGAGGCGTAAAGGAAGCGGATGTTGTTCCGGACAGCAAACTCGGCAAGTTCCTTCGTCACATTGAAATTGTTATCCGCAAGATAGGATGCGTCGCGTTCCGTCGTTGCGGAACAGGCTCCCATGTGAATAATCGCTTCGATGCCGCAATCGCGGAAAGCACCCTCGTTCAGACGCCGGCGGAAAAGATCCTTTTCCAGATAATCGCTGAATTGCAAAGGCCGCAGATTCATCCATTTCTCGGAAGTGCCGAGATGGTCCACAACAAGAATATCGGTCTCCCCCTGCTCGTTCAGGGCGGATACCACAGCTCCGCCGATCAGTCCGGCAGCACCGGTTACAATGTATTTCATCGTTCACCTCACCACAATTTGAATACGCTGTTGTCGCTTTGTTCATGGAGTTGCTCGCTGCGTCGTCCGGAACCGCTTCTCCACGGAAAGACCTTCATGTTGTCATTCTGCATCGAGGTCATATCATGACGGCGCCGTTCTTCCGCTTCCCGTTCCGCCACAAATTTCTTCCACTCTTCGCGAGCTTTCCGGAGCGCAGGATTTTCCTCTTGAGGCGGTTTTGCGGCCTCCTCTTTTTTCCCGTCTTTCGTGGAAGAGCAGGAACAGAGGAACAGTGCGGCGCAAAGAAGAAGTCCGGAGGCAAGAAAAATTCGTTTTGCCAACATGGGTTTTCCTTTCGCTAAATGTGCTTGATCAGAACCATGGTCTGATCGTCTTCCTGTTCTTTATGCACCTCGGAGAACTTGTCCACGGACCCCATGATCGTCTTGATGGTATCCTCCAGAGAATCGCCCCGCGCACAACTCTGCTTATAGATTTCCGTCAAGCGGGGAATCCCGTAAAATTCATCCTGCTCGTTGGTGGTTTCGTTGATGCCGTCCGTAAACATCAGCATGGTGGTGTGGGGAGTAATCTCGGTGCAGAGGGTATCGAAATCCGCCAGATCGCTCGGCAGGAGCCCAAGACCGGACCCCTCGGGATTGATGGAGCGGATGTGCTCGCGCAGATAGAGCAGCAGAGGAGTGTGCCCCGCCCGGGCATATTCCACCGTGGACTCCTTTTTGTTAATCAGACAGCAGCCGAGCGTAATGTAACGCTCATCAACTGTATCGCGATAAAGATTGTTGTTCAGTTCCCGCAGAAGCTCCTTCAGCGAAACAAAATGGTTGATGTTCGAGCGGATAAACGAACGGGTCATCGCCATAATCATACAGGCGGGGATCCCTTTCCCGCACGCATCGCCGATGACGACAAGAAGACGATTGTCGTCAATCTGCACAAAATCGTAGAAGTCGCCGCTGACCTCCTTCGAGGCCCGCGTGAACGCATGAATCACAAATCGTCCCCACATCGGGAACTTTTTCGGCATCATCGAAAGCTGAAGATTGCGCGCAAAACTCAGCTCCTGATTAATCCGCTGCTGTTCGCTGAGATTGGAATACACCTGAATGATGTTCTGCGCAAGCACCACCTGCGAGGCAATGAATTTGAAGCGGCCGAACTGTTCCGTAGTAAACGGAGTGTCCATCCGCTTGCTGTTGACCGCGCAGATTACTCCCGTGACCTTGCCTTCATTGACCAGGGGAACTGCCATCAGTGTGTGAATCGGAACGACGGAATTGGCTAGATCGGCAATCCGCGGATCGGTCGAAGGATCCGTCAGATAGACATCCTCGCGGTTCTGCGCCACCTCTCCGATAAACCCTTCTCCGAGTTTGAACCGATCGCGTTTCAGGGTCTCCAGCACATATTTCGGCTTGGTCAGGATATAATCGGCGGCTCGACGGTTCGAAAGCGGCGGAAACGCCCCGAACACTCCAATCGCCCGGAGCGAATCCCCTTCCAGCGCAAATACGCATATCGACTGTGCCTCCACCAGGTCCCCCACATACCGGGCGGTCACATTCATCCAGTTCTCAATTTCCTCCGTTGTCCGGATGTTCTGCGCAAAGATATCCAGAAACCGGGTCGTCTCCGCCCGCTTGTGATAGGAATCCGCGAGTTTTCTTCTCAGGATCATGATCCTGATGCGCATGTGAGTGCAGTAAACTGCAAGACACACCACCAGGGCAGCCAGAAGAATCAGCCAAAAAGTTACCGTCACAATCGTTCCTCGCGTTAAAATATGATATGCTTACACTTTATCGCATTTTCCCTTATTTTTCAACCCTGAAAACGACTTTTTTTCATCCCCGGAGCTCCTCTCCTTTTCCGGCAGATTTCAGAGGCAGACTCTCGAAAGAATCCTTTAATATTAATTTTATTTAATAAAAACTTAATTTTATTTATATAAGTATTGATTTTCTTAAAAAGAAATCTATAATATCAAAAAAAGAAAGGATAAAACCATGCCGAAAGATCAATTTTCCACCCGATGCCGGAATTGCAGCGGGGAATTGAACATCGAACGACTGGTCTGCGAAGAGTGCGGATTGACGATCGAAGGGCGGATCGCACTGCCCCGTCTTGCGCGTCTGAGTCCGGAGGATCGCGAATTCATCGAACTGTTTGTTCTCTCCGCCGGTTCGCTGAAAGAGGTGGGCAAGGCGCTGAAGCTCTCTTATCCGACCGTGCGGGCTCGTCTCGACCGGGTCATTGCCGACCTGCGCACACTGGATGAAAAACAGCGGGATACCCGCATGGAAATCATCCGGAAACTGGAACAGGGAGAAATCACGGCGGAACAGGCCGCCCGGGAACTCGCAAAAAACCGTTGAACAGGAAGGAGAGAAAACGATGGAGACTTCTTTGCGTTTCTATGAAACTCTGATCTTTGTTCTGAACAGGATTCTTCCGCCGCTGATGATGGCGGCAACCGCGGGACTGGTCATCTGGAAGGTCCGGAAGGAGCACTACGGGGAAAAAATTTCGCTGGAACCTTCTCCGGAGGAACGGAAGCTCCGCGAACTGGCGGAACAGGGACGAATCCGAAACGAAGAGGCCGAACGTCTTCTGGAACAGTGCAATGCCCTGCCGGAAATCCGGAAAGAGGCGCCGGAACCGGATCTTTTTTTGAAACTGACTTCGCTGATCTCCCGGATTTACGCGCTGACAAAGAGTGCGTATCTCGTCTGCGGCGCGATCTGTCTGGGAGCAATAACCGTTCTGGATCTTCCGGGCAGCAATCTGAAAATCTCTCCGGCGGGAAGCTGGGAAGTTGTGCTGTTCCTTTCCATTACCTTCGTGATCCTGCTCGAATCCATTCTGGAATGGATTGCGGCAGGAAGGATCTGCCGGGGGAGCTTTGCTGCACGAAATCTTCTGATTGCGCTCTGGATTCTGGATTTTGCCGCGGGGAACTTCCTGTTTGCCGGTCACAGCATCCTCTACCTGATTCTTTCCATCGGATGCGGTATTTTCTGTCTGTACGTTCTGCTGTTCCGGAAAGACGCCGTTGCGAAGGTGACGTTCCGGCATGCAGAGCCATCGCTTCGAGTGAAATACGGATTCGGCATTCTGGCGGCCGCCGCTCTTATCTTCGGAATTGCAGCATCGGGTCCTGGACTTTTCTCCCTCCTGCCGACCTTGAATTATCATACCTGCTCTTTTTCCAGACTGGACCGCCAGCCAGAATGGAAGGAGCTTCTCCTGATTCAGGGATCCTCCGATGCGGAGACTCTGGAGGTCATCCGGAAAATTGCGGAAAATCTGAAAAAAACGCAGACTCTTCCCTGCCGCATTCAGACATTTCAGGAATCTGCCGCCACGGGGAACGCAAATACGACTCTTCCCGTTCTGATCTTCCGAGGGACTCTATCAGAACCGAAACCGCTTACAATCCGCATTCCATCCTTCGGTGAAATCAAAACTCCTGACACGAAAGTTCCTCTGACAAGACTGTTCAAGGGAAAACATTCTCTCACATTCGGTTTCCGAAGTTTGAATTCCAATGACTTTCATGCGATTTTCCACAAAGGGCTGAACCTTCCTCCGCCGGGACTCCATTTTCATGGAAGCAGCGCTGTCTCCTCGGGAAGCGCCAGACGGAGGATCGAACTTGCCGCAGAAGGGATTTCCAAACGACTTGCCGAAATTCTCCGGAATACAGAAAATCTGCCGAAAGTCCGTTTCCCCGAAGAAGAAATCGGACCGTTTCCGCCATCGCTCTTCTCCACGATTCCGGAATGGAAAAACCAGCAGCCGATCTATCGTGCTCAGGGCATCGGAATCCGGCTGTGCGAGGTCTACCGGTTTGAACGCTCCGAATATCAGAAGGATGTCCGGAAAATTTCCGGCATTCTCGCCATGCTTGGGTTCTCGCAAAAAGAACACTGGGATAACAACATTCTCCTTTTTGAAAAGCCAAAAGGTCCCGGTGGTGACAGGGAACAGATCCATCTGTATCTTCCCGATCCGGCGAACAAACCGTTTCTCTCCCTGAAAGTACATCCGGACTTCGGGATTCTGTTCCATGAGGTTCTTTCCGCTCCGGAGACCAAACCGGATACCGTATTTCTGGAACGGTTCCGGAACAACGATCCGCGCTCCTTTGTCCTTGCCCGCGGACTCTCCACCCTGAACGGGGAGACGCTGAACCGGACCTTCGATGCATTTCTTGCCCGGAAGGATCTCTCTTATGAGGATCGCGTCTATCTTCTGGAATCGCTCGACCGTAGAAAACGGCAGATGCTGGCAGGACGGTACACGGACTTTTTCCGCGCCATGACAGACGAAACCCTCGCGGACCGGAAGAATCCGGCATACTCAACACGGGTGGAACGACTGTTCCACATCCTGCGTTTTTCCGATTCGCCGGCCCCGGAACGTACCTGGCTGCTCCGGTGCCTGGGCGCGGATTGCGTCACGCTCCGAATTTCCTCCAGAGCGGCGAGCCCCGGAAACGAAATCAAAGTCGAAGGCAGACACAAGGTCCCGTATCTGGGGAATTCCGTTCTGTTTCTGAATCTGGAATTCGAAAACGAAAATCCGCCGATCTTCTTCTGCTTCTCCATTCTTCCAAAAGGAAATAACCGGTTTCAGACCTATTGCAACGGGGTCACAAGTCAAGTTGAAGCATATGCGGATCTGAAAGATCGGACCGGCTCTCTTTCCGAATGGAAGCTGATCGGAAACGGCCTGGCAAAGCAGTGGCTCCGTTCCCGGGGAATCACGGGAGGACCTCCCGCGGACCTCCCCCCGAAGCCCGGAGAGCTCAGGATTCTTCTGATTCCGGAACCGGCGGAAAACCGCTATCTGTTTCAGGTCCGGTACCTTCCGAAATAAAACGGGACCGGCGATGACAGTCGCGCTTTCCGCTTCCGAATTCCATCCATGGAAAATCACGGACGCGGAAGCGGACGGAACTTATTTCCGGAGCCGGAAATGGAGGATCCGGCAGTCGTAGTCGCCGAGGAGTTCGACCCGGATTCCCGCATTGGCGGCACCGCGACCGGAGAGATCGCGATACTCCCGGACGCTCGCAGAGTAATCGTTCGTCTGAACCCGGTTCCCGTAACAGGTGACCGTATAGACCGCATCCGGCAGAAGTCCCGGCACACGGATCGGCGGAATCTTGTCACTGAACTGGATCGAAGCGCCAAGCACAAAGACAACCGCCTCCGTCCGGTCAGGCAGAAGATACTCGTAAATCGCATACGGATGCGTATAATTGCTCGCCAGACGGTAAAAGTCTCCGAAATTCGTCACATGCCGTATCTTCTTGTACAGATCCGTATAGGACCGGATCTCATCGAGCTCCTCCTCGGAACAGTGCATCAGATCCTTTCCGCAGGCGAGAGAACCGAGCATTCCGCAGTACGCCTGAAATTTCATCGGAGTCCGGCGTAGATTGATTCCGAACATGGAGTCGCTGATATGACAGGCTCCGCCCGCCAGACGGGGATGGTTCACATAGGAAAAATTCTCGTGGAGTTTCAGCATGTCGAGCGCATCCTGATTGTCGGAACGATTCATGCGCCCGAAACAGCGCTGCATGGAGAGATCGGCGCGCCCCGCTCCCGCCGCACAGTTTTCCATCAGGAGTTCAGGAAAATCAAAGCTCAGCGTCTCGAAAATCCAGTGCAGATTCCGGACATAGTCAATCCAGAACCATCCGGGGCGATCCCCCCAGCCGGGCGAGCTTACAAAACAGTTCATATCCAGTTTCAGATACCGGATTCCCGTCTCCGCCACCAGCGTGTGAAGCGAAGAGTAGAGATACTCCGCGACATCGCGCCGCGCCAGATTCAGCATGACGGAATCGCGGTCCACATCATCGCGCCGCTTCCGGAACGGCGGACATCCCGGATACGCCATCGCCCACTCCGGATGCTGTCGATAAAGTCCGCTTTTCAGCTCAAACGATTCCGGTTCCACCCAGAGCCCGAACTCCATTCCGAGCTTCCGGACCTCTTCGATGACCGGCTTCAGTCCGTTCGGGAACTTTTCCGGATCGGGTGTCCAGTCGCCGAGAAAGGTCTGCCAGCCGTCGTCGATCACAAAGAGCTCCGCCCCGATTCGATGCGCTTTGCGCGCCGCATTGAGAATATTCTCCTCCTTCACATGAATGTTGATGCAGCCCCAGGAGTTGAAGACAACCGGCATCGGCTTTTTCGCAATCTCCTTCGGCAACAGATGGTGAAGCTGATACCGATGGAGAATCCGGCTCATGCCGCTGAAGCCCTCTTCGGACCAGCCGCCGCAGAAGACGGGCGTGCGGAATGTTTCGCCATTTTCCAGAACGGGACGGGAATCGAAGTCGTTGATGCCGCCGACAACGGCTGTGTGATCGAACGCATCGCGATCGACAGTGATCTTCCAGTTTCCGCTCCATTCGAGTGCGCCGAAGAAGACCTCGCCGGAGAGTTCCTCCGCAGAACCGTCGTCAAGCGCGAAGAACGGCACATGGAACGGTCCCGAAAGACCGGTCCGGCTCTCCAACACGAACTTTCCCTGTGTGACCATAAGACGTTCCGGTTTTGCTTCCCTTCCCCAACGTCCGGCAAGATGAGTCAGTCTCCAGTCCGCAACAGTTCCCGGCATCTGCCATGCAGCCGAGGCATAGTTTTCCAGCAGAATCCCGGATCCGGTCTCATTATGGATCTCGCTCCAGCGCTCCATCAAATTCAGATCCGGCAGAAGGCGGTAGAACAGTTTCAATGTCAGCGCATGACGTTCCTCCTCAAAGGAGAGAACCAGGCGATCCGTTTCCCGGACTGCCTCCAGAAAACGAAAGCGTGTTGCGCGAATTCCGTCCGGCCAGGTGATTTTCAAAGCACATTCGTCATAAAACTCCCCATAGAACGCGGGATATTCCTGACAGACCGCACCGCTCTGCCGCGGCGAACGGTGACGATTCTGCCGGCGGTCATCCAGCGAAGGCAGATCCTCCATCCGTTCGAGCTTTCGTCCCCAGTACAGATTGACCGGATGATCCTCCGCATCCAGTTCCAGTGCATACGACATGTTTCCGGCACTCAGCAGAAACCTCCGTCCGTTCCGATCCTCTTGAATCTCCATATTCAAATTCCTTTCCGGCATCCTTCGATGATTTCATCCAGATTTCCTGTTGCAAGATTGACGGTGGTATCGGCGCCCCCGTAATAAACGCGGAGCTCCCGCGTTTCGATATCCGCGATCGCCCCGGTGGCAAACACGACTTCGGGAATCACGCCCTGCCGCTCGAAAGGAGTCTCCGGCGTGAGCAGATAACGGTTCATTCGTCCGATGATGCGGTCGGGATGCTCCAGATCCAGCAGCACCGCGCCGAGACTGTACCGCCAGCCGACAAACGTATTCTGCACGCCATGAATCAGTTCGAGCCACCCTTCCTCCGTCCGGATGGGAACCGTGGGACCAACCTTGAGTCCGTTCCACGGCATGAAATCGCGTTGCAGCAGCGGCCGGTGCTCTCCCCAGTGGATCAGATCCGGCGAGTAGGAGATCCAGATATTCGCAAACGACTTCTCGTAGGGTGCCCCGACGCTGTACGGGCGATCCAGACGCACATATTTTCCTCCGATTTTCTCCGGAAAAAGACACGGCACCCGATTGTGCGGCAGAGCGATTATCTCCAGCGGTTCCGCCGTCCGGAAATCGACCGTTCTGTAAAGGAGGGCGCAACATCCCCACTCGGAATTCGCCGGACGCATGATATAGTAGCAGCCGTCCTCCGGAAACCAGGTCACGCGGCAGTCGATGGGATGAAAATCGAGCTCCCCGAACCTTTTTTCCGGATCAACGGAAAACAGCGGCGTTTCCTGAATTTCAAAATGGATTCCGTCATAACTTTCCGCCACATGGCAGCGCGCATGGCGCTCGTTGCGCATGATGACCGAAAGCAGAAGAATCGTCCTGCCGTCCGGAGTTCTCACCTGACCGGGATTGAACACCTGATCCGCCGCACCGAACGGAAACTCTTCGGGAGTGAACAGCGGATTGCCCTCATAACGCTTCAGCATGGATTTATATTTGATTTCCTTCATCGGAAATCTCCTTCCCTTGTTTTGTCTTCGTCTTTATTATACTGAATTTCTCCGACAAAAACAAGGGGAGGAACGCGGCTTTTCATGCAATCAAATCCACCGGCAATGCAAATAATGCAACAAAATCCGCTTTTTGCTCTTTTCTGCGATAAGCCGGAGCACAAAAGAGTCCGGCTCACACATTTGCATTCAGTTCAACATGATTCAGGAGAAGCGAAGAAACGTTGCGGCAGATCAGAGGTTCCCCGGCATGAATGGTCCCGCGGACATTGTTCAGAACAATGCGGCCGAGCGGCAGGAGATCGCGTCCGCGAAACCGGATCGGCTCGCCGCCTTCCAGAAGGATGTCCGAAAAGAGGATGTTGTCGAAACGTCCGATTTCGACCCCTTCATCCACAACAATTCCGATCGGCTGTCCCGAAACCTGAATGGTAATATCGGAAAACACAAGATTCTGGATCTCATGCGGCGTTTGACGGAACGGGGTTCCGAGTTCCGCTTTCCAGTAATGAAGCGGATTGTGGAAATAGATGCCGTTTCTACCTTTGAGAATCAGATTGGAAAAACGGCAGTTTCGGATGAGGTCGTCGCCGGGACACCCGATTCGAATCGCCTGACAGGCACTTTCGAGGACACAGTTCGAAACGGTCAGATCCTCAAGCACGACACGTCCGGTATCGGCATGCCATGCATGGCTGGATCTTGCCACAAGTGCATCATCTCCGGTGGAAACATGGCAGTCGGAGATCCGGATGTTCCGTCCGCCGAAGAAGTGGATGCCGTCGTTGTTGATCATACGCCGATCACCGGTAATGTCCACACCGCGGATCACAACATCATCGCATTTGATGAACCACAAGGTCCATCGTGGCGAGTCATGAAAGCGCACGTTTTCGATCCGTAGATTCCGGCAGTTGGCAAAATGGAGCATCCGGGGACGTTCCACGGGCAGTTTCCGATAGAAGGGCGCACCGGTATCGGAACGGTCGTAAAACGCCGGCCCGTGACCTTCGATAACTCCAAATCCGGTAATGGCGATGTTTTCGGCATTTTCCGCAGCGAGAAATGCGCGGTTATGCGCATCGGTATGACATTCTCCGAAAAGCGAATCCGGAAGCCGGTCATATCCATCCTGGGAATCGGCGCCTTCCAGAACGGCGCCGCAGGTGAAGTTCAGCTCCACGTTGCTTTTCAAATAAATGGTTCTGGAAGAATGGGTTCCGGGGAGCAGAACGACTTTTCCGCCGCCCTGTCCGGAAGCCCGGTCGATTGCCGGCTGAAGGGGTTCTCCCGGCCGGACTTGAATTTCATAATTCATTGGCAGATCTCCTCAAAGTGATGCCTGAAAATTTTCTCTGCGAATGCATTCTATTGCGCGTCCTCCTTTGCGGACAACCCAGTCCACGCACCAGGCTCCGTCCCAGCTTTCCACATGTCCGTCAACCAGCAGGACAGTTGCTCTTTCCTGATGAATCAGGTGATAACCGCCGCTGTTTGAATCTTTCAGAAAATAGTAAGGCATTCCATAGTAGTCCGAAGAGGGGGAATAGTTCACGGAATCCGCGATCATCTGATACGCGGAAGGACGCTTTACTTTTGCAGGATTGAACGCGACCACACCGCGGGTTCCGTTCACACCATTCCCGGAAGCATCGACAAACGGGAGATTTGCTTCACTGCCGAGATCCATTGCCCAGCGGTAGCCGCGGATGCCATAAGTGTAGGTACCGGAATAACGGTCCGGATTTGCCGTTGCAGACGGGTTGAACCGGGGAGACGGACAGAAAAAATACTTCGGAAGCGGAGCGGACAACGGCAGCTGCTGCAACACCTCCTTGCTCCAGTTTCCGCTCTGAATCACGGAAGCCTTCGAAATCGGCCAGAATCCATTGTTTGCATCCGCATACAGACAGATTTGCAACCCGACCTGTCTCATATTGCTGACGCATTGAATTGCCAGAGCTTTATTCCTTGCTGAATGCAATGCCGGCAGGAGAAGTCCTGCAAGAATGGCAATCACAGCCACCGTAATCAGCAGTTCAATCAGAGTAAAGATTCGGTTTGTTTTCCTCATGGAGCGACTCCTTTCTTCCGGTTATCGGCCGTCAACTCAAAAAAAGTCGTTGGACCGGAGTTCAGTTTTCCCGTATGGAAGCGGACAAGCACCTGTCCGCTGCTGAAAGAGAGAGGGATTTCCTCCCTGCGTCTGCCGTCCAGTCCGAGCGCGTACAGTTTCCAGTCAACGGCGGAACTGAGGTTCAAATCCAATTTTACTTCCCCCGTCCGGCAGAGTGCAGGATTGTGTCCAAGGAAATGCAATGTTTCACGGTCCGCGCCCAGACGCATTCCGGAATTGGCTTCTTCCGTCTGGTAAAGCAGGACCATGCGACGCGACTCGGAAAGAGTTTTCTCTCCATCTACGGAAGTCAAAGCGACACATCCGTTTACAGAACTCTGAAGTGATGCAATCGTATTCAGAGAGAATTTCTTGTCTGCGGCAACGGCTGCCGCCTCTGTCCGCGGAGTAATGACCAGGAGAGTCTGTTCCCGTGAATCCATCAGCAGCTCTCCGGTATCGCTTTCGAAGATCCGCCGTTCCGCATTGCTCCGGTTCCGGGCAGAAAGGATACCCGCTTTTTTCATGCTTTCGATCGTCTTCCCCAGAGAAAACGAGCCGTTCCTGTTCGCGATGACCTTCGAATACCATCCCTGGGAGAAGATATGCGAAACACCAGCGGGAGCCAGACGCAGATCGGCTTTCGGACGAGCCGTTCCAGGAGCGGCAGGAATCTCCGGATATTCAACGCCGAATCCGGTCAGAAGTGTCAGAAGTGTCTGAGTATGGTCGAGCGCGTGCATGGCATTGCCGTTTTTGCGCAGGAAATCGCGCGTAACAGAGACAACAACCTGATGCGGCGAAGCCCGGACATCTCCCCGTTGAAAGAGCTGAGCCGTCAGAAACTGTCCTGCCCGCATCAGCGGCGAATAACCGACACAGAAACAGGAAAGCCTCGCGAACCGGGGCTTCACCTGCACCGCACCGGAATGAATCATCAGCGCACCGCATCCCTGAAACGCGGAATAAGCTCCAAACAGAATGCCAAGTTCATAGCGGTATGGATTCCAGAAACAGTGATTGTATTCACTGACAATGAAAGGACGCCCCGTCTGTTTCGTTCCGAAGCTGGAACGCCAGTAATCCGCCCCCTCTCCGATCGAGCTTTCCGATCCCACCACGGATCCGGAACGGCTCCAGTTTGACGGATGGTTGTAATACGCATGGCAGTCGCCGACCTGAGCCTGCTCCCATCGTGCGGCTCCATGCCCGAGCATTTTGGAAAAACTGTATGGCACAACCAATCCGGAGTATCCCGTCGCACGGACAATTTTTCCGCACCGTTCCGCACTGAGACGCGCACGTTCCTGCCAGAAAAGCGCCTCCCGTTCCGCGTATTGACCTTTCAGTCCGACCGGCAACTCGCACTCCGCCTTTCCGTATTCTTTTTTCTGCCATTCAGCGAACAGCGCTCTGGCACGTTTCCGCGCTTCCGGATATTGTTCAAGAGTCCGTTTCAGATAATTCAGTCCAAGAGACTGTTCGTTATAATATTCCACGAATGCAATCACCGGATCATCCTTCCATGCTAGTCCGGTATAGGGATTCACATGGCGGAACAGGGTTTCCGCCGCGAACCGGAGCGTTTCATATTCCCATTCCCCGTCAAGATACATCATGAGCTTGTGAAAACGGCGATGCGGAAAAGTTTGCTGATATTGATCGGTGTAAAGTGAAAAGGAAAGAAGAGTCAAATGCAGATAGATCCCCTCTTTTTTGAATTCCTCCATCAGGATGTCCCAACGATCCAGAACTTCGGGAGAAATCCGACGGTCCTTTCCTGAATTTTCACACATTTTATCCAGATATCCATGCGTGCGTACAATGCGGTATCCCAGACGGCGGGCCTGCTGTGCAAAAAGCCGTATCTCTCTGCGGAACTCTTCTCGGGATATTTTTTCCCCCGGAACAGGCTGCGGATCAATTCCATTGGTGCCAAGCAGTCTGACAATCCGGTCAGGAGCTTTTTCAAAGATCAGATTTCCTTCCGGGGAGATCGTCAGCCGGCCCAGTTTTCCCGCCGGACGATCCACCTGTTCTGAAAGATCCAGTGCACTCCCGGGAATGATCTCCTGCGAATCAAAACGGTACGGAACCCATTCACCGTTTGCGCGGAATAGAATCGGATCCTGCGGATGCTCAAGTCTGCACAACCAGCCGTCGGTTCCCGCCTGAACAAGAATTTCCAGAACATTCTCTCCGGGTTTCACTTCCAGCTTCAGATCCGCATCCGGAGAAAAACGGTTTGTGTTGTTTCCGTTGTAAACAGGTCTGCCGTTCAGAGAAACATCGAAGAACCAGTCCCCGGAAACCGTCATCCGCAAATGTCCGTAGTGCTTCGCATGGAAACGCTTGAGCAGAAGAGCCCGGGAACGGTTCGGACGGAATTTTCCCGGGAACACCCGCTCCAGATCAATTTCATTGTTCCGGAAAACAATGCGTTTTCCCGGGGTATCCTCCTGTTTTCCATCCGGATATGCCATCCATTCGCCCTCCAAATCCGCGATAGTCAGGTTCCGGATGCCGTCGAGCTCTTCCAGTCGGACATCGGAAAGCAAGACCTCTCCCGGAAGACGGGTCAGATTGAATAACAGATGTCCCTGCTGATCCGATCCGCGCTTTGCCTGAAATAGAACGGAACACTCATGCGTTCCGGAAGAAACGTTAAAATCGCGCTCCAGTCCCAGAATCGAATACGGAGTCCGGCGATCCTGATAGACCACGCGGAAAATCCCTTTTTCTCCGCACCGCAGTCGGAATGAAAGACGATGCCATCTCTGATCTTTCAAGTTCAAAGCCTGATTCATCAGCCGTTTCCCGCCAGAGCTTCCGGATGGAAGACGGAGAAGAAGAGCTTTTTCTTTTACTTCCATTGCAAAATTTGCGTTCCAGAAACGAGTTCCACAGGAAAAATCTCCGTTTTTCAACAGATTTCCGGCAAAGAGAAGCGGTCCGGTGAGCAACAGGAGGGCTGCTGCAAATACTTGTCCATTCATGTCGGATTCTCCTTCTGAATATTTGAATTACCGACAGAAATCTAACATAAAAAGAAACGGCATGCAATCAAATTCGTGTCAATCTTATTGCATTTTTGTGCCAGATTCTTGCAATCCCTCTCTTCTGTGGTATTGGTATTCCGGACAGAGAGGACAGGAAAAGATCAAAATGCAGACACTCATCATGAATCTGAATCAGATTCCCCGCGGAAGTCATGCGGTTTTTCCGCTCCAGCGGATCGGTTTTCTGTTTCCAATCCGTACCCAGGCGCGTATGACGTTCACCAACAAACTGGAACTTTGTCTGCGCCTCGCATCGGATGCTCCCTATGCCGTCGATGAAATCGATGGGACCGTATACCGGACGCCTTTCCCACATGTGGTTTTGAAACTGCCCGGATCCGTTCACTCCTATGAAATTGATTCACCACGTGAAGCCGTCTACCTGCAATATGCTCCGGAACTCGAAGGGGCCATGCGCTCGGCGAAACTGCTGAATACTCCGCGTGTCTGGCAGGTGGTCCTCACGCCGGAAATCTATACGCAGATTTACAATCTCCACCGAATGCTCCGGAATCCGGCCAATCCGGGCGTAATCGAGCAAATTGATCTTGCTGCGATGTCTCTGTTCGAACATCTGATTGTGCAGGACCCGGTCCGGAATCCACTTCCGGAGGAGATCGCGGAACGGATCGGCAGAATCACGACCTGTTTTCATCTGCATTTCATGGAAGAGATTGATCTGGATGAACTGATTCTGCGGAACGGGTTTTCCCGGCGCACGTTTTTCCGCTATTGGAAAAAGACACATTCGCGCGGTCCGGCAAATTATCTTTGCGAGCTGCGGATCCGACACGCGGCGGAACTGCTGCTGGAAACGGCTCTTCCGGTTTCGGAAATTGCACAGAAGGTCAATCTCAAAAATATTTTTTACTTCAGCCGCCAGTTCCGCAGGTTCTACGGGATGACGCCGATGGAATACCGGCGACACTCCGGGATGGGAAAACAACTGTGATTTCCCAAGATGGGATTGGAACGAAAAGATTGTTCCGAGTTTTCCTCCGGACCGCCTCTCCGATTCACCGGGAAGAGGGAAAAAACTCTTTTTTTGTCAGAATTCTGTTTTTTCCGTCGGAAGTCGTTGAAAAAAAAATAAAAACGTGATACTTTATCAGGAATACAGAAAGGAGTTTGTTATGTCAGGAATCTTCAAGGCGTACGATATTCGCGGAATCTATCCCGAACAGCTGAACGAGGAAATGGCCGAAAAAATCGGCAGAGCGTTTGTGGAATTTCTCGGAGCGAAGAAAATTGTGATCGGAAGGGATATGCGTCCTCATTCCGAACCGTTGTTCAAAGCGCTGGCTAAGGGAATCACGGAACAGGGATGCGATGTCATTGATCTTGGTCTCTGCTCAACTCCCATGACATATCATGCGAACGGTTTTCTGAAAGCCGACGGCAGCGTCATGATTACCGCCTCCCACAACACGAAGGAATGGAACGGATTCAAGCTCTGCCGGAAAGATGATGTTCCCATCAGCGGAGCCACCGGAATCGCCGATATCCAGAAGCTCGTGGAAGAGAACAACTTCAAACCGGCCGACAAACCGGGAACCATCTCTTCTTATGACATTGCTACGGAATACGGAAAATTCCTCCGCAAATTTGCGAAAATGGATCGGAAACTCAAAATTGTGGTCGATTTTGCCAATGCAATGGGATCCTATGAAATCGCCGGCATCCGCGACCTCTTCGATATCATCCCGATGTATGAGCCGCTCGACGGCAACTTCCCGAACCATGAGGCAAATCCGCTTCACACGGAAACACTTGACGCCATCCGCGCCAAAGTTAAAGAGACCGGTGCTGAATTCGGAGCCGCATTCGACGGCGATGCCGACCGCTGCGGATTCATCGACGATGAAGGAAATATCATCCCGATGGACCTCTTCACCGCTCTGATCGCTCAGGATATCCTCAGCGACCGCGAAAACGGAACCGTTACAATCCTTTACGATCTCCGCAGCAGCTGGGCGGTGCGGGAATGCATCAAGGAAAATGGCGGACGTCCGATGATGTCACGTGTCGGTCACGCCTTTATCAAACAGCAGATGCGCGAAAACAACGCCGTCTTCGCCGGAGAGCTTTCCGGACACTACTATTTCTCGGAAAACTATGTCGCGGAGTCCCAGGGTCTGGCTCTGATCAAACTTGCCAATCTTGTCTGCAAGACAGGGAAAAAGGTCAGCGAACTGGTCAAACCCCTCCGGAAATATTTCGCTTCCGGCGAAATCAACTCCAAGGTGGCGGATACCAAAGTCATTCTCGACAAGCTCCGTAAAAAATATTCCGACGGACACATGTTCGAACTTGACGGCATCTCCGTCGAATACTCCGACTGGTGGTTCAATGTCCGTGCATCCAACACGGAACCTCTGCTCCGCCTCATCGTCGAAGCCAAGGACAAAGCAACCATGGAAGCGAAACGCGATGAACTTCTCGCGCTGATTCGCGGATAACATTTCCTTTGCTTAAAATAAGAAATGCCGCGTCTGCCCCTTTCCGGACAGACGCGGCATTTTTCATAAAACGCAAAAAGATTCCGAATTTCTTCCTGCGGCAGTTTCTTCCGTTATTTTCCGTTCTTTACGCGCAAATCCGCCAGTTCATTGAGAATTCTCACGCCTTCCTGCAACGAATTCAGAAACGGATTTTCCTTCTCAAGATTCTCCAGCACCTTCCGGCACTCTGCGCACTTTTTCAGATGTGCCTTACAGACCATCTGATTCCAGATTCCAAGTTCCCGGTTCCGGTACAAATTCAACTCTTCTTTTGAATAATGTTTCACCAATTTCTGCTCCCTCCCTTTGTTTCCATGCTGCATTTTCCTGACGGCGGAAAGAGGCGCGCAGTCAAATCATACTCGGATGCGCATTCCGTTCCGGGAAACGCCGCTTCCTTCCGACGGCCGCAGAAAAAACACACGATCTTCCCCCGAACGGATTCCTTTTCTCTTTCGCTTCCTGTCCTCATTCCCCCGGATATTCGATCCATCCCACAGCTCCGGGAATCATACAGGCAAACAAAATAAAAAAGAATGTATCCTGTTCTGCCTCGCTTCTTTTCAAATTTTCCGTAATTTAGCACCCGCAAAATCCAATACAATCGAAAAAGATATAAAAAAAGATTTAAAAAACGTAATCTATTATTTTCTGAACACACGTTGATCCTGATCCGGAAAAGCAGAATAACCTGTTTGATACAAGCAAAATTGTTTCTGTACAGAAAGAGGGGGTGTAAAAAATTCAATTTCAACAAATTTTTTTATGTAATGTAAAATCAGATTTTTTTATGACTCTCAGGATTTTTCTCTGATTTGATTTTTTTCTATCTACGGATATTCATGGAGGAAGTCGCCGCTGGAATGGTATTTTCCTTTTCCTGGAAGGGAGAACGGCGGATATCGGAACTGGCGAAATGGAGAAGGATTTTATTTTTACTCAAGGATTGTAATTTCAAGCCGCGGGAGTTATATTTTTCATTCTGGAAATAATCTTTGCAAACGAACGGATTACAGTTTCAAAATGAATTTTTTTAAAAAGATAACAGCGCCGCTGCTCAAGCTGCTGATTGCCGGAGCGATCGTCGTTTTTCTGATCCGGAACAATTCCGAGGGGCTGGCATCGACCTTCCGCTCCATTCATCCGGTGTGGCTTTCGGCGGCATTTGCGCTTTATGCGCTTCATATTTTTGCGAACGCATGGAGGTGGCATCTGCTGCTGAAGGCGCAGAAGATTGAGTGCTCTTTGCGGGATGCAGTTTCGCTGACCATGCAGTCGTTTTTCTTTTCCCTGGTGATTCCTGGCGGAGCGATCGGCGGAGATCTGGTACGCATCGGTTTTCTGACCGCCAAGGTTCCGAAGGAACAGAAATTCGACGGAGCCTTCACGATTCTCATGGATCGTTTCACCGGCATGATCGGGATTTTTCTGGTGGCGCTGCTGATGCTGCCGTTCTGTCTGCGTTACATGGATATGGAATCGGGAGTGACAGCGGCGCTGATCTGGCTTCTAGTGGCAGGGAGCGTCTGCGGACTTCTTGCCTCGGTTGTGGTGTTTCAGCACAGAAAACTCGAACGGATCGGACTCTACCGCAGAATGAAGGAACTGGCCGACCGCTTCTCTCACGGAATGTTCTCAAAAGTCGCCGACGCCATAGACTCCTACAAGGAATGCAAAAAAGAGATTTTCATCTGTATTGTCGCCAGCATGGTGTTTGTAAATCTGGTACTCGGGCTTGCCGGTTTTCTTGTGGCGCACGGGGTGAATCCGGAATGGACTTCAGCGGGGGTCTCCATGGAAGCGATCACGCTGGGAAATATTGCAGGACTGCTGCCTATGACGCCATCCGGGATCGGTGCGCGTGATTTCTTTGTAAAAAATATTCTCCAGTCCGCGGGAATGGATCCGCAGCAGGCACTTGCCACAGCGCTCTCTTTCACGATGATTATTGTTGCATTCAATCTGCTGGGAGGATTGTTCTTCATCGGCTCCTCGCACAAACGCAGGGAACAGGAAGGATGATCGAAGGGCTGCTGTACGGGATTCTCTCTGGACTGATTCTGATGGGAATCGGCATCATCACCAGTGCCGCGGCAAAGCGGAAGTTGAGCATGGTGTTGATTCAGGGGATTGGGGCGCTTCTGCTGATCTGTCTCTTTCCGATGATTCCCGGAAACGGAATGGTACTTTCCGGCGAAAATGCGGTAACGATCAATCTGCTGATGCTTCTGGCGGGAGTTGGAAATTTTGTTACGTTTCTGCTGATCCAGCAGGCTATGAAAACTGGACACAACGGAATCATCTGGTCGCTGGCGAATTCCGCGCTGATTTTTCCTTTCCTTGTAGGAATTCTGTTTTTTCATGTTCCTCCGGAGGTGCCCCGTTTTGCAGGGGCGGCGCTGATTGTCGGAGGAATCGTCCTTGCGGGAGCTGCACAGAAAACGGATCCGGAAAAAAGGAAGACAAAAGGAGATCGGACATGGTTCCTTTGGGCCTTGGCATCGCTGTTTTCCGCGGGAATTACGCAGACAGCGGCGAATATTCCCTCCTATCTATCAGGAATAGAGCGCTTTTCAAATCTGCAGAAAGGACTGGTGATGCAGATCGGAATCGCCGTGGTGGCCGGGCTCTATCTGCTGTGCATCCGCGGAAGATTTTCGGCTCCCGGCGCAAAAATGGAAAAATGGACATGGTGCCGGCAGATTCTTCTGCTTGCCGTCGCACTGGCGGCTGTCAATGGTCTGACACTCTGCGTTTTCATGTACCGCAGTTTCGATCTGCTTGCCAAGGCTGGAATCGGTTCGATTGCATATCCGGTCGTCCTCGGAACCTGCATTGCCGGATTTTTTCTTTACAGTCTTGTGGTTCTGAAGGAAAAAGCCTCGATTCCGGCGGTGGTTTCCTTTCTGCTGATGGTGGCGGGGATCGCTGTGATTGCCTTGTGAAGTAAGGGATTTTTGTTTTTTATGCGAGAAGCGAAAACCGCTTTGAAAAGCGGTTCTTCTCCCCTCGCGCTCCCCTCTTTCCCTAAACTTCAGACCGCCTTTGCGATTGCACGCAAAGGCTCTGTGCAGGTCAATAACCGAAGATGTTTTTCAGTTTCAAATCCACGATCTCTCCACTGCTTCCGGTCAGTCGGTGAGGTTTTGACGACTGTCGGGATGTCGTATTTCTTTTTCTCTTGCTTTGGGTTTTGTTTTATGTTTTTTATGCGAGGAGCGAAAACCGCTTTGAAAAGCGGTTCTTCTCCCCTCGCGCTCTCCTCTTTCCCTAAACTTCAGACCGCCTTTGCGATTGCACGCAAAGGCTCTATGCGGGTCAATAACCGAAGATGTCTTCCAGTTTCAAATCCACGATCTCTCCGTACCGCGCGAGTCGCTTACGGTCGATCTGTGAAGTTTTGCCGACTATCAGGATGTCGTATTTCAGAGGAGCAAGATTTTTTCTGTAGAAGTCTGACAGTTCCGGCAGAGTCATTTTCTGTACGGTTTTGAATTCTGCAGGCCGCCAGTCGCGTGTTGTCCCCATGCGTTTCATTTTCTTTTCGAAGTTGAGCAGATCCAGTCCGAGGACACGCTCCGTTTCAAGACGCTTCAACAGGGCGTCCTTGGAACTGTTGAACTTGCCTTCATATTGAGGCATTTTTCTGAGGATTGCCCGCATCGTATCGATGACCTCGAAGAGCTTGTCGCTCTGGGTTCCGGCGACCATATAGATGGCATTATGTCGTCCTTTTTCCTGAATCTGTTCATAAGAACCGCCCGCGGAATAGGCCAGCGCACGGGCTTCCCGAATCTCCTGAAACACAATCGAATCGAGTCCGGAACAGAAGTATTCGTTGAAAAGATCGCCATAAGGCAGAGATTTCAGAGAGAAGAGAGGTCCACGCGAAGTGAATCCGACCCGCATCTGCACCGTATCGAAATCGACAAGATAGATTTTAGGTTTCACCACTTCCTGCAACGTGTATTTGACTGCACGGGGAGGAGTTTCACGTCCGGTCAGCCGGATGTGTTTTGCCGCTTCCGCCACGGTCTCCATGGAATCCGGTCCGGCATACGCAAACGTGGTTTTGTAAGTGGAAAAAACCTTGCGGAGCAGAGCAAGAAGCTCTTCCGGTTTCATTTTCTTCAATTCAGCTTCACTGACAAGAGCCGTCTGCGGATTGCGCTTCCCATACCAGGCATAACTTGCAGTCCTCACGAAAACCGCACCGGGATTGAGCTTGGCATCGGCACGATCCTTGAGGATACCTTCGACAAACATGCGAAACGCATCTTCATCCGGTCTTGCATCGGCAAGAAAGTGTTCCAGAAGCTCCACCGAGCGGGCAAGATTTCCGGCAGGACCGGAAAGTTCCGCCGTCAGCTGATATTTATCGATGGAGAACTCGAATTTCACTCCGAGTTTATAGAACTCCTGCCGCAGCGTTTCCGCCGTATAGCGGTCCGTCCCAAGATAATCCAGATATCCAAGCGCAAGTTCCAGTCTGGGATCGTTGTATTTGGAAAGATCAATCACCCGTTCCGCACGGAACAGATCCGAACCGGAGTAGCGGTTCATGCGTTTTACCGTAATTCCGTTCGGCAGTTCCAGAGTCGAAATATCTTTTTCGATATCCACATACTGCGGCACAATATGCGGCGAGGGTGGAAGCGCAAGAAATTCCCGGCTGTACGCGGATTCCTTTTTCGAATTCAAAGCTACCGGCGTTATTTTCGGTTTGGCGACCTTGACACGGGAATCGGGAGTACCCGTCCGCTTGTTCACACGCACATAATGTTTGAAGTAGCGATTTATAAAATCAGAGACATCTTTTTTCGTGAATCCCGCTATCAGATCAGGTGTATCAAGCAATTCCGCGTAGGAATCGCCATTGACGAAAAGATCGGCAAATTCCCAGGCGAGATTCATATTGTCCCCTTCACGGATCTCCGACAGCGTAACCCGGCAGTTTTCCGCGACCGCACCGATGCGCCAATCCTCGTAAGAACCTTTGCGCAGTTTTTCGATCTCTCCGAGAAGCAGGGAGGAGACCTCGTCAAGGGACTGCCCTGCGCGGGGAGAGCCATCAAGCAGCAGGAGCATATATTCGCGTCCGGTACGGGGATAGGCTCCTGCACTCAGGAGTTTCTGGGTCCGAAGAAGATTCTGTTCCATCATGCCATAGCCGGAATCGCGAAGCAGACGTGAAACAAGAGTCAGCAGCGCGGAGTTCCGTTTGCTGCGATCGATTCGGAATCCGATCCGGACATGTTCCGCTTCCGGACCGCTCACATCCAGAGTGATGTCTTTTTCCAGCGGTTTTTCAACCGGCATTTCCCGATTCGGAACCGGACGTGCGGGAATTTTCCCGAAGGTGTCCGCAACCAGACGATAGGCCTGTTCAAAGTCGATGTCGCCAACCAGTGCGATTGCCATGTTGCCGGGAACATAATAACGGTCGAAAAACTCCATGATGTCTTTCATCGAGGGATTTTTCAGGTGTTCCGGTTCCCCGATAATGGGCCGTCCCGCCGGATGAGTCGGCAGGATTGCCCGGCAGAGCGCCTCATACGAGATCGAAGCATCGCGATCCTGGCTCCGGTTGAATTCCTCGTATACCGTTTCCAGCTCGGTATGAAACAGGCGCAGGACAGGACCGGAAAACCGTTCGGCATCCAGTTTCAGATATTTGCCAAGTTCATTTGCGGGAATTTCTCCCATATAAACCGTAAAATCGAGTCCGGTTGCGGCATTGAGTCCGCCTGTTCCGATTGAGGAGGCAAGTTTTGAAAACTCTCCCGCCGCCGCATACTTTGCCGCCTGATTGGAAAGTTTGTCGATCTCGGCATACAGTTTTTTCTTGACTGCGGGATCCTTCTCCTGTTTCCGCTGTTCAAACAGGTTCGAGATCTTTTCCAGCAGAGGTTTTTCCTTTTCCCAGTCGAGAGTCCCCATCCGGCTGGTTCCCTTGAACATCATGTGTTCGAAGTAATGGGCAAGGCCGGTGGATTCGCGGGGCTCATCGGTGGATCCTGCGCGGACAATCGTCAGCACGGAAACCCGCGGCTTGGACGGATTCCGTGACAGAAAAAGAGTCAGTCCGTTCGGCAGTTTGTAAATACGCGAATCGAACGGATCATTCTGCACGAACTGATATGGTTTTCCGGAAAGATCCCTGCCTGATTTCATTTCACCTCCTGTCGCTCCCGCCGGGAGCAGGACAGCCATCGCTGCTGCTAAAAAAAAGAGTTTTTTCATACGGAATTTCCTTTTCTGTTTCTGTATGCCGTTTTCACAACTCAAGGCATTAGACAGCGGTTTTCAGAAAAAGGCAAAAAAAAGGACGGAAAAAATTCCGTCCTTTTCAAATTCTTACTCAACCAGTTTGTTGAGCGGATATTCCACGATGCCGCTGGCACCGAGTTCCTTCAGTTCCGGAATCAGATCCCGGACAATGTGTTCCTCTACGATCGTGTTCAGAGCAACCCATTCGGAATCGGTCAGTTCAGAAACGGTCGGCCGTTTGAGCGCGGGCAGCTTCGAAAGCACACCCGGAAGATCGGCTTTGCGGATGTTCAGCAGAAGTCCGACTTTGCCTTCCGCCAGAAGCACCGCCTTCAGAAGCATGGCAATGCGTTCAATTTTTCTTTTCTTGAACGGACATTCCATCGCTTTTTTGTTGGCAATGAAACGAGTCGTGCTCGTGCAGAGAGTGTCGATGATTTTGAGTTTGTTGGCGCGGAGGGAGGAACCGGTTTCGGTGATTTCCACAATCGCATCCGCGAGGCGCGGCGGCTTGACTTCCGTTGCTCCCCAGGAGAATTCGACATTGGCATTCACTTTGTTTTCCGCAAGATAGCGCTTGGTCATTCCGACGGCTTCCGTGGAGATGCGCTTGCCTTCCAGATCCTTGACGCTGTGAATATTGGAATCTTCGGGAACTGCGAGCACCCAGCGCAGCGGATTGCGTCCGACTTTGCCGTAGACCAGTTCCGCGACCTCAACCACATCGGAACCGTTTTCGCGGATCCAGTCATAGCCGGTCAGTCCGCAGTCGAGGATTCCCTCCTCCACATAGCGGGACATCTCCTGGGCACGGATGAGCATGCATTCAATTTCCTTGTCGTCGATCGTCGGAAAATAAGAACGGGAACTGATTTCGATCTTATATCCGGCTTTCGCGAACATATCGGTTGTCGCCTGTTCGAGACTTCCCTTCGGCAGTCCGAGCATCAATTTGTCAGCCATGATGATTCTCCAAAACTAGGTTATTTACAGATGAGTTGATAATATAGCACAAATTTCACGCTTTACAATCAATGAAAAACGCCGGTGGACTCTTCCTGCTCAAGAGCTTTCTCCCGCAATTCGCCGAAAACGGGAGCGGAATCCGACGGAATCGGAACACCTTCTGATCCCTCCGATCCCCGCTTTTCCGCTCAGAAGCATTCCGCAGAGACATCCGGCCAGATGTGCTTCCGGAACCGCTTCGAATCCATCGTCACCTGCAAACAGCGCCATTCCCGTCGCGCACTCCCAGACCGTTTTCAGGCAGAATCCCGCCAGAAGCACCAGCACAATCCCTCTCTTCCGCGGAAGATGCCGCATGGCAACCCATCCGAACAATGCGCAGTCGATTCCCGAAAGCCCCCGGTAACAGTACAGCTCCCGGCAGCCGATCCATACACAAAGAGAAATTACAAAAGAGGAAAACAGAATCAGGGGCAGGAATTCCCGTTTCTCCTCCCGGCAGACTTGCCAGCCTAGAAGCAGAAAAACCACCGCATCATAAAAAAAGTGAGCCGGAGTAAAATGGACAAAATGCGCCGTAAAACACCGATACAGCAAACTCCACTCCGCCGGAGACTCCATCCGGAGTTCCAGCATGGGCGCTATTTCCGGGAAAATCAATGGAATCAATGTCACTCCGGAAAGCGCCAGAAGCTGCAGCGGAATCTGAAGAATCTTTTCCTCTCTCATACAATCCTTTCTCCACACATCGCTCAGAAAAGGACTCCGTCCCCCCGCGACGGAGCGGCAGAAAAACAGAGCCCTTTTCCGTTGCTTATTTTTCGTTTTCGGTTCTCCGCATTCCGCCGACTGTACCTGCGGCCGTCATCACAAGCATCATTGCGATCAGGATCAGGAAGGGACTTACGGCTCCGCCGCCGAGACGCGGGGCGTTTCCGTGGAACATGCTGTTATCCGTCTCGCCGCTGCGCGGGAGATCGGCTCGATAGTTCCGGACGGGGGCGCTCTGACGACGACTCTGAGCGGCATGTTCTTCCGCGATACGGCTCCGATTGCGGCGTTCGATGTGATACGATTCAAACGCCTCGTCGGAAAGCACCAGCATGGAGGTTTCATCGGTGACAAGCTGATATTGGAGTCCGAGATCGCGGATCACGGAAGCCGCCTCGCCTTTCGGAGTCAGCCCCGCATTCACCATGTCTTCGAACATTTCGATCCGGCTCATCGCCCAGAGACGTTCCAGTTCGGGTGTGTCAAGATCACTTTCGGGAAAATTTACCCGGCATTTGTAGGTCTGTTCGCGTCCGCTGAGCCGTACCTTCAGAGAGACATCCGCCTCTCCGCCTTTCCGGTATCTGCCGAAAATCAAAAGCTGCTGGCCGCGATAGAGCTTTTTCAGCGATTCTCCCGTCAGATCAAACGTGGATACTCCTGAGATTTTCACCTCAGCATCATGAAGACTTTCAAATGCGATCTTGCTTTTGGCAAGCAGGAGTTTGCCGAAAATATCGTCGTTGTTGGAGACCCCCTCGTAAAATCCGCCCGAAGCGTTGCAGATCGTCCGCATCAGCGGCCAGTTTGCGCTGTTGCCCATCAGAAATCCGAAGACACGTACATCTGCGGATTTCATCAGCTTGTGGAACGCCTGCGGAGAGACCACTCCGGTATTGGTTACACCATCCGTGACAAGAACAATGCTCGTGACCCGGTCCGCATCCAGTTTTCCGAGCGCCATTTTCATGGCCGCATACAGATTTGTCCCTCCGCAAGGAGTCCGAGAAGACAATTTCCGCCCCCACTTCCGGATATTTTCAGGCGTTGCCGCAACCCAGCCGCGAGTGAAATCCGAAGCGGAAGACTCAAAGGTGATGATGCGGAAACGATCCTCCGGATGCATCTTTTCAAGCGTTTTGACCACTCCTTCGCAAAGAGTCCTGAACTTGCTGCCGGACATGCTTCCGGACTGATCGAGCACAAAGGTGTAATCCGCTCCGGACCTAATCGGTTTCAGATCGATTCCGGGAGTCAGCACCATCAGGAACGTACCCTCTTTTGCTCCGGCTTTCTTATACGGGATAACCTCCAGTCTTCCGGGCAGACCGGATGCAAGCTGATAGTAGAAGACAAAATCGCGTTCCAGTCCGCTTTCCAGTTCGTAAGAGAGATCGGCGATTCCTTTTTTCAGTTCGAGTTTCTGCTCGACAACCGTCCCTCCGGGTGCGCGGACCGCCTCAAGCGGCCATGCCGAACGGACAATCATGCGCAGAGTCGTCTTTCCGACCGTTTTCGAGTTGCGAGTCCAGAACGCCTCCGCCGCGCAGTCCTTCGTCCCCCCTTCCTCCAGCGGATAGACGTAGCGGACCACCCCGGTATCGACCGGAAGAGGCTGGTAGTAAACAAAACGGACCGTGGCCTGAGCCGATGGCGCCAGATTCGCTATCTGGAACTGGAAATCCTGATATCCCTCTTTTGTGGCGAGTGCGGCCTGACTGCCTTTTTTCTTCTCTTCGCCGTAAATCCGTTCGGCGGTCTTCTTATCGACGACTTCGCCGGTGATCGTTTTTTCTCCGATCTGAACCGTTACTTCCGAAAGAGTCGCGGATTTCGGCAGCGGAAATGAGTAAACCGCCTCCACGGTCCGGTCGTTTCCATTGCGGAACTGCTGAACTACCTCCGTTTTCGCGAATCCGTTGTTGATGACGACCTTCACGTCATGACTGAGAATCTCCGCCGGCTTGCATCCCGATTCCACTGGAGTCAAAGTTCCCGCCGCCGATGCCGTCAGCGTCATCAGAACCGTCAGTGCGGAAAGCGCACCCGTATAAAATGTTGACAATGTTGTTTTCATGTTCATCTCCCTTCGATTGTTGACGTTGCAAAATTCATTCTTCTGTTTCCGGAGCGCCTTCCGCGTTCCGCATCAGGAGAAACAGCAATCCCCATGCCAACTTGCCGGATGAGCATAACTCCAAAAAAACAGGGAAAAAAGGATGTACATAAAATGAACATTCTCTTGACATTTTATGTATTTATGGTATCCTTGTTTCCGGAACAACAGGAGATGCGCCATGTGGATCACCGAATCGGAAAGACCTCTGCTGGAAGCGATCGGGAATCTGAATTTCACGAATCCCTTCACGCCGGAGCGTCTGGAGCTGGAAAGACGGATTCTCGGCTCCGGCTGCCGTTCCTGCGGCGAGGTCTGGAACATGCATTCCGGAAACGCTTCGACACGGAGCAATGTGGACCGGATCAAGGAAATCAGCGAACAGACCGCCTGCAAACTGCGAAAACGACTCGATTCCGCAACCGTCCCTCCCACGGAGGAGGAACGGGATCTGTATGAGCCGGTGGTGCTGTATCATCTTTTTGAAAAATACCGGTCCGCAATGTCGGAACGGATGCTCGCGAATCCGGAGGAAACCAGTTATCCGGTCTATCGGAAATTTCTGGAGGATTACAACTATTTCCTGCGGCGTCCGGAACGTACGCTTCCGAGCATCTATTCGCCGGAAAAAACCTTTGCCATGTATTTTCAGATTCACAGAGCGTTTTATCATATTTTTGATTTCATCGTCGGCAGCACGCTGGAGGCGGGAGCGCTGCGCGCCGCGATCTGGCAGTCGATTTTCTCCAGCGACATCCGCCGCTATCATCGGGTTCTGTACAAGCACATGAACTCCATCACAACCCTTATCACAGGGGAGTCCGGAACCGGAAAAGAGCTGGTGGCACGGGCAATCGCCCTTTCCGGATACATTCCGTTCCATGCGGAAAACTGCCGGTTCGAAATTGCCTATCCATCGTGTTTCAAACCGGTCCAGCTTTCGGCGATGCCGCAGACGATGCTCGAATCGGAGCTGTTCGGGCACCGGAAAGGAGCGTACACAGGGGCGCTTTCGGACCGGATCGGATATCTGGAGGAGTGCCCGTTCTGCGGAAGCGTTTTCCTGGATGAGATCGGGGAGATCAATGCGGAAACCCAGGTCAAACTGCTGCGCGTGCTCCAGAGCCGTCGCTTCCAGCGGCTCGGCGACAATGCGGAACATTCGTTTGAAGGGAAAATCATTGCCGCCACGAACCGCGATCTGCACAAGGCATGCGCCGACGGCTCCTTCCGCGGCGATCTCTACTACCGTCTCTGCGCCGATACCGTGACAACCGTTCCCCTCCGGAAACTCATCCGCGGAGAGAGCGCGGAACTCGAACACTTTGTCCGCATCCTCTCCGAACGCATTCTGGGAGCGGAAGAGGCGGAACTTTTCACTCCGGAAGCGGTCCAATGGATTTGCGGGCATCTCGGAGAAAATTATCCCTGGCCGGGCAATGTGCGCGAGCTGGAACAGTGCGTCCGGAACCTGATTATCCGCGGCTCGTACCAGCCTGCCGAACCGCCCGGAAACGGGGAAATGCTGGAATCCATTCTGGGAAACTGCGGACTGACGGCGGAAGAACTTCTCGTAAAATATCTGAAAGCCGTCTATTTGCAGGAGAAAAGCTATGTGCGGACCGCCGAACGCACCGGACTCGATCGGCGCACCGTCAAAGCAAAACTCAAATCCCGGGTTTGATTCGGGATTGCCGGAAGATTACATTTTGTCAAGGTTCAAAGATTTTTTGAACAGACTCTTGCGTTCCCCGGATTCCCATGCTATAATTATCACAGAAACTAAAAAAACGCGGTGAAAAAATGAGAACGGAAAGCGGCAGAGAACGCGGGCAGGTGCTGGCGGAATACGCCGCTCTGCTTGTGATGTTTACATTGGTGGCAATCACAATGCTTCTGCTTCTGGCAGTCTTCACCGAGTACGGATGGCGGATTACCGCACTCGTCGGCTGGGAACCATGGCTTGAATAACGTAAGGAGGCGAATCATGGACATGGCAAAAATCAGAAAAATGAAGAAAAACTGCAAAGGCCAGGCAATCGTGGAATATATCATCATTATTGTGATCGTGGCGCTCGCCGCACTCGCAATCATGGGAATGTTCAGCGATACGATCCGCGAAAAAATCGGCGGAGTGACTAAAACTCTCGGAACAACCAAAGACGTCGATTCCGCTGTGGACAAGAGCTCCGTGGAAACATTGCAGGAACTCGACAAGGGCGGGCTCGATCTTTCCAACTGACGCCCCCCGAAGGAAAGGAGGACGGTTCCTTATGCGTCACTCTCATCATATGGTCCGTCCCCGTTCCGGCGAATGCGGGTCCGCAATGATTGAAGCGGTCATCTGCATGCTTCTCATCTGTCTGATTCTCTTCGGACTGCTTCAGGTCTTTTATAGCGCAGCCGCACAGATGGTCACCGATTATTCCGCCTTCCGCGCGGCACGGTCGGAGACGGTCGGATTCAGAGAGGATATCGTGGAGCGGGAAGGCAAGCTCAAGGCGATCGCCGCCTCGGGCAGAATGCGTTTTCCCATCGACATGACCTCGGAATCGACAGGCAGCTATCCCTTTTCCTCCGCGATCGGGCAGTTCTACTGGGAACGTCTCGCCATCATCGACTACATGGAAATGCGGCGGACTCTGAAGTACGAATACTGGCATCCCGAATACAATGTCAATGAAAATCATTCCACTTCCTATACGGTAACTTCCGCCTCGCAGGGCGACACTTTCACCGCATACGCGAAGTTCCTGGATTATCCGTGGATCATGCCGATGCGCCGCGCGTTCGTCTCAGACGAAAAACTCAACATTGAAGGCAAAGCGGAACTCTCCAAGCAGTCCACCATGTATCTGGAGTGAGCACAATGAAACGGAACAGGGAAAGCGGACAGGTTCTTCTTATCGGGCTGATCGCCATGCTTATTATTCTGCTGGCGGTCTTCATCCTCTTCGACCTCGGCAATGTAATCCGCGCTAAAGTCAAGGCGCAGAATGCGGTGGATGCCGCGGCTCTCGTAGGAGCAAACTGGCAGCGCCATACGCTGAATCTGGTCGGAGAACTGAATCTGGTCAAGGCTACCACGGTCCTGATTTCCGACGACTTGTTCGGGATCGGAGAGAACCCCGACTCCTATCTTCAGGCCAACACACAGGCGGATTACGACCGTTTGAACGCGGAGGAACGCTACGGACGATTGAAAACCGCCTCCGATACTCTCTCGCAAATGCAGCAGAGGGCTCTGTTCATCGTCCCCCTGATCGGGTTCGGCGCAGCGCAGCAGGCGGCAAAAAACAACGGACTCAACTATAATCAGGAATTCGCGGATGCCCTCCTGGAACAGCTCAACATGGCACGCGGCACAGGAGACCGTTCCTCGCTTTATACGCCCTACACCACGGAAGAATTCATCAAAACACAGTTGTATGGATACAACTGGCAGCCTTCCTACACCTCCGTGCTGAGCGAAATTCTGCAGGAAGATGGAGACAACTCCAAGGGAATCGCCGTGGTTCCGAACGGACAGCTCCTCGGAGCGCCGCGTCTGCGGGGAAGCGTGTTTGCCTCCGTCCTCCAGACCCGTCGGCTGTACGATGCCATCTCCTCCAACTACTGGTGCTGGCTCAAGGATGTTCTGCGCATGAACTTCTCCGAAGGAAAGTGGTGGGGAGATCTGGAACTCGACGAAGACAACTCCTTTAAACGGGAAAGCGAATTTCTGCCCGTCAATGTGGAACTCAAAGTCGCCAAACGGGATACTCTGGAAACGCTCGACCAGCAGGGAATCATGGATCAGTTCATTGCCGAGTATAATCTTGATGGAGTTCCTCTTACACGTTCCTACGACGGCAATGATCCCGTCTACAACGGCAGCGGCGAACTTGCCCCGCCGGACAGCAGGGACAACAAACTCGATCCCCTTCCCGTCATCGACTGGGCCTGGTACGGATGGAAGTGGAGAGACTATGATTCAGATCTGATCCGCATCTGGGAGGATTATCTGATCTCTCCATTCCAGAAACAGGTCCGCTACTATTCCGGCGCGGTCTCCCGGATGGATACCAAGTTCACGCCGGTCACGGTCTCCGGCACCATGGGCATCAATCCGGATGCGGATCCCGATGATGAAACTCTCGGAGAAGGATTCGGAACGTTTACGAGTCAATCCGCCAACCGTTCCCTGGAACGGCTCACAGAGGCGCAGAAGAGGATGCGGACCGGACTCCAGACCGTTTACGCATATACGGTTGCAAAACCGTTTGGACATCTGGAAATCAACGGGGAACTGGTTCCGCCGCACCGGTCGGAGATTGTGCTTCCGGTCTTTGACCGAAGCGCCATCATTCCGGCATCGCTGGAGAATCCGGGAAGCAGTCCCCTTGCCGATTACAACTGGTACAAATTTCTGCTGGAATATCTGCCGGCTCTCGGAACAGTCTCCTCTCTCGACGCAATGCCTGAACACCTGAAACGGGAACACCAGTGGAGGCATGAAATGCTCAAAAAACTCGATGATCCCGCCTGGCGCCAGGAAGGTCTCGACTGGCTTAACGCTCCGAAATGGGCAAAAGATCCCGATGATCCGGATAAACTGATTCAGGTCGGTATCAACGAGGACGACTGTACCTACTGGGATGGCGGAGGGGGATCCAAACATCCGCCTTCTTTGCATTAATGTACATTCTATGAATACAGAGTGTACATATTATGCTGCTGAAAAGAAAATTTTCTTCGTATTCCGCGTTTTTCCAGATTCGTTTTTCTCCGGAAAACAGTTGGCACGTCTCCTGCTTTTCTTCCGCCGGGGGATCTTGCGGAACATATTGAAAGGGAACTGAACATGAAAGATCGCAAATTCGTTCTTCAACTGCTGGAAGAACTGCCGGAGCTGGAACGCAACGGATTGCTTGATGCGGAATCCAGAAAAAAGCTCGAGGGGTTCTATCGGAAACGTCTGGAGGCCGTCCCGGCGCGGAACTGGCTGCTGTGGAGCATCTCAATCATCGGAGTGCTGATGATCTGCGGCGGAATCATTCTGCTGACCGCGCACAACTGGGATATGCTGCCGAAAGCATGGAAGATCGCTATTTCCTTTACGCCGTTTGTTCTCTCCGGCGGATTCGGAATCCTCGTGCTAGTGAAGAGGATGGGGCAAACGGCGGAAAATGCAGCGGCTATGCTGATCTCCGCCTCCATCGCGGGAGTGATGGCGCTGATTTCGCAAATTTATCATATCAACGGGTCGATGTTCGACTATCTGACGTTTGTACTGGGATTCTCTCTGGCGCTGCTGTATCTCTTCCGGAGTGTGATTCTCGGAACGCTGTTTCCACTTTTTCTGCTGTTTTACAGCGCAGCGCTTTCGAGTGGAGATTCCGCGTGGATTCCATTCGTGTACACCCTGCTCTGGCTTCCGTTTGCAATTCGAGAGTTCTGGAAGCCGGATTCCATCGCCGCGGCGGCTATGCGTTATGTGCTTCCGATCGGGGCGGCGGCGCTGCTTGTCCAGTACGGGATTTCGACGAAAGCGGAATCGGATCTGCTGCTCGAACTGCTCTGCATCGGAGCGGCCGGATTCCTGAACGCGGGACTGATCCTGCGCGATGAGAAAAAAGGAAAATTCGGAAATCCATGGCTGATTGCCGGATATGGAATCATTGTCGTTCTATTGCTGATCTGGAGCTGCAGTTCCGGGAAAATCTTCAACCTGCCGGAAATTGCCAATGCAGAGAATTTTTCGCTGGCGGTCTGGGGAATCTTCACTGCGGGAATGCTTTTTCCGTTGCTGTTCCGATTTTCGTTTGAGAAGCTGTACATCGGATTGTTTGCACTGCTTCCGGTCGGCATGAACCTTGTTTCGCCGGTAGGACCGGATCTGGTGTCAAGCATTTATCTGGGGGGACTCGGAATCGTCCTGATCGGCTGCGGGTTCCCGCGCGGAGATCTGCTGAGGCTGAATCTGGGACTGACGGCGATTCTTGCATTGATCGTCTGCCGGATCTTCAGTGAGAACTTCAGCATTCTGACCCGATCGGTTGTTTTTCTCTCGCTGGGCGCACTTTTCCTGCTGACGAATGTGTTTCTCAGCCGTTATTTCCGGACAAACGAACCCCGTGGGAAAGGAGGAGATCATGAATAAGACAAATCAATGGTGTCTGGGGCTCCTGCTGGTACTTCTGGCTGCTGCGGCCTGGTTCCCGATCGTGACCATTCTGAAATTTGAATATCCGCAGGTTCCGCCGCAGGAGTTTCGCTTCCGTACCGGAGCACTCGACCCTTATGACTCATTCCGGGGACGCTATGTGACTCTGAATCCCATGCCGAATACGGTCAAAGCCGGAAAAGATGAATCTTCCGATCGAAGCCGTCAGCTCCGCTATGCTGTTCTGAAACACGGAGACAACGGCTTCGCCGAGGTGGTACGCCTGACGGAAGAACCGCCTGCCGGAGAACCATTCGTCCGGGTCCGCAATGTCTTCCGCCGATATGAATGGCATGGCAATCAGAAATCGGAAGATGCTCAATATCAGTTTACTTTCCCGTTCAACCGCTTCTACCTGAATGAGAAACTCGCTCCGGAAGCGGAAGTTCTGGTAATGGAAACCCTGCGGAAAAATCCGGACGACTGTGTCCTTTCCGTTCTCATCTATCCGGATGGCTCCTATGCGGTCAAAGATCTGGAGATCCGCGGCAAGCCTCTGCGGGATCTGCTCCGCCAGAAGAAAAAATAGAAAAATCCGGCGGGTCCATTTCTTGAAAAAATGACCGGTCACATTACATTACCGGAATTAAATCAACCAAATCCAGCCACCAGAAAAGGACGGACCGCATGACCACGGGGAAAATCTACAATGATGAGGTTCTCTATTTTTACGATGAACTGACGCTCCAATCCGGAGAGATCGCAAACCGGACGAACATTCTGGACGGAGGCTCCCTGATTGTAAACGCCGGAGCAACCGCAAACTCCACGATCATCGAATCGGCTCGCCCGGACAGCGAAATCCGGGAACTGATTGTCCGTGGAACCGCAAACCATGTGGTCAACAAAGGCGGAACGGTGGAAGTGCTTGATGGCGGAACCGCCTGGTTCGTCACGGTATCCGGCAACGGAATTGTCGCCGTGAAGGATGGGGGAAGTGTAAGAGACATTACCGTAAATGAATCGGGAACTCTCCGGATTTTCGCCGGAGGAACCGCCAATTCCGTCACTGTGGAAAACGGAGGAATGCTGCTCCTGGAAAACGGAGCTTCCCTTTCCGCTTCCGAACTCAAAAAAGGAGCCGGATTCGGTTATGACTTCAACGCATCTCTTCTGAAGGAGGAGAATGGAACGGTGATCAATCTCCTGAATTTCCGGGAATCCGACCACTATATTATCCGTTCCGAGGAGACACAGAGCGTTGAAGAGGGATTCGTCTCCAGCAATGCAAATGTGCTCTCCAACGGGACTCAGCATGTGCTCGGCGGAGGAAGAGCAACGGGGACCACGGTGAAGAACGGGGGGGTTCTGATTGTCGAAAATGGCGGAACCGCTCTTGATGTGATCGTTGAAAATGAAAAGGGGATCAGTTATGATTTCGGGACTGTCGTCTCAGCCAAAACCGCCGAGGGAGGAGAACTGATTCTCTCAACGCCGGAAAGCTCCTACAACTATTCGGTCCATACGCAGCAGGATGTGCGGAACGGATACATTGCATTCGAGGGAATTGTTCTTGAAAATGCAGTGCAGAATATTGAGGCGGGGGGCGAAGCCAGCTATATGACGGTCCGGGCAGGAGGCGTGCAGAACGTGCTGGAGGGCGGACGGGCCAATGTAACAGCGGTATTCGGAGAACTGGTGGTTGCATCCGGGGGAGTCGCCAATTATGCAGAAGTGAAGGATGGATCCATGACCGTCCGTTCCGGCGGAACCGCCAGCAATACGGACATCACGGTGAGTACGATGCTGCATCTGGAGGAAGGGGCGATCCTGAAAGGGATCACAAGCGTCACCGGACAAATCCAGGCGGAAGGGACCGTCACCGTGGATGGAATTCTCAATTTCAATCTGATCCAGCCTGGCTTTCTGCACTCGGGAGTTTCACCGGAAAGCGTTCCCTATCTGCTGATAAACGATATCTCCTGTTTCGAAGGTGCAGATTTCCGTCTTTCCATTGCACCGGAACGGGTTGTTGCCGGAGAATTCCGGCTGGCGGGAAATGCGGCGGATTTCCAGGAAAGCATCACCGTGGTCGGAGTAAATGACCAGATCGTCTACTCGGAACTCAACCTGACGGGGAATACCACCTTTTCACGCAATGGCATGCAATATACGCTTGCACTGAACGAAGCGGAAGAGCTGGTTCTCCGGATAGAAGAGCTGCCGCAGGAGCCTGATACGGAATCGCCGCTGAAGCTGCGGAGAGTCTCCGCCAATGTCTACGGGGGATTCGCGGTGACACTCCGCTGGGACGAGGGGGTGGACAATGTCGGCGTAACCGGTTATGAAGTCCGGTATGCGGCGAAAGGATCCGACATAGAAAATGCCCCCATTACACTCTTTGAAGAGGAATCCGGCTTCATCGGCGACCTTGCGGAAGGAGAATATCTCTGGCAGGTCCGTGCGGTGGACGCCGCGGGCAACAAAGGAGAATGGAGCGATCTGCTCACCTTCCGCATCTCCGGAGAGAGAACCGTCCCGGATCTGGTTCTTTCCACCGATCTGTGGGGACATGACTATCTGGAAGACCTCTATACGGCAGCCGATCCGGTCCAATCCAACGATGTCTCCGGCTACTACTTTGCCGATGCGGAAAAGCTGAACACTCCACAGGACATGCTCTACTGCTGGGGCGCGGCGGCATCCAATATTCTCACCTGGACCGGCTGGGCGGCGAACTCTCCTCTCGAGTTCCGGAACGAGGATGAAGTCTTCGAATACTTCATCGACTACTGGAAAAACGAAGGCGGACTCGAACAGGATGCCTTCTCCTGGTTTTTCAATGGAATCGGAAACAGCGGCACCATCACAGTTCCCGTGGAAGGAGGAAATCTTTTTCCGCAGCTGGATATCCGCAACTTCATGTTTTTTACCGACGAAGCAACGGAAACCGATACTCTTCTTGATTCCCTCACCGATGCGTTCGATGCCGGTTACGGAATCGCCTATGCAATCTATTCCGACCGGGGACTGGCACACGCAATCACCGGATGGGGATACGAAGTCGATGAAAACGGCGACACCTGGCTCTATTATTCCGATTCCGACAGCGATTACTGGTCCGGCAGCGGCAATCGGCGCGATGCGGTAAACCGTCTCTCCAAAACCAGAACGGAACTCCGTTCCGATGGCCGTATCTATCTTCTTGATTATCAGCTGGAAGGAGCTTATCTCGGATCCTTCGCCGCACTGAAGCAGTTCGATCCAATCTTTCTCGGCCAGCAAGAGAATCTGGAACAGGCACGACAAATCGAACTGAACGGAACGGATGCCCTCCGCGCGGGCAATCTCGACGGACAGAATGATGACGATTACTACTGTTTCACCACACCGGCTGCCAGCGATCTTCAAATCACCGTTTCCATGGCGATCTCCGATCCCGCCCTCCGGGGGATCACGGTCACCCTTTACAACTCGCAGAAACAGGTGCTTCAGACACTCTCCGACTTGAAAACGGAGCAGACTCTTTCGTTCCACACCACAGCCGGTGAAACCTGTTATCTTCTCGTTCAGGGAGACGCTCTTGTCACCGATTCCGCCACAGTTCCGGCGCTCAACACCTATTACATTCAGATTTCCGCGGATCCGGATGCGGAAACCAGGAAGAACGCAGGAATTTCCACAGCCGACGACTCCTGGCAGCAGGTCCTGGCAGGAAAAGAGCTTGCCTACCTGATCCCCGGCAATTTTGAAAAGACGGAGTCCATCAAACTGTTCAGCGTCGAACTCGATGCCGAAGGGGAGCCGCTGCTGGAAGAGACCTCCAACTGGGTCGGTCCCGAGGACCGGAAAGATCTCCGCATGCTTCAGGTGGAGACATCGGGACGCTATCATTTCACGCTACCGGCTCTGGAATCCAACGCAAAACTGACCCTCTACAAGCTCGTGGACGACAAACTGAAAGTAATCAAACGCATTTCCGCAACTCCAAAGACCAAAGAGGAAAAACGCGGACTTTTCAATCTGCTGCTGGATGCCGGCACCACTTATTTTGTTGAAATGGAATCTACAACGAAAACCGGAACCTTCTATGATGTGGAATTCAGCGGAGAAGTCTTTGCTCAGGCGGATAACTCCGACGATTCCGAAGCGGCGGCATGGGAAAATCCGGATCTGACAGTTTCCACTCAGAAAACCACCGAATCCGCCGGAGCGCTCTCCCTCTCGCTGTTCGGCGACAACTGGGCTGGATATAACGACCGGACAGATTTCCGGATTCTGAACCTTGCCGATGCCGGCAGCTATACATTCACACTCTCCCAGCTTGAAGAAAAAGCCTCTGGAACCTTCACCATCCGGGAGATTCGCGACGACGGGAAAACCCGAAAAGTCTTCTCCCTCGGCGGCAGCTCTTCCAAAGAAAAACAGAAAGCTGATGTCCTGCTGGAAGCGGGAACTTATCTGATCTCCTTCGAATCCAAAAGCTGGAAATCCGGACGAAACACAAACTATACTGTGACTCTCTCCGGAAGAGCTTTCGGAAAGGCGGACAACTCTGACGATCAGTGGCAGAATGCCATCGCTCTTGAAACGCCCGGAATCACGGATGGCTGGGTCGGCTATTCCGATCTTCAGGACTGGAGACGTTTCACGGTCGATTCAGACATGCTCTGCTCTCTGGAGCTGACTGAAGTCACAGGCAATGGAGCCACTCTTCTTCTGTATCGCCAGAACATCAAGGGAGGCATAGAGAAAACTCCGTCGAAAATGGTCTCTGCAAGAGCAAAAAACGGAGCCGCAGAACTCGAAGAATTCCTCTCCGCCGGAACCTATTACCTTGCGGTCAAAGCGGAAGGAAACATCAAGAAAAGCGGCACCGGCTACAAGCTTAATCTGAAGTTCAGCGAACCTGAAGCTCAGGGAATGCTCGCCTGATCGCCGGAAATTAAAATATATTCACGGTGTGTCAAAATGCGGTTCAACGCAGGACATACCGTCTTTTTTCCATCTGCAAAAAAATCGGAGAAACGGCTCCCACCCGTTTCCCCGATGCAGGAACACGGGGCAATCCGTATTCCCGACAGACTCTCCTTGCATAGAAATCATCAAATAAAACAAATAAGACAACTCTCTCACACCTTTCCGTTTGCGGCAGCCCGCCCGGCGGCGCACTATACATTATACTAAAAAATCAGAAAAAAACAATACCGTTCAACCGTTTTTCCTGTAAAAAACGATAAAAATCCTTCTCTGAGAAAACTGAAATCAACTTTTTGAGAAAGATTCCTGATAATTTCAGTAAAAAACAGTTGATTTCAACTCGGAGAGTACTGTATTTTCAGGGAAGGCGCAGGAACTCGTATGCCATTGCTCCATGCAGTCCGGTATCGGCAGTAAACGTCACGATTCCATCCGCCTCCCGGAAGGGGACTTCTGCAAGAACAGCACCATTGACATCAAGCGCGCGAATCCGCACAGATCCTCTGGCGGAGTTTTTCAAAGAGATTTCCGCTTTTCCCTTCCGCAGAAGATAGGGATCCATATTGCCCCAGTTGTAAACGATTCGGGAATTGCCCAGTGCAGTTTTTTTGCGTCCGGTTGCCTGAATATCGGTCAGATGAAGAATCAGGGCACGGGAGGTTTCCGCAAGCACCTTCCCATCAAGAGAGCCGGCAAAGACAGAACAGAGGGTCGAACTGCCTGATACGCTGAGCTGATCGCCTTTTGCAGATTTTCCGGTCACGGTGAAACCTTCGCTTTTCGGCGTAACGATCCGGATCGTTTTTGTTTTTGCGTCGATGGCGATCTCTCCGGTCGAACTGACGATTCTTCCCTGCTCCGGCAGATAGATTCCTTTTCCTCTGCGCGGAATTTCCAGTTTTTTTCCGGAAAGCACTTCCCGGAGGGAACGGCTCCCGGCGGGGAGACGATCGGCGGAATCCATCGCGATTTTTGTGTAGAACGCAAGCGTATGGAATCCGGCAGGAATCGCGGCATCCTTTGCCAGACGGAAAAAAGAGTAGTTCTGCACCTGCGGAAGTTTATAATCCTCCGGAGTAATGGTCAGAAGCTCCTGTTCGGAGAGCGGCGCCGGCTTCACGTCGCCCCGCAGATAGAGAAGCGCGATAACGCGCTGGGTCAGAAGACGGATCGGATCGACGGAGACACCGAACCAGCCGAGATGTCCGCCGGTCCGGTTCAGCGTGTTCCAGCGCGTCTTGTGCGAGTATGAGGCATACTCAAACACAAAAATCCCGCCGAGATTCTGAAAGGCGGAGAGACTTCCCATTGCAAGTCCCCCTTCGTGACGATAGATATTCGGGGCACAGAAATTGAATTCCGTAATGGTCATCGGCTTCCCCCGGATGCGGGAAGCGACGGTACGGGTCATGTTGTCGAACAGGACGGTTGTCATGCTCTCGTCGGAGTACCGGCTAGGAAAGCTCCAGGCGTTGCCGAGTGCTTCCGGATGGGAAAAATAGAAATGATTGTCCACATAATCAAAGGCCTTCCGGGGAATCGCGGTGATGGAATTCGCCGAGCAGGAGATATCCGAAGTCATCTGCCGCACTCCCATTTTCCGGAGGGAATCGGTCATCTCCCGGTAAATTCTGATATGATGTTCGTTCAGAAAGCGTACATAGAGTTCCCGATCCGGTTTCGCGGGCAGAGGGATCTTCCGTGCCGCGCACCAGGACTCGAAGTTCTCTCGGATCGCCCGGTGCTGGACAGGATCGCTGTTCGGGAATTTATACTGGTCATGCACAGTCATCACCGGATCCTCGTTGATGAGGCCGATGAAAACAAGAGCCGGATCATCTTTGAGTGCAAGTCCGGTATAGGGATTCACGGGAGTCAGCATCGTGCGGGCGAAATTCATCAGATTGTCGCGGAGCGTTTTGGAAAAGACCATGCGGCTCTTGACATCGAACATGCTTTTGAATTTCTCCGGGAATCCGGTGGTTCGAGTTGTGTAGAGATCAAGAGTAACATAAATTCCGCGCTTTTTCATTGCGTACACGAGATAGTGCAGATGGTCAAGACGCTCCGGCAGGACGGAACCGTCGTTTTTCGTAGAATCCACGAGATCGCGGTCGAAATGGTGCAGCCGCACCGCATTGATTCCAAGAGAAGCGATCTGTTCTGCAAGACGTTCTGCCTCCTCTTTTGTGTATCTTGTTGCAATCTCTCCGCAGAGATTGGCTCCGTTGAAGCGGACCGGAACACCGGGACGCTGTTCAAAGACGAAATTTTCCCCTTCACTTTTGAGGAACCCGTATTTTCCTGCGGGAGCATCCAGCAGGAACGAGAAATCCAGCGCGCTGTTGCGGACGGGCTGTTTCTTCTGAACGGTCAGCGAGTATTCCCGCCAGTCGCGTTTGTCCATGACGACCGGGACTTCGACGGCTTCGGCATCCACCGGCGGAAACGGCGGATGTTCCGCGCGAACTCCCGATATTGCCAGAACCAGCCAGACCGACTGTTTCGAAGAGATCAGTTCCAGCGCCCGGATCGGTTTATCTTTCACCGGGAAACGGCTGATGTAAAGACCGAGAAACGCATTGCGGTTCTGACCTTTCCAGGCGACAGCGGCGTTGAGAACCGATTTCGGCTCCCACCAGTTTGCCACATCGCGACCGTCCACGATGGAGAAGCGAATCTTTTCGCCGTCCTGATAGTTGACTTGAAGAATTCCGACCTCTTTTTTCTTTCCCCACGCATCGGCATGAAGCAGATAGATCCAGCGGAAACGCTTTCCATCGACCGGCACGACCGCCTTCTCTGCAAAATACGGACGTTCCGGACTGGCAAACACCAAAACCGATTTCCCCTTGTTTTCCGCCGGATCAACCACATCAAACGGAATATTGACAAAAACCTGTTTTCCGCTTTTTATCATGCGGAGATCGTTTTCAGGCCCCTGATCGGTCCAGCCTCCCTGCTTGTCATCGGGGATATCGTCACGGAATCCCATATTCATGAGCGGCCTTAAATTCAGCGATTCCGATTGATAGGGTTCGTAGGAGACCATCAGCTCCGCTCCGGTTCCGGTCATCTTTCCCCTGTCCAGATACAAGCGCAGATTTCCTGTGTTCGTTCCGTACTTGCACGCCATGGCAGGAGCCGTAAGGCCTTGAACAACAAGCTCTCCGCGATGCAGCGGAATCCGGATGGAACGGACTTTCTGTTTTTCCGCGCTTGACCAGATCCATCCGCCTTTGTGCGTCTGAGGAAAAATCAGCTTGTGATTCCAGAAATTCCCGTCGGAACTCTCCACAGTCAGAGTCAGCGGGACATCCTGGAGAGCCCGGTTCAGACGGAGACTGACAAAAGTTTCCTTCAAGTTTTCCGGCTGCTCCTTCCGGATCCGGAACGTGAAGCGGAACTGATTTGTCCCCGTTTTTTTCACGCTGGAAGAATAGAGGAAAAGAGCTTTTTCCCGTCCGACTTCGATGGAACCTTCCTGCGAAGACGTTTTCGGATCCATTTTCAGTTTTCCAGCCTGCGGAGAACCGGCAAGATCCATGAAATCAATCAGCACCCGCTGATCCACGGGCTTCAGGCGCTGAGTGGGATCAAAGGCTGCGGTCGCGGCATTCTCCCGTTCCACGACTTCGATTCCCCCGGGAATCAGACGGATGTTGGAGGCTGGAGGCTGCGCGGAAAACAGAACCGTTCCGGCCAGAGAGAAAAACAGCAGAGTAATCATCTGTTTCATTTCAGTATATTCCTTATATCAGTTCAATCAATCACGTCAGAAAGTGAAGAGATCCATGGTTTCGGTCATAACATTCCCAGACCCACTGCACCGGGAAGAGAGTGCGCCGAGTCCGAGGGACTGGGCACTGCCGTCCAGCATCAGTCCGTTGGTCAGATTATTATGACGGAGATGGATCGCTCCGCTGTTACTGTTCATCATGTAATGCTGTTCGGTTCGGCCTGTGGTCAGCGTATCGGTCAGCACCAGAATGGAGGAGGGGACACCTTTCGGAACCCAGGAACCGCCCTTTTTTCCAATCTGGGTACGTTTGGGATAATAATTAATGGACCATTGTCCGCCGTCTTTCAGATAGCAGTTCATCCCGTAGGTAAAATATCTTGCTGCGGTCGTATCGGTCCCGATGATTTCATAAGGACAGCGATAGTCTGGATACCCCTCGAATTTCCACATCAGAGCGGTATGCTTCGGACCAAGAAGATAACTCCAGGTCCGACCATCCGAGTCTGAAACAGCCGGAAGGAAATCCTCCCAGTCATCCGCATAGAAATTCATCTTCAATGCGCAGGTTTTCAGGTTGTTGATGCAGGCAACGCTTTTCGCTTTTTTACGCGCGGAATTCAACGCCGGCAGAAGAATTCCGGTAAGGATGGCAATGATTGCAATGACGACGAGAAGCTCTATCAGGGAAAAATTCCGCTTCCGGGATGGAATCTTTTTCAAGACGGATTCTATCTTTTCTTTCTGCCATGGATACATCATGCGATTCTTTCCTTTCCGGTGTTTGAGAGCTCTTCTTTTTTGGATAATTATAGCAAAAATCAGGATCTTTGACAAGAGCTTTTTTTCTCCATCCGACTGCAAATTATGAAAAATATGAAACAAAACATGAAACAAATCTTGATTTTTCCCGGAACACCATTACCTTGCACAGAGAAAGGGAGCAGATGATGAAAAAGATCAATATCCGGGATGTTGCGAAAGAGGCAGGCACCTCCATATCCAGTGTTTCCCGCTGCCTGAACGATGTCCCCGGCGTAGCGGCTTCGGTACGAAAAAGAATTCTGGCTGCGGTTCGGCGCCTCGGCTACGATGTACGGAGCGGAAAAAGACGGGTCGTCGCTCTGATTCTGCCCACGATCCAGGTTCCCGGACTCGGATTGTACAGCGTTCAAGTCATCGACTGCATACGGAAAAAGGCCGGAGAAAAAGGCTATGGCTGTCTGATGGTCTCCCGGGAAGACATCGGCCTGCTCAGTGAAAACCTGATTTCCGGCGCAATCTCTTTCGATTACCTGAAAGAGGTCTGCTATAAGTTCCCGAACATGAAAAATATTCCGCTGGTCTGTTTCAACGATATCGGAAACCATCTTGAACAGGTCTATTCGGTTCATTCCAATGAGAAACACGGCATCCAGCTGGCGGTGGAGCATTTATATCGGAACCATCATACCAGAATCGGATTTCTCCACTTCATGGAAAATCGCAATGTAGTCAACAGCAATCTGCGCAGTGAAGCATTCCGGAACATCACAGAATCACTGGGGATCCGCAATTCATGCACGCTCCAGTTTTATTCCAATGATCTTCCTCTGGAGGAAGCGGTAGGGATGCTTCTGAAAAAACGATGCACCGCACTGGTCGTCGGCGGGGAGGATATCACGCTGCCCGTAATGCACGCTCTTTTTCTGTTCGGCAAACGGATTCCGGAGGATCTTTCCCTGATTACCTATGAAAATTACTTTTCGCGCTACCATACTCCCCGGCATACGACGATCGCACAGGACTTTCCCGCTCTGGCGGAAGCATCCTTCGATCTGCTTGAAAAAATGATGCACGGGGAAAAAGATCTTTCAGACCGGGAAATCGACTACAAACTAATCATTCGGGAATCGGTCCGGGATCTTTTCCAAACCGAATCGGATCCCGTTACTTTTCCGCAGTAAGAAATGCAGTCAGAAGATCGGCATAATCCCGAAGGCTCTGCAGCTCCGCCCACTCCCCGGAAGAATGCATTCCATCTCCGCAGGTTCCCAGAATTGCGACAGGAACTCCCAGCTTGACAAAATGTCGTGCATCCGTAGCGCCATCCATCCGGCAAAAGGAGATCGGGTGATCGGGGAACTGAATCTCCATCGCCTGTTTCAGCTTCTGCATCATCGGATGCGACTCATCGACGAACACCGGACTGGACGTCATGCCGGAGATGACTTCCAACCCCGTAATTTCCCGGATTCTGGCAGGAATTCTCTGTCCATCCTCTTCCGAAATGTAACGGATGTTGAGGAGCATTTCCGCTGTATCGGGGACCTGATTTGAAACACTTCCCGCGCGGAGAATGCATGGAGCCATCGTATTGCCCCAGTGACTGTCGTGCGGCAGGGGCGGCCACGCCTCACGGAGTTTGACATACCCGTCGACCAGACGGTCGATCGGATTGTCGAGCCGCCACGGTTCAGACGAGTGTCCGCCCTTCCCGTGTGCGCGAAGTGTCAGAGTCAGAATTCCTTTCTGCGCATGAGCAATGGAATACGGAGCCGCGTCAAGAATCAGAACCATCTTCCGTGCGGCATATCCTCGTTCCACCATGGCGGCTGTGGTGGAGCCGCCGATCTCCTCATCAGCGGTAAAGAAGACAGAAACACTCGCTTTTCCCGCACAGCGGCAGAGGATTTCAGCGATGCAGACGGCATTTCCAAGACAATCCGCGCTGCCGCGGGCATAGAGGCGGCCGTCTTTTTCGACGGGTTCAAACATCTCATCCGGAGCCGGAACCACATCAAGATGCGCATTCAGCAGAATGTCCTGCACCTTTCCGGGAAGAGTCGATGCATAGAGAACGGAACGTCCGTCAATTTGTTCCGTCACACAATACAATCCTTTCGATTCCAGATAGTTGCGCATGACGGACTCAGCCCGGTTCACACAGTCGATCCGGTCGGAAACCGGCTTGCAGCGGATCAGTTCTTTCAACAGTTCAAGGGAATCGTTCATCATTCAGTCCTCCAAAAAAATGCTTGATCTGCAATGTTTTTTCAAATGGAACAAGATCCGTCAAAGATCCGTCAATCGAACAATGACGGCTGAAGGATCGCTGGCTTCGGCTGCGGGGGACCGCCATTGCGGTTGTAACGGGACCGTTTTTCCCTGCCAACCGTGACAGAGGGAAGATTCGCTTCGCCGATCGCATTCTCTTCCAGATTTGTCAGAATCTCTTTGGCGCGCTTGATCACCTGATCCGGCAGGCCGGCCAGCTTGGCAACATGAATACCGTAACTTTTGTCCGCGGCACCGGGGACAATCTGGCGCAGGAAAATAATCTGGTCTCCATATTCCCGGACCGCGACGTTGTAATTCTTGACTCCTTTGCGAACCATCGCCAGTTCGGTGAGCTCGTGGTAATGGGTTGCAAACTGGGTGCGGGCACGACAGGAGGGATTGTCGAGAATGTATTCGGCGACGGACCAGGCAATCGACAACCCGTCAAACGTGCTGGTTCCCCGTCCAATCTCATCCAGAATAATCAGGCTCTTTGCCGTGGCGTTGTTGAGAATGTTGGCGGTTTCGAGCATTTCCACCATGAAGGTGCTCTGTCCGCGCGAGATATCATCCGCAGCGCCGACACGGGTGAAAATTCTATCCGCCACACCGATCACCGCACTGTCTGCCGGAATAAACGATCCCATTTGCGCCATAATGACAAGGAGCGCTGTCTGACGGATATAGGTGGATTTTCCTGCCATGTTCGGTCCTGTAATAATCATCATGCGGTTCTCATCGCCGTCGAGAACGGTATCGTTCGGGATGAAACGGGAATCCTGCATGGCGGCATCGAGCACGGGATGCCGTCCGCCACGGATCACGAGAACATCGCTGTTGTCGATCCGCGGACGGCAGTAGGAATACTGCGAAGCACAATCGGCAAGCGAGCAGAGAGCATCGATTTCCGCAAGCGCCTCAGCGGTCTTCTGAATCTCCGCGGTAAAAGTTGCCGCATAGGATCGGAGCTCATCGAAAATTTTATGTTCCAGCGCTTTCGCCTTGTCGTCGGCGCCGAGAATCTTAGCTTCCATCTCCTTGAGCTCCGGCGTGATAAAGCGCTCGCAGTTGACAAGAGTCTGTTTCCGGATATAGTCCTCCGGCACGTTCTCCAGATTGGATTTGGTCACTTCGATATAGAATCCGAACACGCGGTTATAATTGACTTTCAGGGATTTGATCCGGGTCCGCTCCTGCTCCTTCGCCTGAAGCTGGGCGACCCAGTTGCGACCCTCGGTAGCGGCGGAACGGAGTTCGTCGAGTTCGGGGGAACAGCCGGAACGGATGACGCCTCCGTCGGTCGTGCTGACGGGAGGTGCTTCGACAATCGTATTGAGAATGCGTTCCGTCAGCTCCTGAAGCTCATTCAGACGGTTGTTGATATCCGCAATCAGCGGCAGATCGAAAATCGCAAGAATATTCTTCACTCCGGGAATCAGCGCCAGACTGCTGGAAAGAGCAATCAGATCCCGCGGATTGGCGGAATTTGTATTCAACCGTGCCGTAATTCGTTCAAGATCGCGAATTCCGGAAATGGTTTCCCGGAGCTCGGTCAGAGTCAGCGGATCGTCCTTGAAAGTGCCGACAATATCCTGGCGTTCGATGATGCGGTCCACATTCCGCAGAGGATTCAGAACCCAGTTCCGGAGGAGTCGCCCGCCCATCGGCGTTTTAGACCGGTCCAGAACCTTCAGCAGAGTGGAATTCTTGACGGATCCGAGCATCGGATCGACCAGTTCCAGATTCCGGCGGCTGGCGGGATCCAGCAACAGGAATTCATCGCGGGTTTTCAGGCTGATCCGGCGGATGTGTCCGGTTTGGCACTTGAGATTATCCTCCGTATAGGCGAGAATGGCTCCTGCCGCGCGGATCGCGGAGGTCTCGCCGCGGAACCCGAACCCTTCCAGCGACACGGTCCCGAAATGACGGTTGAGCAGAGCGTATGCATTGTCATAAGAAAAGATCCAGTCATCAAGTTCGGTCCAGAGGAGATTCTGCGGAGTCTCCGGTTTTTCCGCCGGCTCTTTGCGCCACTGGTCGAGAAGCGACGCGGGAGCCAGACACTCGCGCGGATGCAGTTTGGACAGCTCATCGACAGCATCCTGAACGCGGGAATATTCCGCGGCCGCAAACTCTCCGGTACTGATGTCAAGCCATGCCAGAGCATACGTCTTTTTTGACGGAACCGAGAAGTAAGAACAGAGAAAATTGTTGTCGCTCGGCTTCAGAAGCGGCCCGTCAATGACGGATCCCGGTGTGACGACCCTTGTAATTCCGCGTTTGACAATTCCCTTTGCCAGCGCGGGATCCTCCTGCTGTTCGGCGATTGCCACCTTGAGTCCGGCCTCCAGCAGTTTCGGCAGATAGACATCAATCGCATGATACGGCACTCCGCACATGGGAGAGCCGGCACGGGTGGTCAGAGCGATTTCCAGAACCGGACTGGCGATTTTGGCATCGTTGAAAAACATCTCGTAAAAGTCGCCCATGCGGAACATCAGGATCGCGTCTTTCGGCGCTTCGGCTTTCACCTGAAGATACTGCTTCATCATTGGCGTCAAACTTTTATCGTCGGGCATAGGAACTCCATTCACTGAAGGGACAATTTTAATAGAGTATTCTACATCGCAAAGCGGAGTTCTGCAAGCGTAAAATGGAGGATTTTCCAAAAAACGAACCGTCCGCGCGGGAATTCCTCGAAATCCCGGGCGGACGGATAAAGCTATGATCTTCCTTATTCCGGAAACAGAATAATCGGTTACGCCTCCCGCATCCAGAGCCCCCAGAGGGTATCTTCAAAACGGAAGGAACCGATCAGCTGCATATCGTTCATATAACGCAGATTCAGTTCCGATACCACCGTTTCGCCGCTGGAATCGGGGAACATCGAAAAATAATAGGAAACCGACCCCGGAAGCGGCGACTCGGCAAGCGGAATATAAACAATGCCGTCCCCGATATCACAGCAGCCGGTGGGACGCATAACAACGCCGTCGCGGGCGCATGCTTTCGCAATGACACCCGCGGCGTGTTTCGGGTCGAACAGAATATCGACCGCATTCAGTTTGACAATCCGGAGAGTATTCATCCGTATGCAGTACTCGAACGGCGTTCCGGAGATTTCGCCGGATTGGCTTTGAAAAATGCAATCGCATCTTCATCATCGAAGACCTTGCGCGGAGAGAGCTCCACAATGCAGTCAGGCGAACCATCGGCCTTGCGCGGAATTGCAATTCCGGCAAGCTCCATGCGTCTTGCATCCCGCGCGCAGAGCATCTCCCGGCAGGATTCCGCGGAATCGACTCCGGTGGCATTCTTGGTCGGAGCAAAGCACTCTTTGCGGTCGGCTTCCAGAATGATCGTGCGGGTGGCAAGCGGAAGAGCGTCGAAAATAAAGCACTCCAGTTTAACCGCATTCGGAGCATCCGGCTTGACCGTTTCACCGCGGTCATTGATATAGGCAACCTTTTTATCGGCTCTGTGCCACGGAAGATCAAGACGTCCGCCGTTGGTAAGGCGCTCTATGAAATCAACGCTGATCACATGGATCGCAGGACTTCCGGCAATGAAGTCGAGTTTGCCGTTCGTGGTGCGCTCTGCGAGCTCATCAGGCATGTCGCTGTATTCGATGATCTGAAGTCTGCCGCCGGTCACGCAGAAGTTGCCGAGCTTTTCATGCGCGTTCGTTTTGGAGAGCATGATGCTGCTCATTTCCGAATGCTCCAGATCATGCAGACCAAGCATCAGCGGATTGGAAACCGGAACCAGAGGATTGTCCACCTGGAAATAGGAGATGTACTTTACTCCGAGTTTTTTCATGAGGTCGAGACAGCCGGATTTCCGGAGCGCAAGGAGCGTTCCGCCATGTCCGTCCGGAGTCAGGGCAATGGAGTCCTTCGCAGACATCAGCACTCTGCCGGAATAGTCGATTGCCGGCATGAAGCCCTGCGTAAAGAAGTGAATGGTCTCCGGATCGAGTCCGAAGCAGTTGTGAGCGGCGAAGAAATCGCGTGTTGCCTTGTCGTTGAGTTCACTGGTCATGATGAACCAGTGAATCGTAGTATTGTACTTTTCACAGACGCGGGCAATGCTCTCGGCAAAATACTGGAACAGGGTCTTGTGCAGAACCGGAGTGATGGGATAGGTGCCTTTCGGACCGTCAAATCCGAGACGGGTTCCCTGACCGCCGGCAACCGTCAGCGCTGCGGTTTTCCCGCTCCGGATCAGCTCCACACCGCGATCAAAGGCCTTCCGGTAGAATTCCGCCTGTTCCGCATCTTTCGGTGCAAGAGGAAAATACGGGGCAGGAGAGAGATCCGGCGGAATTTCCGTCACAGGTTTCTGCAGAACATACTCTTTGATGAGCTTGGAAATCTCATCCCAGTTGACCTGTTCAATCTGCGCTTTGAGTTTTTCGTGCTCCGCTCCGGAAAGAGCATTGAGAGCATCCAGAATGTGGGTCTGATTGTTTTTCTTGAGTGTTTCTTCAATATTCATCGGGAATCTCCTTCGATTATTTTCTTCCGGTACTGCCGAAACCGCCTTCGCCGCGAAGTGTTTCGGTGAGGGTTTCCGCAGCTTCAAGAGTCACGTCCGCCAGTTTTGCGATCACCATCTGGGAAATGCGGTCCCCGCGATGGACCTCGAACGGAACCTCTCCCGCGTTGAACAGAATGGAAGCGATCTCTCCGCGATATCCCGCATCGATCGTTCCGGGACTGTTGAGCACAGTAATGCAGTGTTTCAATGCCAGTCCGCTGCGGGGCCTGACCTGCGCTTCATAACCGATCGGCAGTTCCAGAAAGAGTCCGGTCGGAATCAGCGCAACTTTTCCTGGCTGAATCACGGAATCGATCCGGGAGCGGAGATCATATGCGGCATCATCATGATGCGCTTTTGCCGGGGCCAGATCGGCGCAGCCGTCGGCCATTTTGAATTTTACCTGTACGCTCATGCTGAAATTCTTTCCTTGTTTTTACACTCCGTATAATTTAGCACAAAGAGAGGAAAAAATCAATCATCCGGGAGAATCAGCGGGAAGAAGGCTCTCCGGGGCGGGGGCCTGTGGATTCCCGGACAATCAGATGAGTCTGGAGAAGCTGCTTCGGCAGAGCTTCCTTCCCGTTCGAACAGAAATAACGGTCGAGCGCCCGGGCGGCAAGGCGTCCCGCTTCCTCCATCGGATGACAAACTGTGGTCAGGGGCGGATTCCAGAAGGCGCTGGCGGGATAGTCGTCAAACCCGACAACAGAGAGATCCTGCGGAATCCGCAGTCCGCGCCGGAGAGCCGCACGGGCCGCCCCCCAGGCGATCTGATCGTTGGTTGCCATGACCGCGGTGATTTCCGGAGCGGCATCGAGCAGTTCATTCATTTTACGGAAACCTTCCTCCGCACCTCCGCCTCCGAATTCGCAGGACCACTCCGGAGGAATCCGAATTCCGGATTGTTCCAGAGCATCGCGCCACGCCCGGAACCGCTGAAGATGATTGAGCGTTGCATTCTGATTCAGATATCCGATCGCGCGATGGCCAAGCGAAAGAAGGTGCTCCGCCGCCTGAAACGAACCGGAATAGGAGTCGTTGTCGATAAAGCCGACATTCGGCAGCTCCACACTTTCGTCCACCAGCATGACCGGCAGTCCGGAAGCGGAAAGCTCCGGAAGCTGTTCCCGGAACGACGCGGGAATCAGAAGAATGACTCCCGCGCACTGCTGATCCCGGAGTGTGGAAAGCAGAGACTCTCCGTTGTTCGCGTCGTATTGAATCATACAGGCGGAAAGATCGCTGCGGCGGACATATCCGCAAATACCGCTGATGACTGCGGCAGAATATTCGGAAATGGCGGAAATTCCCGACACAATCGCGATCTTCCGACTGCGCGGACGCGGATAATTGGTTTTAAAATCGTATTTTCTCAGCACTTCCAGGACTTTCCTCCGGGTCTCCTCTCCCGCTCCCGTGCGATTATTCATCACCCGCGAAACGGTGGAAGGAGAAAGATTCAACTCCTTTGCAATACTTGATATACTGATTTTTCCCGGTTTTCTCGCCATCTTATTCCATTTCTCCGGCATTGTTTTCTTGTTCCGCCATTCAATGTATAATCAAAACAACGGATTGCAATCCGCAAGACGGAAAAAAGCGGAAAAGCGGACAGATTCGCCGGGAAAGAAATCTGCTGCCGCATGGAGAATGATCGAATTTGCAGACTTTTCTTTCATTCGCACTTGAAAGCTCCCGTTCTCAAATTATGTTATTTTCTGAAACAAACCCCCTAAATAATTGAGGTTGCAACAAAAAATGAGCAGCAAAGTGATCGGCGGAGCCGTAATCGGCTACGGAGGAATGGGAAATTTTCATTCCGAGAAAATGCAGACCGTGGATGGAATTGAACTGATCGGTGTCTATGATATCGATCCGGAACGTAACAAACTTGCGGAAAGCAAAGGCATTCATGCCTATTCCACGCGGGAAGAACTTCTGGCGGATCCGAGAATCGAACTTGTCACCGTGGCGACTCCGAACGATGTGCACAAGGAGATCGTCATTGCGGCCCTCGCGGCAGGAAAAAACGTGATCTGCGAAAAACCGGTCTCCATGAACTCCGCGGAGCTGGAAGAGATGATCGCCGCGGCAAACAAATATGGAAAGCTCTTCACCGTTCACCAGAACAGACGCTGGGATGAAGATTATCTGACCGTGAAAAAGCTCGTTGATGAAAATCAGCTCGGACAGATCTTCCGGATTGAATCGCGCGTTCAGGGCTCGCGGGGCATTCCATCCGGCTGGCGGGAGGAAAAGGAACACGGCGGCGGCATGGTCCTCGACTGGGGAGTTCATCTGCTCGACCAGATGCTGACCATGATGGGTAGCCGGAAACTCCTGAGTGTCATGGCAACCGAAACGCATATTACCAACGACGAATGCGACGACGGCTTCACAGCTTTCTGCCGTTTTGAAGGTGGAATTGAGTGGATCGTGGAGGTCGGAACCTGTCACTACATTGAAATGCCGCGCTGGTATGTCTTCGGCGATGCTGGTTCCGCAGTCATCCGCAACTGGGCGTGCGAAGGCGAAATCGTCAAGATTTTCAATCGCGGAGAAGATGATGTCGCTCCGATCCAGGCGGGCGCAGGAATTACGCGGACCATGGCGCCGAGAAATGAACGCACCGTCAAAACTTATCCTGTGGAAAAGGTGAAATCCGACTGGGCGGAATACTATAAAAATGTCATTGCGACCCTGAACGGAAAAGCGGAAATCGTTGTCACGCACGATCAGCTCCGCCGTTCCATGAAGCTGATTGAAGCGGTGTTCGAATCGGCGGCAACACACAAGGTTGTCGAATTCTAACCCTCTTCCCTCAAAAATTTCAGCCTGAAAAGAGAACCGGATCAATTCTCTTTTCAGGCTTTTTTCATGACGATTTCCGGGACCGGAAAACGGGAATCTCAACTGACTTCCCGATGTTCCGGTCCAGCAGAAGAAGTCTTATTTTTTGACTGAATCAGAATTTGTCTCCTGAATCAATTCAAAAAACGGAGTCGGGCCATAACGGAGGGCTCCGGTATCAAGATGAATCTTCAGACCATCCGCAGTGTTTGTCACGGGAATTTCCTCCCGGCGGCTTCCGTCAATACCGAGCGCATAGAGCTTCCATTGTCCTGTCCGGCGGATCTTCAATTCCAGCACTCCGGCACGGGCAAGGATCGGAGCTCTGCCGGGAACGACTAGAGTGGAGCGATCCGCTGCCAGCATCATACCGGAATTTGTTTCCTCGGTCATGTAAAGAAGGACCATCCGGTGAGTATCTGCAAGGGTTTTCCCATTGGAGGAACATAAAGCGACGCAACTGTCAGCAGAGTTTTTTTCCACCTCAAGAGATCTCAAAAGCTCTCGTTTCCCGGCGGTCATGCAGACAACTTCGGTGCGGGGAGTGATAATCGTCAACTTTTTTTCGCCAGCATTGAGGAGAAGCTCCTCCGTGTCGCTTTGGAAAATCCCCCGATCCGGCGCACTGATGTTGCCGGAGGAAAGAATCCCTTTTCGTTTCATCGCGGCGACAGCTTTCCCAAGAGAAAACGTCCCATTCTTTGAATCCTTCACCTCGGAAAACCAGTCGTGCGAGAAAATCCCCGCACTGCCGGCAATCGACAGCGCCAGGTCGGATTCCGGACGGGACACTGTTCCCTGCATAGCCTTTCTGCCGGGAAAAACAAGCCCGTAGCCGGCAAGCAATCCCAGATTCGCCTGGGAGGAAGTGACCGCTTTGTCGGCATTCGCATTCCTTGTCAGAAAATCCTCAGGCACGCTCAGAGACACCCGGTGTGGAGAACTCTGCACATCCCCTCGCTGGAACAGGCACGCAGTCAGATATTGCGCCGCCCGAAGCAGAGGAGAAGACCCAACAGCAAAGCAACCGAGCGAATCTCTACGTCCGTTATCCAGAAGAACCGCCTGCTCATGAATTTCCAGAGCACCATATCCTTGCAGAGCGGAATATCCACCAAAGACTGCCCCTACCTCATAGCGGTAAGGATTCCAGAAACAATGATTGAATTCTCCGCTGATGAACGGTCTGCCTGCCAGTTTTGTGGAGTTGCTGTTTTTCCAATATCCGGTCATAGCTTCAATCGAACTGTTCGCGCGAACCGAGGACCCTCGCTGCATCCAGTTACTGGGATGATTGAAGTAAGCATGAACATCCACAATCTGCGATGTTTCCCACCGGGCAGCGGAATGTCCCAGAGACTGTGAATAGCTGTAATTGCTTACCAATCCGCGATATCCGGTTTCACGGATCATCTTTTCACACAGCTTTGCACTCTCTGCGGCGCGATCCATCCAGAACAGTGCAAAATCATTGTCGATTTTCTTATTCTTTCCGGGAACGGGGATCTCCGCATTCGGCATGGGTTTCCCGTATTTCTTTTCCAGCCAGCTGCGCCAATATTTCAGGAGATGTTTTCGTGCTGACGCATTTTTTTGAAGTAACGTAAACATCCGTCCGCCCAGTCCCAGAGACTGCTCGTTGTAATACTCGACCCAGGCGATTGCAGGCTCATCCTTCCATGCGACTCCTGTATAGGGATTCACATGATGAAACAGAGTGTTTACCGCATAGCGGAAACGATCCATTTCCCATTTTCCGTCGAGATACATCATCATCTTGTGCAAGGTTCTATCCTCAAATGTCCGTGCCTCCGCTCTGGTATACAAATGGAAGGAGAAAACGACCAGATGGATGTAAATACCCTCCTTTTTCAGCTCGGAAATCAGATAATCCCAGCGGTCAAGATAAACCGGATTGATCGCCATATCTTTCTTTGAGCCGAAGCAGAGCCATCGGTCGAGCAGGCTATGCACCCGGAAAAGACGATATCCCTGTCGTCTTGCGGCCTGTGCAAAACGGCGTGCCCGCTTTTGAAACTCCTCTCTATTTTTTGCTTCGAAAATACCTCTGATCCCGTTAAATCCCAACAAGCGGACAGGTTCGCTCTGTTTCTTCTCAAAAACCAGTTCGCCTTTCTTCGACACGATGAGCCGCCCTGATTTCCCGGCAGGGGCATCCACCTGCGAGGAAAGATCCAGAGCACTGCCCGCTTTCACTTCCGGAGAAGTCAGCTGATATCGTTTCCAGATTTTTCCCTCCTGAAAAACAATGGGATCACGGGGAGCGCCGCAACAGAATCCCCATCCGCCCGAACCGGCACGAACAACTGCAACAAGAAGATTCTCGCCTTTCTTCACAAGGAAATCCTCGAACACAGAATCCGGAGAAAAAGGTTTTGTGCCCAAAGAGTTTAAAATATGGATTCCGTTAAAATATATGTCGAAATACCAATCGGCGGCAAAACCGATCCGCATAATTCCTTCTTTCGGAGAATAAAAACGATTGTAGAGAATCGCAATGGACTCTTCCGATCGAAATTTTCCCGGATTCAGCTTTCGGAGATCAATCCAGTTTTTCTGCATGAGTACAGTTGTACTGCCGCCCGTCTGCTCCGGAATCTTGAAGAGATCGGGCGAACTTCCGCCATTCCAAAAGACATGCCATTCCGGATTGATGACAAACGGAAGTCTGGACAGGGATACCTCTTCCAGACGAACAGAGGAGAGTACGACTTCACCGGACATGCGGCTGTAATTAAACACCAGCTGTGTCGGCGTACCATTCGATGGAAGCGCCTTAAAAACGGTTTCCAGGGAATGACTCCCCGGAGAAAGTTCCCAGTTTTTTACAAGTCCGCAGGAACTATAAGGACTCCATGATTGCTGATATACTGCCCGGAAAACCCCTTTTTCCCGACATTTAATCTGGAAGGAAAGACGATACTGCTTTCCACTGACAAGTTTAATCGGCTGAATCAGCAGTCTGGAATAAGGAGAACTGTCAACGGGAACCTTTGTAATGAGCTTGTTTCCAGTTGCTTTAAAAGAAAGCCTTCCAGCGATCCAAGAATTCATTTCCTTTGAAAAATCACCGTTTTTCAGCAGATTGCTTCCTGCTGTCAGGCAAGATGTCAGGCCTGCAAGAAGAAAAACAAATATCATTTTTTGTAAATTCATCATTTCAGAAATCTTCCTTTCTGGATTTAATATACTTTTATCCCATCACCATTGTAGATTCCATCTGTCTTGGACTGGCAGCGCGATACGAGTTCCGCGATTCCCATTGCCCGCACGCTTCCATCAAGCGTAAGAATATTGGCAGCCCCGATATGGAGCAAAGAGATCTTTCCATCCCCGGAGCCAATGTAAGAAGCCATAATTTTCCCGACAAATGCCGCAGTGGCGGAACTCCCGGCATGAATGCTGTCTGACAGCAGAATGGTTGACGACGGCTGTTTTCTCGGGAGCAAGGTTGCCTCCGGCAGATTGGTGATAGCGGAACGTTTCACCAGAGACCGGGTATCCCACACGCCTCTCAGCATAGGATTCATCCCATAGACTTGGCGAGAGGCGTTGCCATAGTAAACATCAGATATTTTCTGATACGGTTTCACCGGACAGTTGAACGATTTCAATACACGAGCCTTTTCGAACTCCGCTTTGTTTGTATCAAGAAGCTGCATCGCGGTGGATGGAGAAGAGTGCATCAGTAACATAAATGCATAAGATTGATTCGGATACCATTGCGTTCCGGTATTTTCCAATCCGGTTCCTTTTGGAGAATTCGGCGGAGGAATGAAATCATTGTAGTCATTGGCATAATTTTCAAAAAAGATTCCGCACTGTTTCAGGTTGCCAGTACATGTAATCGCTCGCGCCTTCTCTCTCGCCTTTCCCAACGCAGGCAGAAGAAGCGATGCAAGGATGGCAATAATCGCAATTACTACAAGAAGCTCTATAAGAGTAAATTTTATTCCACTAGCAAAGGAAGAAAAACCCGAAACATTTCTCACATATCTTCTCAACCATTTTCTCTTACATTTCTTATACCAGCAGCTCATTCTACCCTATCTCCTTTTGTTCTCTTCTTCCTCTGCGGAAATCCTTTTAGAACCGGTATTCCGATCTTTTACAGGCTTCTTTATACATTATACACTTCTTTTAGATTTCTGCATAGATGATTCTTGCCAAAATCATGGTAATTTTTCGCCAATTTATAATTGTATTTTCTTCCTGTTATGTTAGATTTTATAAAAAATATGTGACAGAAAGGCTCCTATGTCATACGAACTGCAACTGGATGATCTGCGCCGGATTCCAACCCCTTATCCGATTTTTCGGGCGGGTTTAACGAGAAATTCCTGCAAACCTTATAATAATCTCTTTTTCTGGGACCGGCTTGAAGTCTGTCTGCGCCTGTCAACGGAAAAAAAGCTGGCAGAGGACAATATCGATGGTCGCACTTACAGGACACCAACCCCTCATATATTCTTCAAGTATCCCTATCACCATCTGGTTTACGGTTATGATGCATCCCGTGAGGCAATCCATTTCTCCTACTCTCTGGAAACCCTTGCCAAAATGCGGGAAGACGGTGTGCTGCCGAAGCAGGAGATTTTTTTTCTGCCGATCAAACTGAATGATGAAATCCGGCACCTGGTTCATCGGTTCACAGAACTGCTGAACCATACACTGGAGCACAAAACGTTGGAACGTCTTGATCTGACAGCATTCGAACTGCTGACAGAATGTCTGATGCTTCAGCATTACCCTGCTCAGGAGTCCACTCCACAAAAAGACAAACTGCTGGCGATTGCCTCCTATCTGCGGCACTCATTCCGCGATTATCCCGACTTTTCCGAACTTGCCAGAAAACATGGGATGTCGCAAAGAACCCTCTTCCGGCATTGGTCAAAGTATTTCGGCCAGACTCCCGCACAATTTGTCCAGGATCTCAAAATAACCGAAGCTGCCAGACTGCTGCGGGAAACCTCCATGTCAACCGCTGCTATCGCCGCCTCCATCTCCCTCGGTGACGCTTCATACTTCTCCAAAATATTCCGCAAACATTTCAACAGAACTCCCGGAGAATACCGGAAGGAGTATAAAGTCAATTTCCTGCTTGATGGAGCTACCGTTCCCCCGACGAAACCACAACGAACCTGGTAGCAGAAAAACAAAAAAACATGACTTCATCGATCTGACAAAATCGAAAACAGCCGTTATCTGCAAAATCAGAACTGAATGAATCAACAGAGAAATCCTGCGGCAAAAATTATGACTCCGGAACCGGATGTAGAAATACCGTTTTTTCCCCGCAATGAACACAGATAATCGGAACAGAATCACCGGAAAACTGTACTGTTTTGAATCAGAACAGGGAACTTTCCCGCCCCAGACTTCTGCGGATCAAATAACATCAGATTCCCCCATAAGAACCAACAGAGGCCCCCTCTGCGCATGGGAAAGTGCCAACTCTCTTAACGAGACGTTTTCCCTGTTGTCGTGGATCGACCTTTCACACTGCCGGTTGATCCGTAATAGGTGGTCGTTCCGCTGGAACTGGTCACCGAGCGACCAGTCACATTGCCGCGGCTCCCGTAAGAGGTTTTTCCATTGGCGTTCTGAACTTCGCGACCGACAACCTTTCCCGTCGGGCCATAATACGTCGTCGTATTCCCGGTAGTGGACGCGCGACCGGTGACTTTCCCGCTTGTATCGTAATAAGTCGTTCTTCCTCCAGAAGTGACAGATCTTCCAGTATTTCTTCCGGTGGAATCGTAATAAGTCGTCGTATTTCCTCTGGTAACGGCACGGCCGGTAACCTTCCCGGTCTTACCGTAGTATGTCGTCGATTGGGCAAAAAGAATCACGCTGCCGAAAAGAAGCAGAACTATAAGAAAATGTCTCATTCCGCACCCTCCTTCTGAACAATGAATCTGAAACAGGAGAGCGGATGTGTCAAAGACACTCCACCCGAACAGCCGGAAACTTCCGACCGCTTACTTTTTGGAAAGGGACATCGCCCTTGCCATGTTATCCATCTCCTGCAGGACAATACCGGTTCCGTTGGCAACAGCCTTCAGCGGATCTTCCGCAACAAACACCGGCAAGCCTGTCTCTTCGGAAATCAGCCGGTCCAGTCCACGGAGCAGAGAACCACCGCCGGCGAGCATGATGCCGCGGTCGATCAGGTCTGACGCCAACTCCGGCGGACAACGCTCCAGAGTGCTCCGAACCGCCTCCACAATGCTCGTAACCGGCTCCTGAAGCGCAGAACGGATCTCATGAGACGATACATTGATCGCTTTCGGCATCCGGGAAACAAGATCAATGCCTTTTACTTCCAGGAAAATTTCACGGTCATCGTCGCTGGGATAGGCACTGCCAATCTTGATTTTAATATCCTCCGCCGTTCTCGCTCCGATAATCAGATTGTAAACCCGTTTCAGGTGCTGACCGATCGCTTCATCCATCTCGTCTCCACCGACCCGCACGCTCTTTGCCTCCACGATACCCGCAAGAGAAATCACCGCGACCTCTGTCGTGCCGCCGCCGATATCGACGATCATACTGCCGGTCGGTTCAGACACCGGCAGTCCGACTCCAATCGCAGACGCCATCGGTTCCTCAATCAGGAAAATATCTCCGGCCCCGGCCCGTTCCGCACTGTCCTTGACGGCGCGGGTTTCCACTTCCGTGATCCCCGAAGGCACCGCGATCAGGACACGCGGACGAATCAGCCGGCTTCGCGGCGGAAGTTTCGTCTTTGCCTTCTGAATAAAGTGGCGGAGCATCTCCTCCGTCGTCTCGAAATCGGCAATGACGCCGTATTTCATGGGGCGGAGCGCACAGATGTTTTCCGGAGTCCTGCCGAGCATTTTCTTGGCGTCATCTCCGACGGCCAGCACCTCGTGCGTCGCCTTGCTGATCGCCACCACGGACGGCTCCGAAAGCACGATGCCCCTGTCCTTGAGGTAGACAAGACAGTTTGCCGTTCCAAGATCGATTCCGATATCGCTTGATAAAAATCTTGCCAGTTTTTGACGAAGCATCGCTGATTTCTCCGGTTATGGTGGGTTAATGGTTAAGACGTTCCGGCACATGGGTATGTCTGATCATGTCTTCAAAGACCTCGCGGTCCCGGATCAGCTCGGCATTTCCGTCATTGATCAGCACCTCGGCGGGTCTGAGGCGTCCATTGTACTGATAGCTCATGCCGAAACCGTAGGCTCCCGCATTTTCCACAACGATCAGATCCCCCTCCGCAATATTCGCAGGAAGTTCCCGCTCCTTGACCCAGAAATCGGTATTTTCGCAGAGCTGTCCGCAGAGTCCGAGCACTTCCCGCGGACAATCTTCTTTCCTGTTCACATAAATATGATGATAGGATCCGTACATCGCAGGACGCGCCAGCGTGTTCATGCCGATATCCGTTCCGACAATCTTCTTGTACGATTCCTTGATGGAGTGAACTCTCCCGACCAGCCATCCCGCATTGCCGACAAAATAACGTGCCGGTTCCAGTTTCAGCTGCGGCGGCTTCATTCCATATTCTGCGGCTTTCCGACTGAACATTTCCGCCGTCAGCCGGGCAGCGCGGTCAAGATCCAGCGCCGGCTCGCCGGGCTTGTACGGGATGCCGAGTCCGCCGCCGAGATCCACAAATTCAAAGTCAATTCCGAGCTCTTTCGAAACTTTCCCGATAATATCCATCAGCAGCCCGGTGACAAACGGGAAGTAATCCGCATCGGTAATGCAGGAACCCGTCATCATGTGAGCTCCGAACCGTTTGATTCCCGCCTCCTTCGCCATGCGATAGGCATCAATCACCTTATCCGGATGAATGCCGAACTTCGCTCCGGGACCGGCGTTCGTCACAAAATCCCCCACGTTGCTTTTGCCGTAGCCCGGGTTCACACGGAAAGAGAGCATCTCCGGACGACCAAATTTCAGAAGGCGCGGAAGAATGGAAATATCGTCAAGATTGAAAATCACTCCGCTTTCCAGGCCCTGGCGGATATCATCGTCGGAAAGGAAGTTGCCGCTGAACATAACCTTTGTTCCGGAAAGCCCGACTTTTTTCGCCAGAAGAATCTCATTGACGCTGGCGCAGTCCGCACCGGCCCCTTCCTGACGCAGAATATTCACAATCGCCGGATTGTTGCAGCATTTCACGGCATAAAACATTTCAAAGTTGGGATAGTACTTTTTGAATGTCGCATACGCGTTGCGGTAATTCGCACGGATCTTCGCTTCATCGTAAACGTAAGTGGGGGTGCCGAACCGATTGGCGATATCATCGACGGATACGCCGCCGAGATAGATTTCTCCATTCCTGATTTCCATAAAAAACAATTCTCCATTTCTACATTTACAGTATTTTAGCACAGAAACAGGATAAAAGCAAGAAATAAAGAGACGATATCATTTTTTTTTCCGTAAAACCCTGTGCGGAAATCGCGTTTTCCAGTCTCGCGGAGAAAATATTTCCGTCCATGAATCGTTCTTCTCCGCTGGATTTTCCTAAAATCCGGGAAAAAATTCTTCCGGCGGGTTTTATTCTTGTCCATTTGCGCTATATTTCCAAAACAGAAAACCGGAAGGAGCAGGAAAAACAGATGGCAGATGCAGCACAGGGAATGTTTCAAAGCGGAGAAATGCGTCAGGAACAGACGCTGACCCCTCAGCAGCTTCAGTCGCTGGATATTCTCTACGCTCCTGTCCTCGAACTCCAGCAGAAAATCAATCAGGAGCTTGCGGACAATCCTGTACTCGAAATCGTCGAGCCCCCCCAGGAACCGGATGACCTTCCCCCTGCCTGGGAGGAGAAAAAAACCGAACTCGGAAGCGAACGGGATGATATGGAAGACGAACTGGCCAAAATCGTCGAGCTCGCCGCCGAAGGTTATGCCGATCCCGATGAGATCTCCCTTCCGTCCGGATTCGATCAGGAAGACGAGGACGAACGCCGCGACTATCTTTTCAATTCCATTGCCGACGAAACCTCCATGCAGGAACTTCTCCTCCAGCAGCTCCGCTATGCCGACACCGATCCCGAAACCGCACGCATCGCGGAATTCGTCATCGGCGGAATCGACGAATCCGGCTATCTCAAAACCCACCCTGCCGACATCGCCACCGGTGCAGACTGCTCCCTGGAAGCCGCCGAAAAAGCCATCCGTCTCGTGCAGGGCTTCGATCCCCCCGGCATCGGCGCCCGCGACCTCAAGGAATGTCTTCTCCTCCAACTCGAACGGGAAGGAGAGAACTCTCCGGAGCTGATCGACCTGGTCTCAAACCATCTGGACGAGATCGCCCGCAACAAACTCCCACAACTGGCAAAATCGCTGAACATTCCGCTTGAGCGTCTTAACGAAGACATCCGGAAAATAAGAACTCTGAATCCGTATCCGGGAAATGAAATTGCAAACTCGAAGCCCGTCTACATCGTCCCGGAGGTCTCGGTGGAGCGCGACGGCGACGAATTCAAGGTCGTTTCCGATGACAACTGCATCCCTCATCTCCGGATCTCAAAATTCTACCTGAAACTTCTCGAAGACCCGAATACTCCCGATGACGTGAAAACCTATATCAAAAACAAACTCACCAGCGGAAAGGGCCTGATGAAATGTCTCGATCAGCGCCAGAAAACCATCCGGAGAATCGCCGATATCATCGTCTCCACGCAGCATGACTTTCTCGAAAAAGGCGTCGAATACCTCAAGCCTATGACCATGCAGCAGGTTGCCGATAAACTCGGACTTCACGAAACCACAATCAGCCGCGCGATCGCGAACAAATACATCCGCACACCCATGGGATTGTTCGAATTCAAATTCTTCTTCACCGGAGGGTTCCAGTCCAAAGGCGGCGATGAGATCTCCTCCCGCGGCGTCAAGGAGATCATCCGGGATCTGATCGAAAACGAAAATCCCGCCTCGCCGCTCTCCGACAGCAAACTTGTCTCCCTGCTGAAAGAACGCGGACTCGACATCGCCCGGCGAACGGTTGCCAAATATCGGGAGGAACTCGGAATCCAGTCCTCCCATCTCAGGAGGAACTTCTGATGCGCTCCCGGAAACGCCTCGTTACCATGACCATTCTCTTTGCGGTCTGCGTGCTTACCTCGTTTTTCATCAAGACCTGTCACTACAACATGGAAGCCATGCAAACGGCCAAAATGATCGGCGACGCCCGTCCGCTCTGGTATGGGAACTTCCGCGACGCCCTCCCGGAAAAACGCCCGAATTTCATTCCCTACACCATCGAAAGCGCCATGATGTACGCCTATTCCGAAGACATCGCGGAGGGAAAGGGGGTGCCGGCAAAAGACAAGCGCCTCGCCTATCTTCCGGATGTCGCGCCGTACGCGCAGATGAACATGACTCTGGAGTGGGTGCTCGGCTGGAGCTACCGGATCAAATGTCTTCTCTTTCCGCCCGAAAAGCCGACTCCATCGCAGCTGCGTTTTCAGAACAATCCTGATTTTGCCGCCTGGTGCGCACTCAATGTCCGTTTCTGGACGGCTCTGATTCCAGGACTCATTTTTCTCTGGCTCGCAGTCCTGCGGACTCCCCTGAAGCTGGCGTTCGCCGGAGGAATGCTTCACGCTGTTTCGGCGGCGGCGATTGCGCGGGCAACCGGACAGGATATTGTCCGGGGCGATTTCTGTATCCCGCTGATCCTGCTCTGCATGTATCTGGTTCACTCGTTCTATGTGAAACCGGCAAGATGGAAACTGGCGGTGCTGTTTATCTCCACACTTCTGGCGTTTGCGTCTTGGGATCTCTGCCAGCTTCTGTTCGGAGCGTGGGCGGCCTATGAGATTCTGCGTTATCTCATCACCGGAATTGCGACGGAAAAACGACGGAAGGCATGGCTCGTCATTTATCTGGCAATCGCCGTCAATGCGCTTTTTGTCCCGTTCAACGTGACCTACGGGCTGCTGATGTCGCCACTGTTCTGCATTCTGTTCCCCCTGCTGCTGATTCTGCTCTGGTGGAATTCCGTCAATCGATCCGTCATTCCGTCATTCCGTTCGAGAGCGGTTCTGTTTTTTGTGGCTCTGGGATGTCTCTATGTGTTTCACGCCTCGTTCGTGGACAACCCCGTCTACCGGGCAAATTACAGTCATTTCTCCGAGGCGATGAAGGCAAAATGGAAATTCGACAACATCAAACCCTCCGATCCGTCAAAACTGAATTATGACGCGCGGATGATGTGGACCCCATCCATGCATTCGGCCAACTGGAACATCTCCATCGGCTTCTTTCCCTCCATGGGGTCGCTGCCTCTTCTGACGGCGAAATCGGGGCCAGGAGCATTCAAACATGTCTGGAACTATGCGCCTGTCACGATCTCGTTTCTGCTGCTTCTGCTTGTCCTCGGCGGATTGTTCACTCCGGTCCGGAGGGCTCTGCTGGCGGATCTGCCACGTTCCCTGCTGCCCTATCTCTTCACGCTGGGATTCCTCATCGGATTTGTCTTCATAGTCCGCTATCACGAGTTTGTCATCATTTTTCTTGCGCTCGCGCTCCCGATGGCAGTGCAGGGCATCCTGAAAGGTCTGCGCAGGTACTCCCGCGGCAACCGGCTGGCAAAGGTTCTGCGCATTCTGGTCTGCGTTCTGCTGGTGCTGGTGCTGCTGGTGGAATTCTATGCATCCGCCGCGGGACGGAAACGCTCTTACAGCAAGGATGTCTATCTCCGCCACACGGCACAGCTGATTGAATGGTTCCGGAGAAATCACATGGAGGGACGAACCGTTGTTGCCAATTTCACGATCGGCCCGATGCTGATGGCATACTGCGGAACGAATCTGGTGCTTCAGCCCCAGTTCGGCATGGAGCCGATCCGCCGGCCGGTGGAGGAATACCTGAATCTGCTGTATCACGGAAACGAACGGGAGCTGAGTGCGTTCTGCGCCAGATACGGAGCGGCCTATTTCATCTACGACCACGGTTCCGTCGGACCGCTTCACCCCTACTCAACGCGCTACATTGCAAACGCGGCGAACCTGACAAGGGAATCCCCTGCCTACCGGATGTACTATGAACCGAACAGTCTGACGGATTTCTACCGGCTGAAACCACCAGAGGATCTCGCCGGATTAAGCGTGAAATACAGTGTTTTCCGAGTCGTCAGTTTTGACGAGCGAATGGATGCGATGCGTCTGTACAACATGGCGGAAAAAGCCTTCCGAGCCGGCAATCTGCCGCGTGCGGGAAAACTGCTGAAGACCTCCATCCTGCTGGATCCCTGTTCCGAGGAGGCGAGAACACTGTTTTTCCGGATTTACAATCGTCTGCCGCAAATCACTCTGACGAAAGTGCTGTGAACACAAGGAGGTTTTTCCCGATGAAGTGGCTGCCGTTTCTCTTTCTGACTGCTGTTGTGTTTCTCCATCGGCCGGCGATGCTGGGCGGATATTTTTCCAATGCCGTCACGATCTTTCCGCGATGGGATCTGGCTCTTCTGGCGGGAGCGTTTCTGCTTCTTCAATGGGAGAGGCTCTTCCGCGTTTTGAAAAGTTTCTCCAGACTGGATCAGATCTGCATTCTGATTCTGCTGGGATCGGCACTGGGACATTTTTTTCATAACGGGTACTATTCTCTGGAAAGTCTCGGACTCAATCTGGTGTTTCTGACGGTACCCCTGTTCGCATGCCTGAACAAAACGCTCTTTCTGCGGATTCTCCCATGGTTCATGACTCTTCTCTGGGGTCTGACCTGCCTTGCATGTCTCACTCAGAAGCTGCGCGGGATTGCCGGAGTGGGAATCACAGGCAACTGGAACTGGAACGCCATGTTTCTTCTGATTACCGCGCCGTTTGCGGTGCTCCTGATCTTCCGGAGTCTGCATCGAAAAGGAACGATGGTTCCTGTTCTCTGTTCTCTTCCGATCGTTGGAATCACACTGTTTCTGTTTTACAAGAACGGCTCCAGAGCGGCAATGCTCGGACTCGTCACCGGACTTTTTCTTTTCGCGTGCCTGTCGTTGAAACCGCAGAAAAGAAGAGTTCTGCTGCTTGTCTCCGGAATCCTGTTTGCGGCGGGAATTGCTCTTCTGACCTCGCGGTACAGCGCGAAAATTGATTCCTTTATGGCGGGAGAGATCCGACCGGCGATCTGGGAATCCACTCTCCGGCTGATCGGAGACCATCCGCTGGGAGTGGGGGCGGAATCGTTCGAGGACCGGTACATTCCTTATAAAACCGCAGACTATTTTCTGCATAAATTTGCTTCGCCTCGGACAATTCATCCGCACAATGAATTTCTCAATATCGCCGCTCTGCTCGGGATCCCGGCACTGCTGGCATGGTGCTTTCTGACCTTCAAAGGGATGTATCGCTTTCTCCGCGGCTACCGGTCCGCATCGGTTGAACTCAAAATAATCTTTTTCTGCCTGATTGCGATGCTGGTTCACTCCATGCTGGATCTGATCTTCTTTTCCTGGCCGCAGGATATGCTGGGGTTTGCATTTGCGGGAATCTTCTGGGCACCGTGCATGCTTGTCGGCGAACCGCGCCTGAAATTCCGCTGCATTCCCCGGATCGCCGGAGGAATCGCCGTTGCAGGAGTTCTCCTGAGCGGAATCCTCAATTTCCGCGCCACGTGGAACTTTGAACAATCGCTGGAGGCATCCCGGAAGAAGGATCTTGTCAGTGCGCAGAATCATGCTCTCGCAGGTGCCGATCTCTCCAGAGCCTTCCCGGAATACCTGTACCGATGTGCGGAACGGGCGCTTCTGTTCGATCAGAACTATCCTCTTGCCCTCAAACTGGCGGAAAAAATGAAACAGACTCCCTACCAGAACTTTTCACGAATCCACATGGTGAAGGCTATGGCGCTGGCGTTTCTCGGACGGGACGAGGAATCCGCAGCGGAGTATGAACAGGAAAGCCGGAATTATCCGTACCTGATCCTCCCCCGCATCGGAAGAATCACCTGCTACGGGCGGCTCGGAAAGACAGATCGAATTCCGGAAATCGAAAAAGAACTTTCAGAGCTGATGAAGCTCCGCGGTCTCACCCCCGCCGATGTGCGAAAAATCATGCAGCATCCCGAATGCGATCTGAATCAGCATAAGCTGAATGATTTTCCTTCGCGATAAGCGCTCTGTCTGTCATCCGCTGACAAGAGCGGCTCTTCCGGTCTGTTCTTATTTTGGTCCGCCCAGATAACGGAATCCGCGCGGCACACACGGATGCAGTCCCAGCCACGGAGTGGCAATCCGGCAATGACTGTTCAGCAGTTTCCGATAGATGAAAAACAGCAGAGCACTGCTGACAAAAGCAACCAGGAACCAGGAAATCGGATACGAAAGCATCAGATTTTCCATCGTCCGGTAGTGCGGGAAAATCATGAACACCCACCAGACTCGGAACACACAGGTTCCCAGCAGAGAGACCACCGTGGAAGTAAAGGAATAACCGAGTCCGCGCAGTCCGCCGCTGGCGACATCCATAATGCCGCACAATCCATAGGTGGTGAAGAGAATTTTCATTCGAAGAATTCCCCAGTCGATCACTTCGGGATTCGGGTTGAAGATCGTCAGGATCTCCCGCCCGAACACAAAGAATGCCCATCCCATGACGGAAGTGACAATCGTGGCACAGAGGAAACAACTGTAAAGACTCTTCAGAATCCGTTTGAATTTCCGTGCGCCGAGATTCTGGGCGACAAAGGAGATCGCGGTCTGATGGAACGCAAACGATCCGACATAGACAATACCTTCCAGTCCGAGCACCGCCGTCGTCCCCGCCATTGCCAGCCCACCGAACGAGTTGATCGAGGACTGAATCGTCATATTGGAAATGGCAAAACAGGAACTCTGCAGTCCCGCGGGAACACCGATTTTCAGGATGTCACTGAAAATTTCCCGGTCGATTCCCAGTTCCTTCAAACGCAGGTAACAGATTCCCTGTGATGTCAGCAGAGTCCGCAGAATCAGTCCGGCGGCGATTCCATGCGAAATTGCCGTTGCCAGAGCAATCCCCCCGACATCCATCCCGCAGACAATTACAAAGAAAAGATTCAGAATCACATTGACAATTCCCGCAATAATCAGAAAAAACAGGGGCCGTCTCGTATCCCCCACGGAACGCAGAACCGCACAGCCGAAATTGTAAATCATAATAAAAGGAATTGCGCAGAAGCAGATCCAGATATATGTACAGGAAAGCGGCAGAATCTCTTCCGGCGTACGCATCAGAACCAGCAGCGGTTTCGCAACCGCCAGTCCGATAAACATCAAGGCGATTCCTCCATACAGCGCCACAGTCATCGAAGTATGGACTGCACGACGCACTTTTTCCGGCTCATTTGCTCCGATATAACGGGCGGTGACCACATTGGTTCCGACAGAAAGACCAATGAAAATATTGATGACCAGCGAATTCAAATTCATCGTCGCTCCCACCGCCGCCATCGCATTGTAATGTGCATAGTGACCTATGATAATCAAATCTGCCGCATTGAACAGAAGCTGGAGAATATAGGTCAATGTCAGAGGCAGGGCAAAAAGAATAATCTTGCCGAACAGCGGACCGTGACACATGTCAATTTCATAGTTTTTCATTGCTACTCATTCCGGTATTTGTTTTTGAAGTCCCGGTCCCTATTCCAGTATTGGACCGGTTTTCTGGATTCCAAACGGAATATATTTGAATTTAATTTAGCATTGGTTGGATGTTTTTCAATCGGGGGAGCCTTTGATTTTTCAAGGGGAATCATGGAAAATTTTCTTTTCTTCGGAAATTTTCTGCTTGCATTCGCTTCTTTTTCCTGTATAGTACAGTATACACTATGAATACAGACGACTTATATCGATTATGTTTCACCCTTCTGCTTGGTTTGGGGATTTTGAGCGCAACGTTCTCCCCGGACAGTGGAGCCGCACTCTTTTTTGAAAATCCGTTTCTGTTCGAAAGCGAGGCGGGAATTCACATGGTCGTGGAGGATGAGTTCCACGCCCGGACAACCGCAGTTGCGGTGCACTCCATCGAAATTCATGAGAAAACGGATGGACTTCTTTTTGAACGGGTCCGATTCCCGGTCAAATTCAAATTCTTTCAGTATTCGGAGTCCGTTCCGGCGGATCTGCCCGAAGATCGTGTGATTCTGCGCTGCTGACGACTTTTTTCTTCCTTTTTATTCTCTCAGCAACCGGAAACAACAAAGAAAGATTTTTTTCTCTTATATGACTACTTTTATCATCAGCATTGCCGTAGCACTCGGCGTGTCGTTTTTATGTTCCATTATGGAAGCAGCTCTTTTGAGCATCACCCCCAGTAAAATTGCCATGATCACGGAAAAATCCCCGCTGATCGGGCGTCTCTGCAACAAATTCAAGCAGGATATTGAAAAACCGATCGCCGTGATTCTGATTCTCAACACGGCAGCACATACATTCGGAGCCTCGATCGCGGGCGCGCAGTTCGACAAACTCTTCGGTAGTTCCCATATCTGGCTCTTCTCCCTGATTTTTACCCTGGTTATGGTACAATACACGGAGATTCTGCCGAAAACGCTCGGAGTCCGTTTCAATGCGCCGGTGGTCCGGACAACGGCTCCTGCACTGAATCTGCTGATCTCAATCATGAAGCCGCTGATCTGGCTGGTCCACTTCATCAACCGCCCCTTCGCCATGCGTCACGGACAGGATGAGGAGGCCGCCGCTTTGACAGAAATCCGTGCTCTCGCAACCATGGCGCGTCAGACAAAGCAGATCTCGCAGACTCAGGAACAGATCATCCGCAATGCTCCGACTCTCGGCAAGAGAACCATCGAAGAACTCATGCAGCCATTCTCCGAAGTCTGTATTATTCCAGAGTCCTTTTCCCGGGAACAGATCCTGGAACTGATTCAAAAAAATCTGCACACTCGTTATCCGGTCTGCCGCAAAGGTGACGGCAGCTGCATCATCGGCTCTCTGAATGTGAAAGATCTTCTCTTCAATAATCAGGACTGGCATCGTTCCATCAAACCGGTCACATTCATCAGTATGCATATTCCTCAACTGGAACTGATTGAAAATGTTTTGAAATTCGATTCAAAACTTCTGATGGTTCGTGACTCAAAAGGAAAAACGGTCGGAATGCTGACCGTAAATGATGTTCTGCTTGAACTGCTCGGAAAAGAATATCCGGATGATGCCGCAGCGGCGGCGTAATTTCACAACAGATATTGAGGGAAAAATCTTTGTACGGAAAAATGCGCACGCATTTTTCTCGGGTCAAGGACTGTGTCCTTGTCGCGGTCCAGCGGCGAGACGCTGGTCGTGCATAGCACGAAACGCTTTTTATAAAAAATGCGAGAGGAGCAAACCGCTTTGAAAAGCGGTTCTTCTCCCCTCGCGCTCCCCTCTTTCCCTAAACTTTTGACGCCTTTGCACAAATCGCAAAGGCTCCTGCTTTGTAGTTTCACAACAAGCGTTGAGGGGAAATCTCCCGAGTCGAGGGCGTGGAATCAGTCAAGCTGGAATGTCCGATTGCTCCGCCAGGAACAATGACGGCAAAGAGGATTTCGTCCGGCTTCGATTTCCCGTCGGAACAGTTCCGCTCGTCGTCCAAGGAAAATTTCTCCGATGGAACTCTGTTTGACATTTCCGGCAACGAATCCGTAGAAATCTGTACAGAAAAGCAGATCTCCGTTATATTTGATGTGGATTCGCTTGAAAGGTGCAAGACAGGGAGCCCCTTCTGCAAGATGAGAACTGATTTCGATTTTACAGGGGAAACGTTCAGCCGCAATGTCCCGACGGAGCTGCGACAAAGCGTGATTCAGAATGGATTGATATTCGGCATCGTCATCCCGTTTCCAGACTTCGATAGTGGGATCATCTGTCTGAAAGGTGGTATTCAGCCAGTTCCGATACTCCGTGATCTCCTGTGATGAAAAATACATGAGACGCTGAAAAATGATCTTATCCGGATGGTATTCAGAGAGACATTCTGCAATTTCAGTCGCGGCGGAGGCATTCTCGTCGGCCAGAGTGCAGAGGAAAACCAGATGACCGTTCCGTTTTTTCAGCAGTTCCAGATTGTCGCTGACTTTTTCGAACACTCCGTTACCGCGGATACGGTTATGATACTCGGCATTTCCGTCAAGGGAGATGTAAATGGTTTTGAATGCGTTGTTCAGCAGATCGGCATGACGATCCGCCAGAGTTCCGTTTGTAACGATTCCAAGTTCAAATCCCATCCGGTGCAGGTGCTCAGCGAGTTCGTCGAAACGGGAATACAGAAGCGGTTCCCCTCCCCAGAGAATAATCTCCGGACGCGATCCCAGGTTCCGAACCTCCTCCGCAATGGCAATCCATTTTTCATAGGGAAGCTCCTCCCGGTTTTTCCCCTCGAACATACCATTCTGCTGCCCGCAGAAAATGCATTTCAGGTTACAACGGCCGGTCAGCTGAAAATGCATGGAAACGATTTCCGGAAAAAACATAAACCATACCTTGACTATTGAAGATTTCTTATTATGGTATAACTATAACTTAACTTCAGAAAAAAACAAATGGAATTGCCGTTTTATGCCGGAATATAAACAGGGAAAAATCGTGGAGGAACTTCTCCGGAGAATCCGGGAAGGGGTGTATGCGGAACGCTTGCCGCTTTCCCAGGATCTTGCACAGGAGTTCAGCGTCAATTTCAAAACGATCAACAAGGCGCTCAACCAGCTGGTGGCAGATGGCATTCTGTTCCGGAAAAAAGGCTGCGGAACCTTTCTTCGTACTCCGGTGAACATCGACGGAGCGCGAATGGTGGAAGTGCTCTTCGAAGGATACACCACAGTATCTTCGCATCCGTTCTGGGGAGAGATCTGGTCGGGAGTGATCAAGACTCTGTCTGCGAACGGCTACCGTCCTGTTTTGAGCATGCTGGAAGCCAATCCCGAAGGAATTTTGAATTTGAACGGATTCACCTTCTGCGAATCCGCCGGAAAACTGCTTCTCGGAGTCAGTGAAAAGCGCCTGGTCAAACTGCTGCAGAAAGAAACCGATGTTCCATTTGTTTCCGTTGCGGATCCGGTGGACGAACCGGGAGTCCTTTCCGTTTCCATCGACGATGGCAAAGCAATTCATGAAGCAATTGATTATTTGATCGGACACGGCGCGGAACGCATCGGATTCATCGGAATCACATGCAGCTATACCAATTCGTGTCTGGCGGGCCGCTTCCAGCACTATCTTGATGCGGTGCAGAGATATCATCAGATTGATCCGGATCTGATTGAAAATGTCCGTCTTCTTGCGGAAAACGGCTATTCTGCGATGAAAAATATTCTCTCCCGCTCGATTCCCGATGCAGTTCTGGTTTCCGGCGATCACATGATTCCCGGCGTTGTGCAGGCGCTGAACGAGGCGGGAATCTCCGTTCCCGGCAAGGTGATGATCTGCGGATGCGACGGAGTAAAAACCGATCTTCCATTCTCCTATCCGACGATCCGGAGCAATCGTCAGCTCTGCGGGGAAAAAGCCGCGGAACTTCTGATCCGCAGAATTGTGAATCCATCCGACCGGCGCGCGGTATCCTCCAGCATTCCCTCGGATTTCTCCGCAAGCTAGTTTTCTCATCCGCTCCCGGACTTCCAGGTGAAGCGAGAGCAGGAAAAACACATTTTTTTTCCGATTCTGCTCTTGCATCTTCGACGGTCGGGATATATACTAAAACCATAGTAAATCCAACCTTTCAGCAGGAGTCGATCATGACAAAAACATTGAGTGTGGTAATCGAGCGTCCCATGGAAGCGTCCTTCCGGGAAGTAACCCTGACCCCGAAACGCGACGACACCGTCGTTGCCAAAACCCGCATGAGCGCCATCAGCACCGGAACCGATATGAAAACCTATCACGGTCTTCAGCATCCGGAACAATGCTGGTATCCTCTTGTTCCCGGCTACGAGAACATGGGCGTGATTCTGGAGGAAGGCGCTTATGCACCCGGCCTCAAAAAAGGCGATCGCGTCATGATCAACGAGTGCCGCAAATACATGGACTGCTGTTCCGCATGGGGCGGCGGCACACTGCTCGTCCACAAGGATTCCGCGAACGCTGGCGGTGCGGGCGACCCCTTCGAAAAGGTCCCGGACAATGTTTCCGATGCCGATGCCGTTCTTGCCTATCTTGCCTGCGTTCCGCTGAAAGGCATAAAAAACTTCTCGTTCCGGGAGCATGATACAATCATTGTTTTCGGAGCTGGAATGGTCGGGACAAGCGCCATGCAGATCCTTCGCATCAAATGTCCGACCGCCACACTGATCTGCGTGGAACCCAATGAATTCCGCCGTTCGATCGCGGCCCACTATGTGGATCATGTCCTGCCCACGGGCGAGGAGGGAATCCGCATGCTTCTGGACATCACCAACGGCAAAAAGGCCGACAAGATCATCGAATGTTCCGGCAATCCGGAAGTCCCGGGCATCCTGCACCGCTACCTGAAGGATGGCGGCTGGGGCGACGACGATGAACCCGGTCATATCCATCTCAACGGCGATTACCCCGAACGCATTCTGTTCGATCATTACCATCGCTGGTTTGTCAAAAACTGCAAAATCACGATGAGCTGCGCCATCAAGCACCGCGGCAAGGCGGAAATTCTGAAATACATGAGCGAAGGCAAGTTTGACACATCCCATCTGCCGATTGAAATCTGGCCTGCGGGCAAGGCGAAAGAAGCATTCGAGTACCAGCACAAAAAAGGCACCGATGTCTTCAAGATCCTGTTTGACTGGAGGGACTTTCAATGATGCAGTTCGGTAATGCCGCATGGGGTCTCCGCGAGACCCCTCTGGAGGACCAGCTCAAACTCACCTCCGCCATGGGACTGCGCCTGCTGGAGCTCAGCATCGCAGGCTACGACAAGGATTATCTGCAAACCGATGCCACAGCCGGACAGATTGCGGAAGTCCGTGAACTCTTCTCCCGTTACGGAATCGCTCTGGACTGCGCCTGCACCGGAAACGATTTCACCGGGGAGGATGCCGATCTTCAGCTTGCGAAAGTCAAAACGGTCATCGGCATCTGCGGCCAGCTTGGAGTGAAGGCACTGCGGATCTTTGCCGGATTCCAGTCGGACAGTGCCGTCATCGGCGCCCGGTTCGACCACATGCTGGAATGTCTTTCCGGCGCCGCGGAGTGTGCCAGACAGCACAATGTGGTTCTTGCGGTGGAAACGCATGGAGGAGTCACCTCGAATGGTGATGCGCTGGTCCATTTTGCCAGCGTCACGACCCGGGTGGACACCTGGAGCGAGATTCTCAAAACCGGCGTGTCGATCAATTACGATCCCGCGAACCTGGCGGCGGTCGGAGCGACCGATCCGGTTGCGTTCTATGAACGTTTTCAAGCGTCGATCCCGTATGTCCATCTGAAAGACTTCCGTTCGGTGCCGGGCGGAGTCGTTCCTGCCGCGTGCGGAGAGGGACGGCTCGACTGGAAAAAACTCATGGGAGCTCTTCGGAACTACTCCGGACCTGCGCTGATTGAATATGAACTGACGGGCGATGTCGAAGACGGACTCAAACGCAGTTTGAAATTCCTGAAAGAAAACGAGGTGCGCTGAAATGTGGAAAAAAACCGTCGCAGCCGCCCTGCTGTTCTGTACGGTGTTCGTACTCTCCGCCGGAACGGTCTATTTTGCCGGGGATTCGGAAAAATCCCCACTCTCCTACCGATGCGGAGAGGAGATCGTCTTCCGGATTTCGCTGGTTGAGGACGGAAAACCGATGAAAGGGGTGCCGATCCAGTGGAACCTCTTCGGAGAGGACGGCAAACGGCAGAAAGGCAACGCCGTTTCCGATCCGGAAAAGCCGCTGATCATCCGTACTTCGCTTTCCAAACCGGGATTCACCTATCTGGAAGCGAAAGCGATGGACGCAAACGGAAAAGTGTTGAAAGGTGCGCTTCCGCTCTGTATCTCCGCCGGAGCCGATGTGGGAAAAATCCGTCAGACCGTTCCCGAACCGAAGGATTTCGATGCATTCTGGGCAAAACAGAAAGCGCGTCTGAAAGCGGTTCCGATGGAGGTGAAACTGACTCCCGTGCCCACCTCCCGCAAGAATGTCAACTGCTGGATGTTTGAGATCAAATCGGTCGGAGAATACCCTGCAACCGGATATCTTTCCATGCCGAAGAATGCCAAACCGGGCTCCCTGAAAGCAGTGGTCAATGTGTACGGTTATGGATTCGGTTCCGTACCGAAGCAGGATCAGCTGGCGGAACGGGGAATGCTGTCGCTTTCGATCAGCCGTCATGGTCTGCCCCAGGGCAAGGAACAGAAATTCTATACGGAACAATCCAAAGGAGCGTACAAGGGATTCGGATTCCGTAACAACAAGACGCCGGAAAACTGCGATTTCAATCTGATGATTCTCCGGGATCTGCGGGCAATCGAATATCTCAAGAGCCGGCCCGAATGGAATGGCAGGGACCTCAAGGTTTCGGGCGGAAGCATGGGGGCATTCCAGGCGATCAACATTGCCGCGCAGGAACCGGCGGTCAATGCGGTGAGCGCGTCGATTCCGTGGTGCGCGAATCTCGGCGGCGTAAAGGAGGGGCGGCTGGAAGGCTGGCGGCCCGGACATACGCCGGCGCTTGACTATTTCGATATTGTCAATCAGGCAAAACGGATCAAGTGCCCGGTCACGTTTTATATCGGGCTCGGCGACCGTGTCTGTCCGGCATCCGGCCAGTTTGCCATGTACAATGTCATGAAATGCGATCGGAAACTGACTGCGGAACAGTCCGCCGGACATCGCAAAGCCTCTCCGAATTCTAAAAAATACACCATTTCCGCAAAAGCAGAATAAACGTCCAAATTCAATATAACGACAGGAGACAGTTACATGCCCAACAAACAGAAAATCATTTTCATGCCGCATGCGAACATCCAGTATTCGCAGCTGGACCCGAAACGCCGCGCATGGGTCGCGGAAAACTCGTACCGGCCACTTTTCGAGCTCATCGACAAGGGCGACTACAAGATCGCATTTGAGGCCTCCGGACGCACTCTCGACGTTCTTGCCGAAGAAGCCCCGGAAGTTCTCGCCCTTCTGAAAAAACTGGTTGCTGAAGGCAAAGTCGAACCCATCGGCTCCCCGCACATCCACGTCATGCTGGCGAACATCCCGCGCGAAGTGGCGCTGGATACTCTCAAAGAGGGACTCAAAACCTGGGAACGCCATATCGGAGTTCGTCCCCGCACCGGCTGGAACCCGGAATGCGGCTGGTCCTCTCTCCTGCCCGATCTCTACAAGGAGGCGGGTTTCGAATCGCTCGTCATGGATGCCGACAGCTTCCTGCTCTCCTTCCCCGAGATCCGCGAAGCCACCGGACTCAAATACGATGTCCAGGGACACAGCAACAAAAACCATCTCTTCAAAATTGAAGAGTACATCAAGGACAAGCCCCAGTTCCTGCGCTATCTGACCAATCCGTCCGTTGCGCCGAACGGCCTCAAAATGATCTTCCGTTCCGACTGCATGGCAAATCCGATGCTCTGGTATCTCATGGGTGCCACGGAAGGCATGCGCAAAGATCCCGTCCAGCTCTCCGAAATCACCGCGATGCTCCGCAACTGGCAGGGCAGAATCGAACAGAGCGGTTCCTTCATCATGCCGTATGCGGAAGACGCCGAATACATCGGGACCTCTGCCTATTTCTATGTGAAACAGTTCAATCAGGCGCGTTTCTTTGAACCGGAGCCCGCCAGCGTCGGACGCTTCAAAGAGCTGCTGGATGCCGCAAAAGAGCTCGGCTATGAACTTTCCACCCCCTCCGATGTGATTGACTCAGCAAAGACGATCATCGAAAACGACCGCATCGACTGCATTGAAAACGGCGTTGCCTGGCACGGCGGAACCGCCAAGGCATGGGCAAACACCTCCTACTCCCGGATTCTGGATCCGGTCTGCCGCAACATCTTCGACGGCATCGAAGCGGTCCGGGCAAAGGGCGGAGACGCCATCGAACTCGACAACGCCATGAAGGCTCTTGCCAGCGCCTACGTCTCCGACTCCCGCTGGCCCCCGCTGCCGACCTCTCCCGGACGCTTCAATGTCCGCGAGACTCTCGACGATCTCTATGCCGCAAACAAGTTCCTCGCCGCGGCCATGGAAAAAGGAGGAATCGCACAGAAGCGCGCCATCTACTCGCCCGATCTGATGCATACTCAGATCGCTATGATCGACGATCTTCTGATGAGTCAGAAGTATTTCGGAGAGAAGGAATAATCCTTCCTTTCAGAAAACCCAGAACCGGGAGACGGCATAATCTCGTCTCCCGGTCTTTTTTCAGCAACACAGCGGATCCCCCCTCGGAAATGGCAACACTTCACCTGATGGTCGGGCTTCCCGGCAGCGGGAAAACTACGGAAGCCAGACGCCTTGAACAAACTCTTCCCGCACTCCGTCTCACTACCGACGAATGGCATCTGCGTCTCTTCGGAAACGATTTCAAAAACGATGGAGACGATCACCTGCATAATATCCGTCACTCAGAAATCGAAGCAATCATGTGGGAAACCGCGCGAAGCGTTCTGCTGCTGGGCCGTGATGTCATTCTTGATTTCGGCTGCTGGGCAAAAGTCGAACGGGAGGATTTCAGGAGAAAGGCGGCGGAAATCGGAGCCGATTTCAAAATCCATTTTATGGACTGCTCTTTCGAACTCCTCTGGGAACGACTGGAAAAACGGAATCAAATGGTCGGAACAGAACCGGTCTTCCGTATCTCCAAAGAAAATCTTGAAGCGTGGTATCGGCAGTTCGAACCGCCGTCCGAAGAAGAACTGAGCTGATTCTTCCGCACTCTTCCCTTCCGGCGGATGCCGGAGACTCCGCAGCAGCATGCGGAGTCTCCGGAAGTCTTTCATTTGACCGGTTTTACAGATGGACTTTTCCCATCCTGCTTCGGTTCCGGTTTCGGCTTGTCCTTGAGGAACGAACTGCGCGCAGCAGATGCACTGTCAAAGACACTTTTCTCAACCGCATAGGTCCACGCGGAGAGAGCCTTATTGAGCTTAGCGGCCTTCTCCTTGCGTTCCCGGACGGTTTTCTCGAATTCGGCGTCCAGACGTTTTGTATCTTCGGGCTTCTCGTTTGCAGGGGCTTTCCGTTTCGCCTCGCCCTGCCAGACGACAGCGACACGCAGATAGTGTTTTCCATCCTTTCCAGCACCGGGACGGATCGTATAGACGAGATCATCGCTGTCTGTCAGCAGAAGCTCCGGAGCCTTGTCCATTCCGGTATCTGCCGGAGCGGCCTTCGGATCGGCAACATCCTGAAACCGAATCCAGGAAAAAGCGCTTTTCAGAGAGGAGGTCTTCGACTCGTCGAGTTCTTTTCCCGCCGGAATGGTCCCGGCAAGCACCGGTTTGCCATCCCGGAAATTCAGCTCCCATTCGGTCCTGCCATTCCGTTTCAGGATGGCCCGTTTCAGATCGGACACCTGGAAGAAGTCGCGATTCAGCCAGTCGGTCAAGGAGGAATCGACCTCATGGAAGCCTTCCGGCACCACGACACAGCGACCGTCGGCAAGAAGCAGGTAGCGGCCGGAACTTCCGCCCATCTGGAACGGCTGCGCGGCGGACTGTCTGCCGCTGTGAGCCGAGCCGAAAACAAAACGCTGGAGTGTCTGACCGTTCTTATCCGTCAGAGTCAGAGTCACAGATTTTTCAGGGGTCAGAGAGAGCTCCTTTTCCTGTACCGGAGTCAGAGAGATCACCTGCGCAATACGGGCATCGCAGAGCTTGATGAAGAGATCCCGGAGTCTGGAAACATCGGCAGGATAACCGAAACGCTCCGCCACGGTCCATCCGGAATCCGTCTGCTTCAGCGTAACGGTTTTGCCGTTTTGTTCCAGCTTGATAGCAACGACACTGTCGCTGCTGAAATTCGCGGGAACCAGTTCCCGTCTTTCCACGAAATCACTGCCGTTTTTCCGACGGCCCTGCTGAAGCGCATAGATAATTCCAAGCACAATGACAATACAGGCCAGTATCAAAAGATGTTTTGTTTTCATCGATGAGAGCTCCTTCTGCGTTTGACCGCTGCAACCGTGATTCCAGCTATGACAACCAGAATCGGCACCAGCGCAATATTCACGAAAATCAGGGTGTTTTCCAGCGAATCGATCTCCTGCCGGAGCTGACGGCGAACCTGTTTGAGCTCCTTCCGCGCTTCCACTTCTTTTTTGCGGAAATCACTCAGCACGCGGCGCTGTTCCGAGGAGAGCAGCTCCTTCTCGCCGGGTTTGCGCTGCCGCTGAAGATCGTTGATCTGCGTCTGCACACTGCGCAGCTCGTCCTCCAGCTGAACGATCTTGCCCTGAAACTCCTTCTCGGCCTTTGCCTGGAGATCCCGCACCACGGTGAACGGACGCGACGAAGTGCCGCGCGCACGAATCTCAAACAGATTCTCATCCCCGCTGAGCTGATCGACCATGTTCAGCGCAAAGTTGAGGTTGTCATTAATCGGCTGGGCAATCATCTGCCCGAGGAAATTCCCCTGGCGGACGCAGAAGGAATCGAAAAGCATATCCGCATCGCCGACCAGCACAACCACACCCGGTCTCGATGACTTTTTCAGAGAGGCATCGGCTTTTTTCGCAGCAGAAGCATCGGCCTTTTTCTCCTTGTTCTCTTCCGCAGGAGCCGCCGCAGAAGGTTTGCCATCCGGGAAAGCGGTCGGGAACGTGCCGGAAAGCTGGAGCGCCAGCGCGAACTCGCGATGTTCCGGTTTCAAATTTTTCAGAATCTGCTCGCCGGACCCCTGCGCTTCAAAAGAGGCAATCAGACCGGCATCATCGGAAGAGTGCAGAAGAACCGTCTGTTTCAGACCTTCCACGGGAGTTCCGGAGAACTCGCCGGGGCAGAACAGCAGCAGGGAATTCAGCGAAGCCAGTGCGGGCACAGCCGTATCCATATCCGCTTTGCCGAGCGTAAGCACGGTCGGCATCGACTCGACATTGCCGTAGGACCCGCGCAGACGGGTGGCAAGTTTGCGGTCCGCCACAATTTTTCCATCGCTGAACTCGATTCCCCAGGTTTTCAGCAGTTTTCCGAACGAAAATCCGCCCGGCTGCGGATAGGGCTGCTGACGCATTCCCGAAACCGCAAACGGATCCAGAAACGCAAGCAGTTTGCCGCCCCGCAGAATAAACTGATCCAGCGCAAACAGCATTCCGTCGCTGAGATTCTGAGGATGAATCGCCAGAATCACGTCGATATCCGAAGCGATCTCTCCGGCCGCCGCCGGGATTTCCACCACATCGTAATTACGTTTGAGCTCCGTAACGATCCACCACGGCGGAGTCTGCGTGGAATTCATCATCACCTGCGGACCGCTGAAGCCGCCCATGACCGGAAGCGAACTCAGGATGCCAAGACGCACCTTTTTCTCCGCGGTGACTTCCGTGATCGCCCGTGCAAGATCATATTCAAGCTGCGCTTCGCTTTCGGGCGAGAGGAACGGCAGAACCGCCGTCTTTCCGCCACAGCTGACCGCGACACCGAAATAGATCGGATCCCCCGTTCCGAACATGTCGGCAGGACGTCCCGAAATGCCGTCGAGCACCGCGGAATCCTCCTCGTCGGAATCGGGCTTCGGATTCAGATTGCGCAGTTCGATCTTGTCGCCGCCGGCTCTCTTGAATTCGCCGAGAAGATCCTCCACCCGCGTGGCATAGTTTTTCAGATAAACCGGCATATCCGCCGCATCGCGCGAGTAGTAGAAGCGGAGACTGACCACTTTGTTCAGATGGGTCAGAATATTCTCACTGCCCTGCGAGAGAGTATAGCGTTTCTCTTCCGTGCAGTCCCAGCGCAGATTGACCGGCTTCAGGATCGCGTTCAGAATCATCAGAATGGCCGCAACGATCACAATGCCCGCAACCGAGCTGATCCAGGCGGCTCTTTTTTTCATTTTCCAGTTAGCATTCATAGGAATCTTTCTCCTCATACGCGGTCAGCCGCGGCGGTTTTTCAGGGCGACTCCGGTAATCACCAGCGCCAGCACCATTAACGACAGAAAATAAACAATGTCCCGCAGATCAAACACACCCCGCTGCATACCGTCAAAATGATAGAACACGCTGAGTCCTGCCGCAAAATCCAGCACTCCGGAAGGAGCACCCCACTTCAACAGCAGTCCGGTCACAGGCGGAAAACCAGCCAGAACCAGAAGAAGACAGAGCACCGTTGACGTAATGAAACTCACAATCTGGTTCCGTGTAAACGCCGAGGTCATTCCGCTGACCGCAAGATACGCCCCTGCAAGCAGAAAACTGCCCGTATATCCCGTTACCATCGGCCCCGGATCGGGATCCCCCAGATAACAGACCGTAAACACGATCGGACAGGTCAGAATCAGCGCAATTCCCAGAAAAATCCACCCCGCCAGGAATTTTCCCAGCACCGCCTCCGGCACCGAAACCGGCATTGTGAACAACAGCTCCAGCGTCCCCTGGCGCCGCTCCTCCGCCCACTGCCGCATCCCGACCGCGGGAACCAGAAAAAGAAACAGCCACGGAAACCAGAAAAAGAAACTGTTCAGATCGGCTTCGTTCCGCACGAAAAATCCTCCGATCATGAATGTGAAAAATCCGGTCAGAACCAGAAACATCACCAGAAAAACATACGCGACAGGCGATGTGAACGTGCTGCCCAGTTCCCGGCGGATTATCGTCAGAATGGAACTCATGCCGCACCCTCCTTTCTGCCGGTGCTGTCGGAAGTGGTCAGGCTCCGGAACACCTCGTCGAGTCTGCCGGAATCCGTATGGAGTTCGCTGAACTGCCAGCTGTGCTCATCCAGCGCTTTTTTGATTTCAAGAGCCAAGTTTTTCTGCTTGTCATCCGAGGGATGCACCGCAAGAGAAACACGTTCCTCTTCCCTACCGAGGATTTCCACCCGCCGGACGGACGGAAGTTTCTCCAGAGCGGCACGCGCTCCATCGCCATCCACCCCCAGAAGCGTCACGAGCACTCTGCTCTGCGGAGCTCTCGCGCGCAGTTCGCGTGGAGTCCCGTTGAAGACCAATTCTCCCCGGTCGATAATGATGACCCGGGTGCAGATCGCCTCCACCTCCTCCAGAATGTGAGTGGAAACAATGATCGCCTTGCTCTTGCCCATTTCCCGGATCAGTTCGCGCATTTCATGTTTCTGATTCGGATCGAGTCCGTCGGTCGGTTCGTCCAGAATCAGGATCGGGGGATCGTGAAGGATCGCCTGCGCAAAACAGACTCGATGATGATAGCCCTTCGACAACGTATCCACGGTCTGGTTCAGAACCTTTTCCAGATGGCAAAGCTGAACCGCTCTGGCAATCGCCGCCTCCCGAGCCTCTCCACGGAGTCCCCGGATCGACGCGGAAAACTTCAGAAACCCCGCCACCGTCATATCCTGATACGACGGCGCATTCTCCGGAAGATATCCGAACAGCCGCTTGGCTGCAACCGGATTCTCCTCAATGTCGCATCCGTCAATTTTGACGGATCCTTCGGAAAGCGGCAGGAATCCGGTAATCATCCGCATGGTGGTGGATTTTCCTGCGCCGTTCGGTCCGAGAAAGCCGAGCACTTCGCCTTTCCTGACCGAGAAACTGATCCCGGCGACCGCAGGCTTATCGCCGAAATACTTTTTGACATTGACAGCTTCTATCATGCCTGTTTTTCTCCTTTGACTATGTTGAATTCAAAGTAAACACAACCATATAAAAAGCGTCCTTTCTCCTGCTCGGCGGAGCGGCAGAAAAAAGAAACAGATCCCCACTTCATTCAACACAAGTTCCGGCAGAGCGGATTTTTCATTCGCCCCATCCGGCATCCGCGACTGTGTCATAATCTGTTCCGGCAGCGGAAATGCAGCGGAATTTTCTTATATAGCATCGCACCCCGTTTTTTCAAGCATTTCCCAATCCGGATGACAGAATTCTGACAAAACCGGTCTTTTTGAATGACATCTGTTTTTTCCGCTTTGTTCCACGGGAAACGGAGAAATCGAAAAGATCACGAATGCAGGGACGGAGTACTTTGCGGTTTTCCGGTTTCAGATTGGAAAAATCCTGAGCGGACAAGTATATTACAAGAATTCAGAAAACGAAGAAAGGACGGATTCCCGATGGCGGAAAGAGTACTCTGGGCAGTGGAAAATATGAGTCTTCAGATCGGACGTCAGGTTCTGTTCGACAAGGCGTCGATGTCCATTTCCGACGGCGAACGGGTTGCGCTTGTCGGTCGCAACGGCTGCGGCAAATCGACTCTTATGAAAATCGTTGCCGGCGAAGAAACCCCTTCCGAAGGCGACATCAGCGTTGCCCGGAACATCCGCATTGCGCACATGCCGCAGAATTTTGAGCCGCATCCCGGACGTTCCGTCAAAGAGGTCGTCGGGGAAGGACTTGCCTGGTTTAAAAACCTCCATCAACGTTATGAAACGCTCCCCCCGGAATCGCCGGAACATGAAAAACTGGAACATCTGTTCACCTGTCACAACGCATGGAACCTCGACAATAAACTGGAGACCATTCTGGACAAACTTTCGATTTCGCATCCGGAACGGGAGTGTACCGGGCTTTCCGGCGGAGAACTCCGACGCGTGATTCTTGCGCGGACGATCATTGCAGAGCCGGATCTGCTGCTGCTTGATGAGCCGACCAATCATCTTGATGTCGATACCATTGCCGGAATCGAGGATTTTCTTGCGGACTATCGCGGCGCGTGCCTTTTCGTCACCCATGACCGGTATTTTCTGGACCGGATCGCGTCGCGTATCATCGAACTTGACAACGGGAAATTCTTTTCCTGTGAAGGCTCCTATGCGGATTTCCTGATTGCAAAGGAACAGCGGGAATATGCGGAGGATCTGGCGGAAAGCAGGCGCAGGAGTTTTCTGCGCAGAGAGATTGAATGGGTGCGCCGTTCTCCGAAAGCGCGTCTGCGCCGGAACCTCGGACGGTTGAAACGGTATGATGAGATTGCGTCGCAGAATGCCCCTGTCCGAACTGGACAAATGGAACTGATTATTCCCCGGGCATCGCATCTGGGGAACAAAGTGGTGGATCTGAAAAACATCACGTTCTCCCGGGGGGAGCGATGCCTGATCCGGGATTTTTCGTTTGAATTTACGGCGAATCAGAAGATCGGCATTGTCGGAGCGAACGGGTGCGGCAAAACGACTCTGCTGAAACTGATCACGCAGCAGCTGCAACCGGATTCCGGGGAAGTGTTTGTCGCACCCACGGTGGAATTCAACTATGTGGATCAGTCGCGCATTGCGCTGAATCCGGAACACACGGTCTGCGAGGAAATCGGCGAGGGGCACCAGTTTATCAATCTCGGCGAAGAGCGCATCTCCATCTGGGGATATCTGAAACGTTTTCTGTTTGAAGATGAGCGGATCAATACGCAGATCAAACATCTTTCGGGTGGAGAAAAGGCCCGGTTAATGCTGGCAAAGATTCTGCGCGGAGGAGGCAATTTCCTGATTCTGGACGAACCGACCAATGATCTGGATCTGGTTTCGCTGCGGATTCTGGAAGAAGCGCTGGCCGATTACAACGGCTGTCTGATTGCGGTGAGTCACGACCGCTATTTTCTGAATCGGATCTGCAGTCATATTATCGCATTCGAAGGCAACGGCACTCTGTTCAATACTGTTGGAGATTTCGATTACTACCAAATGAAGAAAAAAGAGCGTCTGGCGGCGGAACTGGAGAACAAACGCCGGCAAGAGACCAAAGCCTCTCCTCCGCCACCTGCTAAGCGCAATGTTCCCAAAAAATTGAGCTACAAAGAGGAGCGGGAACTGGAAGCTCTGGAACAGGAAATCGCAAAGATCGAAGAACGGATCGCAGAAATTGAAGCGATGTTTTCTGATCCCGATTTCTTTGCCCGTCATGGGAAACAATCTGCCGAATTACAGCAGGAACTGGAAGAACGGAAAAGTTCGCTTGAGACTGCTTACGCCCGGTGGGAAGAGTTGGAAAGCAAAAAAGAATCGTTTCAATAAATGAGGCTGAAAATGTGTCCTGAAAACGAAGAGAAGATGGAAAAACTGGTCGGGATCATGAAAAAACTTCGTTCCCCGGAAGGATGTCCGTGGGACAGGGAGCAGACGCATAAATCCCTGAAAAAGTGTCTGATGGAAGAGTGCGCCGAACTGATGGACGCCATTGATGCGGAAAATGAACATGAAATGTGCGAAGAACTGGGTGATATTCTGATGAATGTGGTGCTTCACTCAGTAATGGCGGAGGAACGGGGGAGTTTCACGTTTGCCGATGTTGTGGATGGAATCTGCGAAAAGATGATCCGCCGTCATCCGCATGTGTTCGGCGATGAATCTGTTCGAAATTCGACGGAAGTGCTCGAACTGTGGGATCGAGTGAAAAAACTGGAAAAATCGGATCGGAAATCGGTACTGGACGGAATTGCCTATCATTGTCCGGCACTTCTTCAGGCGGAAAAACTCCAGAAGAAGGTTGCAAAATATGGGTTCGACTGGAGCAATGAACGCCAGATTGTCGACAAGATTCAAGAAGAACTGAATGAAGTGAAAGCCGCGATGGATTCGGGAGATCAGATACACATTGATGAAGAAATTGGAGATCTTCTGTTCGCGACCACGAATCTTTCACGTTTCCGCAAGCGTTCCAGTGCGGAAGAGCTTCTGGCGGCTGCGAATCGGAAATTTGCAACACGTTTCCGTTATATAGAAAAGTGTCTTGCAGAACGTGGCAGGAGCTTGGAAGAGAGCACTCTTGCGGAAATGGATGCTCTCTGGGAGGAAGCGAAAACAAAAGCGGCCCCGAAAAACGGAGGAGTTATCTGAAACCGAATCCTGAACGAACTCAGTTGATTCGCCGTAGAAAAGAGGCAGACGATTCAGGAGATGAATTCTTTTATTTCCAAGAAAAAAGACGATAAAAAAAAGAGATTTCGCTTGAATCTTTCTTTGGACGTGATATAGTACTGGACTGCCGAAAAGATTCTGGCAATTAATGGTGGTTGTAGCTCAGTTGGTTAGAGCGCCTGGTTGTGGCCCAGGAGGTCGCGGGTTCAAGTCCCGTTTACCACCCCATTTTGAATTTCTGCTCCAGTCAGTCCTCTGATTTGGAGCTTTTTCTTTTTACGCAAATCCCGTTTGTACGCAGAGTTTTGCAACATTTATTTCTGATGCCTTTTCTCTCCTGCAATTCTCTGATTCCGGCAAAATTCTGAAGATTGGAGAACGATTCTCCGAAAATTCTTTACATCAGGAGGTCTGACTTGAATAGACCGAATCCTAAAAATCGAGTGAATCCGGAGATCGAATTCCAAGTCGTAAAAATTGCTCTGGACAATCCTATTTTAGGATAGCAGAATTTTTCCGACGGAAGGGGCGGTTATTCTCTTCTTTGATAGCAAAAAGATTCCAGTCTTGCATGTTTTAAGAGATCGTGGATCGGAATATTGTAGCAACCGGGAACATAATGAATATGAACTTTATCTTGACCTGGAGAAGATTAATCATACAAAAACAACAACAAAATCACCTCAAACGAATGGAATCTGCAAAAGATTTCATAAAACAATTCTGTCGGCATTCTCTCAAATGGCTTTTCGGAAAAAGATCTACGAATCCATTGAGATGCAGCAGAATGATCCGAATAAATGGCTGCGGGAATACAATACTAAAAGGAAATATAATGGATCGTCAAATGATGTCGTAACTTCTACTGCTATGTCTCGGATATTCATATCCTGCTCTATCACGAGAAGTACAAACCGACCGTGTTTTCCGGAACAACCGCAGTATTACTGTAAAAATGGATTGCTTAAGCTCAATAATTATAGTTTTCTTGATAAGAAATTGTATTACCGACGACAACAAAATATCCTTCCTTTTGCAAAGTCTGAGGATCTTCTATAGATTCATCATCCAAAGTTAATAAATATCCGGTATTTTGAATTTTTATGATGCGTAATCCAGTAGAGATAATCTCCTGATTCCCCTGTCTTTCAAGGAAACGAAGGCCAATAACACCATTGATTAATATCGTAAGAAGAACCCATTGTTCCTTACTGTCTCTGCATTCTATCGTCAAAAACAAGGACTTATCTGCCATATTATAATGAATATTTTTGACTAATCCATCATAGAAAAGATAACGTTTATGAAATGCCTCCAAGTCTCTCGTTGATTCTATTTTAATAAAATCTTCCATATCATATCCTACATTTTAATTTGTTGGCCTTCACTACTGTCCGGTAAAAATCAAGAAACAGTCTGTTAAAATCAAGAGGTGCTCTATATATTAGTAGTGGCTAAAAACAAGGAACTATCGATTATGTATTACAATAGCTTTCTTCAATAACTTTTCAACATCATTCCAAGATATTGTTTTGAAAAATCTACAAAGAATTTATCCGGCGTTTTTACTAATATCCGATGCTCTACATCAAGTACACTCTACGAGAGTCGATTTCATTGAAGAGGGAAGGAGCAGGAGATTTTTCAGAAATATGTACAAAAAAGCACACCCTGCGTTGAAAAGAACTCCCGCACACTGTTGAGCAGTACCATTG
>CAJKAR010000010.1 GCA_905197955.1 uncultured Lentisphaeria bacterium | reverse complement strand
CCAAGAAGAACTTTTCAGCCCGTTATTGCTCTGAAAGTTTTACCGGACAGCAGTGAGTCCATATTGGAAATTCCCCGGAGTTCCGGAGCTTTCAGATCGGCAATCTGAGAGGCGCCGGCCTTTACATTTTCCGCTTTCACACCAGGCAGGATCCGTCTGATCTCCTCTGCGGAAAGCCCGAATGCGGCGACTCTCTTTCCGGCGCGGACCATCTCCGTCAGATCCGGATACCCCTTTGCACCCGGCCCGACCAGAATCACATCGGCAGCAGCAGGCGACTCCGTCATTCCCTTCAGATTGCGTTTTTCGAGCGCTTTGCGGAAGACCTCTCCGCCGATCACGGCAAAGGAGCTGTATACCGGCGCGTTCACCGTGCGGATGTACTTCAGCAGATTTGCCGCCAGCAGATTTGCCGCAGGTTCCGTTTCTGTACGGCCCGTCACTTCCGCCTGACAGAAAAGGATTCTTCCTTTTCCCTCCCGGTACTCGAGCAGAGGAGCATACTGAAGGGCAAATCCTCCATCCAGAATCGGCGTAAAGTTGCCGACCGACGGCTTTTCGATCTGCACATTGGCCACGACACCCCGATTGCGGCAGCGCCAGACCCGTGTGTTCTGGAATCCGCACCACTTCCATTCAGGACAGAAGAACTGATCGTAATCAAGATAGGGTTTCAGAAGTGTTCCCTCTCCGCGCCAGTCGCGAAGCAGTTCTGCATGGAGGCCGTTCAGGGCCGGATGTTCCATATCACGCGGGAAAACGTTCCTCAGACCGTATTCGTTCATACGGAATCCGAGTCGTTCGATGACACGGGTCGGCTGTTCAAAGACAAGAACATTCAGTCCATCCCGAACAGCATTCAAATTCGGCAAAGGTCCCTTTTCCGAAAGAGCCTCGCGGCCGATCACAAGGGTTTTGAATTGTTTCAAATCAGTGGCGGAATTGACTTTCACATAACGGATCTTCAGGGAATCAAGCAGTTTCGCGGTCATGCCTCTGGGATCGTAGAGCGCGACCTTGGAGCCGGAAACACTGGAAGGCGGCTTCGGAATCACATCGAGAGCGATACTGTGTGCGAACTGCTTTTTAATGTTTTCTCCGCGGAAGAGGAATTGTGCCGCAAGTTCATAGCGTCCATCCTTCAGGCGTTTCGGCAGAACGGTCCGGAAAGGAACCAGAGCACGTTTTCCAGGTTCCACGGTCACACTTCCGCGGACGGCGGGAGCGTTCACGTTCCGAAGCCAGACAACATATTCACATGTCACAGGAACCCGGGCATCGTTGAGCACCACAAGCTGCTTCCGGACTGTATCGCCGGGATGGAAAATATGCTCTTTTGTGGTAAAGACCTTCTCTCCGCCGATCCAGGCGATCAGCGGCTGGTTCCAGATTTTAAGGACCTCGCCAAGCGCGCTCAGACGGAACTGATTCTTATGCGCGGTCAGCATATAATCACCCCAGTTGAAATAGTCGGGGACAAGTCCGGACTTGTTGAGATTCTTCCAGCGGTCCGGATTCTCCACGGAAGGATATTTTCCCGGATTGGCAACATAAAAAGCATAGTCGTCCCACGGCAGCAGAATGCCGATGTTCCAGGCACGCATGGCAGGCAGATTGTCCGCAAAGTAGTCGGCGCAGATGCGGATGACTTCCGGCAGTCTTCCGGCACGCGAGGAAAGCGGATGCCAACCGGTCGGGTTGTTGCCGAGCCGAACAAGGAAATCCAGCAGTTTCTCCCGGTCCGGAGTCCATTTTGCAGCGGAGTCACCATATTCGGCGGCAAGATATTCCGCATCCCAGACGGTCATCACATCCTTTGCCGCCCAGATGAATTTCGGCCAGCGGTAACTCGAAAACGAGGCTATATGCGGAAGACCCCATTCAACAAAGGAAAGCGGATATTTCCCTTGTTTGGAAAAATGTTCGAGCCAGTCGCTCCGCTCCTGCTTCGGAGCCCAGTTCAGATAGCAGTTCAGAGAGTACTGCCCACCAAGACTGCCCGAAGCATGGCTGTAAGTCGGACGGCTCGGATCAATCTCCGCAATCCGCTTCTGTGCAATCAGAAAATTCTCCCGGTCCGGTTCCTTGGCTTTGACCTCCGATTCGGCATTTGCCCGTTTATACTCTCCTCCAATGCGGAGAGGATTCTGATCGCCCCACGCACCAGCATTATTGTGATTGGTCACATACAATACAATAGAAGGATGATTCCAGTATTTCCGAATCAGATGCCCGCTCATCGCGGCAAAACGATCCGCATTTTCCTTGACTGCCAGCTTCTTCTGGAACTGCCACGGTTGCGGAAGTGAGAGAGACCAGAGATGGCCGAATTCATCTGCCGCCTCGAAACTTCCACGCAGATAATTGGTCTCCCCTTCCGCGAAATTGTAATTCCGGCTGATGGAGAAATTGAATCCAAGTCCGCGCAGTCTCCGGTAGGCTTCAAGCGAGTTTTCGCGACTTGCCTTGTCCGCCATCCAGAACGCGCTGAAATTCGGCAGATGATAGGCGCGCAGATGGATCACTTTTCCGTTCAGGACATAATTCTGTCCATCGATTCCGAACTCCCGGAATCCGAAGCGCTCCGGAATGGTGCGGTCAAGAGTTTTCCCGCCGGCGGAAAGAGTCAGTACGCCTTTATAAAGATTCTGCGGAGTATGAAGATCCCAAAGTTCGGGATCCTTCCATTCGGCGGAGAAGGAGCGGCGACCGTTTTGCAGTTCAGCGGAGGTGAACGGGGTACTGGTAAAGGTTTTCACTTTTTTCCCGTGCCGGTCAAAAATCTCAGCGGTGACGGTGTAGGATTTTCCGGATTTCAGGCCGGAGAAACCGCTGTCGAACGTAATGGTCCCGTTGCTGACTTTCGTAATGAAATGAGTGTTGTCAATCCGTTCCTCCGGGACAATATGCAGGAAAACATCTCCTGCAATTCCCTTGTTTTTGACTCTTGCCGCGACCTTGGTGATGTTGTTGCCGTCCATGACAACATAATGATCTTCGGAAAGGGGAACAGCACTCAGGCGGATGTCAAGAGTCTGACGTTTTCCCGGATGGATAAATCGTGTCAATTCGAGCTCTCCGCCGGGAAAAAGAATTTCTCCAGCCTTTTTCCCGTCGATATAAACCATCCCCCGTGTCTGAATCTGCTCTATGTCCAGAAACACTTTTTTCCCTTCGGCTTTTGCAGGAACAGTAAATTCTCTGCGATACCATGCGGTATGCCATTTTTCGGCCTGTTTCAAGAGAGTCTCATCCGGAAGCATCGGCTGAAACGAATTTTTTCCTGCGCCCTGCGGCCAGATTCCGGGGACTTTGAAATAGCCCCAGCCGGTTCCTTTCTGCGGAGAGAGATCCGTCACCTTATCCTGCCCCGTCAGCGGATAGAAGCGCCAGAGGCCATTCAAACACTGACGCTCCCGGCATGAGTTCGCAATAATTTCCGGAGAGTCAATCCCGAGACTGAAATCCGCCGCAGCGGCAGTCCACGGCAGAAGAGCAAGCAAAAAAAGGACACCTTTCTTCCTCATCATAAAATCCAACCTTTCTCTATCTATGAACTATAAAACTTACTGCATACCAGGCATAACGGAGGTGATCCCTTTGCCCATGGCCGTTTCGGTAAATGCCGGAATCTGGGTCCGGGTGGAATAGGCGACATGTCCATCGAAATAGAGGAAGTTTGCTCCAAAGGAGTGACGTCCTGCTATTCGACTCTGGACTTTGGTATCATCATTCATCCAGATTTCGTAATTCAAAAATGCATTCTTGGAAATACTGTATCCACCAAGAGTTGCTCCTGCTTCCTGTTCGCCGGCAAGGAATACCAGTGTCGGAGTCTTGACCCGGCTCCGGATTACATAAATATTCCTCGAATAGCCCCACCAGTTCATATTTCCTGCATAAGTGTTCATATTGTATGTTGTAAACTTGTCTCCACGGGCACCGGTATCCGACGGACAATATATTTTTGCTGTAGCCGTAAAAATATGATTTGCATTCTCAACAATCCGCACACCACTTTTCATCAGCGGATATACATAGAAATGCCAGCTTTTTTTGTTATCCCATGGACGGGGAATCCGGTCGTCATAGGCATTCGCATAGAATTCAAATCCCATACCGACCTGTTTCAGCATGGAAGCACAGGAAATCTGACGCGCCTTTTCTCTCGCAGATCCTAATGCCGGAAGCAAAAGCGCTGCAAGAATTGCAATAATTGCAATGACAACCAGAAGCTCTATTAATGTAAAAATATTCTTTGTCTGTTCCTTTCTTTTTCCTTTATACCCCATGATGTTCTCCATTATTTTTAGAAATCGTTTTCTAAATTTAAATTATATCAGAAATATAGAAAAAAGCAACCCCTTTTTTCAAAAAAAATGTTTTTTTCTGGAATTCACTCCTGAAAAAGAAAGTTTCTGTCTTTTATAAAAAATCTTTTGAGTTATGTTTTTTATTTTTTTCCGCCACCCCCTCTTGACAAAAACTCTGAAATAGAGTATAATGAATATTGTTGAAACGATTCAACAAAAAAATGACGAGAGATTTTCATGCGTGCAACAATCAAAGATATAGCGGAACGGGTCGGGGTATCGAAGTCGTTGGTATCGATGTACCTGAACAAGCATCCGCTTTCCGCTAGAATTGCGGAAAAGACGAAAAAGAAAATTGAAGAGGCGGTCAGAGAAATGAATTATCAGCCGTCGGTCACAGCACGCGCCCTCAAAAACGGAAAGAGCAAAACCATCGGCCTGGTCATAGCTGAAATTTCCGGAATTTACTCCAGTTTTTATGCCCAGTCCCTTCTGAATGAGGCATTGAAATACAACTATCAGCTTTTCATCTCCCTGACCCGATTCAATCAGGAGGAGGAAAAGAACTGTCTGGAAAATCTCATCAACCGCCAGACTGACGGTACCATTTACAATCCAACCCTGATCCCTGATGAACGGATCCGGAAAATTCTCTCGGATTATCCGATTCTGCTCTCCAATATCGTTCTACCCGAGTACAACAGCTACACGCTCGAATATCAGCCGGCACTGGAACAGGCTTTTGCCGAGCTGAAAAGAGCGGGATGCAGGCGAATCTGCGGTCTGTTTATGAGCCAGACAGATCTCTGGACGATTCTCTCACAGGAACTCTGCAGGGAATTCCAAATGGATTTTTCTCTTGTTCTGCACCATCAGAATGCAGCTGCGGAAATCTATAAAAAACTCTCTCAATGCAAACCGGACTGCGTAATCTGTACATCGAGTATCATGCCGAATAAAATCATTTGTTATTGTCAGGAAAACGGAATTGTGGAAATTCCGCGTTTTGTTTACAGTTATACTCTTCCGAACGACTTCATTGATCATGATGCGGTATTCGGAGTCATAGTCAATCCTTTCAAACCGCAGGTCAAAGAGAGAATGGCCAGGATTGTCGAGATGATTGAGCATCCAGGAACCGAGATCACACATCTGACGATCCCGACCCGTTATTTGAAACCAGAAGAAGTACGAGAGTATTACAAGAAACAAGCGGAAGATCCCTATTACAGAACCATCATCGAAGAGAGAGGATATTTTCTAAATAAAGAGAGAAAACCAAAATGAAAGTTTATCTGAACAGAAAAGGAAATAAAAGATGAAGAAGAAATTCACATTAATAGAGCTTCTGGTCGTCATCGCAATTATTGCAATTCTTGCCGGACTTCTTCTTCCCGCGCTGAACAGTGCCAGAGAAAAAGCACGAACCATTCAATGTACCTCTATCCAGAAGCAAATTGCTCTTGGGTTCGATCAGTACTGCTTCGATTCCGATGATTTCTATCCACTCAGCTACGGACCTGTTCCAGCATATGGTAGAGATTTTTCCTACTATTTTCTGGTATACCCTTATGTAAATTCGAATTTTCAAATAACAGACGACATAAATGCAGATTATAACCGTTTCGGGAATCACAGTGGATTTTATTGTCCGTCTACAAAAAAAGGATGGGGCGGAACGAATCTGATGACCTATATGATGAATGGATATATCGGAGCACAGCAATGGGATATGACGAAAAACGTTCACCGCAGACGGGCGAAAATCAAGTCTCCTTCTATGGTTTATCTCGCAGGGGAAGGACGGAACGGAGTTAATTCAACCGCTTATGCATTAGGTAAGTATTCCTTTACAAATGCACCTCTCGGCGAAGATGCGTCCAGTCCAGACAAAGTCGCGGTACGGCATGGTAAAAATGCGGTATTCACTTATGTTGACGGACATGTCTCCACTGTCAGTTACGGAGAGTTCTCCACCTGGGTTGATGGTTCCCCGGCTCTGGGAAAATATAAAGACTGGCTTTAAAATTATCCAATTCTGAACCACATTGAATCTTTGATCATAAAGGAGATTTCATGAAGACTTTTTATTCTTTTCTGATTCTGCTGTTTTTTTCCGCTCTTCTGACCTTCGGCGGCAACGATGTGGAAAAAAATCATCTGAAACTGTATGCATCGTTCGATCACTCTGCAAAACCGGAAATCGCGCTGGAGGGAAGCGGTTTCCGCACTGCAGGAAAACTGGTCTTTATTGAAGGAAAATCCGGAAAAGCATTGCGATTCTCCCGCAAGAGCGAGGTCGGCGATCTGCTGTACAATCTCGGCACTACAATGAACGGGAAGGAGTGGTCGATCGCCATGTGGATCTGTCCAGAGGAACGTCCCAAAAAGAATGGCGAAGTTCCGGGACGTAATCTGTTTCGAACCAATTTCGGCTGGGGAAGCGGAAACGTCTTCGCCGGATTCGACAACTGGGGGCGTTTTATTCTGAATCATTTCGATGCGGAAAAAAAATACCGTGGAGCCGCCATCTCCGCCGCAGCGATTCCCTACGATCAATGGACCCATATCGTCTTCGGATACAAGAACGGAAAACATGTCATTTACCTGAACGGGATCGAAGCGGCTTACACGAGGAACAATGATGTCCTGAAAGTGGGACCGAATCAGACGGTTCTCCGAATCGGAAGCATGGATTTCCGCAGCCGCGATCAGTTCGGCGGATCCATCGACGAACTCAAACTCTTCAATAAACTCCTGACAGCCTCCGAAGCAAAGCAAATCATGGAAACGACTCCGGGGAAGGAACAGATCGAGCCGCTTCTCTTTGCTCCGTTTGAAGGGAAAATCGACGCTGCCGGAATTTCCGGATTCAATGCCGCGCAACTGCTCTTCACGAAAGGCAGAAATGGAGATGGCGTCAAGGTAGTCCGCCATGGATACGACCGTAAAGGATCACTGGTTCTGAACGGAATCTCCGGAATCGGCGGGAAAGCCGTATCAACAGCCTTTTACTTTCTCCCGGACTGGAACGGAACGGAGGATTCCGCCGTTCACGGACTTTTTCATGTTACTTCCGGATCTTTGAAGTACGGTCTCGCAAAACAGGGGAAACAACTTTGCTTCTCCATCCAATCGAACGGGAAAACGCAGGAAATCGTTCTTCCCGCAGCACTTCTGAAAAAAGGAAAGACAGCACACATCGCCACCGGATTCGATTTCGATCGGAAAAAGATGTTTCTGGCTGTCAACGGGCAGAAGAAAGAAACTCCTCTGCCCCTTTCCTTCTCCAACACGCAGACAACTGGTTCCATGATTGTAGGCGACATTCCCGGAAGCGATAACTATTCCAGGACACAGGCGGAAGGGGTGATCGATGAACTCCTCGCTGCTGCCGGATTCCATACCCCGGAAAAGCTGGCGGAACTGCAAGATGCCGAATCCAGAAAATCCGGAAAATCACGCAAAGGGATCATCGCCGTAACTCCGGTGAAAGAACAGGAAAAACCCCTCTGGGATCTGAACGGAGCGGAACGCATCACGACCTCGACACGGGAGAAAATTACTCTCAATGCCCTCTGGAGAATGCAGCTCACCGACAAGGATTTCTCTTTTGATCCGACCTCGTGGATCTATCTTGCAGTCCCCGGCCGGTACAGCGGGCAGGGTAACGGTATGACCGACTGCGAATTCTACATGCGCGATGCCAATCTGAAAAAACTCCCCAGGAAAGCATGGTACCGGGGGAAAAATCCCTACACCTTCACCAATGGCTGGTTCGAACGAGCCTTTCTTGTCCCCGAACACTGGAAAAACAAACAGATCGTTCTGCTTCTCGATGAACTGAGCCGCTCCCAGAAAGGGACCGTCTACCTCAACGGCAGAGAAATTGCAAAACTGGATTACGGCAAATTTTTTGAGCTTCCGCTTCCGCAGGAACTCCTCCGGTTCGACGAGTACAACACCCTGACGATTCATGCCGTGGATGACGGTCAGTACTGGGCATGGCGCGGCATCAAGGGCAATACATGGATCGAAATCAAACCGCAGATTTCCGCAGAATATCCGTGGATCATCACTTCCGTCAAAAACGGCACGGCAACGTTTGAAGCCACCGTCAGAAACACCTCGGACAAAGCGGAAACGGTGATTCTGGAAGCGAAGATTTCCGGAGAAAACGCTCCCGCGCCCGCCTGTTCGTCCGCCGTCCGTCTGAATCCCGGAGAGTCGAAGAAGATCGTCTTCTCGGCACCGTGGAAAAACGCTCGGTTCTGGAGTCCGGAAACCCCGTATCTCTATCACTGCACATTCACGGTGAAAAACGGAAAGGGTGGAACGATCGATGTTCTGCCGCCGATCCGGTTCGGTTTCCGGGAGTTCGAACTCCGTGGCAGAGACTATTATCTGAATGGACAAAAGATTCATCTGTTCAATCATGACGGCTGGGCAAATGCCTCCTCCGATCTCAACGAAGCGCGAAGAATCGCACGAACCCTGAAGCGTCTCGGCTACAACGCGGTCCGCACGAATTTTCCCGTAGAGGCAAAAGACAACTATCCCGAAAACATCATGCGGGTCTGCGATGAGGAAGGACTTCTTCAGCTGGTCGGAATCGATGGAGTCACAGGACGTGAATTCGCTCTCTGGAACAATCCGGCAGTCCGGAAGAATCTCGAAGAACGGATGGCGGCTATGATCCGCCGCTGGCGAAATCATCCGTCGAATATCATCTATTTCATGTCAACGAACTATCTTGGTTATGGCTGGGATTATCATCCGCTGAAGCTCGCAGACGGTTATCAGCCGAAATTCCAGCTGAAAAAATATCAGACCTGCATGGAAGGCGTGAAGATCATGCGCAAATACGATTCATCGCGTCCGTTCTTCTTCCAGGCGGGCGGCAACTTCGGCGAAATCATCACCAACAACGCCTACTTCTGCTGGTGGCCGCAGACCGAACGCAATGCCTGGCCGGAGGTCTGGAACCGGATCGGAAAAAAACCGCTCCACATCATCGAAACAGGATTCCCTTACTGGCGATCCTTCTACGGCATGGATTTGAAGTATCCGGGCCAAAAACCACTCTTCTACTACGAGAATCTCGCCCGGTATTACGGTCCGGAAGTTTATCGGGACAACGACCCGGAAATGCTCCGCTCCGTTGCGCTTTCAACCAGGGGAAAGTCTGCGGAAGTTTATTATGATGCTCCGCTCCAGCAGAAACTCCGTTGCGATCTTCTGAAAGAGACCATCCATTACTGGCGAGGCTTCGACATGTCCGGCATCTGTCCGTTCGGGGAACTCAACAGTGCTTTCCGGAGAAATGCTCCACACCGCACAAATCATATCAGCAAAGAGTGGGAGGTCGAAGTCAAGGAATTCCGGAAAAACGGCTGGCATGCCGATCTGAGAAAGCTGCAGTATCAGGTCGATATCAATCCGGATCAGCCGCTGCCCGTCGCCAAGGCATTGAAGGAGGCTCTCGCTCCGAAACTGGTCTTCCTCGACGGCGGAGCGGAAGAACCCGTTGACAAGACCCATAACTACACCTCCGGTGAAAAACTCGAAAAACGCATCGTTCTCATTAACGATACCCTGAAAAACGCCGAGTTCCGAGGGAAATGGATCCTTGCAGACAAGAGTGGAACATTCTGCGAAACACTGAACCCGGGAGAGGTCCGGCACCTACCTCTCTCCGTCACGCTCCCGAATGTTGATTCCCGGACGGAATACAAACTGATCGTGGAAACGGAATCTCTGCCCGCGGCATCCATGAACATTACTGTTTTTCCAGCGGGAACCGTACCCGTCGTCAGCGGGAAAAGCGATCGGGAAATCGCTCTTTACGATCCCAAAGGATTCACGGCGGAAACGCTGAAACGACTGAAAATCAACCCGTCCGATGCCTCAAAACTGGACTCTCTGAATGGAATCCAGCTGCTTCTCATCGGCCGGGAAAGCCTCTCTCCGGAATTCATGCCGCTCGCCCGGAAGCTCCATCTGCGGGATGCGGTCAACTCCGGCAAACTCAATCTCATTGTCTTTGAACAGAAGCCGGAGGCGCTCGCCCTGCTGGGCCTGAAAACGACTCCGATCTATGCGCGGGAGGTCTTCCCCGGACACGGATTCACCGTTCCCGGCATGAAGGCCGAAGATTTTTCGCAATGGGCCGGAAACGGAACTCTGGCCCCTGCAAAACAGCCCCCCGCAGCCAATACGGAAGACACGGTGGCAAGTCCTCTCTGGCACTGGAACAATGCCAACATAGTCTCTTCCTATCCGGTCCGCCGAGTCGCGGAAGGCGACTTCCGGATTCTGCTCTCCTGCGGAAAAGATCTGATTTACACTCCGCTCTTCGAACTCAAATCAGGAAAGGGACGGATTCTGTTCTGCCAGATGGAAATCTCCGGCCGTACGAAAAATGATCCGGCGGCAGATCTTCTTGCGGCACATCTGATCGCCGAGTACACAAAGGAGAACCGGAAAGCAGAATCGGTTCCCTCTCTGCTCGCGCCGGACACGATCCCGGAAACGGAGATTCCAAAACTGCTCAGACAGGTCCAGAAAGGTGCCGTTCTGATCGTTCCTCCGGGAAGCGCATCCCTGTTCGGCGTTTCAATAAAAGCGCAGGAGGTCAATCGTTTCGAACTCACCGCTGCCGGCAGAAAATACTGGCCCCTCTTCACCGCACGAGATACCTATCTGCGTGCACCCCAGCGCCTGAACATTCTCTCCGGAACCGACCTCATTCCTCTGACAAATCCTGCATTCGCCGCGGAACGGAAACTCGGCAAGGGCAAACTCCTTTTCCTGGAATTCCCGCGGGAACCGCAGAAAGAGGAACTGGCACGCGGACTGAAATCCGGAGCGGATTCTTCTTCTGTCTGGAGCGCGGAAATTCTCGCGGAACGATTCCGTCAAATGCGGAGCCTCGCAGAAGCGGCCTGCGGAAAACACTTTTTCCCGATCGCGGACCGGTTCGAACAGATGCATCTGGCAAACCGGACCGTTGACCTGAACGGGAAATGGGAACTCCGTACCGATCCGGAAAAAGCCGGACGGAAACTCGGCTGGCAGACTCCGGCCGCCTTCGGAGATCACAACGGATGGGAGAATATTTCCGTTCCCGGATATTTCAACCGTCTTCTGCCGCATGTCGGAATGTTCATTGGAACGGTCTGGTACCGCAAAAGCGTTGTGCTTCCGGAAGATCTGCGCAACCGGAAACTCTTCCTTGATCTGGGGGCAGTGGACGATCTCGACACGGCTTATGTCAATGGAATCAAAATCGGGCAAACAACCGAAGAGACAGACGGCTACTGGACCGCACGGCGCCTGTATCCGATCCCCGCGGAACTGACGAAAAACGGCCGTCTCCATATCGCTCTTGAAACCGAAAATCTCCGCAACAATGGAGGAATCACCGGCTATGCCCGGATTCTTGTCCCCGCGAAACAGGAATCGCGCAATCCCTTCCCGTACTCGGAAAACCAGGCAACCTATCACACGGAAACCCATATCCGCTGGTAAGAAGAGAACGATCAGCAAAAAAACAAAAAAGCGGACCCCTTCGCATCAAGGATGCAGAAAGTCCGCTTTTCTGTTTCCGGAACAACGGAAGAATTCGTTATTTCTGTACGGATTCCTCCGCTTTCTTGCCGCTGATCAGAGAAGAGGGATTATCGTCAAGAGCCTTGATGAGTTCCGCCATGGCATCCATGGTGTCATTGAATTTCGCCAGAGTGTCCTTGAACGATTTTTCCGAACCGCGGAACGCGATTGCCGCCTCGCGGAATGCCCGGGAGGTCTCGGCAACTTTGGCATCAGCAACTGTTTTATCAATTCTAGCGGTCAGCACTTTGATCTGTTCCAGCGACTGCACCATCTTATCCGTCAGCAGATCCAGTTTTTCGGGAGTAAAGGAACTGTTCAGATTTTTTACTGTTGCAGTAAGCTCATCCGAAAGCTGCTCGGAATTCTGAAGCATGCGCTTCAGATGGGGATCGGAAATCAAAGCCTGTGTGTTGTCCAGAACGGCTTCGACTTTTTCACTCAGAAGTTTGTAGTCGATGGAGGCGATCTTGGCGATCACTTCCGTCACGCCGGAGCGGAGCCCCGCCATCATAGAGGGCTCGGAAGGTATGTAGAAGATCCCATCATCGGCACGCTCCAGAACCTTGTCCGGAGGACTGTCCGGATCCCGGTAATCCAGCTCGATATATTTGAATCCGCTGATGCCGTTGAACTCCAGCCTGGCACGGAGCCCCCGCTTGATTTCCCGCTCCATGTGCTGATAGAATTCCGTTTCCGTAATGGTTTTCGGCCTCACTCCTCCGACCGCTTCGGAACGCATTTTGCTGAGATTGATCTCCATATCGACACGGATCAGATTCCCGCTCGTAGTGATTGTAATATCAGACACCTTCCCAATCGGCACCCCGCGATATTTGACAAGAGCCCCCGTCTCCAGCCCCTGCACACTCTCCTGAAACTGCGTCACCGTGGGCACTTTCTTATCCACAAAATCAAACAGGCCGAAGATGATGAACAGAACACAGATCAGAATGAACGATACGGTCACAAACAGACCAAGTTTGAATTTTTCGGTTTCCATCTGCATGGGATTCTTCACTCCTTACTTTTCCAAATGTCCGCGATTCAAAAAAATTCGTACCTTTTCCACGGGCGAATGATCCCGCAGTTCCGCAGGAGGCCCTTCCGCAATCACAGTTCCGGCATCCCGATCCAGAAACACAGCCCGGTCGGCGATTGCAAAAATACTGTCGAGTTCATGCGTCACAATCACAACTGCGGCATTCAGCCGGGCGCGAATGTTTAAAATCAGATCATCCAGCCGGGCGGAATTCAGCGGATCCAGTCCGGCGGAAGGCTCGTCCAGAAAAAGAATGTGCGGATCCAGAGCCAGAGCACGAGCCACCGCGGCACGCTTTACCATTCCTCCGGAAAGATCCCCCGGCATCATATCCTCGATTCCGTCCAGATCAACCAGTTTCAGTTTTTCCCGGACGCGCCGGTCAATCTCTTCCCGCGAAAGATCGGTATACTCCTCCATCGGCAGGGCAATGTTTTCCCGTACCGTGTAGGAACGGAACAGCGCTCCGCCCTGAAACGCAACCCCGAATTTCCGCTGAATCTCCCGCCGCGCCGCCAGGGAACAGGACACCATGCTCTCCCCCTCAATCAGAATCTCACCCGACTGAACCGGCAGAAGTCCGATCACCGCCTTCAAAATCGTGCTCTTGCCGCAGCCGGATCCGCCGAGAAGAGCAACGATCTCGCCGCGGCGAACCCGGAACGATACATCATGAAGCACATTTCTCCGTCCATATCCGACGGAAACGCCTTCCACTTCAACCGCATATCCCGCATCCATCTCTCACACCGCCGATCCGTAAAAAATCATATTGAACATCCGGGCCATCAATGTATCCGCAACAATAATCACGATAATGCTGGTCACCACCGAGGATGTTGTCGCTCTTCCGATTCCAAGGGAGTCCTCCCCCGCCTCAAAACCGCGAAGACAGCAGATCCCCGTCACAATAATGGCAAACACGATGCTTTTTGTCAGACTTTCCACAAAAAAACGCGGCGGCACCCAGTAAACCGTCTGCGTATAGTAGGTGTGAACCGGAATGTCCAGCTCAAACGTCCCCACGATCATCCCTCCGGCAATGCCGAAAATATCGCCGAAAAAGGTCAGCAGCGGCATCATGCATATCATCGCCAGCAGTTTCGGAATCACCAGGAACCGCCATGGAGAAAATCCCATGGTCTGCATGGCATTGATCTCCTCGGTAGCCTTCATGGTGGCGATTTCAGCGGCAAAGGCGGATCCCGCACGCCCGGTTGCAATCACCGCGATCATCAGCGGCCCCAGCTCCCGCACAATCGAACAGCCGACAAGCGCGGGAAGAAATGAATCCGCCCCGTACTTGTGCATCTGCACCGCAGACTGATATCCGAGAATGAGCCCCATCAGAAGACAGATCAGGGAACTGATCGGAAGCGCATTTGCCCCGCACATGTTCATGTAGTAAAGGGTCTCTTTCCAGCGAATCCGCATTGGATTCCGCAGGGCATGAAAAAGCTCTGAAATCGTCTCTCCGGTAAAGGAGATCAACTTCAGAGCATCTCGGAAGACGGAGGCGGTTGCATCGCCGATTTCACAGATCAATCTGATGCAGCACGACCTGCCGTTCATGATTCCTCCATCTCCGGTCAGAGTTCCTGCCGGGACTGTGCGTCATCGTTCACCCGGGTAATGTGACGCGCGCACTCGCCGCGTTCATTCTCCCCGATCTCATACTCCAGAAGATCCCCGACACTGAGTTCATTGAAATCAATCCCGTCCAGATCCTCCCAGAAGAAAAAGAGATTCTTCGGCGACGGCTCATTCGACAGGAACCCATATCCATTCTTCAACTGAAGAATCCTGCTTCTTCTCCGCTCTCCGGGAACATGGGCAGGCACTTCAGCCTCCGCTTCGCCGCCCGCATAATGGGCGCCGCGCGCCGACTGCGGCTGAACTTCATCATAATTCGGAACGGAATGCGCATAGAGATCATCCTTCGGCATCTTTCCCCCGTTGTATTCCTCGCGACCGTATCCGCCGGTGGAATCCTTCATTCCGGTCGGAACAAACAGGGCGTTCACCTCGTTGATATCAAAGCGCGGATCCTGACCGTCGATCACCTTATGCATCCAGACAGGATAGGTGACTTCATTCATCATCTTTCCGGAAGTCGCGGTATAACGTTCATTTCCGTTGTCGTCAATGTATTCGAAATCCCAGCCGAGAACCATCACTCGGGTTCCGAGCGCATTCAGCTTCCGGACCAGCGGAACATAATCTCCATCGCTCGCGATCAGAGCCACCACGTCGAATTTCTTGAAAATATTGAGTTCCAGAGCCTCCAGGGCAAGACAGACATCCACGCCCTTTTCGCCTCCACGGGTCACAGGCAGATAGTGCGTAACCACCCCTTCCCGCATCAGAATATCATCGAACATGCGCTCATTCAGCAGAATCTGACGGGCATTCGCCTCCATCGCCGGAAGACGGCCCCGAAAATAATGGCAGTCTACAATCTGACAGAATTTCGCCTCCACCCCTTCAAATCTTCCGGCAAGACGCTTGATGAAATCATGCAGACCGGAAATGCTCAGTCTTGATCTTCTCTCATGGGCATAGCAGTAATAATTACTGACATGGTAGAAATAATTTCCATCGTAAAAAATTCCGATTCGTAAAAGATGTGAGTCATACATGGAACGTGTCTCCTTCAAGAATTCCAAAATTCATTAAACAACTTAATTGGAAAAACATCAATGAACCATCTCGGCTATCCGAAGGTTCATTACTAAACTTATCGACTTTAAAACTCTCTTTGCTGCATTTGAAGTAACATACATGTTCAACGGAAAAAATCAAGTACTCTTTTGGAAACCCGCCGGAAGGGAAAATATCAGATGCCGAAGTGCTGTTCCATCCCGTTTTCCCGAGTTCATGGCCTGTCGAACAACATCGTTCCGGCATTTAAAAAACATGGAGCGGGTGAAGGGAGTCGAACCCTCGTAGCCAGCTTGGGAAGCTGGTGCATTACCGTTATGCTACACCCGCCTGTCTGATTCCCTATACAATACTCGCTTTCCCGCAGAGTTCAAATGCAAAAAGGAAAATTGGAGATTTTTTTAACGGGAAAAATGCAGAAAGGAAAAAATCTTTCTGCATTTTCCATCTCTGTTTTCCTCCGGGATCAGGGAGATTTTCAGCGACTCCTTTCGCATTACAGGATCACGGCATACTCCAGAGCATTGCCCGCATACGGCTGCTTCACATTCGAGAACACATTTTTGCGAATCAGAACGCCTTCCGGACGCTGGAAGGTCATGGGCGGATGCTGCGGATCGGGATCAGGATTCCAGTCATGAGTCTGACCGCAGTTGTTCGGGAAAGGCTTGTCCACTTCCATATCGACCCGGATGCCTCTGTCGCTGTCGGCGATGGCGCAGTGCTCGATCAGCGCATCGGTGACCACCCCGCGGATATGAATGGAGCTGTTGCTCCGGATCACATGCCGCCGGACAATCTGATAACGGCTGGGAGAAACATTGCGATCCCGCAGTTTCTTTTCTCCGAGAGCCGTCCGGAGCCATTCTGCCGTCTGTTCGCGTCGGAAGACCTCCCCGGATTCATCCACGATCCGTGATTTGCACTCCCCGTGAATCAGAAGTTTGGACTCTCCTCCGAGCCAGCGATCCACCTCCGTCACCCCCCCGCCCCAGGCGTTTCCGGCAAGGATCTCGTTCTCGAAGAACTGGTTGTACCAGCTGATTTCGAACCGGGTCAGCCGGGAGAAATCGCCTCCCGCGGGCCAGGTTCCGGAACGGGAAAGCGAATTGATGTTCCCGGTCCGCAATCCCCGGTTCCGGGCAACGATGCAGCGGCAATTCTTCGGATAAAGCTGCACCAGAGCGCCGCCATCCTCGGCCATATTGTCCAGAATCAGATGATCTCCGTTGTAGACGCCGATTTCCAGAATGGAGGAGCCATCCGGCGGAACCTCCCACGGATGGTCGATCGTGACGGTGCCTTTTTCGGTATAAGAGGTGAGAAAACGAATCTGTCCGGTGCCGCGACCGTCAACGATATAGACAGCGGTCCGCTTCATATCCGTCATGGAGCCTTTGCCCCGGAACGGGATTTTTCCGCCGATGAGGTCAAAAGTCGTATCTCCGATATTCCGAACCTTCCCGAAATAGGCGGTTCCGTGTCCGTCCAGAGTCAGGCATTCGTGATCGCCGGCGTAGAGATGCCGGCTGCTGTTGCCCTTGTAATAAACATGCCGGTTGATGGTCGGACCAAACATGGCAATATTGCAGCCGCCGGTAATCATTCCGCCGGTGAAGGTGTTGTTTTCGTAGATGAGTTCCGAACCGCAGATGGAGTGCTGTCCGAATCCGCAGATCCGGTTCCCGCTGATGACGGATCCGGCGCCGTTGTAAACGTTGATCCCCTGCGCACTGAGAATGTCGCAGTTGAGAATCCGGTTGTTGGTTCCCCAGATGGCAATGCCGGGGCCTCCTCGCTGATCACGCGGCGGAAGAGTGCGCTCATGGTGGGTCCCGCTGCCCAGCGGAGTGAGCATGTAATAGGAGTTCGCACGGATCAGAACATTTTCGATCCGCACATTGCTTTCCGTTTTCACGACCTCGTGCAGGGGGCCCTGCGCATAAATGGCAAGATTCTCCAGCGAAGAGTTGTTTGCACATTCGATTAGAACGGGCAGAGCCTCTTTTTTATCGGGCCACCAGAGCGTGGTCAGATTCGGTCCGGCACCGCGCAAAGTGACATTTTCCATGACAAACAACTGCGAATCCATATAGGTCATGGGACGGAGATTGGCATCAATGCGGAACCGTCCGCGGGGAATCTCGATGATCGCTCCTCCGGGAATGCATCGCGCCCGTTCGAGAAGCTGGACAAAAGCAAGCGTGGAATCCTTCAATCCGGTCGGATCGGCATTCGGATGGGAAAGAAGATCCAGAACGATTCGTTCATCCCGTTTCCGTTCCCGGATCTCCAGCGATCCCGCCGCGGCCCAGGAGCTGCCGTTGAAAACCTCCAGCGGAAACGTGCCGGGACGCACGTTTTCCGGGACGATCGCTTTGAGAGCGAAACAGTCCTGCTCCAGACAAGGAAACTCCTTTTTGCCGATTCGGATCTTCGAATTTCCAGTAAGATTCAGACATTTGCCGAACAGACGCAGCCAGCTTCCGGGAAACGCCGCATCGACTCCGCCATCGCCCTGTTTCCACCAGACATCCGGCGCATTGACGGAAATCTCTTTTGAAACCACCCCACCCTGCCGAACCCTGCACTGCCATGTTCCATACCGGAACTCCGGCGGGATCACCGCCTTCAGACATTGCCGGCTCCTCTGGACCGGTTTAACGGCAACCCATTTGCCTTTTGCCTCCGCCAGTTCGACAAACGCATTCTCCGCGAAATCCTCTCCAGCCAGCACCAGAGTCTCATCCGGACGCACCGGATCAGAGTGCCAGAAAATAAACGGCTGCTGTTCTTTCATTATCCATCCACCTCTTTTTTATTCGTATTGAAACTCAAATTTCATTCCTCGGCCAGAATCATCAGCGGCCAGAGATGCGGTTTGAAATCGCAATGGGCGCCGGGTTCCGTCGCAAGACTCAGCCCCTTGACGCCGGCGGGAACGGAAGCATCATCGCGATCGTGCAGGAACAATCCGAATCCGGCAACGAACCCTTTCCGCAGGACGATCGGTTCCAGATACCGCTGGCCGAAGGTAATCGTATAGATGTATCCCTTTTCGGTTCTCCGGAAATCGCATTTGATTTTCTTTGCGGCCTCCTCCTTGGTCGCCATATTGATGCCGTCGGCAAGCTGGTGATAGACCTCGCGGAGGCGATAGACCATGCCCGGACCCGATTTGCCCTCTTTTCCGATTGAAAAATCGTAACGGTAGTCATCATTGTCGTAGGTTTTTGCCGTATTGCTTCGGCCGTTTGCACCGCAGTCGAAATAGACCTCAAGACAACCATCGTGAGCGTAGAGATACGTTTCCGCTTTTCCACGTTTCCAGAGTTCCGGGAAGAGAAGGAACTTGTCATCCTCGACTTCCACCCGGAGATAGAGATTCTCCGTGTCCCATGCCATTTTGAATTCGGCGTTCAAATCGCCGGGAGCGCCGGAATCCGGCATTTTCTTCCTCTCCGAACCGTCTTTCCGGACGGAATATGCCTGAAGATAGCGGTTCGTCAGAGGAATCGCCGGAATTCTGTTCCAGTCCGGCATACCGTTCGTCCTGGGAACATAGAAATAATCCATCTTCCACTCCTGTTCCATGCCGGTTCCTTTTTCGGGTTTGATCCGGAACGGAGATTCCCAGCGGTAGAGTTTGCCGAACTGGTGTCCTCTGCCGCTTCCCGGAATGGTAATCGCCTCTCCCCCATCCGGTTTGACGGAATAGGAGAGATCTTTCCCGGCAACGGAGAGAATTCCGGACTGCGGCCGGCCGGTCAGATTCCGGATCTGCGCGGAAATGGTTCCATCCAGTTCCGGACGCATGGAGACGGCAAGAGCGGAAGAACTGTCATCCGTTTCCGCATTCCGAAGCGCCGAGGCAAGCAGTTCGGGATTCTCCGCCCTGATGAGAAGCGGAGCGGGTGTCAGACGAATCTCCGTCACACCGTCCCGACCGGTTTTCGCGAAACGCTGATTTCCCATCAAATCGAAAAATTCGACCTTCTGCCCGAACTTCACACGGATCAGCGGACCGCGCACAAGACCGTTCTCCACATCGTGATTCACACACCAGAGCGGTGCAACGCCATATCCTTTTTTATGCCGGAAGACATATCCGCGGATTCCGGCTGCGGGTTTGACATCCGCCAGATACGCCACATCGCCGAGATGGGTGCCGAGCGTGTTGACCGCCTTGCAGAGCAGCGTCGGAGTCAGCGAAAGATCCATGAAGGGCTGCGACACCCAGATGTTCACAGACTGCACCTGCGGCCAGTATTTCAGCGCCATGATATAGATGCGCGCAGCAGACGACGCATGAATGAATTCCCGGTTGCCGAAATCATACGAAGGTTTTCCCGCCTGATAATGGTCGTATGCGGTATCGGCCGCCCATGCGGGAACATAGGTTTCCGGAATGTTGAACATTTCCGTGAAATAGATCGGGGTTTCTTTGCCGTAGCCGTACTTTTTCATCTGGGCGATGAGGCGCGCGGTCTCTTCATCGAGATCATTCTGCGAGAGAGTGCCCTTGTCGATGTTGCCGTAGGGATGGACCGCAATGGCATCATACTTGAAACCATGTTTCTGAGCGGTTTTCAGATATCCCTCAATCGCATCATATCCGCGCATGAGGGAGTAGCCGGAAGTTCCGCAGGTCGGGATGATAACCGCTTTCGGATTGGCCCGTCTGACACCTCTTGCCGCAGCGGACTGCGCCTTGAAGTATTCCTCGAACATCTTGTTGCGGATCAGATACGATCCTTCCTCCTCGTTGCCGAATCCCCAGACAGGATACTGCACAGGATCGTACTGCTTTGCACTCTCAAAGGCGACCTGTTCGATCCGTTTTTCCAGTTCGGGGGGAATGGCTTTCCACTGACGGTAATTCTGTCCGAGCTCACGATCCTGATTCGTCACGACATTGGCGATGTTGGCGATCCGGTACTTTTTCTCCAGCTCCGGACGCAGCCCCCTGTGCTGATGATTGTATCCCCAGCTTGTGGAACCGAATCCCCAGTCCATATATTTCTGAGCGAGTTCCTCTCCGCGGGTGATGCGGTCGTAATGTCCGAGAGTTCCGAAAATATTCTTTGTCGGATGCAGATTTTTCAACGGAGTCATGATGGAAAAACGATAGTAGTCGAAATAGGGCGCACTCTTTCCGATCCGGTATTCCGCGCGAACGACAAAAATGCCTTCCCCAAGCGATTCCGCCGGGATCGGCAGTCTGACTTTCTGAATTCCCTCTGTTCCAATCCGGACATCGACGGTTCCGGACCAGAGTACTTCCCGGAAGGCATTTTTGACGGAAACATCCACTCTTCCCGCTGTCCCCGGTTTGCCGGTAAACGTGAATCCGGCGTCAAGAGGAGCGCCTTTGACAAGATCGTTATCCGGATCCGAGGTGGTAAACAGGCCGTCCACGGGCGCGGCTGTAAACTCCGTCGGCTGTTTTCCTTTTTCGATCTGGATTCCGTCAATCAGAGTATTTCCCCCGCAGCCGAACAGTCCGATCTGGACTCCGGCGGCATCAGCGGTAAAGGTTCTGGAATACCGCTTCCATTCCGAGGTGATGCGGAATTTGGATTCAGGGTTCCACGTGTCGCCCCAGGGACCGTTCTTTCCGACAAATTTGCCTCCCCGCGCCGCACTGCAGAGCGAGACATTGATATTCCGCGGACGATCCGCCTTCGCATAAAAACTGAGGGTATATGCCTGATCTTTCTCCAGGGAAATCGGAAAGCTCATCAGAGCGGGAGCACCGGGCTGGGTATCCCGGATCAGGAGCGCGTTTCTGCCGAAGCGTCCCTGCGGAACGACCTCGTAACGCGGCTTTGCATCCGGGGTGTAGCGGGCTCCGCCGCCGACCCACTTCCAGTAGCGGATCCCCTGTTCAAAACTCGGATTCGGCATCACGTTCCGAACTGGAGAACGAGGTACATGGATGGCATCGGCTTTCCAGAAATCAATTCCGCCGACCGGAGGAGGAGTATCTTTCTGCGGAAGTTCCGCTTCTCCGAGATCAATAATGACCTTGCCGGTTGCCTGACGCTTCGGATGCGCAAGCCGATAAATGAGCTCATAACGATCCGCTCCGACTTTCGGCACAAACACGCTCTCCGAAAGATTTCCACGCAGCGTATTGAATTCAATCGTATATCCTTTTCTCGGATCGGCCGCATGATAGACCAGATCCCCGGAAGCGGCGGTGGAAATCTGTTTGGACCCGATCAGTTTTTCCCGGCTGTTCTGCTTGAACTCTTTTCCGCCGATCGTGATTTTCTTATCTCTGTAATTCTGAAGAAGGAACCAGGGCGCCACACAGAAATCCTTCTGAGAGCGATCCAGTTCCTCCTGCGAAACACCCATGTTCCAGGAAAGCTCAATTCTGCTGTCTTTCAGCGGCTTGAGCTGATAGGTGAACACGACCCGTTTTCCTTCCGGAGTCAAATAGGGTTTGCTGTATGTGACTGTCCGGGAGGCCTTGCCAATCTTCAAAGACGGCGGGTCGCCCTTGATTTCCTTGAAAGGATAACCGTAACCACCGTTCTTGAACGCCCCCCACCAGAGGAATCGGCCGACCTGTTTGTTGTCAACATAAATCGTCACGCTCTGATCCTGATCCGGCCGGTTGATTCCGTCAATTTTCCGAACCACCACCGCCTTGTTGCCGACAACATAGGAAGGCTGTTCATACAATCCGCCCTTCCGATCGCCATACCGATGCCATGCAAAAGAATCCACGAGAAATAGCGGATCCTGACGCGCACTGCCCTGCGATTGAAACACCGGATCCGGATCCGGAAGAGGAGGTTCCACCGAACTGCAAGATGTCGCCGTCACTCCGAAAAGCAGCGGAAAAAGAACAAAAATCCCTCTCCTCATAGCACAAAACTCCTTCTGATTGATTGAAAGCAATAAAAGATCTGACAGGAAATGGATCGCCCGGAATTCTTCCGGAAACTACGGATTGGCAGCAGCCCCCATCGGCCGGTTGAACCCGAGGAAAAATGCATTCTTATACGACTGCGGATTCACATAATACGGGTTAGATGGACTTGTCCAGAGCTGCGGGAACGTAACAGACGAAACATGGCCATCAAAATAAAGCACATTTCCGCTCCCCTTCACCGGCAGGAAATTACGGTCTTCATCAACGTTGGTTCTGTAATCCCCCGCCCCATGACGATAGAATACGGCATGCGTTCCGTAGGTGTCATATACACCCAGATTACCAGAAGTTTTCCCCGCATCAAAAAAACTGATGGCAACACTTGCCTGCGTCACCACACTCCGTTTTCCTATCCCGAGAATAGAAGCATTCCAGTGTTCCACCGCACCATGAAGCGCTATATTATACGCATAATGACCTTCCCGATAGGTGCCTTTTCCCCAGTTGAATTTTGTATCCGGTTCCGCGGGACACCGGAAGGTTCCCCCTTTTCCATCCTTACCGTCGAAATACACTCCGTACGGTTTCCGAATATCATCGTTGCGTCCTCCGGAGAGAAGCGAGATGGCGCTCCAGTCGTAGGATCCGGCAAAGTCTCCATCCTTATACGGTTTTCCCGGAGTGATATAATCATCATAATCATTGGAGTACAGATTTTCAGCAGCACCGATCTGTTTCAAATTGCTTGCACAACCGATCTGAAATGCTTTCCCTCGAGCAGAACTCAAAGCTGGAAGGAGCATTCCGGCTAGAATTGCAATGATTGCAATCACAACGAGCAGCTCTATAAGTGTGAAATTTCTCAAACGGAAAGAATGCTTTTTCTGCGGATTCTTTGTCATTTTTCTCACCCGGCACAGCCATTTACTATATTTTACTTTAATAAATTATAAAGTATTTTCCAGAAAAGTCAATAGGGAAGTTTTGCAAAAAAAATTTTTTTTCTCTGTTTTTTTCTGCTGGATCTGTTATATTACGGAAAACGGATCGGGACAACCATGAAACGAACAGGCAAAACAAGTTCTCCGGCTTACCTCGGAGCGCTGAAAAAACTGACCGGAATCATTCATACGGAATATCCGGACGGCGGCAAACTGCCCGGAGCCCCGGAAATGTGCCGGCGACTCGGCATCTGCATGGTAACCTACATCAAGATTCTGAAAATTCTTTCACATGAATCCCTGCTTGTGACCTCAAAAGGACGGCGGGGAACGTATGTTCCTCCGAAAAATGAACGCCGTACCAAGATCGGCATTGTAGTCCGGAACGCGGAAGAATCCCCCTTCCTCGGAGAAATTCCGGTAATGACGGAAGCCCTCAAAACGCTGAATCAGGAACGGTTTGTTCTACACCTGCTGCAATCTTCCCGTGTGGAAAATGTCTATGAAAAGGCCCTGATTCACGCCGTGGATGCAATTCTGTGGTTCAATCCGGACGAGGAGGCCCTTCCAGCCATTACACAAATTCAGCGGGAAACCGATCTGCCGATCCTGACTCTTGATCTCTGGTCCCGTGAACCGCGCCGATTCGTGGAACAGGAAAACATCAACTGCGTTATGCAGGATTCAAACTGGGAATACGAACTCCTCGCCGACTATGCCTTGCAAAACGGACACTCCTCCGTTCTGCGGATTGATCAGCAAAGTAAACTCCATTCGGAACGTTTCATGGAAACCTTCCGCCGGAAAGGAATTCCATTCACTCCGGATCACTATGTTCTACCCGCCGATGTCCGAACGCAGCTTCCCCGCAAATTGCGGGAACTGCATCCGACTCTCATCATTGCAGAAGGCGGATTCGCCATCTACCGGCAGATCTGCGACCTGGCAAGTGCTCTGCCGGAAAACAGACGTCCGGTACTGCTGATCCGTGACGCCGGGAATCTTCCCGAAGATGGAATGAGATCGCTCTATCCTTCTCTGCACTTTGCAGGGAAAATGAGGAACGACTTTGAAAAAATCGGCCGGGAGGGAGCCCTCATGATGACACGGCATCTTCGCAATGGAGAGCCGCTCGGCCAGAAAAGAGTGAAATGTTTTTCCATTGTGCCGTAAGAAAAAATTCTCCTGCGGCACAATGAACAAGAGTAAAATGTTTTCCGTTGTGCCGTAAGAAAAAACTCTTCTCCTGCGGCACAATGAACAAGGCGGGAAATCCCCGTCAGCGGACCGCCACGCCGTTGCGTTTAAGATACGCTTTCAGCTCCCCGATATCAATCATGTGGAAATGGAAGACGGAAGCGGCAAGCAGGATTTCAGCGCCGGCATTGGCGGCATCCAGGAAATGCTCCATCTTTCCGGCACCTCCGGAAGCGACGATTTTCGCATTGCAGGCGTTTGCCATTGCTTTGATGACCGGGAGATCGTATCCGGTTTTAGCGCCGTCGCCGGCCTTGCTGGTGGGGAGGATCACTTCGACACCATAGCCGTCCACTTTTTTTGCCCATTCGACGGCATCGTATCCGGTGGCGGTGCGTCCGCCGTCGATATAGACTTCGTAACCGGAGGGAAGGGCAGAATTGACATCCACATCAATCGCGACGGTCAGCACACCTCGTCCGAATTCCCGGATGATTTCGGGAATGATCTCCGGTTTGCGGAATGCCGCACTGCTGACGGAAACCTTATCCGCGCCCGCCTTCAGCACCGCTCCGGCAGATTTGACATCGCTGATTCCACCGCCGACCGTGAACGGCACCGTGCAGACCTCCGCCACGCGGCGGACAACCTCCAGCAGAGTCCCCCTGTTTTCAACCGTTGCGGTAATATCCAGCAGCGCCAGCTCATCCGCTCCGGCGGCACAATATGCTTTTGCACACTCAACGGGATCTCCCGCATCGGCAATTTCCACAAAATGAATGCCTTTAACGACTCTGCCGTTCTGCATATCCAGACACGGCATAATGGTAACAGGATTGCTCATAGTTGTAAATCCTTTCCGAGATTATTTTTCCTATCCGTTTTGGAAATCTAGCCGGAAAATACGGAAAAGCAAGCCGTTTCGCGGAAAATTTTCTCTTTTCCCGTTTTGCATTTTCCCGATTTCATGATATAGTGGATTGATTGAAACCAGAGAAAAAAAATCAAATCAGGAGTTCCAGCGATGCGAAAAATTTTCCAGTCTCTTATGCTTGCCTCCGCCGTTGTTTTCACCGCGCTCTTCACCATTTCCTGCGACACGCTGAATACGCTGGAAAACCTCGGCAATAACGATCTTTTCAATCCCAGCACCCTCGAAAACACTCCGGACTATGTGATCTCCATCCACCGTGTGGTCAGATATCCGCGCGGGGAATCGGATCTGGAAAAGGAACTGCCAACTCTGACAGGAGGGAAAATCTACATCAGTGTGAATTCAGAAATTCATTCCCGCAATTTCATCAAAGTGGTAGCCGTTCCCCGCAGGGACAATCCGGAAACGTTCGATCTGCAGGTGACTCTGGACCGCAGAGGAAAAATGCTGTGGGGCAATCTCTCCATTGCCTATCGCGGAGAGACTCTGGCGATCGTAATCGACGGAATTCTCTACCGCCAGTTCAAACCGCGTCTGCTTGGAGAAGAGGCGGATACCGTTCTGATTGACGGTCCTTTCGACCGGAACACCGCAATGACCGTTGCGAAAAACAGCGAAAAGAATTATAAAATTTTCAATCCGAAATGATACTCTCCCGCTTTGCTTTCCTGCTTCTGGCTTCCGTCTGTGCGGGAGGAGTGCTTTCCGCACAGGTCAAGGTTCCGCAGAAAGAGAAGGATTCCTTTCTCCGATTCGAGATCAATGGAGTCCCGGATAAAATCATTTCCAAATTCCAGCCGAATCCGAATGCCAGTTCCGGATACGCAGGCTGGTACGGTCCTGATAAATATTATGTCCTGACGGTCAACATGAAAGAGCCCCTGACCGATCAATGGACCGATTTCACCTTCACCTTCACTCCGAACCGTTCCGGCAAAGTCTGGCTCAGAATCGGCGGACGCTGGTTCAAGGATCCCGAAGAACGGCACTGGCTCCTGATCAATCAGGTGAAACTCAACGGAAAACTGCTCCCGAACGGAGATTTCAAGAAGTACAGGGAGAAAAAACCGGAAGTGTATCGTCCGAACAACTGGATTCTCCACAACCGGGCGGATTATTATCTGGATGCGGGGGAAAACAAAACGCCGGCCTGTCTGATCAATCATGACAGTCCGATCACCACCTCATTTCAGGTTCGGGCGGGAGAACCGAACACGGTCACAATCCGGGCGAAGGTTCCCCCCAAGCGCCTTGTGCCCAAATATATTGCACCGAAAAAAATCAATCAGAAAAACCGCTTTTACTGAGTCCATGTCTCTGTCAGGGAGATTCGTTCCCCGGGCTTCAGCAGACGAGTCGGTCCGTGCGATTCCATTTCACTGAACCGGTCGCAAAGGAACAGATGAATGGCAGGGTCCCCTTCCGGAGAAGAATTTGCAGACTCATAACGGAAGAGCAGGCGCGATCCATCTTTTGCCTCCACCGGAATTTCCGCGACCGGAGACCATGCTCGAAGTTCAAAAAAATCATGCGGCGTTTTCGGACGGATATCAATCTGCAATTCGATTCCACCAATAAATCCGGCTGTTTTGACAGAGTCTCCCTGTTTCGAAATGGTCCGCTTTCCGCAGGCAGAAGGAAGAAGAATCCGTTTCAGCGCAAAGCTGTCGAGACGGGTAATGCTCCAGATGCCAAGCAGCCGCTCATACGGAGCCCTATTAATGAGTGTATTGGTAATTTCCAGTTTTTCCGACTCCGGCGCAATCCGGATCTGATATTCATAAACCAGCTGGAACAGTGCGCTTTCCGCGGAGGTCATCCGAATCTCGCCTTCCGCGGGGAACTCGATCCGGAAAGGCCCGTGCTGAAGGAGCGGATCATTCGGATGAAATCCTTTGGATGGCTGAACACGCATGAAATGTCCGCCGGCGGAATCGCCGGAACGTCCGCGGACCGTCCGGAGCTTCGCAGGAGGAACCGACGGCTTCAGGAGAGATGTTTTTCCGACCGCCCCGAATTCCATGATCCGTCCCCCGCACTCCGGCACGACCGTGAATGCGATGCGTCCATTGTCGATCCGGTAGGCATTCCGGAACCCGTTCCATTCGATTCTAGAGATCCGGATCCGTTTCCACGCGGGAGCATCCGGATAGACGGGCTCCGCGGCAAGATTCTGCATATGTTTCTTCCAGTTCCGCTCCAGCGCGGCCCGCAGTTTTTCCGGAGCGCTGGTCCGGATGACGGGATTCCCCCAGGCAACTCGCTGAAGAAGAAAACCGCCTTTCCCGTATTCCCCGCGGAGCTCCAACTGCGTTTTCCCGCGCAGATCAATCTGAATCGGAAACGGCTTTTCTCCGAGATGCATTTGACGGTGAAAAACCTCCTTCCGATCCACCAGAACTGCAAATCGGACATCCGCCGTTGTCCCGGAATCCTTCGGATGGCGTTCGTCGTCGAGACCGATCATTGCGGAAAAGGAATCGGCCGTCCGGTCCAGATTGTAGACAATGCTGAAGCCGGTATGTCCGCAGATTCCGCGTTCAAACGGAACGCCTCCGATGGAGATGTTTCCTTTCCCCGAAAGATTTGTATTGATCTTCGGCAGAACCGTCCCGTCCTGACTCCACGACCAGGAGGCATCGGTCCACGGCAGAGTTTCAAGCCCGACTTCCGCTCCCGAAGAGAAAAGCGTATAAATCAGCAGGGAAAGGAACAGAAACGACTTCATGGCTCCACTTCATCCAGCATATCTTCGGCTTCATTCTGAATCTGGGAAGAGCTGAGAAGCTCGTTCCGGACCATGATTTCCGCGATATCCGTCTGAAGCGGTTCCTCCGTTCCTTTCGGATCTTTCGGACAGAAAGTGGCAAAAAGAACCGGTTTCGGGAAGAGATTCTCCTTGTCATACGCCTTCATGGATTTCGAACCGGCCAGTTCTCCGTTGACAAAGAGCTGAAGATCACCCGAGCGGTTTGCCGACATGGTCAGCACCATCCATTTTCCAGGCTCCAGAACCACTTTCGGATCCATATTGACGGTGACATATTTTTTATTGCTCTCTTTTGTGGAAGCGGCAACAAACATGGCATACGCGGAAACCTTTCCCTTGTTCGCGGAAATGCCCAGCCGATACCCTGGAGAAACATGGCTTCCGGCACCAGCGCCAAGGATAAAGCACTGTCCGTTCTTTCCCGAAAAACGGAGCAGAGCAGTCACCGTGAAGTTGGAGGTCCCGCAGTTTTTCATATCCTTCAGCTTATAATAAGTGTTGCTGTCGGAAAGATAGCGGGCAAAGGAGATCTCCTTTTCCTTTCCAGCGGTTACATTTTTCGGATGGGATCCGGTCGTGAAGTTTCCGCGATCCTTCTGCCATCTGTCATTGACAACTTCTCCGGGACGGACCTCCAGAAGAACGTCCGCGAAAAGTGTGCAGGCAGAAAAGAATGCTGCCATGAGGATGAGTCGTTTTCCATTCATTTTGTCTTCTCCTTGATGATTTCAATTCCATTGAGTGCCGGATTGCCGGACGCGCGGATCACCAGCGGGCCGCGACGGACGTCGATTCCCGTCCAGACCGCCGAAGCCGCGGAAAGAAATCCGCCGCCAAGCACTACCGGATTCAAATTCTTTTTGATGTTTCCTCCGATGTCAAGATCAAATTTCCGTCCGTTTTCACGATTCGGAGGATAGGTCTCCGCGAAATGCACCTTCACGGTATAACGGCCTTTCGGAAGCGGAATCTGATAGAAGATCTGCGCGCCCCACGCTTCCGATCTGAAAATTTCCGGGAACGCGGTGTTCTTCACCTGGATGCTGCCACGATCCGCATAACTGGCGTATTCATTGCCGTAGGCGTTGAAACCGGTGTAGGTCTGATCGGGAAGCCAGAGATTGCCGTTGCGGTCGGTCAATGCTTCCGACGCTCCGCAGTTGATCCGGACAGTTCCCGTTTTCTCCAGTTCCTTCAGCAACAGTTCCTGATTGTGCATCTGTTCCCTACTGTCAAAGAAGCGTTTGGCGTAATAGAGGACTTCAAAATCATCCATCTCCTTTTTGAGTCCATAGACATCATTTGCCGCGAGTCTTGCCCGGATGCGTTCCACGTTCGCTTTCGGAATCCGTCGGAGAAGAGAACGCTCTTTCAGAATATTCTTTCCCATCAGGACGATCTCCGACTCGGTTGCGGGAGCGAAGCGGAAACTCCCTTTGAACCGTTCCGCCCCGCCCTCCGCTTTGTACACCAGAAGCGTATATGGACGAACCGTCAGCTCCGCTCTCTCTGCACAGGAAAGATCATAGACAAGATCCGTGAATTTTCCCGGATATTCCAGCGATCCCGTCAGCGGATACGGCGTATCATTGACCAGTACAAGGTAATTCCCCGATGTTTTTGCACTGATTCCCTTCACCGCATCCAGCTTTTTGAGCTCTCCCCGGGGAACCGAATAAAACGCTTTGAGGAAGCGGCGTGCCTGATCGCCATGCGCAGTCGGAACGTTGACGTCGATCCATGTATGGAACATATATTTCGGAATGAAGTCGCTGACAACGTGAATCATATCGGCATAAGCGAAGTCTCCGACAGGTTTGCAGTCATAGACAGTCACGCCGTTTTTGCGGAACCACCAGCGTTTCGCCGCGGAAGCAGTCGTCCCGATGTTTTCATTGAGACCGTCGCAAGTCAGATAGACGGCATCATTTTTACGGTAGAGTTCCCGCGTTCCTTTGTTCGTATACTGACCGTAATAGTAGAGTTCCGCATTATTTTCCAACCGTTTTGCCGTATTCATGGAAGCGACCAGAACAATACCGTTGTTCTTGTCTTTTCCATAGAGCTCCTGCGGGAATCCGGCCTCCTTCTGGAGATTCGGAACATAAGCGTTCCGTACTTCGGGTTTGATCCGGTTCGTATTGAACGGATTCTGCGGAGGAAAACGTTTTGACGGAACGGCAAAAAGCTGCCACTTCTGCTTTCCGCTGCTGACGATCTTCTGCATTTCCGCAAGTTTTTCACGGAGTTTTTTGCCGCGCCATTCGAACCACTGTTTGTTATACTTACCGGTCAGAAGCTCATACCGTTTCGGGAAACGATCCGCGCCCGTTGCCGGGATACCGAGCTTAATACCGGTATCCTTCTCGAAAGCCTCGACAGAATCGTCATCATAGCCGACCTCCGCCGCCACAATACCCGAATAGGCGGTGAATCCCGGCAGCCACCAGCTCCCGTTGATATTGAAGAGTCCGACCACATCGCCGACTCCGTCATAACGATTGTACAGCTCCTTCAGAAGATCGGTGACGGACTCCCACACCACCGGATTCATAAAATTCAATCCCATGCCGAGATATCCCACCACCTGTTTTCCATGGCGGTCCACAGTATAGACTCCACGCGCTTTCCCCTCCCGGATCTGCTGATCGGTAACATCGTAACGTCCTTCGGGTCCGAGGCTTATGGAACGCATGTACTCAAATCCGACCAGCTGCTTGATTCCATTGTGTTTATACAGTTTCAGGATCGCATAGTAGTAATCAAACTTATCGTTATTCAGAATGGATGTGGAATGCCGGGAGGAGAAGGGGCCTTCGCTGTACATATAGGCGCCTTCCACGCTGGCATTGTGCCCCTGGAACCGGAGCCACTGGATTTTCCGCACGATGGCACGATAGGCATTGATCCATGCGCCGTCGTAGTTGTTCAAATGATGATTCAGTCCCTGAGCAACAGGATCACCGTAAGCACCCCAGTTGTTGAATACGATCCGTTCGTTGTGATTGGCATAAATCCGATCCGTCTCCGGCAGTTTCAGCGCGGGAAGTCCTCCTTTCACTGCATAGATATTGATTTCACAGGCAGCAGCGGGAATTCCGGCACGACCGTTCTGAATCATGATTGTGGAATTGTACGACGCCGGGAAAAATACATACCGGAGCGCTTTTTTTCCGTTCCCGAGCGGATAAAAATCTCCGGTGGAAACGGTTCCGCTGGCATTTGGCCATGCGCGTTCACCAAGCGGATAGCCGTTGTTTTCAAACGGAACGGGGAAGGTTTCGGCTACACAACTGTAGATGTAGCGGTCGGCATCGTCTGGGAAGATGACTTCCGCAATCATCGGCTCCCCAAGCTTCGGAATGTTGAGCTTGTAGCAGAAATAATCGAAAAGTCCGCTTCCGGTCTCGCGATACTTCATGCCGTTCTTCGAAACAACCTTTCCTATATTAAGTTCCGCCTTCGCATACATTCCGCTGTGATCCAGGAAGGTGTCCGCGGGCGGATTCGGTACGGTGCAGTCGATCTTCTGTACAAGCTGGAGACGCTTCTGCAGTTCCTGTTCAAACTCCGCAAGCGGAAATACATCCTGCGGCACAGGTCCGGCAATAATCATTTCATCCCGGCAGGAATCCATCTCTTTTCCATTGGAATTCAGCGTCCAGAACATCCGGTACGCACCTGTCCGACGGAGCTTCGGCTCCACCTTGAACTCCCGGAAATCTCCACGGATTCCGGTCTCGCTTGCGGTCAGTTTTTCCATGCTCTTTCCGGTGTCCGCATCGCGAATCTCCAGCTTCACTTCCGGTTCAGCAACTCCAGATGGAATCCGGACCCGATACCCAATGTTCCCATTATAATCGAAGACCGGATATTTCACTCCTTCGACCCGAACATCCAGGAATCCCATGTGCTCGGGATCGAATCCGGCAGAGATCACATTTCCATTCGGCTGACGCGTCACACCCGGCGAAATCAGACGGGGAACTTTCCAGCCATCTGCCCGGAAATCCGGCTGTTCCCAGCCTTTTGGTGCAGTAAAACTCCAACGCCACTCCTTTCCGCCGAGAATCCGGAAGAGTTCTCCGTTTTTCCCGATTGCAACCCCCTCCAAAGCGAGATCGGAATTCTGTGTCAGTCCGCCATAGAACTGGTCACGGACAGCAATCGTGTTCTTCCCCTGTTTCAGAATACTTGTCAAATCGAACGTTTCCACCCCGTGACGACGATGCGACATGCCTTCCGCAATTTTCTTTCCGTTGACAAAAATCTCATGATTTCCCGTCTTGTGAATCCACGAGAGTTTTGCGGCGACCGGTTTAAAATCCAGCTGAAACTCTCTTCGCCAGAACGCATTTCCGGAATAGGGCACCAGACGCATGGAACGGATTTTCACCTGAGCTCCCGGAGTCTTGCATTCGAATTTCAAACCGCAGATCATCTGAAGCGGAGGATATCCGATCCATCCCATCTTGATTGTAAATTTCTGTGGTCCTTTTCCTTTAATCCGGAAGGACTTCAGATTCTGCCAGGCCTTCCAGTCGCCATGAGCTTTCGAGATGAGCCATTCCGTCTCAGGCACATCCTGTTCCACCTCCATTTCCAAACGATAGGAGTTGCTGCTCTCCTTTCCCCATCCTGCTCCGACGCGAATGGCCGGAGTCTTCTCATCACCAGGTTCCGAGCCGAAAAGAACTCCCCATCCCGTTTTGCCGGTATGGAACTGAAGCGCACCATCTTTCACCAGGTACTTTCCTGAGGCTTTCAACTGGAATTCCCGAATCAGATCGCTCTGAAAAATAAAAGGTTTTCCATATTGAGTCTGAAAGAAATCTCCGGCGGTCTCAAACAGTTCCGTCGGTTTGATTTTCTCCGTCACATCCATCCATGGACTTTTCCAGCGGTTGTTCTCTCTGGCATTGACATTCACCCCCATGGTATTTCCCGGAGTAAAGAGCAGTTCCTGAGCGGAAAGCAGAGCAGTCATCCCCAGAAGCCCCGTTAAAAAGATATGTTTCATCACGATTTTCTCCAAAGCTGATTTCTTCAAAATATTCGATGCTTTTACTTTATTGTCCCGATTGCTCTTCCGTAATAACCGAACCAGTCACTTTTCATTGCTAAAGTAATCTCTCCAATGTGGTTGTCCAGATAAAGCAAATTACCAATTCCTCCTGGGAGAATAATCGCATTGGGATAAACATTTCCTTGAGCTCCGTGTGGAAAATATTTATGCCGGTCACTTGCGGCTATGGGATCTGTGGATGTATGATTGTCAGCAAGTAGAATACGGGCGGAAGGCTGTGTGATTCTGGGAGAATTGATGTAGTGAGTGGACCAGTTTTTATAATTGGTTCCTCCATCCGCAATACCATCCTGTTTGGCAAGAGAGGAGACCATCCCGTAACTCATTTTTGTCGGATCACTCGGACATTGCATCAGTTTGGCATTATCTGCATGAGCTCCCCAGTAGCCGGTTTTGAATACAGGAATCAGCCCCATCCGCCAGAGTTTTCCCGCCCAGGTAATCTCATTAGACGGATAGCCGTTCAGATCGTCGTAGGCCGCGGGAAGCCGCTCGGCGGTATGTTCATACTGAACCATGGCAAGCCCAAGCTGTTTCAGATTGTTCTTGCAGTTCACACTCTGCGCTTTTTTTCTTGCAGACTGCAGTGCTGGGAGCAGAACTCCTGCAAGAATTGCTATAATTGCAATTACAACCAGGAGCTCTATCAATGTAAAAAATCTCCTTCTGTCAATCATGACGGAATACCTTTCTTTTTATATTTTAATTTCATCCTAAAAGGTTCGTAAAAAGGATCGGCAAGCTGTTGTTCACAGAGTTGCAGCATCTGCTCTTTTTCCAGAAAACAGGCCGGGGTATCCAGATGAATAACTTTTTTTCCGGGTTCTTCCAGCATTTGAATCATCCGTGGCACCGCCATCTGGATCACGTCTTTGAAATTCGGGACAATCACTCCGCCAATACTGGAATCGGCAATGCAGTCACATGGCAGCGTATAGCTGTAAAAGAAACGTGGAATCGGAAAATCTTTTTTCCTTGAAAAACTCTCCTGAAGAGAAAGCGCAAACACACTGGAAGCACAAATAACGGCATCGGGACTCAAATCCCGAATCCTGTCATAATCCTCCTGCGTGGAAAAGAAATCCAGCTGGACATGGATCACCTGAATTCCATACCGCACAGCCTCTTTCTGAACAATTTCCAGCCATCCGGGTCCGGCGGATACAACCACTTTGCGACCGCCGAGTTCATGAATGCGACGAACAACCGTCTTCAATGCCTCCTCTTCATTCCGTCTGATAGCGTTGAATTCCGGATGCAGGGAATGAAGCTGAAGGATTGGGTAATCCTTCAATCCTGCGGAAATCAGGTATTCTGCGGGAAAAACTCCCATTCCATAGAAAATACCATCTGTCTGGCGGTTGATCAGATTTTCCAGACACCGACGTTCCTCTGCCGGATCAAACCGCGTAATTCCAATCAGAAGCTGATAATCATATTTCGCACACTCATTCAAAAGCGACTGGGCAAGAAATCCGAAATAATCACTGCAGATATCTCCCACAACAAGCCCCAGCGTCCTGCTTCTGCCGCTTTTCAACGCCCGCGCCGTCGTAGAGGGATGATAATTCAGCTCCTTGACCGCCTGATCAATCTTCTCCTTCGTCGATTTGGCAATCTTGGCAGAAAGCGGATGATTGTTCAGATACAGAGATACCAGCGCTTTTGTCACGCCGACCCGCTCTGCGATATCCTTCAATGTCGTCCGCATTCTGACTCCAAATTCGTTAATTTAATCGGTTTAACCAATAATCAATTATAACACATTCCTCTGCATTTGTCAATAGTATTTTCCGGATTTCCCTGAAAATCTCCGGAAAAATCTTTCTCAAAATATTCCGGGAAGCGGACGGATTTACAAGCGGAATTCGCAAAACTCATTTTTCATGCTATATTTCCGGGAAAGAAAGAAAAACCCGGGAGGGATACCATGTTGTCTGAAAGCCAAAAAGCCGATATCGGAGTGATCGGACTTGCCGTAATGGGAGAAAATCTTGTCCTGAATCTGGAATCCAGAGGATACACGGTTGCCGTCTTCAACCGCACAACGGAACGGGTCGATGCTTTTCTGAACGGCCGGGGTAAAGGAAAACACATCCTGCCGGCGCACTCCATCCACGAATTCTGTTCTTCTTTGAAATCTCCGCGGAAAATTCTGATGATGGTCAAGGCGGGAAGCGCGGTGGACAGCCTGATCGCACAGCTTGAACCGGAACTGGTACCCGGAGATATTCTGATCGACGGTGGAAACTCCTGGTATCGCGATACCGAACGAAGATGCGCGGAACTGGAGAAAAAACAGATTCTCTATGTCGGCACCGGCGTTTCCGGCGGCGAAGAGGGCGCATTGACAGGCCCCTCCCTGATGCCCGGAGGAAGCAGAGCTGCATGGCCCCATCTCGAAAAGATCTTCAAGTCGATTGCCGCCAAGGCTCCAGACGGAACTCCGTGCTGTGAATGGATCGGTCCCGGCGGATCCGGCCATTTTGTGAAAATGGTCCATAATGGAATCGAATATTCCGATATGCAGATGATCTCGGAAGCCTATCTGCTTCTCCGCTCGCTGCACGATATTCCCGCCGAGGAACTCGCCGACATCTTCACACGATGGAACAAGGGTCCGCTGGAAAGTTATCTGATTGAGATTACGGCGGAAATTCTGCGGAAGAAGGATCCGGAAACGGGACGTCCCGTCGTGGATATCATTCTCGACTGCGCCGGACAGAAAGGCACCGGGAAATGGACTACGGAAACCTCTCTGGATCTGGCCGTTCCGGCGATGACGATTGCAGAAGCGGTGTTTGCTCGCTGCATGTCGGCATTGAAATCGGAACGTCTGAAGGCCTCCGAGCAGTTTCCGGAACGGCGGAAAATTTCCGAAATCTTCCGGGAGGAGCATCGAAAAGAGCTGATTCAGTCCTCTGAACAGGCTCTGTATGCTTCGAAGATCTGCTCTTATGCACAGGGATTCCAGCTTCTGAAAGCGGCGTCCGAGGAATATCACTGGGATCTTGACTGTGCAACCATCGCTGCGATCTGGCGCGGCGGCTGCATCATCCGGGCAAAGTTCCTTGATGATATCCGCCGGGCATTCTCCGGAGAAAACAAATGCGAAAATCTGCTTCTGGATCCCTTCTTCCGTGAAGAGATCAGGAAAGCCGAACAGTTCTGGCGCTATGCCGTAGTGGATGCCGTCACCTATTCGGTCCCTGTACCGGCGTTCTCCAGTGCAATCGCCTACTTTGATTCCTATCGTTCGGCGAATCTGCCGGCGAATCTGATTCAGGCACAGAGAGACTTTTTCGGAGCACACACTTATGAACGGGTCGATCGGCCCCGCGGAGAATATTTTCATACGGAATGGACCGCCTCCAGCGGTTCAACAACCTCAACTTCCTATAACGTTTAAGGAGGCACTATGAATCTGTCCAAGAATTTTCTGATTAAATGTGCCGGCTGTCTGCTGGCGGTCGCGGCTCTGGCAATCACAACCTCCTGCGCATGGATGGAAGGAGATCTTCTGGATCTTTCCGGCGGAGAACCGGCAGATATCACCATCGACCAGCTTTATCAGCGCATGAGTGCGGCAACCGATCCGGAAGGGGTTTATGCAAAAGCAAAATCGTATCGTCTGATTCAGGAGGTCGAATCGGTTGACGGCAACAGCAAAAACCGGGATTACTATTCCACGGTAGTGCTGTTCAAACAGCCGGACTTCATCAAACAGGTCTCTCTCCGGAACGGGATCCCCTTCTCCATGATCCTTTTCCGCGATGGAAGCGCATGGAATATTGATCCGAGAACCAAAAAAAGTCAGAAACTTCCCGAAGGAACCGGACTCAATCTGATCAAAACGTTCTCCGATATGCTGAAACCGGGCAACAATTACAAGACCATTTTCCAGGATGTTCAGATCGATGTCAGTTACAGTGAAGGCAGAAAATACTATCGTCTGATCTGCCGGGTCGCCGATCCGGCCATTGCCCCGTACGTTTTCTACATCGATGCCGAAACCTACCTGACACGCAAACTGGAAACGGTTCTGTACAGCAATGACGGCGCCGGATCACGGTCGCTTTATGTTGCCATCTCCGAAGATTATGAATGGATCTCCGGCGTGAAAATGCCACGCCGTTCCCGGATTACCGTCAATGGGAAAACGGATATCTCAAAGCTGATTTCCTTTACTCTGAACCCTGATCTGCCGGATTCGGAATTCAGTGTCACTCAGCCTTGGAACTATGATAAATAATTCTGGAATTTTCCACTGGAATCTGATCAGCCCGCTTCCCTGGCGGGCTTTTTTGTGGCAGATCATGGATTTTTTTCATAGAAAAGATCCATTTTCTTCATACACTTTCTTTTGACAATTCCGGAGGGATGGTTTATAGTGAACCATCTATAAAACGGAAGGAAAGCGATCATGCGTTTCAGACAGATTCATTTGGATTTTCATACCTCTCCGCTGATTCCCGGAATCGGAGAGAAGTTCAACAAGAAAGAATGGCAGGAGACTCTGAAAAGAGCGGAAGTCAACTCGATCACATTGTTTGCGACCTGTCATCACGGCTATGCCTATTACAATACCAAAGTGGGAGCACGCCACCCTCATTTGAATTTCGATCTTCTGCGCGCGCAGGTCGATGCATGCAAAGAAATCGATGTAAAGACACCGATCTATCTGACCGCTGGCATCAACAGTTATGCATCGGAAATCCATCCGGAATGGGGAGAAATCGATTATACGGGCAAAATTTATGATCCGCTGTATCCGCATTTTCACAAGATGTGCTTCAATTCCCCGTATCTGGAGTTTCTCTGCGCGCAGATCCGGGAGGTAGCGGAACTTTTTCCGGAGGCGAACGGCATCTTCACCGACATCATCCACCAGGGACAGTGCTGCTGTCGGCATTGCATGAAGGGAATGCTCGAAAGCGGACTCGATCCACGGCAGGAGGAGGATCGCCGCGCTTATGCAAAAAAAGTTCTGCTGAACTATTACCAGAAGACGTATGAAGCGGCAAAATGGAAAAATCCCGATATGCCGATTTTCCATAATTCAGGACATGTCACGATCGGCAACCGGGAAATTCTTCCCTATTTCAGCCATCTGGAACTTGAATCCCTGCCGACCGGCGGATGGGGATACGATCATTATCCGATGTCCGCCGCTTACGTCCGGAATCTTGGCATGGAGTTTCTCGGAATGACCGGCAAATTTCAGACCACCTGGGGAGAGTTCGGCGGATTCAAACATCCGAACGCTCTCCGTTACGAGTGTGCGGCCATGATTGCAAATGGATCCAAATGCAGCGTCGGCGATCAGCTGCATCCATCGGGCAAGCTGGACAGCAGCACCTATGAGATCATCGGAGCGGCCTATCGGGAGGTCCGGCAAAAGGAAGCGTGGTGTGAAGGAGCCGAATCGGCGGCGGAAATTGCCATTCTCAGCGGATTTACACCGGAACGGCAGGTCACGGGACGGGAACTGCCGGGAGATGTCGGAGCTTCCAGGGTCCTGCTGGAATCGCATCTGCCTTTCGATCTTGTCGATACGGAAATGGACTGGAACAAATACAAGTTCCTGCTTCTCCCCGATGAGGTCCGCATCTCGGAAAAACTCCGCTCAAAACTCGATACGTTCATGAAAAACGGCGGAAAACTGATCCTTTCCGGAACCAGCGGAATGGCTCTCGACAAGGATGAATTTGTTTTCGATCTGCCGGTCGTTCATGAAGGTACCAGTCCTTATCAGCCCGACTATGTGAAAGCGGCGGATGATTTTGCGCCGGATTACGTCCATACACCTTTTGTCATGTATCTTGCGTCTCAAAGAATCAAGGTGACAGGAGGAATATCCCTCGGCGAGATTTATGATCCCTATTTCAATCGAACCTTTGAACATTTCAGCAGTCATCAGCACACACCAAACCGGACGGAGGCATCCGGTTATGATGCGGGTGTGTTGACCGAACGCATTCTCTATTTCGCGCATCCGGTCTTTTCGATCTATCGCGCCTATGGAGAGGCGGCTGTGAAGCAGTATATCATGAAAGCGATTCGTCGCTTCCTGGGAAAAGAGGAGCAGGTGGATCTCTCTGGACTGCCTTCTCAGGGACGTATCACTCTGATGAAACAGAAAAAGGAAGCGCGTTATATTCTGCATCTTCTCTATGCCAATACGATTCTGCGCGGCGGGGTCGTGAATCTTTCCGGCGGAACAACTACTGGAAGAGCGGCAATCGAAGTGATTGAAGATCTGAATCCAACCGGTCCGGTCACGGTCAGTCTGAAACTGCCGGAAACCGTTCACAATGTCCGACTAGTTCCGAAGGGCGAAGAGCTGAAATTCTCTTATGTAGATGGACGACTCTCTTTTGAAGTACCTGCTTTCACTTGTCACAGTATGGTGGAACTTGCATTCTAAAATAATCAAACAATCTTATAACGGAAAAATGCGTATGCATTTTTCTCGGGTCAAGGACTGTGTCCTTGTCGCGGTCCAGCGGCGAGACGCTGGTCGTGCATAGCACGAAACGCTTTTTATAAAAAATGCGAGAGGAGCAAACCGCTTTGAAAAGCGGTTCTTCTCCCCTCGCGCTCCCCTCTTTCCCTAAACTTTTGACGCCTTTGCATAAATCGCAAAGGCTCCTACTTCGTATGATTGCAATATGGATTGATGGAAACAAAAAGAAAAACCTCTGCTTCTGTATTCAGAACAAAAGCAGAGGTCTGTTTTTATTTTGCGGAATAACGGATCTCAATATCCAAGGACTTTTTTATCAAGATAGGCCTTCAGATTGGAAAGGGAAACGCGTTCCTGAGCCATGGTATCACGATCGCGAACCGTCACGGCATTGTCGTTGTCAGATTCGAAGTCGTAAGTGACGCAGTAGGGTGTTCCGATCTCGTCCTGACGGCGATAGCGTTTTCCGATATTTCCGGTCAGATCCAACTCTGTGCGATAGTAGTTCCAGAGATCCTTCTGGAGAGCCGCAGCCTTGTCATTGAGCTTCTTGGAGAGCGGCAGAACTGCAACCTGCACCGGCGCGATGCGCGCAGGAATGTGGAGAACAATACGGACATCCTCATCGATGCCCTCCTTCTTGGTCGGCGCTTTCTCCTCGTCATAGGCGTGAGCAAGAACCGCAAGGAAGGTTCTGTCAAGTCCGACAGAGGTCTCGACCACGGTCGGCAGATATTTTTTCCCGGTCGCCTGATCGAAATATTCAAGATTCTGACAGGAGAACTCCTGATGACGCGACATATCCCATGTTCCACGATGATGAATTCCTTCGAGTTCCCCCCATCCGAACGGGAATTTGAATTCGATATCAACCGCGGCCTTAGCATAGTGCGCCAGTTTGTCGTGATCGTGGAACTGAATCTCGTCCTCGCGGAACTCCAGAAGATTGCGGTAATAATTGTAGCGAGCTTCCTTCCAGAACTTGTACCACTCCATCGACTCCTCCTCGCTGCAGAAGAATTCCATTTCCATCTGGGAGAATTCGCGGGACCGGAACGTGAACATGCGGGGCGTGATCTCGTTACGGAACGATTTACCAATCTGGGCTATTCCGAACGGAAGCTGCATGCGCGTTGCAATGCGGATCAGGTGGAAATCGACAAAGATCGGCTGGCAGGTCTCAGCACGGAGATAAGCCACATGCTCGTCGTCGAAAACAGGACCGACATAGGTCTTCATCATCAGATTGAATTCCCGCGGCGGTGTCAGATTCGTGGAACCGCAGATCGGACAGACTTTCGGATCGGGCATCTGATCGACACGGTGACGCGCTTTGCAGTCTTTGCAGTCGCACATGATGTCGCCAAAGCGGTCGATGTGTCCGGATGCTTTCCAGACCTTCGGATGGCAGATAATTGTGGAATCGAGGCCGACCACATTCTCGCGTTTTTCGACCATCTCGCTCCACCAGAGCTTTTCGATCGCCTTTTTCATGGCGACTCCGTACGGACCATAATCCCAGAATCCGTTGAACCCTCCGTAGATTTCCGAACTCTGAAAAACAAAGCCGCGCCGTTTGCACAGCGTGACAATTTTTTCCATCAAATCGCCTTCCGTGGTGATTTCCATCTCTATTATCTCCTTAAAATGTTGAATTGATTTTGAAAACAGTCGATCGATAAGATACTCCGCTTTTCAGGAGAAGTCAAATCAATTCAGCAGGAACTCGATATCTTCCATGGAGATTGAGCGCATTGCCTCTGTCGGCGATTCCACAAGATTTTCAAAGAGATCCGCCTTGACCTTCTGGAGTTCCAGGACTTTTTCCTCGATGGAATCCTCCACAATCAGCTTGATGCAGGTGACTGCCTTGGTCTGTCCGATCCGGTGACTGCGGTCTTCCGCCTGCGCCTCCGCAGCAGGATTCCACCACGGATCGTAGATGATAACCGTATCCGCGGAACTCAGATTCAAACCGACTCCTCCCGCCTTCAGACTCAACAGAAACACCGGAATATCCGGCGAATTGTTGAAGTTGTCCACATGTTCCATGCGGTCCGTTGTGGAACCGTCGAGATATTCGTACTTCATTCCGGTCGAATCCATCCAGGAGCGGATGATTCTCAGCAGCGATGTGAACTGGCTGAACAGCAACACCTTGTGACCGCTGTCCACCGATTCCAGCAAGAGTTCCTTCAGCAGTTCCATTTTGGCCGATTCCGTAACGCCTTCGCTCAGGTTCGGCGGCAGCAGCGACGGATCGCAGCAGATCTGCCGCAGACGCAGCAGTGCGCTGAGCATCTCGAAATGCGATCCCTTCGTGGAACGGATCCGCTCCGCCAGAGCACGGCCCTCCAGACGGAACTTCTCGTAAAAGGCCCTCTGAGCCGCCCCCATCCGGCAGTAGAGCACCTGTTCCTGTTTGGCGGGCAGTTCCCGGCTGACATCGGCCTTCTTGCGACGCAGCATGAACGGCGCGATCCGGTCGGCAAGATCCTTCAGAATCTCCGGCGACGGATTGCTGACATACCGGTTACGAAACGATGAAAGAGATCCCAGAAAACCGTGATGAAGAAAATCAAAGATTGACCAGAGATCCTCCGGCGTATTTTCCAGCGGCGTACCGGTCAGCACCAGCCGATGCTTCGAGCGGATCAGTTTGCAGGTCTGCGCATTGGCCGTATTCGGATTCTTGATATGCTGGGCCTCATCGAGAATCAGATACTGGAAGCTGACTTCCCGCAGGAACTCGGCATCGCGTCTTGCAAGGCTGTAGGAGGTGATGCAGATATCGTATGCCATTGCCTTGTCCCAGAGCGATTTGCGGTCGTTGCCGCAAATCACCTGACATTTCAGTTCCGGAGTGAAACGCGCAGCCTCGCGCGCCCAGTTGTCGATCAGACTTGTCGGGCAGATGATGAGCGCCGGCAGATTCTCCGTCACATCCGATGCCAGCAGCGCAAGCGTCTGAATTGTCTTACCCAGCCCCATCTCATCGGCGAGCACCAGATTGCATCCGCGCTTCCCCATGGCGGAGAGCCATCGGACACCCTGCATCTGATAGTTCCGCAGTTCGCCCCGGAAGAGTCCTGCCGGAATCATCAGATCCTGTGCCGATTTTTCCTGAACGGCAGTATCGAAATCGAGCTTCAGACGCAGGAATTCCACGGGCACGGCACCCGGAATTCCATCCGCAAGCCGCGCCCAGTGATAGGCCGCCGGACGAATCATGCGGAGCACTTCTGAAAGCTCTCCAGTTTTCAGTTCCTTTCCGGGAACTGGTGAAACCGCATCCGCCATTCCGGCGGCAAGGCGGCGCAGCTGCGGCGGAATCTTGATCAGAAGAGCCGAACCGGAAGAAAGAAAGAGTTCGTTGTGTTCCGCCGCGCGGACCAGATCCCGCCAGCGAACCGGAACACCCGCTCCGCGCAGGGAGACTTTGAGATCGAACGAGACATCGGTTGACTCTTCCACGGAGCAGTCGATTTTCAGCGAAGAGGCATCGCCGCAGAGCATCGCCAGCGATGACGACATGGCAAATTTGCGCCGGCTCCCCATCCATCCGGGAATGAGTTCATCGACAAACACGCCGATCGCCTCCCGGTCGCGGAGCAGCAGTTTTGTTTCCGGATCCCCGCTCTCCCCGCCCCGGGTCATTTTGAATCCGAAGTTCATGAGCTCGCGTACCACTGCCGCTTCGCCGGCGGAATCGCGCCGCCAGTAAACGCCGTCCTGCTGAGCCAGGCGTTCCTGATCGCCTTTGCAGAGGTGGCCGTCGTAATCAAACAGGACCTCGATTTCGAGTGCGCCGTCAACCCGCAGACCTCCATCGAAAAACGGTTTGAATCTGCGCTGGGACACTCGCACGTTCCCTGTTTCAATGATCTTCACGGGGAGCCATTCGGACTTGACCAGAATCGCCGCGGACTTTCTGTCGCACGGCTGCACCGTGGTCCGCAGGAAATTCCGGATCCACGACACATCCGCCTGCGCACAGATCCACCAGTATTCCCCAAGCATTCCCACCCAGCATCCTGCCCGGCCGGCAACCACCTTCACATCCTTCAGCGGCAGCGGAACGCCCTTGACAATGATCGCGGAACGGAGAATGCATCCGCTTCCGGCGTCCTCCACCAGAAGCGCGGGTTCGGCATGGTCCTTGTGAATCACGACCTTCTCCTTCATCCGGAAGAAGCGCTGAAAATCAATCAGACAGTGAAAGAACTCAGCAGTCTCCTCGGCATCCAGGGAGAGTTTTGTCCCGTCCTGCTGGGCGTTGATGGCAAGGTAGCGGATGATCTGCCGGTCCTGCTGCGGAAACGAATTCAGCTGAAGCGAAACCGCCAGATTTTTCCCGAAATGAAGCTGACGCAGATTATTCAGATTTCCGGCATAATCCCGGTTGTTCCAGCGGAGAGTCACGGTAAAAAGGGTCCGCTCCCACTTGCTCGGCATGTGAGGAAAATCGGATTCGGCATTGATGGAAACGGTGGCTTCCGGCGGATTGAGAACCTGCTGGAGAAGTTCCGGAAGTCCGGCAAATTTCAATCCGGCATACTGCGCGGGACCGTCGGCGACCTGCTCCTCCTGCGGTTTGATCGTGTACTTCGCATGATGCAGGCATGCGGCCATGGCGTGACAGCAGAAAGCATTCGGATTCGTCTCGCAGGAACAGGAAGCGGAATATGGGCCATCCGGAAAGCCCTTCACCTCCACGCGGGAGACGTTCCCCTTGGAATCGCGGAACACCGCCCGCAGAACGCCCGGCAGGGTTTCATGACAGCAAAGCAGTTCCCCGGACTTCAGAAGCGCTTTCCCCTTTTTGAAAACCTCCTTGGAGGCTCTCTGCATTAAAACTGATTCAAAACTCGGCCCCATCTTGTGCATACCCCAATCAATCACAACTACACAAAACGGTAATGTATCTCTGTTTTGCCCGATATAAAAGCGGAAAAAAGGATTTTTTCTGAAAATTTTGCTTCCGGACAAATTATTTTTGCTTTTCGCCTTGAAAGACCCCCTCCCCCGTAATACATTAGGCGGGAACAAAGGAGCTCCGGAAATTTATGGACATCTTCGATGAAATCATTCAATGCCTGCAAAGTGAGAAGGATCAATACGGCAACGTGTTTGTCAGCAGCAACCATCTGAAGGAGTTCTTTGCAAACGTTTCCACCTCCTCCCGGCCGGAACACTCCCGGAAACCCCTGCAACAGCAGGACACGCAGGGACTCCGGAGCTCCCTCCCTCCGTCCGGAGAGATCCGCTCCACTCACGCCGTTCCGCATCCGGAGCAGCATTCCGCTCCGCTCAACGCTCAGTTCAACTCTCAGCGCCGGGTCATGGAGCAGCCTCATGCTCCGGTCACGGAGGCGGAGACTCCCGCGGAATCCCCGCAGAGAAGGGATCTTCCTCCCTCTCCGGAAGCGATTGCGGCAATGGACTGGAACCAGCTGCGGATCGCGACATCCCGTTGCCGCGGATGCCGTCTCTGCGAAACCAGAACCAATGTGGTTTTCGCCGATGGAAACGAACACGCGGAACTGATGTTCATCGGCGAAGGACCGGGAGCGGATGAGGATGCACAGGGAGTCCCGTTTGTCGGAAAAGCCGGACAGCTCCTCTCAAAGATGATCGCCGCCATGCAGTTCAAACGCGAGGAGGTCTATATTGCCAATATCGTGAAATGCCGTCCGCCGGGGAACCGGAATCCGACTGATGACGAGATGGCTTCCTGTCTGCCGTATCTTCTGCGGCAGATTGAACTGGTCCGCCCGAAAGTGATCGTTCTTCTCGGCAGCGTGGCGCTGAAAGGTCTGCTGAACCGCAGCGGCATCATGCGCATGCGCGGGCACTGGCTCGACTACCGGGGGATCATGGTCATGCCGACCTTTCATCCGGCCTATCTTCTCCGCTATGAAGCGGGAAAGAAAGATGCCTGGAGCGATCTTCAGCAGGTTATGAAGGTCTTCGGCAAAGTATATAAAAAAGCGCGCTAACATCAACAGAGAAGGTGAATCATGCCGGAAAAAGAATCCTCGGGAATGCTTGAGAAAGTCAAACGCGGAATCAAGATGATTTCGCCTTTCGAATTCAAAACGGAAGCGGGAAAAAATCCGATCGCCGGAATGAATCTTCCTGTCCGGCTTGCCCGGAGCGACTGCGCCTACCATAATCTGACCGTGCTGTTCAAATCCCGTTTCTTCATGCTCAACGACTCGCTCCGCGCCGCATACTACGACCTCAGCCTGAGACTGATTGATGTGGTGATCTCCAACCTGACCTACATTCAGAACGAAAGCGATGGGAAATCCGCCGAGGATCCCTGTCTGCCCACATTGAAGACCATCCGGAAAATTCTGGAAGTGCTGAAGGAATCCGCCGAAACCTCTCTGGAAATGGCAACAAGCGAGCGCGGAATCGAATCGTTCGGAGGACCGCTTGCCATCGCGAAAATCCGTCTGGTGGACGATTCCATCGGCGATATGGAGATCAGCCTTCTGCACAGCGTTTCGGAGCTGTTCGACATTCTCACGCTTCCCATGCAGAGAAATTCCGATCAGCGCCGCAAACTGCTTGTCAAAGAGGAACTGGAACGGTATAATCGTTCCTTCAAAGAGTTCAATGAATACTACTCCTCGCTCTGCCGTGTGGAGAGCTGATCCGTCCGGCAATCGGCACTATGCTGACCGGACGATTCCGCTCAGCGCAGAGAGAGAGAAAAGATTCATTCGCCATGAAAAAAAAATCCATGCTGCAAACCATCTGCAAATGGGGAGGGGAACTTCTGGTTCTTCTGCTGACCTTTGCTTCTCTCCGGACCGCGATTGCCGTCGCCTTATCCTATTTTGAATGGTCCCCGTTCGGATACGAACCCTGCGGACTTCAGGCGACAGCATGGTTCCTGATCATCTATCCGGCTTTGTTTTTGGCGTTTCTTCTGCGGGCGATTCTGAAACACCGTTATTCGCTCTCCCGGCTTTATCTGCTGCATCCGATCCTGCTAGGAATCCTCTTTCTGCCGATGGCGTTTCTTCCACAGATCGAAAGAGTGGCAATCAGCGGAACAATTCTGGTTATTCTGATCACAGTCGCAGGTGCGGCTGCGGATCTTTTGTTTCTGAAAGGAAAAAGTCATGCAGAAAACAGCAGCAATCGAAGAGGCCTGGAATCGGAAATATCCGGAACAGGTGGTTCTGGCAATCACAAAAAATGACGAAGGAAGAATCAATCTGATGGCGATCGGATGGGTCTGTCTGGTCTCGGATGATCCTCCGATGTTCCTGGTCGGAATCGACGATCAGGCCTATACACTCGAACTGATCCGCCGGAACAGAGAGTTTGTCATTGCATATCCGTCGACAGAGATGGCAAAGGAGACCCTCTACGTCGGCACAACCCACGGACATAACGAAGACAAAGGAACAAAATCCGGACTGAAATTCTCCCCGCCTTCCAAAGGAAACGTACCGATTCTCGCGGATGCGGTTGCCAATTTCGAGTGCCGTCTTGTCACGGAATACCGCCCCGGCAACTGTCCGCTGATTGTCGGAGAGGTGATTGCATCCCATGTCAACACGGATGAATCCATCCGGCGACTCGTCAATTTCGGCAAAGGTTATCAGCTGCGGTAATAAAAATACAGAATTCTGCCGGACGGAACCGAATCATCGGTTCCGTCCGATTTCCCCTCAGGAACTCTTTGTCATACGGAAACAGAATCTCCAGCGACTCTCATCGGGTGGAATCCTCCGCTTTCTGCTTTCCTCTATCAAATTCTGAACTTTTCTTTTGATTATCCCCGGTTTCCGTGTTATATTCCCACATGTCAGAAAACTGAAACAGCAGGAGCAAATATGCAGATCAAAAAAATTTTGACCGTTTTGCCGCTTCTCGCGTCCATGATGCTGTTTTCTTCATGCGGAGACTATATCGGCAAGGAAAAGGAACATCCGTTTTTCGTGAAGGCGGGTGCGTGCAAGGCATCCGGAAACTACAAGGAGGCGGCGGAATACTATGAAGAATTCCTCAATGTCTGCCCCCGATCCCCGATCACCCATTATGAGCTTGCCGCGCTCTACGGGGACAACCTGGATGATCCGTTCAAGGCAATTTACCATTATCAGCGCTATCTGGAGCTGGCTAAAAATTCGCCCGATGCGGAAAATGTCTCCAAATTCATCGAGATCTCCAAGCGCAAGGCCTTCGATTCCCTCTCCAAACAGTTTGAATCCGCCGAAACCGCGAAGGCATACGCAGAGGCAGCCAAAGTCAAAAAGCTCCTCGACCAATATGTCGCCTACGGAGCCAAACTGCGGGAACAGAACACCCTTCTCCGGAATCAGAACAGCGAAATGCGCTCCAGAATCGAAAAATTCAGCCGCGACAGCTCGGAATTCCGCAAAACGGTCCAGAATCTGAAAAAACAGATGGAACAGCCCGATCCGGTCGAACCCGGTCGGACCCCCGGCTCCGATCCGCTCCCGCCTCCCGGCGGACAGAAGCCTGATCCGGCAGATTCCGCGGATTCCTGGGAAAATGCAAAGATCGCCGCTTCCAGCTCCTCTTCCACGGCAGCCGGAGACGGAAAAACAAAACCTGTCGCACAGCCGGAAAAAACTGCTAGTGCCGCCGCAGCCGGGAGTGTCGCCACCGTCGCCGGAGCCGTGACGATTCCATCCGCACAGAAAACGCATAAGGTTGTCAAAGGCGATACCCTCTACAATCTTGCGAAAAAATACTACGGCTCCTCCCGCTACTACCGCCTGATCTGGGATGCAAACAAAGCCCAGCTCGGAGAAAAAGGCCTGCTCCGCATCGGACAGGAACTGGTGCTGCCGCCTCTGCCGGGAGGAAAACGATGAGATTTCTTCTTCTGGCTGTTCTGACCGCTGCCGCCGTCTTCACCTCCGGCTGTTTCGGCGTAAATCTGCCGAAACAGGAGGTCCGGGAGACGGTCTCCTATGATCTTCTCCCCCTTCCGGCGGAAGAGCGGAATTTCACGGAAGAGGTCGAAATCCTGCCGTTCCATTCAGATTCTCCGGCAAAGTACAAGATGCTCCATCGAAAAGGAACCCGCCTGAGCGTCGATGAATACAGCAAATGGGGACAGACGCCATCGGCAATGCTGACACGGCTGTTCCGATCTGCCTTTGATCCGTCGAAAATGACGGATCGTGCTCTGCGTCTCTCCGGCACAATTCTCCGGTTCGAGGCAAATGACGACTCCATGACGGCAGATTTGACGGTTCAATACATCCTGACCTCACAGCACTCCGCCAATCCGCTTCTCGTCCGTACATTGACCGTTTCGGAGCCAAGAAAAGAGAACACTCCTGAGGCATTTGCCGAAGCAATGTCGCAAGCGGCTCTGACGCAGATCCGGCAACTCAAAACCCTGATCCGGGAGGAAACAAAACAAAAATGAATCCGGCTTATTCCATTCTGATCGACGAAGAGACCATTCGAGCTAAAGTTGCGGAACTTGGCAAACAGATCAATCGCGATTACAAAGACCGGGAAGTGGTCGTCATTGCGATTGCAAACGGGGCGGTTGTATTTGCTTCCGATCTGCTCCGTCAGCTTAATCTGACGGTCTGGTTCGACACCGTCAAAGCATCGTCATACCGCGGCACGGTCAGCGGCGAACTCACCTTGAAAAACACCTTCAGCCTCGATCTCGCCAACCGCCATGTCATTCTGCTGGATGACATTCTTGACACCTCCAAAACGCTGATCAAAATCCGGGAACACATTCTCTCATTTTCTCCTGCGTCGCTCCGAACCTGCGTTCTGCTGGACAAACCAACCGGACGGAGCAACGGATTTCAGGCGGACTACTGCGGATTCATCATCCCCGACCGTTTCGTCTTCGGCTACGGCCTCGATGACGACCAGGGGCTCGGCAGACATTATCCTTTCATCGCGGCGAAAAACTGATCTCTTCTCCGCATCGGCCCTTCCGGCAGGAAAAAGGATCCCGCCGGAAGAGACACCTCTTCAACGCCCCTCAGAACCGGATTCAAGCTTTGCCTTCGCGTTGTCTCTGAGATGCTGAACATCCGGCTGATTGATGTTCAGTTCCAGAGACCGCAGATACACCCGGAAAGCATTCCGATAATCCCCCAGCGCCTCATAGCAGCCGCCAAGACTGCGGAAAACGGAAAGATCCTCTTCGCTCATCTCCAATGCCTGTTCATAAGATTCGACTGCTTTTCGGAAATCCTTTTTCTTCTGCGCTTTGAATCCCTGCTTCAGAAGAGCGGCAAACTGTTTCTGCTCCGCAATGGAGAGCTCGCGCTTCCCTTTGTCAACTCCGAGCGTCAGAGCGACAATCAGAGGGCACGCTCTCCCGCCAGAAGCAAACGAAATGGATCTTACGGGCTTGTCCGGAGAGGGATTGATCCATCCGGTCCGCCAGAGCGAAGCCTTGCCGAAGGTTGCCTGAGGGACCGTGCACGCAACTGTGGTAAAGGTGTCGATTTCAAACGGAAAGGGCTCTTCCGGATTGACCACGGCCCAATCCCGCATATTGGTACGTCCGGTCATCGGAATCTCATATCTGGAACCATCCGCGTAATTCACATAGATGCTGAAGTTCTTCTGCGAGGAAGTGTATGCCGAGGAATGAAGCAGATACAGCGAATTGATTTTCCGGCCGACCGCAATCTCCGGATCCCGGTATCCGCCGCGGGCATAGCGGGATTCCAGCATCATGCAGAAGTTCGGCTGCTCGATGCGGAACGGGATCCCGGCAAGAGTGTGCGTTCCGGCCGGCAGACGGCGGATGAATTCACGGGCATCCTTTTTCGGGCCCTGATCCGACCAGCCGCCTTTGCCGTCAAATTCAGTTTCATCATCGGCCGTGCGGTTGAGAAGCGAGGAGAGATCCATCCGGACAAAGGAAATTCCCTTGGGAATATCCGGACGTTCCCGGTGATCAATCGCGATGCCGAGATTCGTCAGAAGCACGGAAATGACCCGCTGGGACTGGAGAAGCACATGGGCATTGTCGGTCATCCAGTCAAGAGTGCAGAAAATCCGATTGCCTTTTCTCGCCAGCAGGACCGGATAAAGCATCGGTTCCGCGCCCGTGATCTGACGTTTTCCAAGCTCTCCTGCAATAAACTGACTCCGGTAAAAAAGCTGCCGTTTTTCACCGGGATCACCCGCGCGCCAGAAAAGATCGGTGTTGGTGAGTCCGGCGATCTCCGGAAAATCGCCGCAGCGAATGGCGCGTCCGCGCCAGGCATCGGTATAGACCGGTTCCGAACCGATCCCGAACTGTTCGGAAGGATCCTGAATCAGCATCCCTCCCCGGAAGGAATTCAGCTCCGAAAGCTCAGCCGGAGTGTATTTTGCGGAACCGTCCACGATCAGGACATCGTATTGACCGAGTTTCCCGAATGCCGCCTTTTCCGCTCTGACTCCATACTTTTTCAGATAGCGCGCAACTCTGGATTCCGGCGACGCAACCACTCCTGCCTTCCGGAATCCCGGAGCACGGTAGTTTGCCATGTTCTCCAGCAGTTTGACCGCGACAGGATTGACCTCCGGATCCAGAAGGAACCGGTGATACAGAAAACAGCCTTTCCCGTACGGAGCCTCCATCAGAGCGGAATAGAGAAGCCCCTTCGGACCGCCGCATTCCACGATCGTCCGAACATTTCCCAGCGCCGGTTTGCTGAAGTAGCCGGAAGCGGTTTTATGATCCGGATACCAGAAAGAAAGATCCTGCTCCGTCACTCCTTTCAGAACGGGATGATCCGGACGGAACGAGAAATTGACGGAATTTTCCCGCGAGGTCAGAACAGGAGAACCGGGAAGCCAGGCAGGATAATCCTCACGGGCGTCAATAATGATGGTTTCACCGGAAGCTGCACGTTTCAAAAGTTCCTCCTTCCGCAGCTCAAGATCCGCGGAGGCGGGAATCAGATTGTCCGGAGTCACAACCGGTTTGCGGGCCGCGACGGTGAGTTCCAGTTTATCCGAGGGGCCGTTCCGGAATCCGGCTTTCAGAACGTAACGGCCCGGTTCGGAGATCGTCAGACGGATCGTCTCCCGGGCGGAGAAAAATGCCTGAGAGCCATACTCTTTCCCGCCTTCCCGAAGCACCCGGCCGTCTTGCGAAAGAGTCCAGTAGAAGTGCAGGGAAGACGGAGTTGATTTGTCGTAAAAAAGATCGACATCCCAGGCGACTTCCCTGCCGGCATAGAAGGTATGATATTTCTGAATGAAAAAGACATCGACCGGCGGAACTGTAAACGCGATATCGTTGGAATGCAGATGGCGCCATGGAGTCTGGATGGAAACTCCGGCATCGCGCTGGCCCCGTGCGGAGAGTTTATTGTAGACCATGTGCGCAAAAACATCCATGGAGGCGGAAGCATAGCCGGAATCGCGGAAAAGAGTGGTGTAACCGTGGGGCGGCATATAGAAGGAGTCCCAGCCGTATTCGTTGATGACGATCGGCTTGCAGCCCCAGGTGATCGGAGATTTTATGGACTGATTCGCAACCTGCCGGGCCTGTCCGCGGGGAACTTTGTCTCCGGGTTTCAGGGTGTCGTTCAGAGGACGCCAGAAGACGTTGTCCGGATAGAAAAATCTCTCATCGCGGAAAGAGTGATTGTCGGGAGGATAATGGGTCGAGATCGTCTGCGTCATTCCGCGCATGTCAAGGTCGCAGTTGGCTTCGATGAACCGGGTGCTGTCCAGACTCCGCACATGCCGGATGCTCTCCGCAATACGCTCAAAGTTCCGGTCGATGGAGAACGCATAGAATTCATTCGACACAAACCAGGTGAAGATCGACGGCGAATTGTAATACCGGGTGACGATTTCCCGTTCCGCCATCCGTTTGTTTTTCCAGTATTCATCGTTGTTGAGGATGGATTCCGTCGCATGGTCCGGCATGACGAGTCCGCGGGCACAGACAATGCCGAGTTCATCGCAGAAATCCTCCGAAATGCTTCCCGGCCCCTGCATCCAGCGGATGCAGTTCACTCCGCTCTTCTTTGCCAGAACGCGGTAATCCAGATACTCCTGGTTCTTCATGTACTGTTCATACGACCAGAGATTCGCCATGGATATGGCGGGCGTACGGAATTTTTTCCCGTTCCAGAGAATATCCATGCCTTCCGTCCAGAACTCCCGGAAACCGAAACGGGTGTTCTTCACATCCAGAAGTTTGCCGGAAGAGTCATACAGCGCCGTCTCCATCTGAAGCAGTTCGGGAGAATCCGCCTCCCAGAGAACGGGCTCTTTCCACTCCTTCCGGTCCACGAAGGAGAAAAGACGTTTTCCACGGTGCAGAACGGTGTTTTTCATGCTTGTTCCGGGCGGAAGTTCCGCACGAACCGAGATCGTCTTCTTGCGGAAGGAGGTGTCAATGAACACATTGCCGATCCGTTTCGCGGGCAGGGCCTCAAGCCAGACCTCTCCGACTCCGAATGACCAGTGGGTCGCCGGAAAACGCAGATTGCTCATAACCGGATGCTTCTTCGTCAGCTCCTCCTGGAAAATCCGGTAATAAGGACCGCGCACGGCAATCAGAAGCGTGTTTTTCGCAGCGGGATTGAATTTACCGGTGATGTCCACATCCAGCGGAGCTTCCGCGGAGGAGAAGGGGGCTCCGTGATGTGCGATCTTTTTCCCGTTCAGATAGATCTCCGCATCATAATAGATGAGATCGAAATGAAGAAGATAGCGCTCGCCGCGCAAGGATTCCGGCACAGTGAATTCATGTTTGAACCAGCCGAGGGAACCGTTGTAAGTGGCAGGGAGATTCCGCTTGCGCCATCTGGCGTCCGGCGGGGGAAGAGGCTGGATGGTACGGGTTTTGAGTGTGCCGTCGTCCTTGACATCGGTGACGAGCCAGTTCTGAATCATCCACATTTTCTTCCGGATTCCATCGGTACGGTGGGCGTAGGTGGTGAAATACTTTTCATCGCGATCGCCGCGGTCATTCGTCACGGTCACGACGGCGCGGTACTGATCGGTTTTTCCGACCTTGTACGGATAACGTTTTTTCCAGACAAATCCGCCGGAAACGGTCTGCGTGTCGTCGAGCAGAAGGTTCCGGAAATAGTCGAAGAGTTTCACATTGACCGTCAGAGTGCGCGCACCGGTCTTGTCGCGCACCACAAGATTCAGGGCCTCCGGAGTCAATTCACTTCCGGTATAGGTGAAGAAGCGTTCCTTTTCGTTCCGGTAGGAGACAATTTTCAGAGGGGCAAACTTCAAACGCTCCTTTTCCAGACGCATCGTCCCTGTTTTCTGATTGGAACGGGAGAGCGAAATCAGATCGCCGTTTTTCAACGGAAGTTTCCGCGACTGCATCTTCGCAAATTCCTTCCCGTTTCTGCGCCGGATCGCTCCGGCGGAATCAAATTCAATCCGACGGCCGTTCAGGAAGAGAACACTCTGAAAATCTTCGCTCCCGGAAGACTTCCCCGTTTCCGTTTCCAAAACAATCACATATTCTCCCGGTTCAATGCCGTCGATCCGCCAGTAAAGATCCTGATTGCGCAGAGTATCCGTGAACTCCGAACGGATTCCGGCATTGACTCCATCCATTTGCAGATCGGCCGTTCGGTAGACCGTCCCCGCGGAAAGAACGCAATGCGCCGCAAACAGGGAAAAAAGAATCAATCGCTTCATAACCACCCCTGCCTCTTATTTCTGAATGATGACATCAAAATCCTGAAACGTTTCGAATGCGCGCTCGCCGTTCTCCTTTCCCCAGCACGTAATGACAAGTGTAAAGCGGCACGTTCCAGGCCCGAACGCAGCCAGCGGAGGAAGCGGAGCATTGATGAATTTCTTCTGCTCCCGGCTCCATTCGTTCTGAACGCCGATGACTCCCGCCTTGCGCTCCCCCAGATCCACCCGGTAGATGAACGGAACAGGCGATGCCGGATTCGCCCAGTATTTTGTCAGAGACTGCCACCAGGCATTCTGATTCATCTTCCCATAATTGTTTCGGCGTCCCATATTCGCACTGGCAAAATCTCTCTCCCGGCAGGCAAGACGAGTGGTGACAATTTTCATCGGCTTCCCGGAAACGACTTTCCATGCGGCCTTGACGAAAAATTCCCGTTTCCCGTCAGCGAGTACAGGAAAATCCTCACTCCATGTCTTGCCTCCATCCGTACTGAAACTCAGCGTCACATTCAGCTGTGCAAACAGCGCTGTCACGGTAAAAAGACATACGAAAATTACAACGGCTTTCACTCTTCACTCCTTCTTTTTCCATATGCAGGGCCCCTCCCGTTCCCTCTGAACGAGCGGAATTCCCCGGCGTTTTTTCCAAATTCTATTCTTTCCGACTCCGTTTCATCAAACGGAAGAGTCCGCAGTCTCCCGCCGGATCACGCAGACATCATGTTCCCGAAGTTCCATCCTGCCATTCTTATTGCAGCCTCTTCCCAGCAGAACTTCTCGAACCCGTTCCGGAATTTCAAACGAGACCGGTTCACTCGAACAGTTTGTATAGATGACAAACTCTCCACGCACCATCCGTCCGACAGAGAACGGCAAACGCGGAAACCTTCTTCCGAATCTCCGTTCGCAGAGAAACCTCAAAATCCGTTCATGCGCTTCCAGATCGGCATCCGCCCCGAAATAACAGGCATATCCGCTCCCCCAGGCGTTCTCGGCAAGAAGCGGGGTCCCTTCAAAACAGCCTCCGGAGTACTCCAGAAGAGCTCTCGCCGTCCGGAGCTCCAGACGTTCCAGCCGGGAACGGATCAGCGTATCCTTTCCCAGAATCTCCAGCGAAAGCAGCGTATTGGACCGCGGTGGAATCTCCAGCGTCACAGCCCAGTAGGAACGCTCCCGGAACGAGTGCGCAACATCATAAATTTCCAATCCGAACAGATCCTGCATTCCATCCGGACCGGAGGAGGTCCGGTATTTGCCGAATTCATCCTTGATATTCAGCCGGTGCTCCGCAAAGAGCAGTCCTCCGTTCCGGACATACTCTTTAAGACGCATCTGCATCGCCGGAGAAACGTATTCCACGGTCGGAAGAGCAACCAGTTTGTAGGCGGAAAGATCCTCGGCGACATTCTCCATGGGAATCACATCCACCTGGAACCCCAGAGCAGAGAGAGCCGCATTGACAGTGCCTACGGCAATTCCCAGCATCTGACTGTCTCCATCCACCCGGTGCAGGAACGCAGTTTCCATATCGACCAGAATTGCAGCATCGCCCCGCTCCAGCGGAATGGCATCCCAGTCCACTCCGAGCGAATCGTACTCCTGCTTCATCTTTTTCAGATTCTCATAAATCATTTTCGGTTCGCCGCTCCAGGGAATGATCGAAGGAGAAACCAGTTCCTCCTCTCCCATCACCGACTGCCGCCAGCGGAAATATCCGATCGTTTCCGCCCCGCGCCCCACCATCTCCCAGAACCATGGTCTCGCATCAAATCCCCCCTCCCTGGACGGATACCGCTGCACACCTGTCTCCCCCACTGCAAACGGAGCCGGAACCCCCTTCAAATTCCGGTAAAGATCCCAGAAAGAACGCATAAAGGCAATTGCCGGATCGGTCACATACGAATCACAGGAATAAAAATCAAGTTCCCGCGCGCCACGCGCAATGTCGATATCCGCGCTGAAACTGGTCCAGGTATTGGTGGTGATTCTCCATGCAGGATTCGCTTTTTTCAGAATATCCCGGTGTTCCAGAATCAATCCAAGAAGCCGGTCGCTCATGCATCGATAAAGATCCAGCTTCCAACCGACCCGGTGAACCGGGAGCGTAATCTCCTCCCAGTCCGTGAAACGGGAGGACCAGGATGCGGCATTCCACGCCCGGTTCAACGCATCGATCGTTCCGTACTTCTCCTTCAGCCAGCGCCGGAACTCCCGCTCACAGCGCGGGCAGCAGCACATGCCAAGCTCGGACGTGGAAGACAATTCATTATCAAGCTGCCATGCAATAATCTCTTTCCGATCCCGAAACGCCTCCGCCATCTTCGCCACAACCCTGCGCGAAAACGCAAAAAACCGCTCCGAGGACTGACAATACTGACGGCGGGTCCCGACAGATGGCGAAATGCCATCCTGATCCCTTCGAACCGTCTCCGGATGATTTTTCATCATCCACGGGGGAAGCGCGGAAGTCGGCGTGCACAAAATCACATGAATTCCATATTTCCCGCAAAGATCCAGAATTCTGTGATACTCCTCAAAATGGAACTCCCCTTCGCGCGGCTCAAAACCGGTCCAGTTGAACTCCCCCATGCGGACACAGTTAATCCCCGCATCGCGCATCAGAGACAAATCCCGCTCCCAGCGTTCCTCCGGCCAGACCTCCGGATAATAAGCAACCGACAGATATTTCATAAAAAAACTCTCTTTGTTTCAGGCAATCCGATCCGGATTCCCCTGTTTCTCACTATTGAAAACGCCGTCCCGCAGCAGACGGCACAATCTTCCAGCCATTCTCACCTCGGACACCAGGACGCATCAAACCTCTGCTGTCCCGGATTCGGATTCGCCGGAAACGACCGCACATTCCCGGCACATTGCAGATGATTTCCCGTAAATCCCGGATGCCGTCCGTAAGGCAGATAACTGAGACGGGAACTCTCCGAAAGCCCCATCGGATTATTGGTATAATTCGGTTTTTTCCATTCAGCAGGGAAGCCGTTGCCGCTCCGTGAAACTCCTTCCACAAGAAGAACACTCTGCCCCTTGATGCGAGTGATCTTCCGGGGACGACGATCCATGCGCGGCTCCGTATCCTCAGGAAGACTCGGTTCGTGATCCCACGCAAATCCGCCGTCATTCACACTGGAGGAAACCACGGTGGCAACATAGGTGCGCCGCATGGGATATCCTCCCGGATCGGAACGGTAATCCGGACAAAGATAGATGTCGTTCCGATACGTCCCGAACGGCACATGCACCTCCGATTCCAGAACCGCCTGGTTGTTTCCAGAAGGCAGTGTCTCTCCCCGTTTCCCGACATAGTTGCGGATGGACACCGGCCAGAAAACTGTGCTTCCACAATACAGCGCCGGCAGAAAATCATCATAATCAATGGAATATTGAAGAAAACCGGAACCAATGCTTTTCATATTCGAAAGGCATGTCGTCTGAAATGCTTTCTTCCGTGCACTCTGCAAGGCCGGAAGAAGAATTCCAGCTAGAATTGCAATGATTGCAATCACAATCAACAATTCTATCAATGTAAAATATTTTCCATTCTGTTTCCGCATCTTATTCTCCCTGTTGAATATTGTATGCTCTGATTTTCCGATCCATAAACTTCCGGGTCGCAAAACCATCCGTTCCGAGCAGTTCATACTGTTCGTAAAGAGCTGAAAGTACCGCGTAAAGTTCCGTGGAAAGCACTCCGCAGCTTAGAAGCAGCTCGTTATGAGCAGGGAAAAAGGAAAGGAAATCCTCGCGAACTGCCCATGCGTGATCGGAAGGCTTCATATCTTTCCGCATGGAAACCATTCCGGAAATCGCCATAAGTTTTTTCTGCACCGGCTTGGAGAGGAGCTCGCGGAGAAAGATCCAGATCCGTCTTTTCTCCGGCTCGGTGATCGTATGGTTCACATAGGCTTCCAGATACTGGATTCCATAGCGGAGCATCCGTTTTTTTCCGCACATGACGGGAACGATCCGGAAAGTCTCCTCCGTCATATACGGCATCTTTTTATGCTGAACGGAAATCCAGGAACCGACCGCCGGATCCAGCACACAGTCCCCGCGACGGAACGAATATTGATCGTTCAAAGAAAGGACACAGTCTTTCATCATACGGAAAAGCCGCTCCCCGGTTGCAGTCTCAAAACACGGAAGACGGAAAAGATCACGAATATCCCTGCGCTCGTTCGCCATTAAAATCTCCATCCATGGAATAGCGGGAAATGAGCCGATGTCATCCGTGCGGAAATTCTTCACCGCCGGAAAAACAGAGGCCCCCCGACAGCAGTCCACCAGCTCCTCCCACCATTCAAACGAAGACAGATGCGCAATCTGCTTCCGAAATCCAATCTTCTTCAGAAGAAGCGGATTCACCATCCCCTGAAAACCAATCAGAAAAAACGGCAGTCTCGTATGATTGCATGTCTGATCCGGCAACGCAAATTCCTTCATGAACTCATCATATCCCTCGAACGCCGAAAAATCCATCTGCGACCCATGCGCGTGAACCCACGGATTAAATTCACGAATATAAACCTTGTATTCCAATCCAGTGAAATCAAGCGTTTTTCTCCCCGCCGTGTCGATCATCCGAATCTTCAAATTCAGATTATGACGATCCGAAATCTCATCCGCAATCTTCTGGAACACCTCAAAATCAAAACTGGTTCCGGCCAGATAAAAATCAACATTCAGAATCTCTCCCCCGTTCAGAAACGAACCGATTCCATTGACCACCTTGAGCTTACCGGCAACCTCCATATTCTTATACGCCCGCTGGACCGTGGCATACGTCACGCCGAATTTCCGGGAAATCGCGCCATACGAGGGAAGCTTATCTCCGGGACGCAGTTTCCCTTCCGCAATCAGAGAATCAAAATATGCACTGATTTTTTCCGTTACTGTCATTGTCTGGACCTGTCTACCTATCTATATACCTGTATTCATTATACCACAAATCGCGGAATTTGTCAAGAGGAGAAAGCAGAAAAAACAAAAAACACACCTGCTTTCACCCAAAAAACACTCTTTTTTCCATTTCCTCTTCCAGAAAAACTTGACATAAAGAAACATCCCTGCTATCTTTATTCCAAGATGTAGGTACAACAAAAGAAAATCAGGAAATCTCATGTCCGGTCCGAAATACAAATATCAGGAACTGAAAAACTATCTGACGGAATGCATCCGCAGCGGAGTATTCGGAGAGGAAGAACAAATAGAACCCGAACTCTCTTTAATGAAAAGGTTTGCACTTTCGCGAAACACCGTCCGTCAGGCATTGCGCGAACTGGAAAATGAAGGATTCATTTACCGGATTCGGGGGAAGGGCAGTTTTGTCCGGCAAAATACTCCAGTGGAATCCCGGAAGATCGCCTTTCTGCTGTACAGTTCCGCCTATACGACGTATCCGCTGACCGCCGACATCATCCGGGGACTGGATGCCGGCCTGACCCGACACGGATACCTCCTTGACATTATGGTAAGTCCGAGAACCTTTCCCCAGGAAAACATCACCGAAACAGCAAAACATTTTTCCGGACTCCTGATCGGAGCCTATCAGCTTGACGAACCCACATTAAGCGCCTTGAAAAAACTCTCCATCCCGTTCCGCTTTGTCAAAAACTATCATCGGGAATTCGTCCGGGAGGCTATCCGGTTCGACTATCAGGAAGCGGGCCGTCTGGCGGCATCCTATCTGGTAGAACGCGGCAAAAAGAATCTTGCCCTTCTCCTGCCGGGCAGCAACTGCTGCATCATGGACGACTTCAAAAACGGAGTCATCCAAGTCTGCCTCGAATACGGAATCCGGCTTTCCGAAAACCATATCTTCCACCTTGACTTCGAGCAGACATCGGACGCCATGCAAATCGGCCAACAGCTGGAACAGGAACCCAATCCGCCGGACGGGGTCGTCTGTGCCTCCGACGAGCTCGCCGCCGCCCTGATGCAAACCTATTCCGGCACAGTCACCGGCTGCAACGATATTCCCCTCGCAGCAGAAAAACAAATTCCAACCGTAAAATTGAACGGATACGCTCTTGGAGAACTGGCGGCAAACGCCATCCTCACGGATCTCAAACCAGGACCGGAACCCCCAAAAATATATCCCCCACTGCCTCCGGAATTCCTCCCGAGACACCCCCGAAAATAATGGGAGGAGCACAGCGACGACGGTGCAGGTGCGAATGGCACCTGCTTCGGTCCAGCTGAACAAGCTGGTCGCCGCAGGCGAAACAAAAAGAGCAACAAAAACAAAAAGAAAAAAAACAAACCAATCTCAAACAATAAAATTTGTACCAACAACTTTACAAGGAACCGCTCCATGACCCGACTGACCTTTCAAACCAAAACGCTCCGGGGAAACAAATTGAAATCCGTGAACAGCTTTCCCGCAATGAGAAACGCATTCACCCATACAATAGAAACGCGGACGGATGAAAACGACAATCTTTTCATCGGCTACGGACTGGTCCCGAACATCATGCCCCATACCATGCAGGACAACTACGAAAGGACAGAAGAAGAACTTCTTTTCGAAAGCGCAGTCCTCGAAAACGAATATCTGAAAGCGGAGTTTCTTCCCGGAGCAGGCGGACGGCTCTGGTCGCTGCGCGACAAGCAGTCCGGCCGCGATCTCATCCATGAGAATCCCGTGTTCAAGCCGGGGAATTTTGCCGTCCGAAACGCCTGGGTAGCCGGAGGCGTGGAATGGAACATCGGAAGCCGCGGTCACGATGCCTATACCCTCTCCCCTCTGTTCACCGCAGTTCTGGAAGACACCGACGGCACCCCGGTCCTGCGCCTGTACGAATTCAGCCGGGTCCGTGCGGCGACCTATCAAATGGACTTTTTCCTCCCCCCACGTTCCCGTTTTCTCTACGCCCGGATGCGCATTGTCAATCCGCAGGAGAAAACCATCCCCATGTACTGGTGGTCGAACATCGCCGTCCGGGAGTGCGAACGTCTGCGGATCGTGGTCCCCGCGGAAACCACCTTTGCCAATGCGTATGTGGACGACACGCACCACTCGCTTCGCAAACTCCGGCTTCCATTTGCAGAAGGCTTCGATTGCACGTTCCCGACCCATCACTGGAACTCGAAAGATCACTTTTTCAACATTCCGGAAAACCGCAGGAAATTCGAAGCCGCCATTTTCGAAGACGGCTGGGGAATCGTCCATGCCTCCACGCGCCTACTGGCCGGACGGAAACTTTTTGTCTGGGGCCAGGCCCCCGGCGGACGCCACTGGCAAAGACGCCTGACCTCTCCGGAAAATCCGGACTATCTGGAAATTCAAGCCGGACTCTGCAAAACACAGATGGAGTGCCGTCCCATGCCCCCCAAAACCGCCTGGGAATGGCTGGAAGCATACGGCCCGATCCAGACACGCCCGGAACGGATTTTCGGCGCATGGGAAACCGCTGTGGACGAGGTCGAAACCACCTTGAACACCCTCCTCCCGGAACAGGAACTGGACACTCTCCTACAACGGACCCGCGAAAGTTTCGCATTGAAAAAAAGTACTCTCCACTCCCGCGGTTCCGGCTGGGGAGCTCTGGAAAACCTCCGCCGCCGGCACGCAGGAGAACCTCCCCTTTCCCCCCACCTCGACTTCGGAGAGCCGGAAAAAGAACAGCTCCCGTGGATCGACCTCCTAAAATTCGGCACCCTTCCGGAAATCCCTCCGGACACGGTCGATCCCTCCTATCTTGTTCAGGATGAGTGGTTCGATCTCCTGAAAAAATCCGTCCTGGGCGCCGGATGCTTCCAGTGGAACACCTGGCTCCATCTCGGGCTCTGCCAGTACTACCGGAACGATTTCGAACGAGCAGAAAAAAGTTTTGAACACTCGCTCTCCCTCGCCACGACTCCGCTTGGACTGTACGCGATGGCAAACCTCTGCCGGATCACAGGCCGAAAAGAGGAATCCGCCACCTTCTTCGCCGCGGCTCTGCGAAAACGCCCGGACGATCTCTCGCTGGCCAAGGAGTGCTTCAAAGGCATCCTGGAAGCCGAAAAAGCAGAACTCCTCTTACCCTTGTATTCCACCCTGCCGGAAAAAAAACGGAACTGTCCGATGCTCCGTTTTCTTTACGCATCGGCTCTGGTTCAACTCGGCGACTGGCGCAGCGCGGAGGCCATTCTGGAGGAAAACGATGGGCTCGATGTACCTGACATCCGCGAAGGAGAAACCTCCTTCTCCGATCTCTACCTCTCGATCCGCCGCCTCGAAGCCCGCCAAACAGGCACCGAACTTGATCTTGGAACGATCCCGATCCCCTTCCGCTTCGATCTGCGCATGAGCGCAACAAAAGACTCCCGCAAACAGGAGAACAAAAATGAAAATTGAAAACAACCATTTCCGCATTGAACTGCTCGAAAATTCAGCACACCTGTCCCTGCGCCTCGAAGACCTGAAGCACGGAAGCTGCTGGAACGCAGATGATCCCTTCCGAATTGTCTACGCCCATTCCTGTGCGTTTTCCCTGCCGGAACACGCAGAATGGGGCCTCAGTGGAAACGATCAGGAAATCCACGTCTCCTTCCGTAATCTTATCTACTGGGTGCGCTTCCGGGAAAACCAGTACCGGAAACCGGAACACGGACCGGATCTGCAATTTCATTTCACAATCCGGCTCGAAGCGGATCACGTCGTCTTCCGCACGGGAAACGTGGAAAATCTCGACCGGGAAGAATGCGAAGTCATTTTCCCGCACGGACTCCTCCGCTTCCGCAGCACGGAAAGAGCCCAATGTCCACTCCCGTTCGGCTTCGGAGCTCTGCTCACCTTCCCGCAGACCGCTCCGGGAGGAATCCGTTACAGCTATTCTCCTGCGAACATGCCGATCTTCGGCATTCTCAGCGCGGAACACGGAGGATTGGCCGTCTACCAGAAAGATTGCTGTGATCAGCAGACCTCGCTCGACATCAACCGCAGTCATCCCGGCGAAACCGTCTTCAACATGGAATACCTGTTCCAGAAAACAACCGCGGCATATCCGCGGGAACTCCATCTGTACGGAATGAGGCAGGGGGCGGACTATAACGAGTTCGCCAAATGGTATCGCGGAATCGTCAGGGAGGAAGGAAGATTTGTCCCGCTGACCGAAAAAATCAGACAATCGCCGGAAGTGGAAAAACTTATCGGCGCTGTCATCTGGAAACACGACGTCTACTCCATGCGGAAACCACCCCTGGAACACTCGTACAGTTACTTCGTCATGAAACCGGAAGAGGCCGTATACGAAAAAAAATCGGCGAACTGGTCGGCATACGAGATTTTCGACAAGGCTCACGAAACAGGTTTCGACCGTGTCTGCATCTACAACATGGGCTGGAACCACGGCGGATTCGACAGCATGTATCCGACCCGTTTTCCCCCGAATCCGGAACGCGGGACTGTCAATGAGTTCAAAGCCGCCGCAGAGTATGGCAGATCTCTTTCTCCGGATTACATCTATTCCGTTCATGACAACTACTACGAATGCTATGAAAACAGTCCCGAATTCAACGAATACGAAATGGCACACGACACCGAAGGCAGACTCAAACGGGGCTATCTCTGGCGCGGCGGCCGTTCGGTCCGCCTCTGCACGGATTTCAGTATGAAATACGCCCGCCGGGATCTGCCGAAAATCCGCGAAATGCTCGGAAAAGGCAGCATCTATCTGGATGTTTTCGGTTCCGCGCACGCAGTGAAGTGCGCCCATCCGGATCATCCGCACGGAGAACGCGAAGATCTGGCAAACCGGCGCGCCCTCTTCCAGTACGCTAAAGAGCTTATGGGTTCCGTTGCAACAGAACAGCAGCCGAACGATTTCTGCGTAGACATCATTGATCTCGGCGCCTTCGGGCCGATCTCCGCGGAACCGTGGGTCTCCCTCGGAATTCCCGTTCTGCCGATTCCCCTCTGGCAGCTGGTCTATCACGACGCAGTCCTGAACTACACCGCGGAAAGCAGCGCCTACGGAGCGTTCGGAGATGAATACATGGCGTATGTCGCTCTCTACTGCATGCTTCCGACCGCATTCGATCCGCTCAATTACCGGATTTCAAAGGAACTGCGGAAAACATTCCTTGCGGAGATGATGTTTCACGAATTCCTGACCGCTCCGGAATTCGATGAGCAACGCCGTCCGCGTGCAGCTGCACGGACCGTTTTTTCGGATGGAATGGAGGTCGTCGCCAACTTCCGGAACGAACCGTTTTTCTGGCGAGGAGTTGAAATTCCGCAGAAGTGTTTTCATCTCTTTCCCGGCTCATAACCGTTTCGGCCTCCGCTCCGCTCAGAAGCCGGAAAATCCTCGGAAAAAGAAAATCATCCGATTTTCCATTCTTCCATCTTGACAAAGCTTCTCCTTTGTGGTATAATTATGTAAACTAGTGATAACTTGGTGGTAAGTAAATATGAAAAACATCCACATTTCCAGTACACAGAGCGAGTTTATGAAGATTCGGCAGTATATTGTCGAACAGGTTCTCCGCGGAGGCGCGATTCCGCGGCAGATTCCTTCGGCGCGGAAACTTGCACAGATGTTTGGAGTATCCCATCCGACAGCACTGAAAGCGCTTCAGGACCTGGTCGGCAGCGGGCATCTGATCCCCTGCAGGAGAGGCGGCTATCTGACCGTACCCGGAAGTTTCGGTCCCAACTGGGGAACTCCCAGGATCATCGGGGTCATCAACGGTGCGGGCAATTATGTTCTTTACGACAAAAGCGTTCTGATTGATTCAAATCCGTTTCTGGAGGAACTTCTGGGACGTTCCGGCAACTTCTTTGCCCAGAACATCTATCTCCAGAAACAGGAGGACGCGTTTGAAACCATCTCCTATTATCAACTCGACGGACTGATCTGGATGTTTCCATCACAATCGGTCCATCCGGTCATCCAAAAGCTGAAGGAATCGGGACTTCCCATCGTGGAGTTCGGCTTCACCAGCGGTTTCGCCAGCGGCGCCGCATGGAATTTTGAAGAGGATTATTACAGGATCATGAAGCAGCTTCTCTCGGAAGGAAGACGTCATCCGCTGATCCTGAACAACAGCTACCCGGTGGAACCCAATATCCGCGGCTTCCATCGAGCCTGCGAAGAGTTTGGCGTTCCGGCGGAACGCTGTCTGCTGCTTCAGGGAACCCCTGAAGAAATCCTACCTCAGCTCAAACCCCTTCTGAACTACGGACTCGCCTTTGACGCAATCATTCTGGAAGGACGTTTCGGCGCACTCTGGCCATTCCTCACGGAACATTTTGAAATCAGCGAGCAATGCCGTCTTGTCTGCCGCCAGTACGAACTTTACGCCGATATCCCCTTTACCGGATACGTTGCAAAACGCCTGAATGAAACACCGGCACGTCTCCTTGCAGATAACTTCCTGCAGCAGCTGAAAGACCCGACCGGAACTCCCGTGATTTCCGAAGAAGTGAAAATTGAACTGGAATTCTACCGGAATGGAAAACCTGCTCCAGTCAACCGGAAATGAAAAACTGCGGATTCCGCAGATTCCATCGCGTTCCGTTCCCAATACCCCCTCTGAGAACACAAAGGAGATAAAATGCCACAAAACAAAGCAACTTCAGAAAGAATGACTCTTCGCAGACTGGATCTATTTACAATGATAGAACTTTTAGTTGTTATTGCAATTATTTCCATTCTTGCATCTCTCCTTCTACCAGCATTGAACAAAGCTCGCTCGAAAGCCTATTCAGCCACCTGTCTGAGCCAGTTGAAACAGCTGGGAACCCATACAGTAATGTACTGTGACGACAATGACGGATACATCTACGACTGTACAAATCTCTACATAGCAAACGGAAACTGGGCCTCTTACCTCACCTATTACATGTACAAAACAAAGGATTATGGAAAAAATCCCATGCTCAAATGCCCGAGTTTCCGCTCTTCCTTGAATTCCACCATGGCAAATTCATCCGGTTATCATTCTTACAATGCCAATCAGGAACTGAACAATAAACGTCTGCAGCAGGCGCCGCAGCCAACACGGACCCTTCTTCTCTTCGACAATCAGAACACTGGAATCTGGGCAATCAACCAATGGACCCCAGATCCGCAAAACTGGCTGGATTACCGCCATCCGGAAATGAACATCGTTTTCATCGACGGACACACGCAAAGCTTCCAGTACCCGGGTGCAAAAGAACTGATCACGGCTCACGCCTGGCCTCGAATCAAACCGCTGATCCAATGGACGAAAGATTAATCCGAAAGAAGTGATTCCAATGAAAGCTTATCCCTTTCTGAAAAAAACAACCATCCGCATTCTTTGTTCTCTGGCTTTGTTTTCCTGCACGGTGATCCCGCTTCATGGAGCACCCCTCTCCTTCCGCGGAGGAAACGCACAGATTGAACGCGGCGGCCTCGTTCACCTCAATATGGGAAACAGCGTTCCACCGCTCTCCTTTGAAATGAACATCGTCATTCCCGAATGGAATTTCTGTTCCGTCGCGGACCGAAGCAAAAATCTTGTGCAAAAAAAAGACGCAACTGGAGAATCCTGGCAGGGATGGATTGAACTCCGAAAGAAAAAATTGGAATATTCCGCCATGTTTTCCATCCGGGATCAAAAGCTCCACTGCATTTATGAACTCCAGGTTCCGAACGGATTCCAAATGCAGGAACTCCCGCTGATTGTTTTTTCAGGCGAGAAAAAAGAAAAACCGACGGCTCTTCTGCTGGGCGGCACGCTCTGTTCCACGGATTACAACGGAACTTACGGATGGGGAAATTCCATCCGATTCGAGCGGCAGCAGATGAGTGTGACCATTGCAGGCGCTCAAAAATCGCTGTCGCTCTGGTCCTCCCCCGGAACATTCAATGTTCGCATTCCCCTCGCCAAAGTTCCTGAAAAATCCAGCACCTACCGTATCGAATTCTCCATCGCAGGAGAAAAGATCAAACTGGCGCCCCCGATGGACATCCTGAAAGACGGGAAAAAATTTTATTTGCAGGCACTCTCCCAGCCTTCCGAGCCGGAACTGGACCGCACTGAAGTGCTGAAACTGCTGACCTCGGAAACATTCGATCGCAAAACCATGGACCGAGTGGAAAAATTTCTCGATTCGCGTGCTCGCTGTTATTCAATCGCGGATGAAGCACGCCATCGATCGATCCCACTGGCTCCGGAACTCAAAAAAGCAATTAAAGAGGCCTATGCCCTGCTTGGGAAAATGGATTTTCCGGCACTCTCCGCCACTCTGGAGCGCCTGGGAAAACAGGTTGCAGAGCTTCCTGCTCCTGCCCCGCTGACCGCCTTCAATCCGTATACCTACCTCCGCGATTACACGCCGTTCGGATTCCGGAAACATCCGGAAGGAGTGTTTTTCTACGAACCGACTCCTTTTGATCTTCAGTATCAGGACGGCTTCCGCTTCCGTCTGCTTGAGGACAAACGCATCCGCGAAATTTTCTGGAAATCAAACGGAAAACCCGATTTCCGCAAGATTGATTTTACAGAACCGGTCCAGGATATCACGGTGTCGCGGAACTGGACCGGTTCCCTCTGGCGGACAGCTGACGGGATCGAATACCGCTTCCATGTACTCACTCCGATGGTGGACGTCGATGGAGTCAGAACCCTCACGCTTTCCGGATTTTCGACTCCTCCGGAACGGTTGGAATACATCAATGAATACGGTGTCGGAAATGCGGCTGTTTTCAAAGAGAAATCCGTCTGGAAACTGAATCCGGAAAAAATCTCAAGACCATTCCTGCTCCTGATGAACCGGCACTGGACCCTCGCTCTGCTGCCGGGAGCGCGCCCGACTGAAGTCTCCTTTGAAAAAGGTATTCTGAAAATGAGCATGACTCGGAAAAGCTATGTCGGCATTGTCAAACTGCCGACCGCGAACCTTCATCCGGCGGAATATCCGCGGCAGGCGGAGCTTTTCGCGGAAATCGCCGCCGCGCCGCCGGTTTCCGTCCGGGAACGGGTAAAAAACGGTAAGGCAACATATATCTACACTCACAAAAAACGGAAAAATGACTGGAATCTGAAGCCCCGTCCGATCGCCCCGGTTCCGCCGTTGATGACACTCGCCGGTGCCGATGCTCCCAACGCCGTGCGCACCGCAAAATATCCGATGAAATACGGTCTCTGGCAATTTGCCAACGGCAGCACGATAACGTGTACCATCCCCCGGGACCGGACAAATCTGCCGGTTCGGCGCGGAGTCAACGTCTATTACCGCTCTCCGGAAGACCTGATCCGCCAGTACAAAGATGGCGCACACTGGGTCCGTCTTCACATGGGTCGCGAGAAGAGCCGTCCGCCCGAAGAGGTCTGGAGCAAATTCGAACAAACACTCAAGACCGCCGCCGAGCACAGGATTCCCCTTCTGATTGATCCTCACCACTTCTCCTTCGACATCAACTACGGAAAATCCTTTCCGCCGGATGGAACTGGACAGAAACGCTATGTGGAAACCTGGGAACGACTTGCAAAACTCTGCTCCCGCTATCCGGAAATCATTGTCGGCTATGATCTCTACAACGAACCGGGAGCAAAATGGGGATCGGAAAAGATCTGGAATGAACTGGAAACACGATGCATCGCCGCAATCCGCAAACACGATGCAAAAACACCAATCTATCTGACCGGTATCGACATGGGGAATCCCTCCGGTTATTTCAGTTACCTTCCCCCCGAATTCAACGGAACGCGCGTTGTCACATTCCATTTCTATACTCCTCACTCATTCACGCACCAGAAGGTTTCACAGAACAACGCTCAGGCCCCGGGAGTCTTCTATCCCGGTTATGTTCCGGAAGGACGAAAAGTCTATCTGTACGGAGACGCTCTGCTCTGGTTCGACCGCTGGAGCCTCGGTGCGGCACTGGCACCCATTCTGGAGTTTCATGCGGAATTCCGTCTTCCAATGCACTGCGGCGAATTCGGTGTGGTCGGCTGGGCGAACCGATCCTCCGAAGCCAGCGCGATCTGCTGGACCCGCGATGTAACGGAAATTCTCGAACATGCCGGCTTCTCCTGGCATCTCTGGAACGGCGGATTCGGCATGGGCAACCGTTTCGTGCGGAAATACATGCATGAACTCTGGCAGAACGCGGAACACGGAAAAACACGATAATCCGAAAGGAGGAGACAATGCTGCTCAATCTTCCCCCGATGGGATGGAACAGTTGGAACACATTCGGAACGGATGTGTCCGAAACCGTAATTCTGGAAAATGCAACCGCCCTGATCACTTCCGGACTCGATAAACTCGGCTACCGCTATGTGGTCATTGACGATGGATGGTCCGAGCACGAACGCGACCCCCGGACCCGGAAACTGCTTCCCTCCAGGAAAAAATTTCCCGGAGGCATCCCCGCTCTCGCAGACAAACTCCACCGGATGGGCCTGAAACTTGGTATTTATTCCTGCGCCGGAGTCATGACCTGCGCCCGCTATCCGGGCAGTTTCGGATTCGAATTTCTGGATGCGAAAACGTTTGCCGAGTGGGGTGTCGATTTTCTGAAATACGATTTCTGCCACAAACCCGAAACAGCAAACGGACCTCTGCTCTACCGGCGCATGGGAAACGCTCTGCGCCTCAGCGGACGCGATATTCTCTTCTCCGCCTGCAACTGGGGCTTCGATCACGCGGGGGAATGGATGCGGGCGGCAGGTGCGCACATGTACCGTTCCGGCGGGGATATGCACGACAATCCTGTCTCCATGCGGGACATTGTCACGCCCCAGCTGGACAAACTCTGCTTTTCCGGCCCCCAGTGCTTCAACGACCTTGACATGCTGACGATCGGCATGTTCGGGCGCGGCCACGTCGGAACCTCCGGCGGTTCCATGGAACACTACCGGACCCAGATGGGGATCTGGTGCATCGTCGGAAGCCCCCTTTTCCTCGGATGCGATCTGCGCAATATGGATGCGGAAACCCTTGCTCTAATTTCCAACCGGAGCCTGCTCGATATCAATCAGGACCCGGAATGCCGTCAGCCCTTCGTGATGCGCAGAGACCCGGGCGGAGTCCTGATGACAAAACTGCTGGCAGATGGCGATCTGGCAATCGGATTCTTCAACCTCACCAATGCTGATCTCAGCCTGACCCTGTTAATGGAAGACATCGGATTTCCTGTCGGATGCGGGATTTCCCTGCGCCTGAAAGACGCATTCAGTACAAACGACGCAGGAAGCATCGTTTTGGAACGAACAGAATCTCTCCCGCCCTACGGCTGCAAAGTCTACCGGGCAACACCGGAGCATAGCGAATGAACTGTCGGCGCTGCGGCAAAGAGCTGAATATGGATGATGTCGGTCTCAGCCGGAAAATGATCCATCGTGCCATAATTCAGTGTTTCTGCGTGAAGTGTCTTGCCGATCACTTTGAACTTCCGGCGGAGAAACTCTATGAACAGATTGAACGGTACCGCGCGGCTGGCTGTTCCCTGTTTCCTCCTCCGTCCTCTCCGTTCGATGCGAAAGAGAAAGAGTCCCGAATCTCGGAATCCGGAGTTGAAATCAGAAACAAATGGCAGTAGAGTATTCCCCGGAAAACAGCCTGCGGATTCAAAGAGAGGCAAATATGAGTGATAATTCAATTCTACCGGTCTGGACGGAACAGTTCCGTGTCCGGCATACGGAAGTGACCCGGGAGGGCTTTCTGCGTGCCGATGTCTTTTTCGACTACATGCAGGAGGCGGCGGCAAATCATGCAAAACACATCGGAGTCGGACTGGAAGCGCTGAATTCCATCGGACTGATGTGGGTGCTTTCGCGCCTGAAACTCCAGGTCCTTCACACACCGCTTCTCGGAGAAACAATCAGCGTCACAACCTGGCCCTCCGGAATCGAGCGACTCTTCGCAACACGCGAATTCATTCTGAAAAATGAAAACGAGGAAATCGTTGCCCGTGCCTCCAGCTGCTGGATTCTGCTCGATCAGATCCGGATGCATCCCCGGAAAGTTCTCGAAACCCTCCCGGCAAAACTGCCGGACAACAGCGCCAGAGAACGAAATTTCACAAATCTCGAAAAACTCCCGCGTCTGCCGGTATCGAATCCCTCCCGAATGCGGATCCCGGAATCCATGATCGACGTAAACAGACACATGAACAACGCCCGCTACGTCACCGAAGCGTTCGACTGGCTTGCCGAAACACGGGGAACCGCACCCCGGATCGCAGAAATACAGGTCAACTTCCTTGCAGGAACCGCCGCAGACGCCGTTCTGGAAACAGCCGGAACCATTGACGGCAACCGCTTCTATGTCGAAAGTTCCGTCGGAACAGACCCCCATTTTCAGGCCTCCGGGACCTTGCAGGATTCCTGACCGGACCGCTTTTCCCCGGTAACACTCTGAAAAAAAATCGTTTTCCGCTTTGCATTTCCCGTTCGCATGGTATATTATCGTTTACGAATCATTTTACAGAGCAGGCGGAATCTGAAGAATCCGCGGAAATACAGGTGAAGCATTTATGAACCCGAAATACAAAAGCCCCGCAAGAATCCCGCTGGCGAAACGGGACTGGATTGAACGGGAACTGACCGTCGCCCCCGCCTGGTGTTCCGTCGATCTGCGCGACGGCAATCAGGCGCTTCCGATGCCGATGAATCCGGCAAAGAAACTCGAGTACTTCAAACTGCTGGCAGAGATCGGCTTCCGGGAAATCGAAGTGGCGTTCCCCTCCGCCTCCCAGGACGATTTCGAATTCACACGCGAACTGATCGAGGGAAATCATATTCCCGACGGAGTCAGAATCAGCGTCCTCACACAGATGCGCGAAAATCTCATCCGACGGACCGTGGAATCACTCCGAGGAGTCCGAAAAGCGACCCTTCATGCGTATCTGGCGACCTCCGATCTGCATGGGCGGATCGTGTTCGGGAAATCCCGTGAAGAACTCAAGAAAATGGCGGTCGAAGGAACGAAACTGGTCAAGCGTCTCGTCGAAGAAGCCGGCATGAAAGAGGTCCTCGCCTACGAATTCTCCCCGGAGGAGTTCACGGACAGCGACATCGATTTCTGCCTTGATCTCTGCATTGCCGTCAAGGAGGCATGGGGAAAATCGGCCAAGAATGATTTCATTCTGAACCTGCCCGCGACCGTCGAACGCAGACCGCCCTGGCACTATGCCGACATGATCGCCTACTTCATTCAGAAGTATCCTTATATGGAGGAAACCACCATCAGCGTTCACTCCCATAACGATCAGGGATGCGCTGTGGCATCGACGGAAATGACCCTCCTTGCAGGGGCGGAACGAGTCGAAGGAACACTGTTCGGACACGGCGAACGGACCGGAAATGTCGATATCGTCACGATGGCGCTGAATCTGAAATCCCTCGGAATCGATCCGAAACTGGATTTCTCGAATCTGCCGAAAATTGTGAAAGCAGTCGAAGAGGCCAGCGGAATCGAAGTTCACCAGCGCCATCCCTATGCCGGACAGCTCGTCTTCACCGCCTTCTCCGGCTCCCATCAGGATGCCATCCGCAAAGGATTCGAAAAGCGGAAGGAGGCAGAGGAACTCTTCGGAGTCGGCTGGAAAATGCCGTATCTTCACATTGATCCGGCGGATGTCGGACGCACCTACGAGAAACTGATCCGCATCAACAGCCAGTCGGGCAAAGGTGGAATCGTCTATGTCCTTGAACACGATTACGGAATTCATCCGCCGAAAAACATGCATGCGGAAATCGGAGCCGCGGTTCAGCGCTACACCGATCGGAAAGGCGATGAAATTGATGCTTCTGAACTCATTCAGGTGTTCCGCGAGGACTTCGTCTGTGTAAAAGGACCGCTGGAACTCGTGAAATATACGCGCGTTCCGAACTCCGAGGAAGCCGACGACAATGCCACTGTGCAGGTTCGGCTCTCCATCCTTTTCGAAGGAAAGCCGCTTGAAGTCACCGGAATCGGAAACGGTCCGATTTCCGCCACGGTTCATGCGATTCGGAACAATGCGGCGCTCTATGACTTCATTCTGGAAGACTTCTCCGAACAGACTCTCGGGGGAACCGCCGACGCCAAGGCGATCGCATATGTCGGAATCCGCCGGAAATCCGACAACCGTCTCTTCTACGGAGCCGGTGAACATCCGAACATCGACCAGGCGGCGATTCTGGCGCTCTTCACAGCAATTAACAAGGCAATGAACGACGAAAAGAAAGCCGCCGGAAAATGAAAAAGTACGCAACAGTCCTCAGTATTCTGGCTGTCATCATCGTCATTCATGCGCTGGTGCTGTTCTCCTGCGTCTATTCGCAGAAGGATGCGCTCGCAAAAAATCGCGGACCAGAGAATGAAGCTCCGCAGAAACCGGAACCGAAATTCGTCATTGACCCGACCCCTGTTCAGACGGAATCCGTGCAGACATCTTCCCCGCGTCTTCCCGAAGCTCCTCCGATCCCGGTCAACCACAATTACGGAAAACCGTTCATCTATCAGTATGCAGTCAACGGAAACATTCCGGCGCTTCCCGGCAGCCGGAACGCCACCTCCGGAATTCTGGTGGATCTCAATACAAGAAATGTGCTCTGGGCGAAAAATCCGCGTCAGGCCTATCCGATCGCCTCCATGACCAAAATCATGACCTGCCTGATCGCGTATGAAGATGTGCTTGCCGGAAGAAACGGACTCACTTTGGATACACCGATCAAAGTCTCCACGGCGGCGATGAAAATCGGCGGCAGCCAGGTGTATCTGGACACACGGGAAACGTTTCCTCTGCGCGACCTGCTGAAAGCCGCCTCGATCAAGAGCGCAAACGATGCCGCCTATCTGATCGCGGAATACGTCGGCCAGGGAAATGTCTCGGCATTTGTCAAACGAATGAACGAACGCGCCGCTCAGATTCACATGGCGAACACCCGTTTTCACAATCCGCATGGACTTCCCGGGGCAAAAGCCTCGCTCGACAATGTATCGAGTCCGGAAGGGATGGCACGTCTTGCGGAGGAGGCTCTCCGTCATCCGCAGCTGATCCAGTGGGCGTCCACCTGGATGGACACCTTCCGCGAACCCGGCACCAGAGGATTTATGAAAATCAAGAACCACAACTATCTGATCAAAGGTTCTCCGGAAGCGGCACCGGGTGTGGATGGACTGAAAACAGGATTCATCAATCGTGCGGGATTCTGTCTTACGGCGACCTGTCTGCGTGACAATCGCCGTCTGGTGGCGGTGGTCACGGGATATCCGCTCCGGAAGGAACGGGACCGTTTTGTCCGTCAGCTTCTCGACTGGGGCTACGCACGTGCCGCCGATCCCGCGGCCGCTCTGGAAAACGATCGGAAAGCTCCTGCCAAAAAACAGACACGAAACACAAAAAAAAGAACCGTGAAGAAAACGTCCGGAACCACTCGGAAATCCTGATGTCAGCCGGACTCGGAAAATCAAAAATCTGAAACGCCCGGAGAAGACGCGCATCCCGGGCAGAAAACAGTTTATGATCAGAGAGGTGTGAACATGAAGATCGGAATGATTGTGGAATCGCTGCGCTGTCCGCTGGAGACGGGCATTCCGCGCGCACGCGAACTCGGAGCGGATGGAATTCAAATCTATGCGGTCAGCCCTTATCTGGACATGCTGAACGATTCGCCGGACAAGCTGAAAATTCTCAAGGAAACGGCGGAAAAGAATGGACTTGTTTTTTCAGCTGTCTGTTCCGATCTCGGAGGTCATGGATTTTCCGATCCGCCGGGCAATCCGGAACGGATTGAGAAAACCCGCCGGATCATGGAAGCATCTCGAATCTTCAATACCCATGTTCTTACGACCCACATTGGAGTGGTTCCATCGGACCGGAACTCAAAACTGTATGCGGAAGTTGTCGAAACGCTCCAGACGGTCGGAGCCCTTGCCGCGGACAACGGAATGGTGCTTGCCATCGAAACCGGTCCCGAATCCCCGGAACAGCTGAATCAGTTTCTGCTTGATGTCGATCACAAAAATATCGGAGTGAACATGGATCCCGCGAACCTGGTCATGGTTCAGAATGCCGATCCGGCCGCCGCAGTCAGGCTGCTGGGAAAATACATCGTGCACACCCATGCAAAAGACGGAATTCATTTTCAGGACTGCGACCCGAAACGAGTTTACGATGCCTTCGCTGAAGGCGGATTCGATCAGCTTGTTGCGGAAACCGGAGAGCTCTTCCGGGAAGTGGAACTCGGCAAGGGACAGGTGGACTGGAACGAGTACCTCAAAGCGCTCCGCGAAGTCGGATATGACGGCTTTCTCACAATCGAACGGGAAGTCGGCAGCCATCCGGAAAAAGATATCGCCGACGCGGTCCGCTTTCTCAAATCCAATCTTTAAGTTCCGGCCAAACACACAGAAATAAACCATAGTATACAATATATTATGGTTTATTTTAGAAAATTCCAAAAATATGTTTTTTTTTTGAAAAAAACCGTGAAATTCTTTGTTTTTTTTGAAAAAAACTTTTTTCCGGGTTGATTCTACCGCTTTCCCATGATATAATTTATGCGGGATAAAATTTTTCAGCATTCAGGAATGGTGTGTTTTTTACCGGAAAAATAACCATGGAGAAGAGTGGTCATGGAAGAAAATGTTATTGTAATAGAAGGGTTGTCCAAAAATTATAAGCGGTGGTTTTCTGCAAAAGGAACAAAAGCTCTGGACAATTTAACTATTTCAGTCCCCCGCGGTTCTGTTTTCGGCTTTCTCGGTCCGAACGGAGCCGGAAAAACGACCACAATCAAGATTCTGATGGATCTGATCAAGCCGACAGAAGGCACAGCAATCGTACTGGGAAAACCGGCTTACGATGTCGATGTCAAAAAACGGATCGGCTTTCTTCCGGATTCTCCTGCATTCAGCAAACAGTTGACGGCAAGAGAATTTCTGAGCATCTGTGCCAAACTGCTCCGTATTCCTTCCGAGCAGCGCAATGAAACCATTGAAGAGGCTCTGCATACCGTAAAAATGACGGAACATGCAAAAGAAAAACTCGGTTCCTTTTCGCGAGGAATGCTTCAGCGAATCGGAGTTGCGCAGGCCATCCTCAACAAACCGGAACTTCTGATTCTTGACGAGCCGCTTCTGGGTCTGGATCCATACGGCCGACAGGAATTCAAACAGATTATCATCGAACAGCAGAAAAAAGGGACGAGCGTCTTTTTCAGCAGCCATATTCTCTCAGACGTGGAAGAGATCTGCGACAGGATCGCAATTCTCAAGAAAGGGCACCTTCTCTGTACTGGAGAACTGGACAAACTCCTGGCAGCATCCGGAATCAATGTTGTGATTGCCGCCGGAGCAGACAAAGTTTTCAAGGAATTGATGGCCGATGCGGAGGGAAGTGTAAAGAATCCCGACGGAGGCTGGACCCTCTCCTTCCCGCATAACAACCCCGAACTGCTGAAAAAAATAGAGGATATGAAAAAAGATTCTCCGGATGCGCTGACCATTTCCGCCTCCAGAGAAAAACTGGAGGATTTCTTCTTCCGCACCGTGGAAAACGCAAACGTGTAACTCTTGTGAAAAACCGGCATCTGCCGGTTTTGCATAATAAAAAGAACACTCTACAAAATAAACAATAAAAAAAGGAGAAGGTTATGAATGAGATCATAACAATCGCAAGCGGTACCTGGAAAAACGTACTGCGGATGAAAGTCGTGTACTTTCTGATTCTGTGTGCATTGGTGCTTGTTGCCAGCGCCATCAACTATGATGTTCTCTCAATGGGTCTGCAAAAGGAACTTATGATCGACGTATCGCTCGTTCTGAACTCGATTGCGGCCATGCTGGTAGTCATTTCCCTGACGTTTGAAATCCCGAAGGAGCTGCGCGAAGGAGTTGCATCAACGCTTCTCTCCAAACCGCTTGGAAGATTCCAGTATCTTCTCGGCAAAATGTGCGGCTGCGTGATCACGGGAGCGATTATCTGTGCGCTGATTGCAGTTGGCTCCTTCTTTGTGTTCAACATGTCCTTCGGCGAAAGAATCGGAGTGACGATGTTCCAGACCCATCTGCTGGTAATCCTGGCCCTGATTCCGATGTCGGCACTCGGAGTTCTGTTTGCAGTTCTGCTGCCGGAAGTGATTGCTCCGATTATCACGGTTGTGGTGGTCTGGTTTGCGTTCTCCACGAAAGTGCTTGCCGGCATTCCTGTTCTCTACGGCGGTATTCTCCCGGACCTTGATCTGTTCAATTTCAGAGCGAATGCGGTCTATCAGGTACAGATTCCGTGGATGTACATCCTCCTCGTCACGCTTTGGGGCATCTGCTATGCGGCATTTGCGCTTTCCATCGCCAGTATCGTCTTTGAACGCAAAGACATTAAGTAATCATAGGAGTGTTTAGAATGAAAAGAACACCGATTTATATCATTATCCTGGTTGTCGCATGTGTTGCCGCCACCCTTCTTTCCATGAAGCTCAACACCATGCAGCATTCGTTCTGCCCGGAAAAGAAAGATCTTTCCGGTTCCCCGATCGCCGGATTCCACAAGTTTGCCTCCGACGTTCAGTGGATGAGACTTGTCAACTATCTCGGCTCCCTCAACACCGTGGATGAATCCAATGTGAAGCAGGTTGCCGAAAAACTCGAAGAACTCATGAAGCTCGACCCGAATCTTGAAAAGATCTACAAGGATGGCGCTCTGATCATGTCCATCGCGGATCCGAACAAGACAATCGAGTTCCTGACCACCGCCTGCAACAATCAGTATCTCAAGAACAACTGGCAGATCCCGTTCTATGCCGGCTATGTGATGATGCACAACGCCAAGCCCGCCAACTATGAAAAAGCGGCTGAATTCTTTGAAATGTCCATGAAACGTTCCGGCAGCGATTCCGGAGCTTCCTATGTGGTCAGCAGCTTCTTCCGGGCGAAAGCAAAAGACATGGTCCAGAAAGACAAGTCCCTCAAAGGCGACGAAAAACTTGCTCTCCTCAAAGTTCTCTACAACGAGTGGGAAAACAATCAGAAAATCGGAGCGGAAGGCTCCTATCGCAACGAAGGCGCCAATACCCAGAACCTCAATGATCGCCTGATCAAGGCTCTCAAGGACGTCAAAGTCGCTTCCGAAGACTACAAACCGACCGCCGAAGGCAAGAAATATGCCGACATGGTCATCTCGAAAGTCTTTGACAAAGCTCACATCTGCTCCAACTGCACCTCTCCGTATGGAGCCGGTGAAAAGTTCTGCTCCTCCTGCGGAACCAGCCTTCCGGTCTGGGGACTCTGCAAAAACCAGACCTGCAAAAAGCCGCTTAAGAACGGCAACGCTCCCTTCTGCACCTACTGTGGAGCAAAGCAGAAATAATGTTTTCCTCCAAGAAGACGATTACAAGACACAAGACCGCCACCATCGGAATGGTGGTGGTCTTGTTTATTTCTCTCGTTGTCTATTTTGCTTCGGAATCCATTCTGCGCCGCGCCATGCTGAAACCGATCAAACGTGAAAAGGTCGATTTCGCCAAAGTTCTTGACTGGCTCCCGCAGAAAACTAGAGAGGAACTGAAGTACAGAGCCACTTATCTTGATCTCAGACAAAAATACGATCTGTCCAAAACAAAAGAAGAAAAACTCCAGAACGCATACAAGCTCGCCGTTCATACCAAAGATATGAACGAACATAACGAGCTGATGCTGCCTTTTATCAATGATCCTCAATATGCGGATTTGCCGGGACTCTATCTTGCATACGGAAGAATGCTTTATGATCCCAAGAATCCGAAAGCCATTTCCTTCAAACGTTATTATTCTTATCTTAACACGCTGAAAGATCCTCTCGAACTGTTCTACGCATGGCGCGAAGGACGCGACAGACTTGGAAAACTTGGTCTGCCCAACGCCCATGTCATCAATGTTGAATTTCTCAAACCTCTGCTCGACAAGCCGCTCTCGTTTTTTATCATCCGGGATTACAGTTCCATGCTTGACAATATCAAACGGAACGCAAAACGCATCAGCACCGATGCGGCAAAACGAATTGCCAATAAAAGAGAACTGCCCCGCGATACGGAACTAGTCGGCAGCATGATGCAGCTTTCTCTGGATGCAGAAAAACTCCAGAACCAGGTAAATGCCAGTCTCGACAATTATTCCGTCAATGATTACCGGAAGCTGCTGGCTCTGCGTGATAAATTTGAAAAAGCAGCTCCCGGCAAACCGAAACTGGATGCCGCATTTGAACTGGTCCGCCATACAAAGGATCCGGGAGAGCGGGGAACCATCATAAAAAATCTTCTAAAAAATCCTGAATATGCAAAAGATCCGCAGATGCTGAAAATCTATGCGCAGATTGCCGGAGACATCGGCAGAAAAAATGCGGTACCGCTTGCCGATTTCCACAAATTCATCCTGACATTCCAGGATCCCGCGGATCAGTATCAGGGATTTCTGGAAGCTCTGCGCAGACAGAACAGTTTCCGTGCGGATTCGGAAAAGAAAATGGCTCTTCTGCGGCCGCTTCTGAAAAAAGAGTTGAAGGAGATTCCCTTCAAGGATTACCACGGCATGTACGATCAGATTTCCCGCTGCGCGGTATATTTGAATGACCAGCCGGCTTTTGAAAAATCAATCCAGCTCAGGGATGCTTTAAGGAACGGAGACAAACCGACCTTGAAAGAATATCTCGAAGCAAAAAAGAATACGAAATAGAGGTTATGCCATGTGGGCCATTGCTCAGTTTTCCCTGTTGAAAATGCGCGAATCCGCATTTTATCTGCTAATGATTGTTGCTGCGCTGATCTGCATTTTCACCAATACGGCAGATCCTGTCAGTGAACAGATTGCAAGGGGATCTCTTTTCTCCTACGCATTTTCCGGCGAAACCCGAACAACCTCGATTGCAATGGGTTCCTGCGTAGCGCTGATCATCAGTATTCTGATCTCCTCGTTCTACGGATCCTCGGAGATTCCTTCCGACATCAACACGGGAGTCATTCTTGTCATTCTTTCCAAACCGGTCGGCCGTTTCAATTATCTGGCTGGAAAGTACATCGCCATCGTCGTCATGGCATACTCCATTTTTCTTTTCCTGCAGCTGATGCTTTTTGTTTCCAGTAAATTTTTCGGTTTTGGGGTAATTCCGTACAACAGCTGGGAGGTCGCGGTGCGGCAATTTGTACCGGCACTGATTCTCCTGCCCCTGATTGCGGCAAATATTACGTTTTCCATCATGGGCGGAGCTCTCGGAGCAATGATTTTTACAGCGCTTTATCTGGTATTCTCCGTAGTCGTTGCATTTGTTCCTCTGACCATGGCGATTTTTCCGGAAGGAATGATTCCTTATCTTGACGATGTTCTGTTTCTGCTCCATTACGTTTTCATCAATCCGCTGTTCTACTTCCATGACGCGGCCGCGACAGGTCTGCCGCTGGTGGCACTGGTATTCTATTCTGTGGCAGTGGCGGCATTTTTCCTGCTGCTCTCGGTCTATCTTCTCTTCACAACGGATATGAACGCAGCGCAGTAAGCCGATCTGATGAAGAAGAGTCCGCTGTCCATTGAGGAAGATTCCCCCGCGGTCCAAATCCGCAGACGCTTCTTTTCCGACTGGACTGCGGTTACGGGGTTCATTCTGATTATTCTTATGCTGGCAGTAGCAGTGTTTGCGCCTCTGCTGGCAAACAGACTGCCTCTGCTGGTCATTAAGGATGGGTCGGTCTCCTTTCCTTTCTTTCCTGCCCTGTTTTCCACAGACAGCCCGGAAATTTTTGTAGAAAAAACCTTCAATTTTTTTCTCTTGTACCTTCCCCTTGCTGCACTGGCAGCTCTTGGAATGAAATTCTGGAACATCCGCAGGAAGCCCGTTATATATCTGAGTCTGGCAGTGATTGTCTCGATTCCTTTTTTCCTGTTTTCGCCCCCGCCGGATCGAATCAGCTGGAAAGAGAAAGCAAAGGAGATTCGCGCCGCTGGAGGAATCGTAGTTTTTCCACCGGTCGCCTGCGGACCGTTTGAAACGGGAGGAACTCCTTATGAAAAACCTTCCTGGGAACATCCGGCAGGTGTCGATCACGCGGGCAGAGATGTCATGGCAAGAATGATCTATGGGGCTAGAGTCTCAACTGCGGTCGGTTTTCTGGCAACCCTGATCTCTTTGATCATTGGGACCTTTATGGGACTTTTCACTGGGTACAAAGGGGGAAAAACGGATTTGATCATTATGCGTTTTGTGGAAATCGTCATCTGTTTCCCCACGTTTCTTCTACTTCTGATTCTGATGTCGATCATGCTGGATTACGGATCGCGCCAGTCGATTCTTCTGGTGATTCTGGTGATCGGATTCACCGGCGGCTGGCCGGGACTCTGCCGTCTGGTCCGCGGAGAAACTCTGAAGCAGCGTTCCCTGCCCTATATCGCAGCGGCAGAGACTCTCGGAGTGCCGGTACGAAGAATTCTGTTCGTCCATATTCTGCCAAACGTCTCCGGACCAATTTTCGTCACATTCACATTCGACGTCGCCGGAGCGATTCTCGCGGAAAGTTCTCTGAGCTTTCTCGGATTCGGGGTCCAGGATCCCGCAGCAAGCTGGGGAGAACTGCTGCGGCAGGCCTTTCCCGATCCGCTGACCTACTGGCATCTGACTCTCTGGCCGGGACTGGCAATCTTCCTTGCCGTCTGCGCCTTCAACTTTGCAGGGGAGGGTCTCCGAAAAGCCGTCTCCCCGAAATAACAATAGCCGTCATTCCAAGTATCAAGATTCCGTCATATAACCGTCAAAAAGGAATTTATGCTCGTCAAACGATTCATTTTCACTCTTTTTTTCCTGATCACCCTCTCGTCATATCTTTTTTCTCAGCCAATGGAGCCAGAACTTGATCCACAGCGTTCCGCCCTCCTTTGCCAAGCATTCTTCAGCGGCGACCTGAAAGCCCTCCAGCCCCACTCTTCACCGGAAATGAAAGAGGCTATCGACAACGGAACTCTCGCCCTCGGAGTTCTTCAAATTTCCACAATCTTCGGCAAGCTGCACTCTCTTGAGGGTGTTCCGACAAAAGTGACGACCATGAATGGAATTACAGTTTTTTCCCAGAAAGCCAGATTGGAACGTCAGATTCTGAACTGTTTTCTCAGTATTGATTCGAATGGAAAACTTTGCGGATTTTATGTCCGTCCACAACAGGAAGAGAAGAAAGAGTCTCCTGCGTCCCTCCTCCGGGAACAGTCCGTCAAAATCGGCGGGGCCTCCGCTCTTCCAGGGACCTTGACCCTTCCCCGGGGAAAAGGACCATATCCCGCAGTCCTCCTGATCCACGGCTCAGGAGCAAATGACCGAGATGAAACAATCCAGTCCAACAAGCCCTTCCGCGATCTTGCTGAACTGCTGGCAGAACGGAATATCGCGGTTCTGCGCTACGACAAACGTACCTTTGTTTATCCAGAGGAGTTCAAAAAGCGTCAATCCGTCACGATTGACGATGAAACCGTCAATGACGCTCTGGAAGCCATCCATTTACTGAAAAACACTCCAGAGATTAATCAAAATGCAATCTGGCTTCTTGGTCACAGCCTCGGGGGAATGATACTTCCACGCATCGCATCGAAAACATCCATTCCGGCAGGATATCTTTTTCTGGCGGCGCCAGCCACTTCCCTGCCAGATGTGCTGGAAGAACAGGGAATCTATCTTATCCGCCAGAACAGCACTCTTCCGGAAACAGAAAAAAAGAAAGCTCTTGCCGCTCTCCGGAAACAGACGGAGATCCTGAAACATCCAACCCGAGAAACTCTTCCCGGACCAATGTTCGCCTACTGGAAAGATCTCAGTTCCTACAATCCGCTCTCAATGGCTCAAAAGATCAGCCGCCCTATGCTCTTTCTGCAAGGGGAACGCGACTTTCAGGTTCAGCCGCATCATCTGGATCTCTGGAAAAATGCACTGAACGGAAAACCAAACTGTCAATTTATTCTCTATGACGACCTGAATCATCTGATGCTTCCCGGCAAAGGAACACCCGGCATGATGGAATATGCGAATCCCTCCCGAGTTCCGGCAAAGGTCGCAGATAATATCGCCGCCTTTCTCCGGAAACAAGCGGCGGAAGCAGAGTAAAACGGTATCTCCGTCGTTCCTTCTGGAAGAAAAAAGATCACGCGTTCTTACCTTATGATTGAAGGGATCGCCGATTCCGGCAGAGAAACGGCATATAACAAGGCTCCTTTCCGCAAATAATGGATTTTACCGTAGGATTTATCGAATGCTTCATCACGAGGCTGATCAAAAGTCACAAGCTCCAAATACCCGGCCTTTTCGCGTTTTGCTCCTCGAACACGGGAAAGCGCCCGAAAGGTTTTCTCCGCACTGGACGCATCTGCAAATTCCGCAATCATTACAGAGTTTCCATAGGCAAGACGATGAAGGCCGTTAACCCAGGCGCGTGCGGAAACATCTTCCAAAGCCCCGTCAGCAAGATATTTTACACGCCACATTCTGCGGGGCATCACACCGGCGACATCCAGAAACGCCCGATATTCCTCCTCGGAAGGTTGAGTCCAGCCGGATAGATAGGCATTTCTCTCTCCCGCCCGAACCTTTCGAGGAAGATTCGGCGGAGGTGTTGAATCAGGATCGCGATCAAGGATCGATTTCGTCACCCGTTCCACCTTTCCCGCAGGAACGATTCCATTCAGCAGCCCCTTCCGAAAAGCCTCAAGAGCCGCCCGAACACCGGCATCGGATGTTCCGGAAATCTTCACGATTACCGTCGTAAAAGAGTTCGTCCGAACTTTATTTGAAAAAAGGAACGGATTCCAGTCACACTCAACATAACCGATATCACCACGTAGAGTCCCGTAACCAAGACGATAAAAGGTCTTTGTTTCCGGATCTATTGCCGCCTGATGTCCCCAGCATTTTTCCAGCAGAGGATCCGTCCCTTTCCTTCCGATGAGCACCAGATGATTGTACGCAGCCTTCTCAAACCCTTCCTTCTTCAACAGTTCCGTGGAAGAAACGGACTCCCGCGTTCCGGATGCTGCACCGGCTTTTTCCAGAGCCTCCAACAGTACAGAAGCATCCTTTTTCAACAATTCTTCGGAAAATTCCGTCGCACCGGCAGCCGCTGCCACAAGAACCTTTTTCTGTTCCACCCCCGCGGCACAGCAGGCAGCAAACAGGAACAGGACAGCATAAATCTGATGTTTCAAATTCATTCCTCCACCTCCTTCACCATAACGAGTCTTCCTGAAACAGCTCCCACCGGAAGCTGGAATGTAAAAGTTCCATCCTTGTTCTTCCCTGCATTCAAAATCTCAAAAGTGTCCATATCAAGAAAACGAACTTGTTTCTCCTTCAATTCCGGCAGGAAAGCGGAAGGATCCACTGTCACCGTCTCCATCCGGTTCGTATCGGACTGCGTCCCAAAAGCGAAAAACAGAGCATCCTGACTGATAAACGGGGTCACCGTCATTCCAGACGCGGAATCCAGACGCAATCCGGTTTCACGCATCAGCATCCGTGCAACTTCCCGAAGAGAACCCGCGGGAAGTTCCTGAGCGTTCAAAGGACAAAATACAACCGGAGCGGCATTTCCCTCTCCTGGACGGACAAACATCTCCATTCCGGCAATCTTACGCCGTTCCACCCCTTCCGTCCAGAACAGAAACGCTTCAGGAGAACGGTTGTCCCCGGCAAATGCAATCAGCGGAGTCCCACTGTTCTGCAGTTTCTGCAAACGCTCCAGTTCCTTTCTCGTCCAATCAGTGGCATCCAGAATCAGGAGCGGATTTCTCCCGTTCCATTTCTCCAGGGCATGACTGGATGTTACAAATCCAACGGGCAATCCGTTCTTGACCATCCGTTCATACAGGTGTCCCATTCGGGATTCCAGCTGATTCTCAAATCCTCCGGAAGCATAAAGTCCGCATCCCATCATTCCGGCTTTTGGACACATCCGGTTTTCATGGGAATTCCACGAAACGACCAGGCCGAATCCAACCGCTTTCTCCGGACGGATGTAGGCAGTAAAATTCAGAGTTCGTGCGGCATTCGCAATTTCATGCCGGAAAAACTTCGTTGAAATCCCGCCCTGTACCGCATATCCGTATACATGATAGGGATGGAAATCCCCGTGACTGTCGACTCTTCCCACAAAATAGGTCGAATACCACTGTCTGCGGGCAGGCTCAACAGATGCATTATTCGAGAACCAGAACGCATTCGATTCACTGTTGATCCATCCCCACTGCTTGTAAAGGCCACTGCGGAGATCCGGATTTGCGGCAACGATTGAAAAACGAGTTCCCAGACTCCAATAAAGATCCTGATTCCGAAGCTCCCAGAACAGATCCGTCCCGACTCCGAGATGCGTCCTGCCGATCTTCTCGCCCAGTTCATTCCCGGCAAGCGGAAAACTCCCGTGCGTCTCCAGAGAAAATCCAAGTCCATGTTCCTGGAACATTTTCTGCGTCTTCAGAAGCTGGTCGGCATAATGGCTCAACTGCCATTTCTGCCAGACATCCGCATATTTCATATTGATCTCGTTTGCAATCTGCCGGAACGACCGTCCTTCCAGTCCCTTTCCCTTTTCCTTCCTCAGATATTCATCAAAGCGGATAAACAGGTCCCAGCCGTAAGATTTACCGATCGGAATGCCGTTCCAGCGATCGGATGCACCAACATGAACATGTTTCAGATTCCTGTAACGTTTTTCCGCCTCCTCCAATATCTTTACAGCGGTCAGATCCCAGCCATACGAACCATCCGGAAGATACCTCCATGGATTCGTATAATGACTATTCCGGGTATTGGTTGTAAACATACGATCGGGAGCATAGGCATTTCCGGCATCCGTTTCCATCAGACCATGTACCAGCGCCCAGATTTTATCGTGCGGACCACCCCAGCCGCGAGTCCAGTCAAGCATTCCGCGGCCAAAACTGTCAAAATTATACCATCCGGGGGAACAGAGAAGCCCAGGCTGATAGGGTCCCAGCGATTTTTTATCCACAATAAAAGAGTGTCCCGGCTCCTGGTACAACACATCATAATGCGAAGAAACCGCCATCCCATTCCGCGGCTGAAAAACAATATCATAACGAACCGGACCAAAACTCTTCCTGGCAGGGAGCTTGACCACGGTCTCAATCCCGGAATACGGCACAACAGTAATCTCTTTGGAAAAAACCTTTTTACGGGCATCCTTCAACAGATCATGCATCGTCACTTCCAGAACTCCGGAAACCTCTTCTCCTCCTTTTACACCGGGCCAGCCGAACACCTCCAGCTCTTTCATCACACAATTTGTACCACCAAGATTCAGATTGGCACGATTCTTTGTCTGAGCGGTTATTTCCATCCGAATCGAACGAAGCACAATCGCGGGGAAACTTCCCGCCCAGCGGCTGTAATAAGTGCTGCCATTCTCCTGGAATTCCGCAGCATTCTCGCGAAGCAGCAGACGTCCGCCGTCGTCAAAGAACGAAAATGCCGTTGGATTCAGACGGTCCTCACGACGGTAACTTCCATATCCCTCTATCGCGATCCTGGCAATGGTAACCGGCATCTTCCAAGTCAGCGCCACTTCCTGCTCCGCTCCGGCTCTGGCACCCCATCCGCCCTGATAAACACCGCGTTTCCGGGCATCGGCTCGAGAGAGGGATAGATCATTCAAGCCTTCAGCAGTCGGATTCTCCTTCCATTTCAAATCCGCACTCTGCGCAAGCGGAGCTATGTTTGCAAAGCGATTGCCGACTGTCACCGTCAGTTCCGGCTCCGTTCCAGCAGGAAGAACATAACGGGACGCAAACGAACCATCGTATTCCCCATCCGTCTGCGGCATGGCGGAACGATCCGGCCAGAAAGCACTATTTTCAGAAATCGTCAAACTGAGTTCTCCCCCGGTAAACGCAATTCCATTCGTTTCAGACCAAACCTTCATTTGGTCTGAACCTAACAATCCCGCACGAATCCGCCGATACGGAATCGAACTTCCCATTTCCCGAATCTGGGTATCTCCCTTGAACGCGCCACGTTCCGCAATCGGAATGCTTTTCATCTCCCCCGCCTTCAGACGGACTGGAATCAAAGAACGGTTCAGAATCTCCCGCTCCCAGTTCGAGACCTGACAGGAAAGCAGAGCTGCAACCGGTGCATTCCCCGCATTTTTCACCGTTAACCGAAGCCCCTTTTCCTGCACCTCAGGAATCTCTATTTTCAGGGAGGAAAGATCGCTGTCCAGTTTGAGGGAATCCGTCCGCGCCGCAAGAATCGCAGCAAACTTCCGGCAGAATTCCGAATATCCCGGGGACGAAACAAATGCGGAATCGGAAAAATCCCCTCCAAATACATAAACAACCGCCTTTCCAACTTTTCCGGAAACCAGCACGGGAATTCCGGCCCGCGTTGTCAGCAGAATTTTCCAATCAGTATTGCAAAGGGATTTTTCATACTCCTTCCACAAATAACGGTTCATGCTGTTTTCCATCGGCGAGCCGGGCAGATGAAGATCCAGCGGCATTCCGAGAATCAACGGAGCGGAAACGTCAAGACCGCTCCCCGGAAATCCGACGACGGCATCGGAAGGCCGCCGGAGCTCAATGCGTTTGACACTCCACGGATTCACAGGCAGCAACTCCGCCATCTCACTCCGAACATTCGAGGGAATCCGGAAATCGACCACAACAATTCCGCCGTTTTTCAAAGCATCCAAATAACGTTTTGCATTCTGCTCCTGATCAAATCGCCCTGAAAGGAAAACAAGATCCGCTTTTTCTGCGGAACCATTCCGGACCTCCCGAAACCCCTGTTCCGCAAGGACTGAACGTAAAACGCCAGATGGAGCAAATTCTGAAAAAAACACATTCTTTCCGCCTTTTGCACCGGGAATCGGTCCCAGTTCCTTCAGCGAAAAATTTCCGATCCGCCAGCGTTCCGGAGTCGAACCTGTATCCGCACGAATTCCAAATAGAAATTCAAGGGAGTCGATCTTGTTCCGTCCCCCGGAAGGCGATACCACAAAGCGCAGCACCGGAGTGTTTTCCCCATCCAAAATCAGAGTCCTGCCCGGAGCAAAATTCAAATACTTCAGATTCAGCGGATATGCCATCACTTCCCGCACAGGCACAGCCGGACCGTTCATAATCAGGCGAAAATCAGCAGACACAAACCGCGATGCTCTCGCGATCTCCTCAAGATCAAATCCGATACTGAACTCGACCGGAGCCGCTGAAACAGGTTTTGCCAGCACAGCGTTGATCCGTTTTACGGCTTTTGAATTCCGATCCTGAACAAATTTGAAAACGGATCCGGCATTCCCAATGCGTCCGCCGGAGGTATCGGAACACAGAAAACTGCGGCCCACGACTTCAAGTTCACCACCAGTAGTCTCCCTGCCCGGAACAGTAAAATCCAGACGTTCCGGAAGAAGATTCCCCGCCGAAAGGGAAAAAGCCAAGCACATAACAGCGGGAAAAATAATTTTCCGAAATTCTTTTTTCATTTATAAATCCATCCCGTAAAATGTCTTGCCGGAGCTGCTCCGGCATTGATAAAATAACTTCCCGGAAGACGCATCACATTTCCCTGCAGCATCAAAGCATTTCTATCTCCATCCGGCGCATGTCCTTTTGTCGAGTTGAAGTATGCGTAAAACTGTGCACAGTTGCTCGCGCCCAGACAGAAATTGGAGTCTCCATCTACCCCATCTCTGTTTTTATTAAATGCATCCATGACAAGAGCCACCTCATTGTGACGGATATTACCATTACTTCCGCTGAAATTCATATAACCTGTGATACGTCCGATAACGATCGGATCCTTATCTGTAAAATTCGTCGGATTGTTCGCATTGTTCCCGGCATTCAGATAGTAGCTGTTTCGCGGACCGCTGGAACCGGATGGACGGTCAAACGGACAGGTAAATGCTTTCGTCTTAAATCCAGCTCTGTTTTCCGAATTCAGCTTGATCCCCATCGTCTGAGCAATGGTCATACTCCATACCGCATTACCGTCATTGATCGGAGGAAAATATTTGCCGTCTTCATATAGGGCGATTCCGGTCCCAATTCCTTTCAGATTGTTGATGCAGATCACATTCTGAGCCTTCTCCCGCGCCTTGTTCAATGCAGGCAGAAGCAGTGACGCCAGAATAGCAATGATAGCAATTACCACAAGGAGCTCTATCAATGTAAAAAACTGTTTCTTTCTCATCTCCCAACCTTTCTTTTTTGTATGTTTGATTGTGTCCCAGTTCATTTGTATGAACCCCCGCTCTGATTCCCTTTGTTCATGGTTCAAAACGGAATTCAATTTCATTGGTCCAGTTCGTTTTCCAGTCCGGATGGAAGGTGTAGCCAGCCTTGCGCGTGACGGCGCGGTCCTTTCCGAAATCCAGCGGCGCCGCGCCATCGTCATTGACGCGGAAGGAGAATTTGACTGTCTTCCCCTCCTCCATCTGTTTTTTCACAAGCGGTATTTCATTCCATGGAATTGCCGCCTCCACAAAACGAGTTTCATTCTTGTAAACAATCACCAGAGAACCATTTTTCACAGCGCCTTCCCACGGAGCTTTCGGCTGACGCGGATAAAAATGCTTGCGGACACCGTCGGGAACCTGCAATCTCCAGATCTCGGTTCCTCCGCCGTACTCGGAAGCCACCTTGTTCAATGCGAATTCATAATCGCTGGAATTGTAATTCACAAACCCCGGCATGCGTCCGGGCAGATTCGCAATGGTAACCGGGTCTTCCTGCATCGAAAGTACATTGAATGCGATCTGGATGTTGTCGGTGCCGGAAGAGGCGCCGTCCGGAAGTATCGGGCGCATCCGGTAGCTGTATCGCCGCACGCCTTCCGGCCAGACAAGGCGGTCCTTCACATCATCATTGCGGAGAACACAGGAAATATTCCGGTCCAGTTTCTTCTCTCCAAGTCCGGGAAGCAGATATCCGAGAGAACCGAATCTGCCGATCCATTTTCCCGGTTCTTTCTCATCCAGACCGAGAAACTTCAGATATGCCCCCGACTGACTCAACCGGAAACCGGACCGCGATCCCCGGTCAAAGAAAATTCCGGCGACACGTCCGGACTCCTTGTGCCACCAGCGGGGATTGACAATCTCAAGGCTCAACGTTCCCGCCGCTTCACAGGAAACAAACGCACCATCTCGAATGCTCCAGATCCGGCGGCTTCCCGTCAATTCCTTTCCGTTCCGGTCAAGAAACCGAATCCACGCCTCCCTGCCGGAACGGAAATCGCTCCACGGAAAATACAGCGTCACTTTTGTCAGCCGATCTTCTGGCAGGGTCAGATCAAAGCGGAGGCGCTCCACTGAAGGACGAATACATTCCGGAACGCGCACACCCGGTTTTCCCGGCTTCTCAATCCCGCAAACAGCCGAGGCACTTTCCTTCTGCACCTCATACAGGAACGTTTTTTCCGTATTGTATTTCAGCGTCACCTCCGGATAATAAAACATCGCATCGTCACGCGTCTCAAAGCGCAGAGTCCCCGGATGAACGGTCCGGTCGGAAACCTTTGCTGCAAAATAGAAATAACGATTGTCGTACGCAGTGTAGATCATTGCAAGACTCTTGTTCCGACTCATAGTATCCTGTTCAAATGGAAGCCATGCCTTTTCCATCAGACTTGATTCAACAGTTCCGTCATTGCTGACGATCTGTGGTATCACGCCCTTCCAGTCATCCAGAAATCCGTCAATTTTGACGGTTCGTTTTATGATGACATTGCTGCGCATGGTGTCACGCACCTCGGCAAAACCGTCGTTTCCAGCGTCAAAGGCGAAGTACAGGGGATAGAGATTCCGGGGATTTTCATTTCCGCTCTTTACGGTCACAATGACCTCACGGCTTTCAAACGGCGCCAGAGAAAGGCGCTCCGGGTACTGAATAGAAAGTCCTTCGATATGTCCCTTCAAGCAACCGTTCAGTGGACGGTTCAGAAGATTATGAACCGTCATCCGCAGTCTGGCTCCCGGTTTGACGGATTCCAGAAAATCGCGTGGAATCAGCTCCACGACCTGCATTCCAGTCATACAGGAACGTTTCAAAGCCGTCAGCAAATCGTCAAATCCGCCGGGAGCGGTCGAGCGCAGATAGAATCCGCGGATGTCAAGAGGAATCCGGTATACCCCGTTTTCCGCTTTAACCAGATTGCCATACATATCGAACAAAGCAAACGTTCCACAAGAAGCATCCACTTCCAGGGAAACACCGGTAAAGGGCCACGGTTCTCTTAGAAGTTCCGTCAAAGATCGGATAAGATTACTGTCACCAATGTGTCTGTCAGGAAACCGTCCTGAGAACTCTTTCTTCAGAGAATTCCAGAGAGAGGTCCCCTGTTTCAGCAAGGGAATTTGCCTGCGGAGTTCGTTCTTCCGCCGAATTTCCTCCAGCGGTCTGACATTTGGATACATCACTGCATTATGTCCGAACAGCCCGCTCAGGTCGCCGAGAACCACGACCGTTCCATCTTCCTTTCGTCCATTCAGTCCGTCAAAAACAAAGATCCACGGGAGCCCTCCCCGAAACAGAATTTCCCGAAATTCACGATCTCCTATAAAACTCTGCATCGCGGCAATTCCAGCGGCCATGGGATAGGCAGCAAGAGGAAGCGATATCTTCTGTTTTCCCTTTTCCGTCATGATCTCGCCTTCGACCGGGGCTCCATCATGGCGCATACTTCCGAAGACATATCCGCCAAAAAATCCCATAGAACGGTCATATCCCGCAGCACGGTTCGCAGCAATCACTCCCCCCAGCAAATCCTCCGAATTAGCCACCCAGCTTTCTGTGTCCCAGATCAACACACGCTCGGGTTTACGGTCTCGCCATTTCCGCAAAAGACTCGGAGCCGAAAGCCCCTGGTAATGAATACTGCAGAAATCCAGATCCTTTAAAAGTTCATCTGATTCATCGCCAAAAAATTTATCCAGCGTATTGGAAGAAGAGTCACAGCCACCGATCAGCACATGAACTCCGGCATCACGATTTGCGCGACGAACCGCATCCCCCATCACCTTGTACATTTCCAGATAACGCGGCATATCCGCCCCCCATCCGGAAATGGAAATCCCCTCCCACGGTTCGTTCCAGAGCATGATCCCGTTGACCGGTCCCTTCGGCCATCCGTATCTGGAAAGGATTTCATAGCAGAATTCGCCGAACTCTGGATCATGTTCCGGCAACCATGCCATGTCGGATTTCGTCTGGAGCATCACATTGTTTTTGTCGAGGTGCGGACGCGGCATTCCGAGAGGCTGACCATCGGTAAAACTCCCGGCCCCAATCTCAATCGTCGCAACGATTTTGTGCCGCTTCATCTCACGGAAAACGGAATCCAGTTTTGCCATCAGGCGTTCCCGGTCACGTCCGCTTTTCTTCATCAGAAATGGGATGCCGTAGCGGACCGCCTGGAGTCCGAGCCGCTCCATCGTCGCAGGCGGAAAAAACTCGCTGCCCTGCTTCGGATATTTCTGCAAAACCGTTTTATTTTCGCGGGCACGCACCATAGAAGAAACAAAACGATTTCCATACGGTCCCATTTCCAATACTACGGCATACCCCCCAAAGATCTCCGGAAGATCAGGCTTGATTCTGAAATTCTTCCAGCCGTTTACCGGAAGATCAATCTTCAGAGGAATTGAATCGACTGTTCCAAGATATTTCACCTGCGGACGCCAGATATCTCCCGGCACGTTCTCCGTAGACCAGCGGATGATCCGGACAACAGCATCACATTTCAGCGGACTTTTCCCGGTCGCGCGGATCTGAATGTCAAGTTCCGGTTTTTCACCCGGATAAAAAATATTCGACTCGCGGTTCGTCCGGAAAAGTACGGCAGAATAATCGAAGTCGCGCTGTTTTTCGTTCAGGGAAAAGACCTGGAACCAATCCCGCATCTGTTCTCCGGTTTTCATTTGCGCTCCGGCTGGGAACGCAGTAAACATACAGACAGACACGGCAAGAAGAATCCCTCTTGCTGTAAGAAACATTGTAACCTCTTTCTTGACTGAATTCTACATTTTTCTGTTCTTTACAAAATATTATACCACAAACCGCCGTCAAAAGCAACGGGCATTTTAAAAAAATATGACAGATTTCTTTATTTTTTTATTTTTCGCCTATTCATAAAACATAGAAAAGGATTATTTTTTTATTTTTTTATGACAACTGTCAGAAAAAAGACTTGTTTTCCTTCCGGAAATGTGCTATAATAACTTATGAAAAAAATACGGATGAAATAAACCGGAAAGGCTGATGCGAATGTCAAAACGAATCGACGCTGTAAAACAAATTCTGAAACAGAAAATTTTGAATGGAGAACCTGGTTTTCTGGAAGGCACGCCCAGTATACGCGAACTGACAGATCTTTTGAATGAATCCAGACATGTTGCCGCAACAGCTTTGAAAGAATTGGAACAGGAAAATATCCTTTTCTGTACCCCTCAGAAAGGATTCAAAGTCAATCCCGCATTTCGTACTCTTCCTTCCACCGAATGGCGAACCGGCTCAGATGTGGAAGTCGTTTTCACCGAAGATCTTCCCTGGCAGACCGATTTCTGGTGCCGGATTATCCGGAAATTCGAAACACTTCATCCGCAGTGGAAGGTCAAACCTTATTTTCTTCCGGATCCGGAAAAAGTCCGGGAACTGCTTGACCAGCGCCGGAACCATCCCGTCGTAATCGTCCGTTCCCCAGAAGAACTTCACCACTGCGGAATCGGATTTGTTCCCGTTTCCGAAATCGAACGCAACTGCGGAAACGGATTCCGAAAAGAGGATATCATCCCGGAACTCCAGACTCTGCGTCTTTCCGACTCCATGCCGTATCTGCTTCAGCCCTCCATGCTTTTTTATACTGCACTGCCGAATCAAAAATTGCCGGACACAAGTTCCTGGCTGAATCTGATGAAATGGATGAAGCAGTCCTACGGATCCCATTCAGTCATGCCGGTTAACAGCACCCTGATGCTGCACAGCATCGGCTTCTTCCGCCGACAGGCTATGAACGATACCGAACTCCGGGAAAAACTGGAGGAACTCACCGAACTGCTTGCGTTCATCCAGGAAAATGAACTCTACAATGTCGATATGCAAACCAGCGACCGATTTGAACAAACACGCCGTCTGCTGATAGATCATTCCGGGGCAGCAGTTAAAAACAGTTTCTATTTCGGAGCTTTCTCTCTAAAAGAGGAAACTCCTCCGATTGGTATACACGCACTACCCCTCGCGCCCGATGGATCTTCCGAAATTCCCTACTGCCGGATCAGCATGGCTGCTCCGGAATGTACTCGTCCCGCCGCAGAATTCTTCGGCTTCATCCTTGGAGAAACCGTTCAAACCGCTCTCCTGAAAGAATGCCATGGTCTTTCCCCCTATCGCTCCTGCACCAGAAAAGTAATAGAGCAGCCGGAATCCTTTCATCCGGGCCTTGCAACGGTTGCCAATCAGATTCTGAACCTCCCGAAACAGGAGGAACATATGGAAGGCACGCACAGTTCCAGTATAGAAGATTTCCTCACACAGCTTTTGACCGATAAGCTCTTCCTGCCTCTGCTCTCCTCAAAGCCATCCCGGGAAGAACTTGCACACCTGCTTCCGGAACTCATCACGCAAATCCGCGAAAACTGCGAACATCTCCATCGAAAACAATATATGAAGAATCTGCGTGATCTGCTGCTTCATTAATCTCAGGAGTTTTACTATGACCGCCATGCCATCCCCGATGCTGTTCAGCGCAAACGGATGCCTCTGTATTCAGGAGCCCTGCTCGCTGCCTCACGAGTTTCAGGTTGTTCAAACAGCTTTTCCATGCAATCCGCCAGAAAAAGCCTGTTTTCTCTGTCGCGATAAGCACAAAGGGACACTCTATTCCGCACAACGTTCCCGTCAGAATCCGGATCGCTTTTTTCTTGGTCTGGCATTAGGCGCAAATGAAAAACTGGAACTGGAGATTCTTTCGGAAACACCGGAAATACCGGTTCATTCTGTGAATCTGATTCATAAAAATGCCTGCTGGGAACTTGGAAACGGTATTATTGCAATCCATATTCCGGTCTCGCAGGAGTATGAAAATCAAGGAGCATGCACAGTTCCGGGCCCTGTCGCCGGGATCCGGTTCCACAATGGGAGATGGTTTGGTGAAACATTTTTCGATACGCTGAAACCGGTCACTAAAGTCCGAACGGAGATTCTGGAATCCGGGCCCCTCCGCACGGTTCTGCGCACCCGTTATGACGAGCTCTCCTATTCCATCACATTCACATTAGACGCCGGTCAGCATTTTCTTCAAATCGAAGAAGAATTCCATGCAGAGGAATCGGATCAGATTGTCTGGCTCTTCGAACAGGATTCACTTCCCGAAACCGGATATTTTCTGGATCAGACTCCGTATTATGAGACCCGGCACCTGCACTACTTCATTGATACGGAACTGGCAAAGCTCGGGCCTTGGACCCAGCAGTCCCAGCTGACTCTTTCCGATGGATTTGCCTTTCGCCATCCTGGAGAAGACACCATCTTCGGCATCATCGCCCTCCGCGGCGAAGAGTGGAAGGGAAACCGGCTCAATTCCATCGACGCATGGATGCGGAGACTGAGGAAAGGCAACCGCCTTTCCCGTCGGCTTGTACCCGCCTGGACCAAAGCCGATGCCGTCACCGGCCCCTCCTCCGAGCGGATCCCGGAACGCGACCGGACCGAATGTACTCCTGCACTCTGCTGGGAAGGATGGCTCGGATACGGCAAACGAATCTGGGCGCTCGCAACCGCAACCAAAGCCGAATTCACGCCTTCCGGAGGCGATGATCTTACATCCAGCGAACCGCCTCTCTCTCATTTTTATGAAGAGGATCTTGATTTACCCCATCTGCTCAGCCAGCAGGGACTCTTCCGGAAACTTCACATCCAGCGGGGACTTTATCCGCTGGAAAAAATGCTCGGACAGACCTTCTATGCGATCCCCGGAGAAATTGTCTGGAGCTTCCGGAGCGGAAACGATTTCATGCACTACCTGATCGAACCTGCCGATCCGGAGGCAGATATCCATTCGGAACAGTTCCTTGCAAAAATGACACGCTACATCCGCGCCCGGGTCGCTTCATTCTGGCACGGTGCCGGAGTCATCTCCACAAATCCGGTATCCTCGCGCCGGATCGCTCCGCTGATGTTTCTGACGGAGGAACTGGCAAAAGAAAAACGAATTCCGGAACCGCTTCTTGTCGAACTGCGTTCCAAACTGCTCTTTCTTGCCAATCTCTTCCACTCCCAGAGCTGTTATGCAGGATATGCTGCCATGCTGCCGCCAGATGATCCGGATTCCTTCGATCCATCGCTCAAAGGCATGGCAAATCAGAATTTCTATACAGACATCATCAATGTTTATGGAACTGCCGGAATGCTCTGGCCGCATCATCCGGATGCGGAAAGCTGGAGAAAAGACTTCATCTCCATGCTTCGACGTCAGCTCACCGTGCATGTCTATCCGGAAAGCGGCGTCTGGGAGGAAAGCCATACCTATTTCCAGCACGTTCTTCTCACGATCCTGCCGATCCTGAAAATGATGAAGGAACGCGGCGATTACAACTGGTTTAAAGATCCGATGTTCTGTAAACTCTTCTCCGCAGCGATCGCCCAGAGAGGCATTCCGAATGGAACTTCAGAAAACCTGCGGGCACTGGTTCCATTTGGCGATCATGATGCGTCAGTTCATCCGTACCGCCTTCTCTGGCACAATTATGCCGCTTGTTTTGCGGAAAGCGATCCGGAACTCGCCGCTCGCCTGAACTGGCTGGGAAAGGAATCCGGAGGAAAGACGGAAGACGGCATCCCGCTTAAAGCACCGGAACTCAAATCGGAACATCTTGCCGGACTCGGCGTCTTTTTCCGCGGATCAGCAGAGGACGGAAGCGAAACTCTGCTGGCGTTCCGTTCCGGTAAAGCCTGGGCACATCACCATCAGGATGACAGCAGCATTCAGCTGTTCGCTCATGGACAATTTCTCCTTGGCGATGCCGGGTGCAGCGGCAGGACCTCCGGCTCTCTGAAACTGGACGACGAGGGTCACTCCCGCTGGACCGTTCCCGGACTTAAAATCCTGAACTATCACTGGCGCTTCAACCGCGGATGGATCACCGGGAAACAGCTCGATCAAGAACCTCAGTATGCAACAGCCTTTTCTCCCGCAGTCATGACACTGGCTGGCGAATGGAACATTACACTGAAAAAAGAACTCCGTCATTTCCGCAGTGTCGTTCGTTTTACCCAGGAAACCTGGCTGATACTCGATTCCGGACTCGAACCGGCGGATTCTGTCTATCATTTCCATCTTGGCACAACAAATCTGCGAAAAGATATCGACCGCATTACGGCATTTTTCAACGGGTTGAACCTGGAACTGATTCCGCTTTCCCGCGCCATGCTCAAAGAAAAAGGAACTGTCTCCGGCAATGAACCGCATCGGAACATGATCACGACGCATCTTGCGTTCGAGGTGCCAAAAACGGAACCATGGTCCGGATTCCTGATTCGGTTCGGAGAAAATCTCTCCGGCAAAAACAGTCTGCCGGAGATCCATATGGCGGATGGCATTCTGTATGTGAAATTCAATGGTCAGACTCTAAAGCTGCGCCATAAACCGTAAGTACAAATAACCATCCGTTCTCGGAGAGAATTCTTACTTCTGCAGAAGGCCGGTCAGGGTTTTCCATGCAAGTTTCGGACGGCGGAACTCATCCACAACACCCTTGTTGTTGAATCCGCGCGGACGCGTCAGAACTCCCTGTGTTGTGATGTAGGTTTTCGCATTGCAGAACTGCCACATCGCAATCCCGCTGTAACGCGGACTCTCCAGAATGTATTTTACCGCAGTCTCAAGAAGTTTGCTCTGGTACTCCTCGGACCAGCGCATGCCGGAGTGATCGCCGCAGATCGCCGCAGCTCCGATCTCGCTGATCAGCAGAGGCTTGTCCTTATATTCCGGGGCACTGGCAAATGCGGCAAGACGTTCCAGTTCCGGAATCACCCGGTCGATGCCCGATTCCGCAGTCGCCTCGCCATCGTACCAGCCGGGATAGGTGTTGAACGAGATCACATCCACAAGATCCAGAGAGATATCGGTCACGGTCCGGTTGGAAGCAAACGTGATCAGGCGGGAATCATCCTCGCGGCGGATCGCCTCGCAGAGATCCTGAATGCAGGCGCGGCCGACCGGTTTGTTGCTGGCACATTCGTTCAGGAACCCCCAGAGAATCACACTCGGATGATTGATGCTCCTCCGAACCATCGCCACAGTCTGCTCACGCTGGAGACGGCAGAAATCAGGATCGGCAAACTGCTCCTCCCGATTGCCCCACCCAAGAGACTCCTCCCAGACCAGAAGTCCAAGACGGTCACAGAGACTCAGTGTGAAATCGTTCTGCTTGTAGTGACAGCCGCGGATCAGGTTGCACCCCTGCTCCTTAATCATCCGCAAATCGGAACACGCCAGAAAATCAGGCGTCGCGGAACCAAATTCCGGATGGCTCTCGTGACGGTTGTAACCGATCAGTTTCACCGGATTGCCGTTCAGAAGAATTTTACCCTCCCTGCATTCCACTTTCCGGATGCCGAACTCCACACGGATGGAATCCTCCGGCAACGAAAGAGTCACTTCATGCAGATGCGGCGTCTCTGTGGACCAGAGCTTGAAGGACGGAACCCGGCAGCGAATTTCCGGATGATCTCCGGCAAGTTCAAATATCTCCTCCCGTTCAGAGGTGTCGAACCGGACCCCGAGAGAAAAACGATCCGGGACCTCGCCGCACAGGACAGGAGAAATCCGGACCGTACCGTCTTCAATATTTTCCGGAATCACCGCCGCACGGTCAATGTAAAATGCCGGAAGCTCCGTCAGACTCACTCCGCGATAGATGCCGCCGTAACCATAAAAATCGTAATACGGATAGAACAAAGTGGAATTGCCCTCCTGCATCCGGTTGTCGGTGAGAATCATCAGTTCGTGTTTCCCCGGAGCCCCCGACGAAAACACAAACGATTCAGGAGAATAGGGGTGTTCACAAGAACCGATCTCTTTTCGATCCCAGTAGATCCTTGCCCGAAGACCAATCGCTTCCAGACTCAGTTTCACCATCCCGGAACATTCCACAAAACGACGGTATATCCCGGTGCCGCGCTTTCCGAAGTACTCCGGCAGAGCATCAAAACATCCCGGCACAGTAATCACCTCCGAAAACGAAACCGTCCCCGGATCAACTTCTTCCATCCCCTGTTCCGCAAAAGCAAAATCCCAGATCCCGTTCAGCATCTGTTCCCTTCTCATTGGCTCAACTCCCATTTCTGTAACATTCTCACCGGAAAAAATACAGTGATCAAAATATTTGATTTTTTCTGCAATCCGCCATCCATTTCGATTGCATTCCGATTCATTATACTCTATATTCCGGAAAAGATCAATGAAGAGTTCTTATCCTTTTGTAACAAAGAAAAAGAATTTTGTAACAGATGAAAAATTACAGGGAATACCGCTTTGCAGTGATTCGGGGAAAAACCTCGTTTTACGTCCGTTCCATCGGACACTTCCGTTTGACCCCGGAGTCGCCGGAGGAGATCAAGGTGGCCGATTTCGGAGAGATCTTCTGGTGCATCGGCGGCAGAGGATACTTTCACCGGAACGGAGAAATCTTCACTCTTCTTCCGAATTCCGTCTGGTATTATCCTCCCGGTTCTCTTCACAAATACTATCCCGGAAAGCCCTTCTTCCACTACCGCTGGCTCACGATCGAAGGGCCCGGAGCCGGCGGACTCTTTGATGGACTCCGTATTCAGCCCGGACTGAACGAATCCGGCGAGTGCCCGCAGGAACTCTTCAGCCGCATTGAACTCAATATTGAATCTCCCCGGAACGAAAAACGCATGGAAGTACTCGCAACCGCATTCGAAATTCTCACCAGAGCCGCCCTGCCCGCCGCAGGCAGATCCGCGGGAAGCATCGCGGAAAATGCAAAACGCATCATCGACGGAAACTTTACAGACCGCGAACTCAATATCGACCGGGTTGCGGAACTGCTGGGAATCCATCGGGTTTCGCTCAGCCGGGCATTCTCCGGATTCTACGGGCATTCCGCATCGGAGTATCTTGCCTCCTGCCGAATCCAAAAGGCTCTTGCACTCCTGAAAGAAACGACTCTCTCCGCAGAAGAAATTGCGGACCGGTGCGGATTCTCCACGCCCGCCTACTTCTCAAGAGTCATTTCAAAAACCACCGGATTCCCCCCAGGAAAACTGCGGAAGAGAATCCCCGGATGATCCTCGTTTCTGAACTCTTTTATTCTCTCCGATTTCTCTAAAATATTTCATTACAAGTTTGAAATCATAGTGATTTTGTATTACTTTATTTGTGCATTTGAATGTTTTTTGAAAGTTTCTTTTATTATTTTCGAACGGAATTGAATAGTCTCTGAACAATAATAACATAAGGAGGGAGAGAGTATGGAAGAGATCAATTTCAACTGCCCGCACTGCAAGGTGAATCTGCAGGCGGAAAAAGAGTTGGCAGGACAAATCATCGAGTGCCCGAATTGTTCCGCACAAGTCACGGTGCCGGAACCACAAAACGAAATCATCACCCCGGAAACCGAAACAGAAGAGCAGAAAATCATTTCCGATTCGCCTTCTTCACGAAAATCCGCCGGAAAACAATACATCTGGGGAAGATTCTATATCTGCTTCTCCGGAATTCTTGCCGTTCTCATGCTGGTCGTGACCATCGGATTCCTGATCTGGAACGGATATCAGACGGCACAGAGCATTAAACTGAAAAATCTCAATCCGGATCCTGCCGCAGCGGCAAAACTTGTTCAGGAACAGAACAAATTCCTGAAAAAATATGATGATACCATCAATCTGCTTTCCACGCCCTATAACGGGGTCTCCTATTTCGGGCAGGCTCTTTCCTCCATGCCCAGCGTATCTGAACTGTTCAATGAGCAGCTGGATTCCCCGGAAGCAGTGAAGTCTTCCCTCCAGACACTGGCAAAATATCAGGAAAACATTCAGAAAATAAAAAACATTTTCGAAGAGTTCTTCCAAAAGGAAATCGCTAAAATGGAGCGGAAATTTCCAGAACGCACCGCCAACACAAAGCCGGTCCGCACGGCAACTGTCACCCAACGGACAAAAGGCATTACCAGCAGTCAGACCACCATGGCATCCTTTTATACGCCTAGTTCTGTAAGGGAAAAAAAAGACAGAATAAAAAGATATCAGGAAATGCTTTTCATGATGAGGAAACAGAACTCCTATCGTCAGTTTTTCCCGCATATCTCCTCGCTGGAACGATTCCTGGCATTTGTGAATGCCAATCTGCTCGCGGAGAATCAGACGGAATCTTTCGGAGGAATCAGATCCAATGTCTCCAATGCCGCAATCGAGCAATCCCAGGAAAATAAAAATGAACAGGAAGTGGCGGCTTCCCGTGTTAAAATCTATTTCATCTTCGCCTCAAACGTTCTGGGAGACGACTGGGAACTGGAAAAGGCATCCAGCCAGCTGCAGAAGGCATTGGATCATTATGAAACAGAACTTGCAAGAAAAGAAATGGAACGGAAAAGTCTCTGGACCGCCTGTTGTTCCGTTTCGGCAATCCTGCTTCTCGTGGTCCTTTTCTTCTGCTTCATGATTATGGTGATCGCCGATTATCTGAAGGCTCATTTTGATATGGCGGAAGCGGCAAGGGGACGTGCCGAATGAAACTGACATCTGCTGCACTTCCTGTCGCGCTGTTCGCCGGGATGCTGTTCCTGTCTTCGTGCAGCGACAGACCGGAAGAAAATTCCATCAAAAATGACTCTGCACGGATCATTCAGGAATATATTCATTCCAAGATTCAAACGCAGATAGAAAATAATCCGGAACACAAGATTTTCCGTCTGGGCAGGAATCAGATTCTGATTATTTCCGAGGGGGTTCCGAGAGCGCTTCCGGAACCTCTGCCAAATTCGGTCAACTCACCAGTCTATACGGCAAAACATTACGATGCCGTTCTATTCGAATACTCTTCCGGAGAGATTGCCAGAAGTGAAATCACAAAACAGGAAAACAAGAATCTTTATCAGACAAAACTGAAAGTCAGAATCATTCAGAAAGAGTACCGCTTTCTCGACAGCAAAGGAATCGAAATCGTCCGCTTCACTCCGGAAGAGTGGATCAAACTCACCCCGGAAAAAAAGAATCTCTTCGTACTCGACCTGGTAAAAAAACTCCCGACCTCAGAGTTCGATTATGATAAAATTCTCTCGAACCTGCCTGCTCCCATTGCATATCAGGAAAATGCCCTGCTGACCCTGAACTGGGACAAGAAAAAGAAATCCTGGAATCTGGCCGAACAAAACCTGAATACAAAAAAACCAGATCTGCCCGAACTCCAGACAGAGAAAAAAAATGAACGGACTAAACAACTGGTGACTTTCATGAATGGAGGCGGATTCTTCCTGAAAAACGACGTCTGGTGCACTCCCGCCGATCATGAAAACCTCGATAAATTCAACGCCGGAGAGCGCTTTCTCGACGGGAAATGGCGTTCCAAACAAGCCGTTGCAGATACATTCGGATTCAAAAAAGACTTCTCGCAACTCAGCAACCAGAAGGATTTCTTAACATCCTCCTTATTCGACAAAGAAGTCCTTGCCCTGCTTGAAAAGTATCCGCAACTTATTCCTGAAATCCGGACAGAGATTCTGCAAATCATCGAAAAATCCATTCTTCTGAATATCAAACGCTGGAAAAACACCAAAAATATCAGCCAGCTGGAAGACCTTCAGAAAAAACTGAATACAAAACCATTTACCCTCCTTTCCGACACCTGCCGGAAAGAGATCGGAACATTTCTCCAGCAGCATTACGATGAACAGAGAAGCATCCGCCAGAAAAAAGCGGAAAAAGAAAAACAATATGCCATTCTGAACCGCCTGCTGAAAAATCTGTATCTCTATCCCGGATATGTCCGCTACGGAAGCCAGTTGAAAAACTGCCAAATCCCGGACGATGACAGTTCTTTGAAAAACTCCCTGAACCGGATCTATCTTCTGAATATCTTCGCAGGAAACAACAAGGACCTTCAGGCAAAATACAAAAATACGGAAATCGGAAAGTCTCTGATTGAAAAATGCAGTTCCTGCTACGGCAGCGGAAAAGCCAACTGCTCCTCCTGTCTCGGGAGCGGAAGATGCAGAAGCTGCGGCGGAAGAGGAAAAGTGGAATCCAACTCCATACTCCGGGAAGGGGTTCTCATCTCCTGCAGAAATTGCAGAGGTGGTATCTGCAGCCTTTGCAACGGCAGCGGAAAAGTTCCCTGTTCCAGATGCAAATACAAAGGAATTTCCTTCAACAGGGAAAAAGCGATTCGTGAACTCAAATATGAGATCAGAAATGCTCAAATTCTTCTCCGCTATAAATCCTGACATGGTTTTGCTGATCGTGCATCTTCGGTAAAAAAACGGCTTTCCTATCCAATCATGATTGGAATCTGCAAGTTTTTCCGGAAAATATCCGTTGGACATTTGCATTTTCCGGAAAAAATGATATCATATAGCCAACCCCATGAGGGAGTAGTTTGCGTACCTCCGGTACGCGGCAAGTCAACATACCGGCCGTTAAGGTCTGGCTTGCCTTAAAAAATGAGACTCATGTATAACCGTCCGCGGTTGTACGGAGTCTTTTTGTTTTTTCAGGACCCGCATCCGTATGGACGCGGGTCTTTTTTTAACAACGGAGGTATCAAAATGGAAGTGTTCATGGAGTCGCCGGAAAAGACGCTCCGCAGACTCGGAGTAAACGAAAAAACAGGACTGGATGCCGCTCATGTCCTGGAAAACAGGCAAAAGTACGGAATCAATGCCTTTTCACGGAAAAAAGCGGATTCCCTCTGGAAACGGATCTGGGATGCGACATGCGAACCGATGCTCATCATGCTGATTCTGGCAGCTCTGATCGCCCTCGGAGTCAATATTGCACGCGCCTGTACAAGCGGAGATTCCGATTTTCTGGAATGCGCCGGAATTTTTGCGGCAATTTTCCTTTCGGTTGTCATCACAGTTGTCATGGAGGGCAGAAGCGCAAAGGCGTTCGAAGCACTGAACCGGATCAATGAGGATACAAAAGTAAAAGCTCTCCGGGATGGAGAAGTCAAACTGATTCCCCAGAGAGAAGTTGTCGCAGGAGACATCCTGTGCGTGGAAACCGGAGACAGACTCGTTGCAGACGGGCGTCTCCTTTCCGGAATGGATCTCCACGCCGATGAATCCTCCCTGACCGGCGAAAGCGTTCCCGTAAGCAAAGACGCAGAACTGATTTTCGAAAGCGCCGGTATTCCAATCGCGGAACAGCGCAACATGCTCTTTTCCGGCACCTTCATCACAAGCGGACACGGACGAATGATCGTTACGGCAGTGGGCGATCACACCGAATTCGGACGGATCGCAGGAGAACTCGCCTCCACCGAAAAAAGCGATACACCGCTTCAGGAAAAAATGGCAAAACTCGGAAAACGGATCACTCTGCTGGGATCTTCCGCGGCGGCTCTCGTTTTCCTGATTCAGCTGATTACTTTTATCATGGATGGAACCGCCTCTCTGGAAACAGTTTCCGGAGCATTCATCACAAGCATTGTCCTGATCGTGGCTGCGGTTCCGGAAGGGCTGCCGACCATTGTGGCGGTATCCCTTGCGATCACCATTATCAAAATGTCGAAACAGAACACTCTCGTCAAAAAAATGATCGCCTGCGAAACGATCGGCTGCATCAATGTGATCTGCTCCGACAAGACGGGAACACTGACCAAAAACCGCATGACCGTCACCAGCATCTATGCCGATGGAAATCTCTTTTCTCCTGAAAATCTGAATCATCCGTTCCTGGAAGAAAATTTCTGCATCAATTCCACCGCCGAAGCCTATTTCCCCAAAGATTCCCCCCCTCGTTTCATCGGAAATCCCACCGAATGCGCTCTGCTCGCCGCCGCACGGAAAGGCGGACGAGATTATCAGGAAGAACGTCGAAAAGCGGAAATCCTTCATGTTTTCCCCTTCTCCTCGGAAACAAAAAACATGACCACCCTTCTGAAACAGGGCCCCTCTGTACGGATTTACACAAAAGGAAGCCCGGAAAAAATACTTTCCATGTGCATCCTCTCTCCGGAAGCGCGAAAATCAGCGGAACAGGCGATTGCAGATTTTCAGAGCCATGCTGCGCGTGTCATCGCTTTTGCACACCGGGAAATCGAACCGATGGAAGATTACGATTGCCACAGATCCGAAATTGAAACTCAAATGCAATTCGACGGCTTTGTGGCAATTTCAGACCCGCTGCGAGCCGATGTTCCTGCCGCGGTCGGTCGCTGCCGGGAAGCAGGCATTGATATCAAAATCCTGACAGGCGACAATATTGTCACAGCATCCGCGATCGCCTCGGAACTGCACCTTCTCGATGAAAAACACATCGCTGTCGAAGCCGGAACTCTGGAAAAAATGTCCGATCGGGAATTTACCGAGGCACTTGCCAATATCCGGGTGATTGCACGCAGTACACCTCTCATAAAAATGAGAGTTGTCAACGCCTTGAAATCACTCGGCTGTGTAGTCGCCGTAACCGGCGATGGAATCAATGATGCTCCCGCCATTAAAAACGCAGATGTCGGTATTGCCATGGGCGTAGCCGGAACCGAGGTATCCAAAGAGGCCAGCGACATCGTGCTTCTCGACGACTCCTTTTCCACAATCGTAAAAGCCGTGCAATGGGGACGCGGAATCTATGAAAATTTCCAGCGCTTCATTCAATTCCAGCTTACGGTCAATCTCTCTTCCGTGGTGGTGGTACTGGCATCCATTCTGCTTGGATTCAAGACACCGTTCACGGCTCTGCAGCTTCTGTGGGTGAACATCATCATGGACGGCCCGCCGGCACTGACCCTTGGACTGGAACCGATCCGGGATGATCTCATGAAACGTCTTCCTGTCGCACGGAATGCAAGCATCATCTCAAAACGGATGTTGTGTTCCATTGTCTCAAACGGACTGTTCATTGCCCTGATTTTTCTTGCTCAGGAGCGCTGGAATTTTCTCGGAGCAGGAGCAGAAGAAAAAAGCACTGTCCTATTCACCCTGTTTGTCGTATTCCAGCTCTTCAATGCGTTCAACAGCCGGGAACTTTCGACAACAAGCATCTTCCGTAATCTTGCCAAAAATCATCTGATGCTTTTTGTCTTTGCCCTGACGTTTGCTTTGCAGGTGATCATTACCCAGTGGGGTGGAGCGTTTTTCAATACAAAACCTCTTTCTCCGATTCTCTGGATGAGAATTCTTGCAACAGGTTTTTCTGTGATTCTCTTCTCCGAATTTCTGAAACTGATTGAAAACATTGTGCATAAACAACGTTAACCATTTTGTGCTTTGCTTACGGAAAAATGCGCAAGCATTTTTCTCGGGTCAAGGACTGTGTCCTTGTCGCG
>CAJKAR010000009.1 GCA_905197955.1 uncultured Lentisphaeria bacterium | reverse complement strand
GCCCAGCGTCTCGCCGCTGGACCGCGACAAGGACACAGTCCTTGACCCGAGCAAAATGCTTGCGCATTTTGCCGTATTTTTATGGGAGCTTCTCACTCCAGATCAAGTTCCTTGAGAATCTCCGGAAAATCCGTCTCCTGACAGACCGGAAGACGAGGAAATCGACGGGTCAACATGGCCGCGAACACCCCTTTGCCCGAGACCGAAAGACATTTTCCCGCTTTGTTGTGAAGTTTCGCACTGCAAAGCCCGCAACTTGGGGATTTTGATTTGAAAATATAAGCGTCGATTTTTAGACGCTCCAGTTTATCGAGTTTTCCGAGTCCCCATTCCGTCATCATTTCCGTGACATCCTCCCCGGTCTCAGTCACCTTCAGACGAGTCCCCTTCGGTGAAGCCTCCAAATGCATCGGCGGGCGGGGAATTTCCAACCCGCACTCGACTTCCGGGCAGACCGGAATGAAATCCACTTTATCCTTCAGCGCATTGACAATCGACATGTCCATTTTGGAAGACCCATCATAGCGGTACTTCAATCCGATCAGACAGGCGCTGATTGCAATTTTTGGTTTTTTCATTCCGGAGTCTCCCGGTTTTCCCTCAGAGTTTCTTGATTTCAGGTCCCGCCGGAGTATCTTTGACCATCCAGCCGAGAGCCTTGAGCTGATCGCGAATCGCATCCGCTTTGGCAAAATCCTTTGCCTTTTTCGCTTCAGCACGTTGATTTACAAGCTCTTTGACATCATCAGGAATTTCCATGGATTCATTTTTTGCCGCATCCACATCGAAAACGGCAAGAATCCGATCAAAATCACGGAACTGCTGAAGAATCAAAGCGGCTCCCTCTGCTTCCAGAGCGTTCTTTCCAAGTAGTCCGTTGACGGTCCGTTCCAGGGTGTACACGGCGGAAAGTCCTTCCGCAATATTCAGATCATCGCCGAAAGCCGCTTTGAATTTTTCTTTTGCCGTATCGACTGCTGCCCGAGCCTCTTCCAGTCCTTTGTTTCCCGCAGGCAGAGTTTTCAGACGCTGGAAGAACGCATCAAATTTCGAGAGCGCATTCTTTGCCTGATCCAGTGCGGCAAGACTGAAATTCAGTTTCGAACGATAATGCGTTCCGATCAGCGTCCAACGGATTTCTCTTCCGGTATAGCCCATTTTCCGCAGATCACGAATGGTATAGAAGTTGCCGAGCGATTTCGACATCTTCTTGCCGTCAACGATCAGATGTTCGCAATGCAGCCAGTAATTGACGAACTTGCAGCCGTTTGCCGCTTCGCTCTGAGCAATTTCATCCTCGTGATGAGGGAACATGTTGTCCACACCGCCCGTGTGAATATCGAATGTTTTGCCAAGATATTTCATGCTCATGGCGCTGCATTCAAGGTGCCATCCGGGACGGCCTTCTCCCCATGGACTCTCCCATTTCACATCGCCGTCATTCGGATCCCACGCCTTCCAGAGCGCGAAATCCGCTACGGAATCTTTCGCGTACTCATCCGTATTGATGCGGACTCCCGCCCGCTGATTTTCCTTGTCGATTCGGGCAAGAGCACCGTAATTCCGGAATTTTTCAATGGAAAAATAGATGGATTTATCCGGTGCCTGATAAGCATAGCCCTTTTCCATCAGAATTTTGATCATTTCGATCATTTCCGGAATGTGCGTTGTCGCTTCCGGATAATGAGCCGCCCGTTCGATTCTCAGTTCATCAAGGTCTTCGAAAAATGCTTTTTTGTAAATCGCTGTGAAATCGCGGAGGGGCATCCCCTTGGCTTTGGAATCGCGAATGGTTTTGTCATCCACATCGGTCAGATTCATGACCTGTGTGACTTTGAAGCCATAATATTCGAGAGTCCGTTTCAGCAGATCTTCAAAAAGATACGCTCTGAAATTGCCGATATGCGCAAAGTTGTAAACGGTCGGACCGCAGGTATACATCCCGACATTGTCAGCATGGATCGGTGTAAACTCCTGAACGGTTCTGCCCAGAGTATTGAAAAACTTCATAATATGTTTACTCTCCCCTCGTTCAGTTTCCAAAAATCTTCTGGAGTTCCTCCTGGAATTCCATGATATCGATTTCATCCGGCTTGCCGGAGGTTTTGGAAAGACCGAGACGTCCAGTCTGATCCAGGAACCAGTCCGCCGTCACGCCGGAGCCAAACTTGACTGTGCCATTTGCTATGGTGCCGGGTTTCATCAGCTTGCTCAGTTCGACCACTGTTTTGCCCCGGACTTTATCGGATGCCGGTTCTGTGGCATTCTCTTCTGCCGGTTCAGGCGGAAGATCCAGATCATCTTCTTCCTCACCGTCTTCTTCGTCAATCGGCTGGGGGGCGGCTTCTTCAACCGGAGTCTCTTTCTTTGGTTGTTCCTTGTCCAGTCTGCTCCAGTCGGCAGATTCAATTTCAGAGGCTAGCATACGCAGTTCCATATAGGTCATGCGCGTACCTTTTTCCGTCAGTTCATCCTGAATCCTGGAAAGGGAGATCCCTTCCGAAACCCGTTGGGCTATCAATGCTTTTATTTCGTCATTCGTCATTTGAACTCTCCAGATCATGCGAGTTTGTCTATATTAGTTTTAATATGGAAAGATAGCCTCAATTTTCATTTATGCAAGCTCAATCAAAATGAATTTTTCTGTTAATTCAGAGAAAATAAAATAAAGAACGATACAAAACGACATTAAACAACAGATGACGACTTAAAACAAAATAAAACAACTCTTTTCAGAGAACACTATTCAGAATGGAGTCCAGTCTGTTAAATGAAAGAGATTTGTGTAAAGATCCAGAATGGGAAAAGAGGTTTCTTCGTATATTGGCCGATCGTTTTTTGAAACCGGATCAGAGGCTTTTCCACAGTCGATTTCCGGAGGTGGAACTGCAGCAATGTTTGAAAGTTCAATCAGCGCAGCGGTCCTTGCTTCGAGCGTATCCGGAACCGATTCACAGAGTCCTTTCGCCAGATTCAGCTGAATCCGGATCAGATGTTTGATGATTGTGCTGTTTTTGAGCTGTGCTTCCGGACGACGGCGGAATGTTTCGGCTTCCAGAAGCTTGTCCGGTATCCAGAGTCGCAAGGCCAGAATCTCATAAACATTATCATCCGCACGTGCGGGAAGGTCGCCGGTCAGACCATTCAAAAGCAGAAAGCTTCTCATCAGCCGACGATCCGTATTTGCTTTCAAATATAGATACTCGACTTTTGCAATCAGATTCTGACGTTTCCGGGACAGGAGCGCCTTCGATGCCTCTTCTTTTCCGGCTTTTGCGGACTCCTTTTCAATCTCCTTTTCCAGCTGGTAGAGAAGTACGTTGCGTGGATAGGTATATGTCTGAAACAGCTGCTCCGCCCGCTCCGGATTTTCCAGAACAGCAGAAATGCTGGCCGGCAGAGAGAGATAGACAACTGTCGGAAGAGCCTCGCCTTCATCAGAGTTCCGCGTTTCCTGCGCCGCTGCGCAGAGCGGTCCAAGAAAACACAACAGCAGAAAAAAATGGAAAAAGCGCCGTTTCATATCACTTAAAGTTCCGCCAGCGAGATCCGGACACCAAGAGATGAGAGTTTTCCCGGCAGATTCTCGTATCCGCGGAAAACCACTTCCGCATTGTTGATGACCGAGGTTCCTTTGGCACAGGCAGCTGCAATAATCATTGCCATGCCGGCACGGATATCCGGACTCGCCATCGTGGTTCCACGGAGCTTCGCAGGTCCGGAGATCACTACGCGATGTGGATCGCAGACAATCGCATTGGCTCCCATTGCAATGATGCGGTCCACAAAATAGATGCGGCTTTCAAACATCTTTTCGAAAAAAAGAACAGAGCCTTTTGCCTGAGTAGCGGTCACAATCATGCAGCTCATCATATCGCTCGGAAACTGGGGCCAGGGACCATCCGAGATGGTCGGGATGGCATTGCCGAAATCCGGACGGATCCGCATTTTTCGCGCCGACATCGTGATCTTTCCTGGCTCCAGGCGGAATGCAAGCCCAAAACGCTCAAACACTCGACGGATCATCCAGTAGTAACGCGGAGCAATGATCCCGTTGACTTCAATCTCTCCGCCGGCAGCCGCGCAGAGCGATAGAAAACTTGCCGCTTCAATATGATCCCCTTCCACCGTATGTTCCGCTCCATGGAGCTTCCTTTTGCCGACAATGGTCAGAGTGTTGGTTTCAATGCCGGAGATCTCCGCCCCCATCTTGACCAGAAGTCCGGCAAGCTGGGCTATATGAGGCTCCGCCGCGGCATTGCGGATAATCGTTTTGCGCGGAAAAAGGGATGCCGCTGTCATGATGTGTTCCGTGGCGGTGACACTTGCCTCGTCAAGAAACATGTCGCAGACCGAGGTCCGCCGATTGGTACAGACAAACTCAAAAGGAATGTCATCCGCCTGAATCTGAATGCCGAGTTTCCGGAGTCCGTAAAAATGTGCGTCCAGCCTGCGTCTGCCGATGACGTCGCCTCCTGGCGGCCACAGAATCGCCTTCCCGGTCCGCGCCGCAAGAGGCCCCGCAAAAAGAAGCGAGGTCCGAAGAGCGGAACAGATCTCTTTCGGCAGCTCGCTGGTTTTGAGCCGATCCGCTTTGATCACAACCGTGGATTTCTCCCGCTTCACCGATGCTCCGAGCTCCGCTGCAAGACGAAGCATATTCTCCACATCAATGATTTCCGGGACATTATGCAGAATGACTTCTTCATCGGTCAGCATCGCTGCCGCGATCATCGGCAGAACCGCATTTTTATTGCCGCCCACCGTTACGCTTCCCGCGATCCGGGATGGACCATCGACAATCAGACTCAGCACAATGAATTCCCTCTCTCTCCTGTGAGTTTCTCTTATTTCTTTCCGCCGGCAAGTACAGGTTTCTGCGGCGAGGTCTTTTCCGTAATATAGTCACACATGATGTTCAGGGTTTCATCAAGATAAAGATCTTTTTTCCGATTCTTCTGATCCTCTGTCCGGGATTCAAGATGCAGCAGCTTGGACTGCTCCTCATAGATATCCTTTTCCCGCAGATATTCTTTCCAACGCTGATCAAAATTCAGGGAGATCGTTTTCTTGTCTTTGTTCTTCATCAGATACGCTATATCACGTTTGAGGGCGGAGAAGTCCTTGCTTGCGTTGACCCGCGCATCCGATTTTGCCTTGAGATGCGCAGCCGTCACGGAGAGTGTCGGATCGCAGAGCGGATGTTTCGCCGGAGCAATCGAATCCCATTCCATGGCGTTTTCGAGTTTATCCTCTCCGGTCTCCATGGTGTCGGTGAAGGTGGGGAACGCAATGTCCGGCGAGACGCCTTTCATTTGCGTGGAAGCCCCGTTGACCCGGTAGAACTTCGCATTGGTGAGCTTGATGGATCCCGCCGGGAAATTGTAACCGAGATATGGCAGATAATGACCAAGATCGGCAACGGTCTGCACGGAACCTTTTCCGTGGGTTTTCTGATCGCCGACAAGTATTCCGCGTTTGTAATCCTTGATGGCTCCGGCAAAAATTTCCGAAGCAGAGGCACTCAGACGGTTTGTCATCACAATCAGCGGACCGTTGTAGGCAATTTCGGGATCTTCATCCTTGTAGACTTCGACCCGTCCGGCGGCATCGCGCAGCTGAACCACAGGACCGGTTTTGATGAAGAGTCCGGTCAGTGAGACGGCTTCCTGAAGACTGCCGCCTCCGTTGGTGCGCAGATCAACGATCAGTCCGTCAAGAGAACCCTGCTTTTTGAAACCTTCGATCAGTTTTTTGACATCGCGGGTGGAGCTTTTGTAGTTTCGGTCGCCGCTGCCCGCCGCTTTGAAGTCAAGGTAGAACGAGGGGAGGGTGATGACTCCGATCCGGAGATCTTTGCCATTCGGCCCTTTGACGGTATGAAGTTCGCCTTTCGCCTCGGATTCCTTCAGCTCGACTTTGGTCCTGGTCAGAACGATGTTGACAGGAACCGCTTTCGCCCCTTTGATCCCTTCGAGAATGGTCAGGGTGACTTTGGTTCCCTCTTCGCCGCGGATCAGGGAGACAACCTTGGTAAGCGGCATATCGACTACATCGACCGGTTCTCCGTTTTCCTGGGCAACTGCAATGATGCGGTCATCCGCTTTGAGACGTTTATCCTTGTCGGCGGGACCGCCCGGAATGATCTGTACAATCTTGGTATACCCGTCCTCATTGGTCAGCAGGGCACCGATTCCGACCAGAGAAAGACGCATTCCGATGTTGAAATCTTCTTCACTGCGCGGAGCCATGTAGTTCGTATGCGGATCGTACAGACGGGCGAGACTGTTCAGATAAATTTCCAGAGCTTCGATCGGTTCGAGCTTCTGATTGAACTGCACAAACTGCTCAATTCTCTTTTTGACACGTTCCGCAGGAGGTTTCGTCGCGATGACAGGCTCTTTTTTTGCCTTTCCTTCCTTTGCTTCTTTTGCTGCCTCTTCTGCTTTGATTTTATCCTGAAGCATGAAGGCGAGAATATCGCTTTTGAGTTTTTTGCGCCAGAGTTCGTTTCTGGCGGCTTTGTCGGCGGGCCATTCGGCTTTGGTGCGATCGAAATCGAAGGTCTCATTCGCCTTGAAGTCCGCTTCCGAGAAATTCTGCTTCTTGACAAATTCTTCGTATTCCCCCAGAATCTTAAGATATTCGTTGAAAATGCCGAAGGCTATGGAGACATCGCCGGTGGCCGCAAGACCGGGAAGCAGGCGCCGTTCGTGCAGTCGCCACAGATTGATCTGCTCCTTTGTAAAGAAGATGCGCATCGGATCAAGCGATTTGATGTAGGAATCAAACAGCTTGCTGGAATTTTCCGGTGAGATCTCGCGTTTCACATAATGCATTTTGGAGAACATGGAAGTGGTCAGATTGGCAATCAGACGAAGTTCTTCCGTCTCTTCAAATGCGGAAAAAGCAGGGGCGGAGACAAGGACCGTTAAAAGAATCAGAGAGAGTTTCTTGAGATATTTTGACATAATGTTCTCCAAATAAATAATCCGTACCGTTGTTTTTCTGATAAAGACAAATTCAGCCGGGAAAAGTTCGGCCGCACGTAAAAAAACAGCGGCTTTTTTTGCAGTCTTCCGGAGTTCGTAATATATCCCGGAAAGGTTCCGGATTCAATTTCCCGCGGGAAGTTTTTCAGATAAAATTCAGCCTCATTGGAACTCGGAGTGTTTTTTTCGTTTCTCCGGCTTGTATTTTATGCATTTGATTGATACATTGCTGGAGAAAAAACCGGGAAGAGAAATATGCTTAAAACAGGTGTTCAGATTAAGACGGCTTCTTTTCCGCCGCTCTGGCGGTGGAGAGAGGATCTGCAGGAGTTGAAACAGACCGGAATTTCCCGGATCATGATAACGATCCCCTGGCTGCTGGTGGAGAAGTGCCCGGCAAGATTTGATTTTTCACTTTTCGACGGGTATTTATCCGAGGCGGTTAGGATCGGGTTCGAGCTGATTCTCTCGCCGGATATCACGGCTCCGCCCCGGTGGATTCAGGAGGAGCAGGATCACTGTATCGACAATGCAAAATACCGTCGATGCCTTCTGAATTTCTTTCGCGGAATCGCCGAGGAATATGGAGAGGAAGGTTTTCTGCACGCATGGGATCTGACGAATCTGTCGGTCGAGTCCTGTTCCTGTCCGGAGACGAAGGAGCTGTTCTGTCGCTATCTGGAGTCTCGTTTCGGCAGGGTGGAACTTCTGAATGAAAAATGGCATCGGAACTACTTCTCTTTCGAGTATGTGCCGACGGAAACTCCGGATTGCTTTCCGGATTCGGCGGAGACAATGGCGTTTCTTGATTTTCTGCGTCTCAGGGAGGAGAATTTTATCCGGGAGGTGGTGGAAGAGCTTTCCGCCCGGAGCGGCAGAGCGGTCGAGATTTTTCTGCCGCCGCGCATGGTGGAGTCGCTGGACTGCGCAGGCGGAAGTGTCGGGATCGTGCTGGAACAGCGGAGCTCCGAACTGGAACAGGTTCTTGTGCTGGCTTCCGCCGCGGATACGTTCCAGGGAATGAAATCGAAAATCATGGAAAAGACCAGCCGATCCAGCTATACGGTGCGCGAGGCGCCGCTTCAGCCGGCTGCGCTTTACCGTTTTTTGTGGAACTCGGTGGCGTATGGCGCGGAGGAAGTGGTGCTTGGGGAATGGGACAAGGATGCCGTCTGCAACGCGCTGACCGCGGATGATTTCTATTTCGGAGAGCGGAAGCGGATGCTTCGTCTTTTTGGCGAGAAGGTCGCAGCGGCCGGTTCCATTCTGGACGGCTGGAAGCCCGAAAGCGGATCCGTTGCCATTTTCCGAAGCCGGGTTTCAGAACGGTTCCTGCAGATGAGCGGGATTTATCTGAAACAGGCGCTTGCCTCTTTCCGCGGGTGGATCCGTGCGCTGGCGGAGTCATCCACTCCGTTCAGCGTCTGCACGGAGGCAACCCTGGAGCTGCTGAAGAACAAAAAACTGCTGATCCTGCCCGGAACACCGGTCATTACCAGTGCCGCGGCGAAACGGATTCTCGAATTTGTCCGTTGCGGAGGGATTCTGCTCTGCGAACCGGAATGCGGAGCCTGGAGTTCCAATGGCGTGGCTCTGCGTCCGGATTCCCGTTTCATTGCAGAGGCAACTGGAGTCTGCGAGATGGCACGGGTGCCTGTGGAGAACACGCAGCTGCGCTTCAAATATGGGAAAAAGGTTTTTTCGCTCTCTTCCGGTTCCTGTCTTGTTCCGCTCAAGACTCTGCGAAAGTATACGGAAGTGATTGTGCCGTATAAAAATGATACTGCGATTCTGGAAAGCATTGTCTATGGCAAAGGAAAAATTCTGCTTCCCGGAGCATTCCTCGGAACGGCGGCGGCAACGGAACGGAATATCGAACTGGAGAACTTCCTCAATGCTCTTCTCGACAAGGTCTCTCCGGAGTACAACCTGATTACTCCTTCGTGCCGGGTGATTTCCGGACGATCCAGCCGTTCCCGGATTCTGTTCATTTTCGGCGGAGGAAAAACAGGACGGATTGAAATCAATTTCAACAAGAGTTTCTGGAAGAAACATGCTCTTCGGGATCTGATTTCCGGGAAACGCATTTCGGTTTCCGGAACTGGAAATATCCGGACGATCCGGTTTGTGCCTGATGCATCGGGAGTAGCGGTTCTGTGTGAGGAGTCGAAAATCGGATGAAGCTGATTCTGCCGGAAAATACGCTGAAAAATGCAAAATCGGAACGGATCGCGGTCCGCTTGAAAAACAAGGGAGCGCAGGCGGTCCGGAAAGGGCATCCCTGGGTTTTTGAGGATTCGATTGAACGGGTGTCGAAAAGTGCTTCGTCTGGAGCGGTTGCGGTTTTGTTTGACTCTTCGTCGAAAAATCTTCTGGGGGCGGGACTCTACGATCCGGATTCGACTGTCCGGGTAAAAGTGCTGGCGCATGGAGCAAAAATGCCGCCGGTGGGACGTCTCCTGTTTCAGCGGAATCTGGAAGAGGCGCTGGCGCTCCGGCTCCCGGCTCTGCCGCCGGAAACGAATGCGTGGCGCGTCGTGCATGGGGAATCCGATGGCTTCTCCGGACTGGTCGCTGATAAATACGATGATACTCTGGTGCTGAAACTGTATTCCACAGCATGGTGTCCGTGGCTGGACGAGGTGATGGAGTGCTTCATGGAGCGTCTGCCGGAGATCCGGCGCTGTGTGGTGCGGCTTTCCAGAGAGGTGAAGGGGATTCTGAAAGGATGCGCCTGGTTTGATGACGGATCCGTTTTTTATGCGGAAAAGGAACCGCCCTTCGATGGGAATCTGGTCTTTATGGAACATGGAATCCGCTTCGGGGCGGATGTGATTCGCGGGCAGAAAACAGGATTTTTTCTGGATCAGCGCGACAATCGTTTCCGCGTTTCACGTCTGAGCCGCGGAAAGCGGGTGCTGAACGTATTTTCTTATTCCGGGGGATTTTCTCTTTATGCCGCCGCAGGAGGGGCTGTCGAGGTGGTCAGCGAGGATATCAACCGACATGCGATTGAAAGCGTGGATGCTAATTTTGAACGGAACAGGGGAATTCCGGCTGTCGCGGCCTGTCGCCACAGTGAGATCACGGATGATGCATTCGCCGCTATGGAGCGTCTGTTTCGAGAAAAACAGAAATTTGATATTGTGATCGTCGATCCGCCCTCCTTTGCCAAAGCGGAGGCGGAGGTGAAGACGGCTCTGAATACCTATGCTCGTCTGGCGCGGGCTGCGGTGAAGCTGCTGGTCCCGAAAGGGCTGCTCGTTTTTGCATCCTGTTCCAGCCGTGTGACGGCTGAACGGCTTTTTGAGGTCGTAAACGAGGCGGCTCGCTCTGTCGGACGTCCCTTGAAAGAGATCGAAAGGACTGCACATGCCGTCGATCATCCGGCAAAATTCAAGGAGTCCTCTTATTTGAAATGTCTGTTTGCAGAGGCGGGAAATGGAAGACCGTGATGCCTCTGAATCGCCGAAAATCAAAAAAAGAAGAGCCATCCCCCGGTGGCGGATTGTTCTTTACAGCGTGATTTTTCTGGCCCTCGGAGTGATCGCTCTGATCCCCGGTGGCACGGCCGCTTTTCGAGCAAAGGTGATGGCGCTTTTGCCTGTTCCGCATCCTCATGAGCTTGTCCTTTCCCCGGACCCGGAAACCAGGGGCAGGGAACAAGGAGAGAAGTTCCGCTGGCAGATTATGTTTCTGGATAAACTCTATATCCGCTATTTTACCTCGAAAGAGAAATTTCCCTGGTATCTGGATCGGGCGGCGGAGGTCTTTCAGAAGATGGATCCCAGATGGACTGAGGAACTGAAGGGAATGGCGGAAGCTTCCGGCGTTCATTTGAAAACTCTGATGCTGGGAAACAGCTTCCTGGATATGGGGCTGAATGCATCAGGATGCCGGCAGATCATTGTGAACGGAAAGGAGGGACTGCTCCATTCCCATAATCTGGACTGGGATAATCTCGGTGGAATCGGGAATTATCTGGTGACGATTTTCCGGTCCTCGCCTGCGCCCGGACGCTTCCGGACGGTTCATCTCGCTTTCCCCGGCATGATCGGCGTGCTGGATATTATCAATGAACATGGAATTGCTCTCTCATTCGATCAGGTCGGAATCTCAAACGGAGAAACCGGCATGCCAGTCTTCATCGCAATGCGCGATATCGCAGAAACATGCGATACATTCGAAAAAGCGGAGGAGTATATCCGGAAAATGCCGCCCGGAATGCCTTTCTGCCTCGGAGTTTCCGATGCGAAAAACGGAAAAATGGCTGTATTCGAACGGGAATTCAATGATAGTAAAGTTTTTAAACGTCTCCCCCTCAACGGAATCCTGACCGCGGATAACTCCGTATGGGGGACTAATAATACGAAACATCATACCGTCGATCTTGTCACCCGGGAAAAAAATCCTCGAACTCCTCTCGAAATACAAAGCCTCCTGCGACATCCTAAAATTATGCTCGGATGTAATATTTACAGCTTGATTTTCGATTATCACAATAACTGCTTCTATCTCGCCAGCGGAACCGTCCCTGCCGCAGAAGGCAAATTTCGAAAATTTCCTTTGTTTTAATTTCTTTCTGGCGGGGGTTGAGTTGGTGGCTTCTCGCCCCCAACACCCCTCGGCAGGACCGACGGCCCTGCACCCATCGCAAAAAATTCAATTTTTTGCTCCCATGATTGTTTCGACACCTGTCGACCAGGGGGTCAACCGAAGGTTTTCCCCCTGGACCCCCTCATCCTGTTCTGCGACTCCACGTTGCGCGGCAGGAAAGGAGCAGAGAGTGCAGAGGGCGAACCATGGGTTTGCCCTTTGCCCGGCAGGTGCCGGAAAAAAAATAAGCCGGAATTTGAAATTCCGGCGCAGGGTGCAGGGCCCGGGGTGGGTCCTGCCGAGGGGTGTTGGGGGCGAGAAGCCACCAACTTTCCCCGGTGGAAAGGAAATTATCCTCTGTGGAGAGCCTGTTTGACGGCTTCGACGGTCGGAGGAATCAGCATCGGCTTATTTCCGTAGGTGCCGATGATATGTTTTTCTCTGAGCTGGTCCTGATGATAACCGATGACGGCATCGGGATCTTTCAGGAGGTTTCCTGTGAGAATGCCGACGACCTTTTCATCCGGCTGAATGATCTCTTTGTCGGCAAGCTTTTTTGCTCCGGCCAGAGAGCAGCAGGATGCGGGCTCCGCACCGATTCCAGCGGCATCGAGTTTAGCCTTGGCGTCCATGATCTCCTGTTCGGTGACTTCTTCGACCGTTCCACCGCTCCATTTGACGGCGCGGAGAGATTTTTCCCAGGAGACAGGATTTCCGATCTTAATCGCCGTTGCGATTGTTTCCGGATTTTTGACTGCTTCAAACGGTGTATGCTGAGTCCACATTTTATACAGCGGATTTGCGCCGGAAGCCTGAATGACGGCAATTTTCGGAATCTTGGAGATAATTCCGAGTTCATGGAGCTCCATCAGAGCCTTTCCGAGTGCGCTGCTGTTTCCGAGGTTGCCGCCGGGGATGACGAACCAGTCGGGCACTTCCCAGTCCATCTGCTGGAGGGTTTCGAAGCAGATAGCCTTCTGTCCTTCGATTCGGAAGGGGTTGATGGAGTTCAGCAGATAAATTCCAAGCTCCCGGCAGACATCCTGCACGAGTTTCATGGCATCATCAAAATTTCCTTCGATCTGCAACGTGATTCCGCCATAGGCGAGCGCCTGCGCAAGTTTTCCGTAAGCGATCTTTCCGGAAGGAATAAAAATAACCGCCTTCATACCGGAAACAGCCGCATAAGAAGCCATACTCGCACTGGTGTTTCCCGTGCTGGCACAAGCGACATATTTTGCACCAAAGACCTTTGCCGCACTTGTTCCGCAGGTCATTCCGCGATCCTTGAAACTTCCGGTCGGATTTTCGCCTTCATGCTTGAAATAGAGATTTTTCAACCCGGCCCAGGTTCCGGCGGTTCCAGCGGGATAAAGACGTGTATTGCCTTCCTGCCGGGTAACGATCTTATCGTCGGGAGCATCAAAAATCAGTTCACGATAACGCCAGACTCCGGAAGATTCAATTCCGCGTTTCTGTCCCCAGCGGGAATCCCAGAGTTTGCGCAGAGCCTCTCCGTCGAATTTGGAAAGATCCCGTTTGACATCAAGGATTCCACCGCAGTCGCAAGTATAGCGGAGTTCATCCACGGAATAGGTTCTGGAGCATCTTACACACTCAAGATAGCTTTCATGTTTCATTTTCTGGCTGTTTTCCTTTTATATTTTTTTATTGTTGAATGTCTCTCAAAACTGGAACGGAGAACTGAAACGGAAACGGCTTCCGTTCTCCGATCATATTCTGTACCGGAAGTCTCTTCTCCCCACCTACCTTCTGGCGATACGGAAGATATAGATCGCACCGAAAATCTGATAGAGCGCCGGAGGAATCCAGACAATATACTGCGGGAACATCCATGGGGTGGATTTCAGGGAATCGGAAACAAGCACCGATCCGAAATAAAGTCCGGCCAGAAGCACACTCATAAACAAACCGATGGAGGTCTCGCGCCGGGAGGTCCGGATCGCCATCGGCAGACCAAGAAGCAGAAACGCCATCGGCGCAAGAGCAAGAGCGACCCGCTGATTCAATTCGGTCTCGATTTCGCAGATCCGTTCCGTCGCGTTGCGCTTGCGCTCAATGATGGAACGGGCATAAAGACCTTCATACCCAAGATGCTTGTCCCGCAAAGCGATGCGTTTACGGTTGAATTCCTTTCCATATTCCAGAGTGAATTTCATCTCTTTACCGAAGGTTCTGCGGGGATGCTCATCGTTATTGCTTTCATAGGCGATGATCGTGGCGTTTTCAAGAATGATATCCATTTTCTGCGCGACCTTGTCCACGACGATTTTTCCGGAAGAAGCAGTCACATCCTGTTCAATCCGTTTGGTATCCTTGCTCAGATTGTAGACCTGAATACCTTTGATCTCGCCGGTTTCCGCATTTTTCTGATCGATATACATGCTCAAGTTGTCGAATTCAATCGGAATTCCCGGCTCGAACAGGGCAAGCGGATGGTCCACTGCAACACTTTTCACCACAACCTGCGCCTTTCCAAGATAGCGCGGTCCGACTTCCAGCTGAAGATAAAGACAAAGACAAGTCAGAAGAAAAGTCAACAGAATAATCGGCGCCACGATCTGAAGGATCGAAACGCCGCAGGCACGCATCGCCGTGATCTCGTTATCCGCGGAAAGCCTGCCGAACACCAGCATGATGGAGACCAGAGCCGCCCATGGAATCGTAAATGCAAGCGCGATCGGCAGCACATACATCATGAACAGCATGGCCGTGGAGATGTTGACTCCGTTGGAGATGTATTCAAAGACCTTCACGAGCCGGGCGCCCGTCATGCCGAACGTCAGAACGCCCATCGCCATCAGAAAGGTGAAGAGAAAGTTCTTCGCCACATAAAAATTCAAAGTTTTCAGCATCTTGCAATCCTGTAAAAAAGTTCCGTCTGGTCAGATTCTATAATTTAGCACGCTTTTCCCGGCTTTGAAAGTAAAAAAAATGAGAAAAAACGATGAATCTTCATCGGAAAGTAAAAGTTGCTCTGGCAAATTTGAAAAAATGCGCTATGTTATAGCTTCGGTGTTTCTATTTTGGTCATTAAAATATGGAGACTCACAATGAGAGTAGTAAACTTCAGTGCTGGGCCGGCAATGCTGCCGACGGTCGTAATGGAACGCGCGCAAGCGGAATTCTGTGATTACAAGGGAACCGGCTGCGGTGTGATGGAACACTCTCACAGAGGACCTCTCTTCGATGAGATCCTTGCCCGCGCAATCGGCAATGTCCGCGAGATTCTCGGAGTCTCCGATGCATACGATGTCGTCTTCATCCAGGGCGGCGCAAGCATGCAGTTTGCCATGATCCCCATGAACTTCATGAAACCCGGCGGATATGCCGAATTCGCAGATACCGGAACATGGTCCTCCAAAGCCATGAAGGAAGCCAAACTCTTCGGAGATGTCAAAGTCATCGCTTCCAGCAAAGAGGATAAATACAGATACATCCCCGCGTTCGATACCTGGAAACCCTCCACCGCCGAGGCATCCTATCTGCACATCACCAGCAACAACACCATCTACGGAACCCAGTATCGCGATTTCCCGACCGCGAACTCCCCGATGATCGCCGATATGTCCAGCGACATCATGTCCCGTAAATTCGATATGAACAAATTCGCAATGGTCTATGCCGGCGCCCAGAAGAATCTCGGCCCCAGCGGACTTGCCCTCTGCATCATCCGCAAGGATCTGATTGCCAGAACTCCTGCAAACGTCCCGACCATGCTCCGCTATGAGACCTACACCGCCAACAACTCCCTCTACAACACACCTCCGACCTACGGCATCTACATGCTCGCGCTGGTGACTGACTGGATCAAGGAGATCGGCGGAATCGACGCGATCGAAAAGATCAACGACGCCAAGGCCGCTGCTCTGTACAGTGCAATCGACGCTTCCGAAGGATACTACAACTGCCCGGTCTGCCCCGAAAGCCGTTCCAGAATGAACGTTGTCTTCCGCCTCCCGAACGAGGAACTCGAAGCCAAGTTCGTCAAAGAAGCCAAAGCGGCAGGCATGATCGGACTGAAAGGACACCGCTCCGTCGGCGGCATCCGTGCCAGCATCTACAACGCAGTCCCGATGGAAGGCGTCGAAAAGCTGGTCAACTTCATGAACGACTTCAAAAAAGCGAACGGCTGAGTTCCGTCCGCCGGATTTTCCGCCGGGGATTTCCAGACGCCCGGCGGAAACCATTTGATTTTATAAGATCCACGGTGCATATTACCACCATGCACCGTGTTTTTGTATGGATAAAAACACCTGGATCACGGATTCAGGACCTCAGCTTCGGGAGGACGTCAACATGCTTCAGAAATATTCCGTGATGAACGGCCGGATTGTTCAGGGAACAGAAGGTTCCATTCAGATTGAAGTCTATATTATGCCGGATGAAGCGGAACGGACCAGGCTCATCAACGATTATGAAATGAATGAGCATACCATCGCATCCTCCATCGACCCGGACGAGACGCCCCGTATCGAGTTCGAAGACAACCATACCGCCATCATCGTCAAATATCCGAAGAATTATTCCGCCGACGACAACTTCCTTTTCCGTGTCAAATCCATGGGTATTTTCGTGTTCAAGGACAAAGTCATTATCATCATTGATGAATATGTCCCGCTATTCACCGGAAAAATTGCAAACAATGTCCATACGGTTCAGGACGTCATCATGAAAACTCTTCTGCTGACGATCCGTCATTTCGAGAGCCATCTGCGCGTCATCAACATGTGCAGCGATGAACTCGAACACGCCATCGTCAACTCCCGCGACGGCAAGGAACTCCTGAACATGTTCACTCTCGAAAAAGGTCTGGTTTATTATGTAAACGCCCTCAACGGCAACCGCCGCGTCATCGAACGCATGAGAGCCGCGGCTATCAAACTCGGATTCACAGAGGAAAATATCGAACTGCTGGAAGATATCTCCATCGAAAACAGACAGTTCCTTGATCAGGCGGAAGTCTATTCGCAGGTGCTTTCCGGCATGATGGACGCACGAGCCTCGGTCGTCAACAACAATCTGAACGTGATGATGAAAAACATGAATGCCGTCATGATCGCCATTGCAATCCCGACCTTTCTCACCGGTGTCGGAGGCATGTCGGAATTCACCGCCATGTTCGGATCCAACTACCGGACGGTCTATCCTGTTTTCGTACTGCTGATGATCCTGCTCGGGCTCCTTACCTTCTGGATCACCAAGCTGCTGGCTAAGAGAACCTGATCCATCTCTGGATTTCCGAATCTCGTCAGATTCTTTTCTTATCGGCGGCGGAAGCATGCCGGAATTCTCCGCCATATCCGCTTCCAACGACCGGAAGGCTGATCCTAGTTTTGTCGTGCTGACGATCCTGTTTGGGCTCCTTGCATTCTGGATCATCAAACGGCTGGATAAGAGGAGCTAAGTCGCCTCAGGATTCCCGAATCTCGTCATATTCCTTCATCAGAAGTTCAAGAGCTTCCGCATCCTTCTCCCATTGGGATGTGGATTCCTCGATCCGGCGGTCAAGAAGACTCAGTTTCTTCTGCAGATCCGCAAAATCGACATGGTCCGACGGAGCGGAAAGAAGAGCGATAATCTCCGATTTTTCCGCTTCCGCCTCTTCAATGCACTTTTCCAGTTCGGCGACGGAACGTTCGAGTCGTTTTTTATCTTTGGAAAGTTCCGCTCTTCTAGCCGCCCGCTCCTTTCGGCGTTCCTTCTGTGAGGATTCCCCGGAAACGCCCGGAGCCGTTGGCACGTTCCCCGGTTTTTCCCCCGCATTCTGCTGCAAAAGCTGAATGCGTTCCCGATAGTAGTCGTAGCCGCCCTGATAGCGTGTCACATGATGATCCCGCACTTCCAGAATGACATTCGCTGCTCCGCGCAGAAACTCGACGTCATGACTGACCATGCAGACCGTTCCCTGATAGTCATGAAGCGATTGCTGGAGTGCCTCGCGCGCGGCAATATCCAGATGAGTCGTCGGCTCGTCCAGCACCAGAAAATTCGGAGGATTGACAAAGATTCTCGCAAAACAGAGACGAATCTTCTCTCCGCCGCTGAGCACTTTACAGAGTTTCCCCGCATCGTCACCGGAAAAGCCGAACGCTCCGACGATCTCCCGAACTCTCTGTCCCGTCACATCCGGAGCCGCCGCCTGCTTCACCACATCGTAAACACTCATTTCCGGCGGCAGAAGCTCCGCGAACTCCTGCGCCTGATACCCGACCACCACCTTGTGACCGGGAACCCGGACTCCTTCACTGGGAGCGAGACGTCCGGCAAGAATTTTCAGCAGAGTCGTCTTTCCCGCTCCGTTGTAGCCGATAATGCCAACCTTCTCTCCACGTTCGATATGCAGATCAACATTCCGCAGAATGGTCTTCTCCTCCTCATAGGCGTGGGAAACCCCTTCCAGACGCACGGTCTCCACCCCGGAGTGCGGCGGTGGCGGAATGCGGATCGTTCCTTTAAAATGAAGATCATCCGGCACCTCCACATCCTCGATGCGGTCGAGCATCTTGATCCAGGACTGCACCTGCGATGCCTTCGTTGCCTTGGAACGGAAACGGTCAATATTGCGCTCCAGCTGCTCCTTCCTACGTTCGATATTCGAAGCGGCAGCCTCGGCATGCCGGCGGCGTTCCTCGCGCTCCCGGATGTAATACTGGTAATTGCCGGGATAACGGGTGACTTTGCCGTTGTTGACTTCCAGCGTGACATCCGTCAGAGAATTCAGCAGAAAACGGTCATGGGAAATCAGCATCAGCGTGCCTTCAAACAGTTTCAGGCGCCGCTGAAGCCATTCCACAGCAGGAATATCCAGATAGTTGGAAGGTTCGTCAAGCAGCAGAATATCGGGTTCTCCCAGCAGAGTCCTCGCCATGCAGGCGCGCATCTGCCATCCGCCGCTGAAGTCGCCCATCGGACGCTCCAGATCCTCCTCCCGGAAGCCGAGTCCCGCAAGCGCCGCGGCCGCACGATGACGAATCTCATATCCGCCAAGATGCTCAAATGTCGTCTGAAGATGCCCAAGTTCATTGAGAATATCGTTCTGCGAACGCTCCGACGATCCATCCGCAAGCAGAGTCTCCAACTCGCGCATCCGCTCCTGAATGCGCGGCAGTTCGCCCGATGCCGCGGATGCATACGAAATCAGAGACTCCTCCGCACGGAAAAAATCAAGCTGCTGGTGGAGAAGTCCGATGCGAGCTTTCTGCGGAACCGTGATCTCTCCCCTGTCTGCGGAAAGTTCATCGCAGATCATGGCGAAAAGCGTACTTTTCCCGGATCCATTGGGCCCGACAACCCCGGCCCGTTCCCCCTTTTCCACACGGAATGAGGCATCGTTGAAAATATCTCTTGCCCCATAGCTTTTAAAAACGTTTTTAAAATCAATCATCTTTATTTTATTTCCGAAAGTTTGCAAAAAGGAACATTACTCCTTTTTTTTCGGAATTCAATTCCGGAACCGGATTTCAGCAAAAAAAAATCCCGCACGACGGCGGGATTTTTCTCGGAAGAGTCCGATCGTCACTTCAGGAAGATTTCAATGACAGGAACTTCCGTATTCGGCTTGATCACGGGGAGCTCAAATGTGACGGCCGCATCGGGAGTATCACTGTTCAAATTGTTGTGAACTCCGGAAGAGGCATCGCGCATCTTGACCTCGCTGCCGTCCACCAGGAACTGGGCATAGGCGATCTTCCCTGCGAGTCCGGGAAGATGAATGTGCTTGAACGGCCAGTTGAGAAGATGCAGATAAAGCGTGTTCTCCGCCTTGTTGTATGTATAACGGCAGTCCGCAGGCGCAACGAGCCCTTCGGGCGCGGGTCCGCAGTTGTAGATGGAACGGGAATTGTATTTCATCCATTCGGCGTAGGCCTTCAGGCAGTTGAGAGCGCGGAAATCCAGATAGCCGCGGCTGGTCGGACCGACATTCATCAGAAGGTTGCCGTTGCGGCTGACATGATTGATGAGCATGTCAATGCACTGTTTCGGCGATTTCCAGGTCTGTTCATCGCGATGGTATCCCCAGGAACCGGAGAAGGTCTGACAGCCTTCCCAGACAAGAAGATTGCCTTTATCGTCCTTGAGCGGCTCATCCGGAACAAACTGTTCCGGCGTATGGATATCCCCTTCGTCGGGAAGATCCAGACGGTTGTCCAGAATAATCTCCGGCTGAAGAGAACGGATCATCTTGACGAGTTTCTCGGATTCCCAGTCGTTGTGATCCTTGCCGGAGCCGTCCTCACGCGGATAGGAGAAGTCGAACCAGAGGATGTCGATTTTACCGTAATTGGTAAGCAGTTCCGTCACCTGATTGCGCATGTATTCGGCATAGCGCTTCATATCGCGGCCCTTGTTGAGCTCCTCGCGGTTCGGCGCTTCGCGCAGGGGATGAATGCAGTCCACGGTGAAATCCGGATGGTGCCAGTCGATCAGCGAATAGTAGAAACCGACTTTGAGTCCCTCCGCACGGAATGCATCGACCACTTCCCGCAGCAGATCACGTCCGCATTTCGTATTCGTAACCTTGTAATCGGTATATTTCGAATCCCACATGCAGAAGCCTTCATGATGCTTTGTGGTAATGACGAAATATTTCATTCCGGCTTCACGCGCCGCCTTCGCCCACTCCTTCGGATTGAAGAGATCCGGATTGAAGTGATCAAAGTATTTCTGGTAATCCTCGTTGGTGATTTTCTCGTGATGTCTGACCCATTCGTGACGTGCCGGCATGGAGTAGAGCCCCCAGTGAATGAACATGCCGAATCTGTCCTTGACGAACCATTCCGTATTGCCGCTTCCAAACTTGCCCATAATCCTGTTTCCTTTTTTAATGATTGGCGCCGCGGCCGATTCTGCTGCGGCGTTCTTCCGTAATTATAAGACATTTTATGAAGATTGTCAACAGAAAAAATATGAAGAATGGCTGTTTTAATATGAAGAAAATCACCATTCCCCCTTTTTCATCCTCCACCGGCGGACAATGCAGAAATAATTTCCGGTAAACAGAAACGCTGATTCAAAACCTTGAAGGGCATCATTTTCCGATACAGAATCGGGAAAAAATATCTTCCAGCACATCCAGGGAAACCGCTTCGCCGGTGATGGTCGCGACCGATTCGATCGCCTGGCGGAGATTTGCCGCGGCAAGTTCATAAAATTCCTGTTCGGTCTCGCGGATCGTCATCTCGAGGGATGCGAGAGCATCCTCAAGAAGTTTCGCATGGCGCGCCGAGACGGCACATTCCGGTTCCGCACGATCGTGATTTTTCCAGACCGCCTGTTCAAAGAGATCGAGAAGAGTCTCAATGCCCTCCCCTGTTTTTGCAGAGACGGCAGCGGAAGGCTTCCCGGTCTCCGGAATCGAAAATGTCTTCGGCAGGAGATCCATCTTGTTCCAGACCACGATGGTTTCCGTATTTTCCGGCACGGTGGAGCGCATCTGCTGGATATCCTCTTCCGTAGTCGAGGAAGCATCAAAGATCCAGAAAATGATCTCGGCCCGCGCCAGAGAATCCCGGCTCCGTTCAATGCCCATTCCTTCGACAAGATCCGCGGCGTGTTCGCGGATACCCGCCGTATCGGTGAGATCGACCGATACACCGCGAATAGACGCACTCTCCCGCAAAGTATCGCGTGTCGTTCCCGGAATATTGGAAACGATCGCACGGTCGTATCCCAGAAGCGTGTTCAGCAGGCTCGATTTTCCCACATTCGGCGCACCGGCGATCACAAGTTTGACACCATCGCGGAAGACGGCTCCGGATTCCCTGGTGGAAAGCAGAGTCCGCAGCGTTGCGCAAATCTCCGTAAATTGCCGGATCAGCTCTTCCGAGGACTGCCAGTCCAGGTTCTCCTCGGGAAAATCCAGACGGGATTCAATCTCCGCCAGCAGATGATACAACGCTTCGGAACAGGCACGGATTCGATTTCCCAGCGCACCGGAAAGCTGTCGTTCGGCGATGCGTCCCGCAGATTCCGAGCGGGCGGCGATCAGATCCGCCACCGCCTCGGCCTGCGTCAAGTCCATTTTCCCATTGAGAAAAGCGCGTCTGGTAAACTCTCCTGGTTCAGCGAGTCTGGCGCCGGAGCGGATCACCTCGCTAAGCATTCGTTTCGGCGCATATTCTCCGCCATGGCACTGAATTTCCACCACATCTTCGCCTGTATAGCTTGCGGGGCCGGGCATGTAAACGGCCATGCAGGATTCGCCGCGGGAGCCATCCGCATTCAGAGCAAATCCAAATGTGAGTCTGCGCGGAGATTCCGGAGAAAGCGGATGCTTCGAACTCCAGACCCGGGCGGAAACCGCCAGGGCATCGGGTCCGGAGATGCGAATGATTGCCAGAGCACCCCCCGGAGCGGTGCAAAGCGCGGCAATCGTGTCGTTCTTTTTCATATTTTTTCCAATTCGGCTTGATTTACAATCCATTCGATAGTATATATTACAGTGAAACTTTAATTTTGTCAAAAGAGATGGAGCAAATTTATGCCGATAACGAAAAAAAACATCACGGAGGTGTCTTCCGCGGTGCGTTCCGCTTACCAGAAAGCGCAGGACGTACTCGCAAAAAACAGTCTGGATTACGGAATCGAGCTGCTGAAGGGAATCGTCAAGAAGGAACCTGGATTTCTGGATGCGCGCGTCATGCTGCGCAAAGCGGAAAAAACAAAGTATGCGCACATGAGTGTCATTGCCAAAGTGTTTTCCGCCATTCAGTGTATGGGACCCATCATGAAAGGACGTGCCTTTGTGGCGAAAAAACCGCTGGTTGCGCTCGGATGCGCTGAAGACGCTCTTGCAATCAACGTGGCGGCAACCCCGGCATATAAACTGCTTGCAGATGCGGCAAAAGTCTGCGAAGCGCCATTCATTGCAGTCGAGGCATACGAAGCTCTGGTAGACAAGGATCCCAAAAACGAGGCAAACCTGAACACGCTGGCAGCTCTCTATGAGGAAGATGGACAGGGACTGAAAGTGCTGCATATCCGACAGATCATCGCCAGCAAATATCCTGACAGCCTGGAAGCACAGGCGGCACTTCGCGCCGCAGCTGCTCTTGCTACAATGGAACAAGGCAAGTGGAATGAGGAAGGTAGTTCCGTAGCGAAGTCCGCGGCCGCAAAGAAGGACGACAACGAGGTCCGCGACGACAGAATCATCCGCGCCGAAGAAGACGTCAAGAACATGATCAACGTCTACGAAAAATCCGTGGCGGAAGGCGACGAATCCATCGACCTCAGAAGAAAACTCGCCGAACTCTATCAGCGCGACGGACGCTTCCAGGACGCTATCGACACCTACGAATGGCTCGTCAAAAAGATCGGTACCCTCGACCCGACCATCGACAAAGCCATCGAAGAGTGCCATGTCGAAATTTCCAAGGCGAAAATCAAGGAACTCACCGAAGCAAACGCTCCCCAGGAGGAACTCGACAAGATCACAAACGAAATCAACAAATATCGTCTGGACCGTGCGGAAGACCGCGTCAGACTGTATCCGAACGATACTCTTATCCGTTTCGACCTTGCCTCGATCTACTGGGAATTCCACATGATCGACAAGGCGCTCGAACAGTTCCAGCTGGCTCAGCGCAACCCGCAGAAACGTCTGCTCGCGATCGTCTACCTCGGACGCTGTTTCGCAGAGAAGAAACAGTACGATATGGCTGTGGAGCAGTATGACAAGGCCATCTCCGAAATGCCTGTCATGGACAAGGACAAGATGAACGCCATCTACTTCCTCGGCGTCACCTGCGAAGCCATGGGCAACGACGAAAGAGCTATGGACTGCTTCAAGCAGATCTATGCCACCAACGTCAACTATCGCGACGTGGCAAAACGCATGGATGCCTACTACGCGAGAGTCAACGCCAGACGCGAAGCCGAAAAAGCTGCAAAAGCTGCAAAGGCATAACGCCATTCCCAGTTTTCCCGTAAAACATCCCCTCCCGGAACTCACCTTCCCGGAGTTTTTTTTCTTGTTCGGAAAATCCGGGAATTTTTCTGTATCCTCTTCAACTTTTTCCTACATCCGAAGAGATCCCATAGAAAGATCATTTTACATCAAAAGTATTATAAAAACAACATTTTTATTGTAGACATATCATCTTTTTTCTGCTATAATAGTATTATTATTCAACACAGTAAATTCAAATCAATGGAGCTTGTATGCAGATTCAAGTGAAAACGGTCAGTCCGCTGGAAAAAGTCTTCTGCCGGCCGGATCTGAACGCGAAAGAGATGACACGTCTTTCCGGACTTCGCGGAGAAATCGTTTCCTTTCAAATAGCGGTGCAGGCAGACTTCCGCGCGGATGCCTCCTGCAGGGTCTGTTCAGAGAGAGAGCTTGAAATCAGAGTCCGGGAAACCGGACTTGTCCCGTGCACCATTCCGGCGATGCGGGAGGACCCGTTTGTCCTGACCTCGCTACCCGGACTCTTTCCCGATCCTCTTCTGCCGATCGAAAACGGTTGGATCTATCTTTCGCCTTACAACTGGCATTCATTCTGGATTTCCGTCCGGATCCCGGAAGATGCGGCTCCGGGCGAAGAGATCCTGAAGATGGAAGTGAATGTCCGTGATTTCTACCATCCGGAACGGATTCTCAGCCGTCAGATGAGTCTGCCGCTGGAGATTGTTCCCGAACGTCTCCCGGAGCAGAAGCTGAAAAATATCAACTGGTTCTATGCGGACTGCATCATGACTCGCTACAAAGTCGAATGCTGGAGTCCGGAGCACTGGGAGCTGCTGGGAAAATACTTCAGAAACATGGCGGAACACGGGAACAATATTCTGCTGACGCCGCTCTGGACCGTTCCACTGGACACGGGAGTCGGAAGAGAACGACCGACCGTTCAGCTGCTTGAGATCTCGCTCGAAAACGGAGTCTACCATTTTGATTTTTCCAGACTGGCAAAATGGATCGCATTGGCAAAAGAATGCGGAATACAGATGTTTGAAATGTCACATGCGTTCACGCAGTGGGGAGCAAAATTCACCCCGAAAATCATGGTGAAAGTCGATGGACGGGAAGAAAAACGATTCGGCTGGCATGTCACGGCGGATTCGCCGGAATATGCAAAATTTCTGCACGCGCTCATGGCGGAGCTGATTCCGTTTCTGAAAGAGCAGGGACTGGAGAAAAAATGCTATTTCCATGTTTCGGATGAACCGACTCTTGAGGATCTGGAATCCTACCGGAAGGCTATGGCTCTCATGAAAAGCGCCGTCGGAGAGTTCCCGATTCTGGACGCGCTTTCCCGAATTGAATTTCTGGAACAGGGGATTTCAGAATATCCGGTACCGGGAACGCCGGAGATTGATACATTCATGAAAGCCTCGCCGAAAGAGCGATGGGTCTACTACGCAGGCTTCTGGGAGAACGGATTGCCGAACCGGCAGTTCGGGATGCCTTCGATCAGGAACCGGATTATGGGAACGCTCCTGTACCTCTATCATCTGGATGGCTTTCTGCATTGGGGGTACAACTTCTGGTACACGGCGCACTGTCTGGATCTTGAGATCGATCCTTATCAGGTGACCGATGCCGGACGGAAATTCTGCGGAGGAGGTTCCTTCATGGTCTATCCCGGCAAAAACGGGCCGGTTGATTCCCTCCACTTCGAGGTGTTCCGCGATGGACTTCAGGATCTGCGCGCCATGCGTCGTCTGGAAGAAAAAATCGGACGCGATGCCGTCGTTGCCCTGATCCACGAGGGGCTCTCCTATTCCATATCCATGACCCGTTATCCGCACGACGCCGAATGGCTCCTGGAAATGCGGACGCGCATCAACCGGCATCTGGCAAAATAATTCCGTGATCCGCGCTCCATCGGCTTGATTTCTCGCTTTTGTGTGTGATATTACAGGATGACAACCAGAGAACAGGCGATGGAGAGCGGGCATGTCTAAAATTTCATACGTTTCAGGGACCCTTCACAGGATCAGCGATCAGCTGTCGGAAGCGACCGCGAAAAAAAATCCCTCCCCGGGAGAAGAAGCGCCGGAAACGCCTTCGGATCATTCGGGAAAAACGCTCCAGCCACCCCATCGGGAAGAAGTCCGAAAAGATTATGCCGAACTCCATAAACATCTGAAACCCCGTTTTGAAGAGCTTCTGCGCCTCAAACGCGATGTCAACGCACGCATCGAAGAACACAAAGCCCTCTATTCCGCGCAATCGGAAACTCTGCGTCATCACAAAGAGGAACTGGATGCGGCCGTTGCCGTCCTGGATGCCCTGCGGAATTCGCTGGATGCGTGCGATGTGCCTGATTTCGCCGATCCAGATTTCAAACCCAGGCTGGCGGATGCGCTGAGACTCGTCGAAAACGCCCGCCTGGAAGATATCAAAACGGCTGCCAGAATGGAAGGATCCCTGACGGACAGACGGAAACAGGGCACTCCGACGACATCCGCGACTTCCTCTTTTGCCATGATGTCCGGCGGGGAACTCTTCAAGAAGGGATTCGCCTTTTTCCTGCCGCTGATTCTTACGCTTCTGTTTTCCACGCTTCTGCTTGCCGCGGCATTCTTTGCTGCATGGAAAATCGCCTTCTGATTTTTGAGTATGACCAGGAAAGAACACAACCATATTCCCGTCGATTACCTGAATGAGGGCAGTGAGCGCAGGCAGCTCACGAACTTCCTGCGGACAGGCAATTTCAGGAAGATCAGCGGAGAAAATATTCTCGGAGAGCGTGTCAAACGCAGACGGAGAATTCTCTACATCATCGTATTTCTCATTCTCCTGACCGGCCTCTGTTTTGTGTTGTTCTAAGGAAAGGATCCGCCATGGAACTGATTCCGCCCGCACCGCATTTTCTGAACAGTTATCTGGAGGCATGCCAGGAAACCTGGGGTCATGTACATTCAACCTATATTCTCCACGATCCGTCGCAGTATGCGCGCTGGAAGGATACCATCTTCCAGCAGTTCGAGAATGAAAAGCGGGGAATCGGACTGCCCCCCGGCTATGTTCCTTCGACAACCTTCTGGCTGATCTGCGGGGAACGGTTCATCGGCAGCGGCAACATCCGCCATTTTCTGAATGCTTCTCTCCGGGAGTACGGCGGACAGATCGGCGATTTCATCCGTCTCTCCGAACGCGGGAAAGGCTACGGCTCTCTCCTGCTCCGGATGCTGCTTTCCAAGGCGGAGGAAATGGGAATCCGCGAAACACTGATTACCTGCGAAGCGGATAACAGACGTTCGCAAAAACATATCGAGTCGCTGGGAGAACGGATTCTCGCAAAAGAACAGGCAAAGGCGAATGTGGAAGGAAGAGTCAAAGAAGTTCTGCGCTACCGGGTACGCTGTATCTGAAAACGGAGCACGACGGAATTTCCCGCCTTATTTTGCGTAACAGTAGAGGCATCCGTGCCGGCAGGTCCGGTATTGGCCGATGTCACGGGACTCCGCACAGCCGCATTCCGCCCTCTGGTTCCGATCCCGGCGACAGGTCAGATTCCGACCCGTGATGCGCCGTACCAGCTCCCCGTCAATACAGGCCGAGGGCTCGATTCCCTGCGACCGGAGATCCAGTTTTTCCGCGCAGGCACACAGACGGATCCCCCACTTCTTCGCCATTTCCTGAAACCTTGTCGCCAGTTCCAGCTTCACGGCATCTTCCGGATCATGACAGCCGCAACGGGAAAGCGCCGAAGCAACTTTCCGATAGAAATCCGCAAAACTGATAATGCACCGTTCCGTATGCGGCGCAAGCTGTTCCCCCAATCGCTGAAACCACTCGGAATGCCAGTTTATCGAGAATTCCTCCGAAAAGAGAATCGGATCGTACCGCCAGATCACCTTCTCCCGGCCGATCCGCTCCGAAAGACGGATAAAATCCGATACCACCCTGCTCTTGTCCGGCACCCCCGGTTCCATCTCCTTTCCGTATGGCGTCAAGGTAAACTGAAAATAATACCGATAGCCCCGACGGTCCAATTCCGGCAGAAACGGAAACAGCGGAGCCGGATTCTTGCTCCAGAAAACAATGCAGTCGATCTGTTCCGGATTCAGCGGAATGCGGGAGAGCTGTCCCGAATAAAACGGGTTCCTGACTTCCGCATACCCTTTCCGGATGCACTCCATGAACCATTCCGGAAAAAACGCAGGCAGATCAGTTCTCCGGCTGGCGCTGAGAATCATGCGAAAGCCTCCAGAATCCTGCGCATCTTCTCCACGGGGGGAAAATCCCGGAACAGGAAGATCCGAGAACCGAACAGCGCATGCGATTCGATCTGCTCCTTCAGCGACGCATTCGAATTCAGGATCCGGCGCTCGACCCCCAGAACCAGCGGCAGCTCCGGATGCTTTTCCAGGAACTCCAGACGCTCCGGAATCTGACGGGAATGCCATTTGTGGAACAACTCCAGATAGACCTTCGTCTTCCCGTTGGAAAAGGTGATGTCCGGAAAGACAAATGACTGGCGGGGGCCCGCCTTCAAAAACGGACTGTCCGATGAAAGAGTCCATTCCGGCACCCGCTCCGCAAACAGACGTGCAAACATCCGCACCTCCTCCGGAATGTAAATGCCCAGACGCCCAAACCGATATTTCAATCCGGATGAATCATCCAGCGAGAACCTCAAGCGTTTCCCGTTCAGCTTCAACTCGCAGGAAAATTTCCAGCGGGAAAGCTGAAACAGCGCCGGCAGAAACGAAGCCAGCTGAAGACCATATTTCGCGGAACCATCCAGAATCGACGCGGGACCATCTATTTTCAGACGAACCGTCGATGGAATCCCCTCTTCCCACTTCGTGCTTGACGCGACATCCGCAAGCAGCCTGAAAAATTTCAGATATTTGAAAAAACGCCTCATCCGTGCGCTGTCATGCTCTTCAATCGACAGTTCCAGACTCTCCGCATACAGCACCAGCGACTGAACCAGCACCACATTATATTTCTCCAGCAACCCCTCCGGCGTCATCCTCTCCGGCACTTCCGCAAGTCGTTCGTAATCCGGCAGATCCGCATAAATATTATCACTCAGCGGCGCGACCTCCTCTCCTGCCGCGGCAAACACCTTCGTCCGGAAATCGGCATACTCCTCCCCCTCCTCCACTTCCGCAATCAGCCGGGAGGAGTGAACAAACAAACTCCGTCGCAGCGCCGCCCAGTCGCTTGAGGCATCCCCGGAAAACACACACTGATCGTCATAGAGCTTCCAGAGTCCGCGAGCCAGTTTCAGATCTCTCTGCGAGTTGATCCGCACCTCCAGTGTCTCGATAATCTCCGAACGGGGTGCCCCCAGAAAATCATGATACGTCCTCAAAATCCCTGCGGCGAATCCCAGCAGGACCCGGTCCGCCGGATCAATGAACAGCGGTTTCACCCGTCCGCCGGGAGCGTGAAAACGCAGCAGCTCTTTTGTCAGCATTCGATCCCCTCCTCCGCATGTCTGCCGGAATAGGCGCGGTGCCTGCGACGGCGCTCGCTCACACCGATCTCGGAGGTGCCCTCGCTGACGAGCTCATACAACACCGCCTGTTTCCCCTCCGAAGCCCGCAGGATTCTTCCGAGCCGCTGCACATGCTCCCGGGAACTGCCGCTGCCGGAAACCACAATTCCCACCGCCGCTTCCGGAACATCGACCCCTTCGTTCAGGACCTTGCTGGTCACAAGCACGCGGTACTCGCCGGACCGGAAACGATCCAGGAACTCCCGCCGTTCCCCGACTTTGGTCTTGTAGGTAATCACAGGGAAACAGAAGTGATTGCCGATGGCATACGCGGCATCGTTATCGGCCGTAAACAGAATCGTCCGCTCGCCGCGGTGACGGATCAGAATCCGCCAGATCATCTGCAGTTTCCCCTTGCCGCAGCGGGCGATGGCACGCTGTCTGAGATAGGCATTCATCGCGGCGCGTCCGTTGGGCCTCCGGGCGGCGAGCATGATAAACTGACTCCACCCGTCGCGTTCCTTGAAATTGATGCCGTTCGCCCGGATGAAATCGGTATAGATTTTGCGCGAGGCGTGATATTCCTCTTCCTCCTCCGGAGAAAGCTCCACCGCGATCCGCCGGGTCTCATAGGGAGCCAGAACCCGTCCTTCCAGTTCATCGATGAAGATCTCGCAGACCTTCGGACCGATCAGATCCTGAAGGACAGCTTCGCCACCATCCTCGCGCTCCGGCGTGGCGGTCAGTCCGAGACGGTAGGGGGCAATCGCCATCGACGCCGCAAGCCGGTTCACCGGTCCCGGAAGATGATGACACTCATCAAATACGATCATCCCGAATTTCGAACCGATGTATTCCATGAAAATCACGGCGGAATCGTAGGTGCTGACCGTCACCTCGCGAATCTCCTTCGCCCCTCCCCCGAGCATGCCGATCTCAACCCCCAGGAACTTCCGCAGGGATGATGCCCACTGCTGAACCAGATCAATGGTCGGAGCAATCACCAGTGTCGAACGTTTGACCGCAAGAATCGCCAGCACCGCAAGATAACTTTTTCCGGAACCGGTCGGCATCACAACCATACCCCTTCCGAGCGCACTCAGCCAGGCGTTCAAAGCCTTCGCCTGATGCGGCATCGGACGGAAGCCGTTGTGAAGAGCAATCTCCAGTTCCGCATACGCTCTGGCATTGTCCCGCACCTCCCGCTCCGCCGCATGAAGAGCCCGGATCAGAGGCGCATAATCGGACGCGCGGGCTCGCCAAAGCGACACCCGCTCATCAAAACGCACAAACGCAAGCGCCTCCTCCGGCGGCGGAACGCCGTTGAAATCCAGAAGAAGCGTTCCGGCATCGAATTCAATGGTCACGGAAGCCACAGCCGGAACCTCTCTCCGCACCGCCTCTTACGCGTTGCGGGAATCTTCCATGGTTCCCGGCTTCTGGGAGATAGCGGTTCTTCCGCTCCGGGCCATCTCAATGATTCCGTATTCGGAAATGAGAGAGATAAAATTCTCGACTTTGCGGGAGGAGCCGGAAAGTTCCAGTGCGATCTCATCCTTGAGAACCAGCGGGATTCGGGCTCCGAAAATTTCCACAAGATTCAAAATCTCCGCGCGGTTTTCCCGCGTCGCACGGACCTTGACAAGAACCAGTTCGCGTTCGACAAAGCAGTCGTTGTCAAGCTCGACAACGGCCTCCACATCGACCAGTTTTGTCAACTGCTTTTCGATCTGTTCGAGCACGGCATCGTCGCCAGTCGTGACAATCGTCATGCGGGAGAGCGCCGGATTGTGTGTCCGGTTGACCGTGAGGGATTCTATGTTGTAGCCGCGTCCGCTGAAAAGCCCCGCGATTCTCGCAAGCGCACCGAATTTATTCGCAACCAGAACGGATATCGTGTGTTGTTCTTCCATCGTAACATCTCCTGTTGAAGTTTCTCTGTACAATAGCCCGGAAGCGGGAAAAAATCAATCAGGAAAGCGGAATATCTTTCATGACGTCCCAGACGAATTCCGGCGTCAGGGAATCGAAGCATTCCTTCGTCCCTTTCGGGCAGACGCGCCGGAAACAGGGCGCGCATTCAATTTTATCGAAAACAATCCTCCAGTTCCGGGAAAGCGGCGAGGTTGCAACCGGATCCGTCGAACCGAACGGCGCCACTCCCGGAATCCCGAGAATCGCCGCAAGATGCATCACTCCGCTGTCATTCGCCACGCACATGGAGGAGTGTTTCAAAATCAGCATCAGCTCTTCCAGAGAGGTGCTTCCGGCCACATTCAGGATCCGGTCCTCCGGCAGTCCCGCCAGGATCTCGTCGGCAATCGCCCGTTCGCTCTTCGAACCAAGCGCCACCACGAATCCGTCCTTTTCCCGGATCCATTTCCCAGCGACCGAACCGAACGATGAAGCGGGCCATCGTTTTGCCGCTCCATACGCCGCACCTCCCGCAAGCGCCAGAACGCGCTCCTTCCGCAACAGCGCATCCAGTTCCGGCGACAGCTCCTCACGAGTCACCAGATCCCGGAACTCCGGCAGACATCCATCCCACGGCGCCGCCCCCAGCGCTCCCGCGATCGCCATATATTTCGCCGCCTGATGCGGCCTGTTCAGCGCCGCAGTAATCCTCTTCGGGAACTCATACGACCGTTTCAGCAGCCAGGACCGGTTCCGCGCCTTTGCTCCGAAAAGCATCGGTACCCGCGCCAGTTTCAAACTCAGAGCATCGCGAAAAGAGTTGTTGAACAGAACCCCGATCCCAGGCTGAAGACGCTTGACACTCTGCCGCTCCTCCGCCGAAAGAAATGCATGAGGATCCGACAAAGGCACCACCCTGTCCACTCCGGGCAGCGCCCGGAACAGCGGAGCGATCCCTTTCGGACAGAGCACAAACAATCCGCAGAACTCCGGCAGAAGCGATTTCAACTGCATCAGCGCCGGAATCGACATGACCGCATCGCCGAGCCAGTTCGGAGAACGCACAACGATTCCATCGTGCCAGTCCTTTTTCTCAAACCGGAAGGGCTCAAAAACAGGCACCTCGCCATATTCCGGAATCATCACGCAACGATTGCCGCTCATACTATACCGATTCTCCCATGGAACATATTTTCATCCGCCGTGTCTATCCCGGTGGAAACTGAAAAAGGAGGATTCCAAATGACAAAGAAAACGAACGCAAACAACAGGCGCATCATCTCGCCGAAGAGAAAAGCCGACTTTTTCAACCGTCTTGAACTCTACATGAGCGAGTACAAACGGAAATTTCTCACGGTCCGGGAACCCAAAGAATCTCCCGCCGCCGTAACGAGAGCGTCCTGAAACAAAAAGTCCTCTCTGTACCGGAGAGGACTTCTTGAACGAATCGCTTATTCCTCGCCCTTCGAGAGAGCCGCGATCACTTTCTTCTTATTCTTCATAACCTCGAAAATCTCATCCACGACCGCCTGATCCTTCAGCTTGGAAGAGACGCTTCCCAGCAGACGGATGTAGGCATCCTGATCCCGTTCATCGGCAGCGATGAATACGATCAGGCGGATCGGCTCGCTGTCCAGACTCTTGTAGTCCGTGATCGGATTCTTGCAGATTCCGATGATGACAAGAGGCACAGGGAATCCCGGAACACGGATGTGCGGCAGAGCAAGACCGCGTCCGACACCGGTGGTCATCATTTTTTCGCGTTTCCAGATCAGCTCTCTGAGCTGCGACTCATCCAGCGTACATCTGGTCGTTGCCAGCGCAATGATTTCTTCAAGTACAGCCTTTTTTGTAGTGCCTTCAAGAACCAGGATACAATTTGTGTCTAGATACTTCAGAAATTCCGCCTTCATTTTTTCAACCTTTCGTTAGCGTTTGATCTGGAAAACCTGAAAGGAACTTTAGCATTTTTTTCTTTTTTTTCAAATGTCTGAACTGCAATATTTTCTGAAATCCGAATATTTTTTTCCATTTATGAACTTGAAAATCACGGAAAAGGAGTTACATTAAGCCTCCATTGGAATGCCAGTCTAGCTCAGTCGGTAGAGCAGCTCATTCGTAATGAGCAGGTCATCGGTTCAAGTCCGATGACTGGCTCCATTTTTTTTGTCCTGATTTCCGGCAGACGCGCGCCGGCAACTCCCGCTGAAACAACTTCCAATTCACTTCCATCGAATTCAGAGCATGGAGAAACTGCAATGATTCAGAAATCGTATGCTGCTTATGAAACAGAGGAGCACCTCGTAAAACCTTATCTTCTTCCGGATCCGCTGCGGAACAGCGACGGAACAAAAGTCAGAACCGCACAGGAATGGATGAATTGCCGGCGTCCTGAACTTCTCCGGCTCTTCCAGCAGGAGGAATACGGTGAAATCCTGCCGCGCCCCGATGGAATTTCATTTCATCAGCTCTCCCTCAGGGACAATGCGTTGGAAAATACAGCCATCCGGAAGGAAATCCGACTCGATTTTGCATCGTCCAACGGAAACACTCATTCGGTCATTCTGCTTCTGTATCTGCCGAAACGAGTCAAAGGGCCCGTGCCGGCGTTTCTCGGATTGAACTTCAACGGCAATCACACTACCACGGATGAGCCGGACGTGATCCGGACCGGATTCCGGATGCCGGGACAGCTCGTGGAGGAAAAGCGGGGAAGCCAGTCGGACTGCTGGTGCTTCCGTGAACTCATCCGCCGCGGATATGCCTCCGCCACCCTCTGCTATCACGATCTGTTTCCCGATGTTGCTGGGTCCATCTCCAGAAGTGTATTCCGTCTTTTTCTCGAAGAGCCGGAATATGATGCACTCGGGAAGCAATATTCCGTCATCGGAGCCTGGGCCTGGGGACTGAGCCGCGCAATGGATTTTCTCGAAACGGAACCTGCCGTGGATCACTCGAAAGTCATGCTGCACGGGCACTCCCGTCTCGGGAAAACAGCACTCTGGGCAGGAGCGATCGACCGCCGTTTTGCCATGGTCATCGCCAATGAATCCGGCTGCGGAGGTGCTGCGCTGCACAAACGGAAATTCGGAGAAAATCTTTCCCAGCACTTCGATTACCACCGCGATCTCGGCATACCAATCTGGTTTGTGGACGCCTGCCGGAAATACATCTGGAAAGAGGAGGAGATGCCGTTCGATCAGCATGAGCTTCTCGCTCTGATTGCGCCGCGTCCGCTCTGCATTGGAACCGCCACGCTGGATGCGGCAGCCGATCCTTACGGAGAATTTCTCTCCTGCGTCCATGCCTCTCCGGTATATGAACTCTTCGGATCGCGCCCCTTCCCCGGTGGAAAAATGATTCCGCCGGATACCTGGATCTCCGGAGCCATTCATTTTCACTCCCGTTCCGGCGATCACGATCAGACGCCCTGGGACTGGGCACGCTATCTCGACGCAGCCGATCTTCACTGGAAACACTCCGAAAGCGGGGAATAAAAGGGCGCAGGGGATTTCTTCTCTGTTTTTCCAGACAGATAGACCGGTTACCGTCTCCAGAACGAAGGCATCAGCACCACAAGCAGTGTGTAGAGCTCAAGGCGCCCGATCACCATCGCAAAAGAGAGAAGATATTTTGCCGGCGCACTCATCCAGCCGAACGTTACCGCCGGCCCGACCTGATTCATACCGGGTCCGATGTTGCTGATGCAGGCAATGGATGCACTCAACGCCGTAGTAAAATCCATCTCGCAGAAAAACGGCAGGATCAGCGCCACGGCAAAAAAGATTCCCATATAGAGGAAGACAAAAGCAAGTGTTTTATTGATAGTCGCCTGCGGCAGCCGCTCCCCGTTGAGCCGGATATCCGGCACGGAACGCGGAAAAATACAGCGGCGGATCTCCGACACCGCATGCTTCCCCAGCAGCAGCGCGCGGACACATTTGATTCCTCCGGAAGTCGATCCGGCACAACCGCCGACAAACATCAGGAAGAAAAGAATCATCACAATTCCCGCCGGCCATAGATTGTAATCCGCCGTGTTGAATCCGGTTGAGGTCACGATGGAAACCACCTGAAACGCCGCATAACGAAGCGCAACCGGAATCGTATTCGGTTCGGCAGCCCCGGTCATGGAGACGATCTCATGATGCTCCGACCAGAGAAGCAGGGTCGAAAACCCCACCGCCGCCAGAACAAGCAGCAGAAAAAACTTAAACTCCTCATCCTGAAAATAAATCAGCCAGCGTTTGGAGATCACCGCTTTGATCGACAACGCAAAGTTGCATGCGGAAAGAAACATGAATATGATAATCACCCATTGGATAAACGGACTCGAATAATAGGCGATACTCGCATTTTTCGTGGAGAATCCGCCGGTTGCGATCGTGCAGAACGAGTGGCAGACCGCATCAAAAAGATTCATTCCTCCAAGATACAGCAGCACCATCTCAATCACCGTCAGCCCCACGAAAACCAGCCAGAGGATCTTGGCGGAACTGGCGATCCGGGGGGTCAGCTGATCGGAATTGGTCTTCAGCCCAGGCACCTCGGCATTGTAAAGCTGATTCGTCCCGCCGACCCCGAGGAACGGCAGAATCACCAACGCAAACACCACGATTCCCATACCCCCGAGCCAGACAATCAGGCTCCTCCAGAACAGCAGACAGTACGGCAGACTCTCCACCCCGTTCGGCAAGGTGCCTCCACCCCGTAACACCAGCTTGGAATCAATCACCGACGCTCCGGTTGTCGTAAACCCGGATGCCGTCTCGAAAACAGCATCCGCCACATGGAAATCACTGATGACAATAAACGGCAGAGATCCGAAAACCACCGCCGCCAGCCAGCCGAAGGAAACCGTGGCAAACCCTTCCCGCACTCCGGAACGCAGCCGCTTACCATGCATGCCCCGCGAAAAAAAAGCACAGGCGATCCCGATCAGAGTCGTAACGCATCCGCAAAGAGCCATCAGCCATACCGGCCGGTCGGAATCGTTCATCTGAATTCCGACCGGAACACAGACAAACATCGAAAAGCCCAGAAACGTAACCAGAATGGAGACCAGATGAACAACAGTTCGCAGATTCATAGGCGCACTCAGTCGGGGAATAATGGTTCAAGATCTTTTTTGCTTTCAGGAGTGACGATCGTAACAACCGTATCCTCCGGTTCCAGAACGGTCGTTCCGGAAGCGGTCAGCACATCGAACCCGCGGAAGATCAGGGCGAACACCGCAGAGGGCGGCAGATTGCATTCCCGAATCGCCTTCCCCGCCAGCGGAGAATGTTTTGAAACACGGAATTCCGTCAGATGCGCATGGAAGCGCTGGAGTTTCGCGTCGATCCGCATGGTTCCCGTCTCAATCATGCGGAGGACCGTGTTGACGGAGACAAGAGTCGAGCTGATGCCGCAGTCGATTGCCTCCATCGCAGGAACGATCCGGATGTATTCGGGTTTATGCGTGATTGCAATCACTTTTTTCGCCCCGCGGCGCTTGGCCATAATACAGGCGAGAATGTTTTCCTCATCGTCATCAGCGGTACTGATGAAAGCGTCGCAGTTTTCGATTCCGGCCTCCTCCATGACCTCTTCATCGGTGGGATCGCCGTTGATGACGAGAAGTCCGGCGGGCAGAGCGTCAAGAAGTCCCTCGCCTTTTCTGCGGCTCTTCTCGATGAAGCGCAATTCGAGACTGGAGGAGCGGAGTTTTTCCGCAAGCATCATTCCGGTTTCCGTAGCGCCGGAAATAATGACACGTCCGAGCTTGCGGTGCTCCGGCGGAGAAACCAGTTCTACAAATTTCTGGACATTATCCCGATGTCCCGCCACATAAACTTTATCTCCGGGAACCAGAAGCGTATCCCCGTGAGGAATCAGGAAATGACGGTCGCGGACAATCGCTGCAAACCGGACCGTGCTCAGCAGATCCGCCACAGGAATATCCTTGAGTCTTGTTCCCGCCAGAATGGAGCTGGGAGTGATCGAAATCACCTCCATCAGCGCGTTCGGATTCGTAAACTGAATTTTTTCCAGACAGATCGGATTTTCGAGGATATCGCAGATTTTCCGTACACACTGTTCCGGCGGAGAGAATGCACGCCAGATACCGAAAAATTCGGGAGTGATGCCGTCTTCCGGCGAAAAGCAGTCGAGGGAATAGAAGCGGCAGATGGTCTTTTTGACGCCGAATTTGCTCGCAATGCGGCAGGCTATGATATTAGCAGCTTCGTCGCCGCTGACGGCAAGAAGAGCGTCGGCACTGGCGATTCCGCCCTGTTTCAGTACGGAAACATCGGAACAGGAGCCTTCAATGACCATCAGGTCGAGCTTCTCCTTCAGGTGTTCAAACTGTTCATTGGAGCTGTCGATCATGACAACATCGTGGTCTTCCGCGCACAGCGTAGCCGCCAGAAGCTGTCCGAGCTCTCCTGCTCCGATGATGATGATTTTCATAAAGTCCCGCTTCTGTTATTTCGGAGGAAAATCGAATTCTTTCTCAAAAAGTGCGGCAATGGAAGCGCAGGCGTTCTCCTCGTCGCCGCCGGATGCCTGAAGAACAGCCTTATCCCCCTGCTGGAGTCCCAGGGAAAGCAGTTCCAGAATACTGTGCATTCCAGCCGTTCCATTGTCCGAGATCAGCTTGAACTCTGTTCCGGGAAACTTCTCGATTTCTGCCATGATAACGCTGGACGGACGGCAGTGTATTCCGGCCCTGTTTTTAATCTCAACCGTTTTCTCAACCATCGCACGCTCCCATAAAAATAGTATCTGATACTATAACTCCTCAACCGCATTCTTTCAACCGCAATGTTTCTGAAAGAACGGAGAAACTCCCCCGTCCCCGCACCTTTACACAGAAGAGGATCTGATATTTTTCCGTTTCCGGAAGAAAAGACTCCTTGACTTTTTCCGATTCCGATCTATTGTTATTTTTTTACGAAATTTCTCAGCCGGGAGGCCTTATGAATGAACTGCTGATTCGTCTGTTTGTCAAAAACCATAAAGATACCATGTCGCCGACGGTTCGAACCGCCTACGGAATTCTGACCGGCTGGGCGGGAATTGTTGCAAATCTGCTGCTTTGTACGGTTAAACTTGCAATCGGCGTCATCAGCGGAAGTATTGCCATCTCGGCCGACGCGGTCAACAACCTCTCGGATGCGGGCTCTTCGGCGATCACGCTGATCGGATTCAAAATGGCGGCAAAACCGGCGGATGACGAGCATCCGTTCGGGCATGGAAGAATTGAATATGTTGCCGGACTTGTTGTGGCAATCATCATTGTCGCGGTCGGACTCAACTTTCTGAAAACATCGTTCGACCGGATCCTCCATCCCGCGGAAGTTGAAATCACTGTGACCGCACTGGTGATCCTGCTGCTGACGCTTCCGGTCAAACTCTGGATGTTCTTCTTTTACCGGAACATCGCAAGACGCATCGATTCCGAAACGGTACGGGCTGTGGCGTTCGACAGTCTGAGCGACATTCTGACAACCTCGCTGGTGATCCTTTCCCTGATCGTATCCCGTTTCACCGATCTGCCCATCGACGGCTGTGCCGGACTGCTCGTAGCACTGTTCATCGTTCTCGGCGGCATCAAGGTGATCCGGGAGATCATCAATCCTCTTCTGGGAGAGTGTCCCGACCGCCATCTCGTCGATGATCTGAAAGATCAGCTCCTGAAGTGCGAAGGAATCCAAGGCGTACACGACATCATTCTCCACAATTACGGTCCGAACCGCTATTTCGCCACGGCACATGCCGAAGTCAGCCCCGATGCAACTGCAGTCTATCTGCACGACATTCTCGAAGCCGCCGAAGTCAAAATCGCCCAGAATCTCCCCATTCGACTTCTTCTCCACTGCGATCCCTTCAGCAGTCAGAACCCCGAACTGAAAAAGTGGAGAACAAGAACCGAGGACATCATTGGCGCTCTCGATCAGAATATGCAGGTCTACGACTTTCGTCTGCACAAAAAAGAAAACGGGTCCCGCATCGAATTTTCTCTCCTTGTCCCTCGCAAATACAGCAGGGCGGAAGAGATTCTCATTCAGAAAATCACCACTCTGCTCCGGCAGGAGCATCCGGATCTGGACGTTAAAATAGAACTTACTTACAGTTTCGTCTGACCCTGCGCGGAACGGTCCCGCAACGCGACTGGAAGAGCATTTTCCTCTCACAAGAATAGAAAATTCTGCTCTGGCTTTCTTCCGGAAAACCTCCCGCATGATGTCTGAATACGAAAAAAGAGAGTCTGATGCGCTTATTGGTTTCCGGCAGTTCCGGAGGAGTTCTTTTCGACTTGTCCGCGCACTTCAAGAGCTTTGGAAACCGCACGACCGTATACCGTGGTCTTCGTCCCGGATGCAGAACTGGTTTTCCGGGCACGGGAACTCGATGAAGTCCGTTTCGATTTCTGCACCGGAGTTTCGGACTCTTTTGATTTTCCGGATTGATCCGCGGTCTCCGACTCTGTCTTCACCGCACCGGAAGCAGTACGCTTTGCATTTTCTTCCGCAGGAACAGACTTCCGATCAATTTTCTCTCCGGCATTCTCTTGCGCGACAGGGGCAGGAGATTCCTCTTTTTCCTCGGCAGCCGAAGAGTCTTCTTTTTCTGAAACAGTCGAAGAATCTTCATCGTCCTCGGCAGCCGAAGATGTTTTCTCAGTCTCATCTTCCGTCTCTTCCACAGGGACGGCGACTCCGTTTTCGAGGATTCTCATTTTTTTCCTGGCTTTTTCCTTTGCTTTTTTTGCCGCGGCGGCTTTCTTCGCATTGACTTTTTCCTCCAGGGTCTCTTCCGGAATCGGAGGCGGCTCCGTGGCGAACTTCACCAGAGTTTCATCTGCCTCGCGGCTCATGGACTGAAAGGAAAACGCATTGACAACCCCGGCCATTTTCCGCATCACCCCTGTGGAAGACGCACGGAGAGCGGCACGATCGATCCCCTTGATCTCGGCGGCGGCAGGAGTCTGGGCAAAACACATCAGCAGAAAAGCCGCCGTCACCACGCCTCCGCAGAAGGCAAAAAGAACCGAGCAGAGCTTATTGATCAGCGACGGTAGTGGATATAAATCAAACACCCGGCTGTCCTCCGCAATCAATCCGACAATTTTATAGAACAGTACCAGCAGAATAACCGCTGTGACAATCAGGCATCCCGCCGTTCTGTACTTCTCTGCGACCCCCGGCAGAGTCGGCGTCAGCTCCAGAATCAGGGGCGAAGCAAACAAACTGATGTAAACCGCCAGCGAAACATTCACCAGATAAATCCATGGCTGATACAGATCTTTTTTTGTAAAACTCAGAGCGGCAAGCACTCCGACTGTCATGCTGATCACTGTTCCCATCGTCAGAGCTCCGTTAAAGATTCACAGTAATACGTTCGAATTCATCCCAGGAAGTTTCCCCCGCCTCCACCAGGCGCAGCGCCTGATGACGAAGCGTTCCATCCCCCTGATGCGCATCAAGATATGCCTTGATGCTCGTGTTGGAAGCATCCGGAGCCTCCAGAGCCGCCCGCAGTCCGGCATCCATCACAAGGATTTCAAACAACGCACGGCGGCCGGAATAACCGGTGCCGTCACAATCCGGACACCCGCAGGGGACATACAAATGCTCCGTATTGAGATGCAGACTGTCAAAATACGCCTGCTGCTCAGGTGTCAAAACCGCTTTCTGCTTACAGCGCGTGCAGAGCTTGCGGATCAGTCGCTGCGAGACAATCACATGAAGAGCCGCCGCAATGGAACGGAGCGGAATCCCCAGATCCATCAATCGAATGATGGTCCCGATCGAATCATTGCTGTGGAGTGTCGCAATAATCAGGTGCCCGGTCTGCGCGGCATGAACGGCAACTTCAGCGGTCTCCTCGTCGCGAATCTCGCCCAGACAGATCACATCCGGATTCTGGCGCAGGGAGTTGCGGAGAAGCGATGCAAATGTGATTCCGGCCTTGACATTGACCTCCATCTGACTGATCATCGGCATCATCCGCTCGACAGGATCTTCGATTGAAATCACATTTTTCAAATTGTAATCAATACCGGAAAGCATGGCGTAAAGCGTGGAAGTTTTTCCGCTTCCTGTCGGCCCGCACATGAGAATCATTCCGGAAGGCATCCGGATTGCCGTTGAAATGGTCTTATACTGTTCCGAAGAGAATCCCAGATCCTTCAGAGAACGCTGCCCCGTCTCCGAAGAAATGATCCGGATCGTGATTTTCTCCCCGCCCATGACCCCGACCGATGCTACGCGAAATGATGTCTGAATATTATTCATCAACGCGCTGAACCCACCGTCCTGCGGACGGCGTTTTTCTGCGATATCCATATCCGCCGCCACTTTTATGATACTGATCACGGAGGCGGCCATGCGTTCGTCAAGCGTATTAAACAGTTTAATCTGTCCATCAACGCGGAAACGGACGGTATAATCCCCGTTTTTCGGATCAATGAAAATATCGCTGACCTGCTGCTTTTCCAATGCGGAATAGATCATCAGTTTAAAAAGATCGAAGGCACCGGAATTCTCATCTTGAATTGTTTTGAAAAGATCATTGCCTTTTTCATCAATGATTGTAAGTGGAATTTCCTTCCGTTTTCTGGCGGCACTCTTCGATGCAACCCCGGAAAAGAGCTTTCCTCCATATTCCACCAGATAACAGATTCCCAGAGCAACAGGTCCGAGAAACACCGCCATCAGATTATAATAAGGCAGGTACTGCTTGTACGGCTTCAAGACCTTCGCCCCCTGTTTCAAGGCAAAAAGACCGCAAAGGAACCAGCAGAAAAGAATTCCTATACTCATCAAATCAAAACACATAAAAAAATCAAACTCCTTTTTCCTCCGTTTTTCTCAAATACTATAACAATTATTTCTATAAATTCAAGAAAAAATATGATTTCAGCGGATCACAAAATCCGCATGATAGGAAATCATACTGTCCGCTTCGCCGGCGAACCGGTTCTGCTCCGGCTGAGGCTGCACCGGGGAAAGGAGAGAATAACCAAGCAGACGGCATGCCCTTACAAATTTCACCGACTGCATTCTGGTTGCATTGAAGGAAAGCGAAAGTTTATCATTCTCCCGTGAGAAACGCACGGATTTCCGATCGATCCCGAGCGCCTGCACCACAGCCAGCAGATCTTTCTGGAATTCGGCATCCCTGGCGGAAACGGTCCAGACCTGTTTCACATGATCGGGAATCACAGCTCTGCCGCCGATCTGTTCCGCGGGCTGAGCTGCATTGGACTCGTAAACTGGAACATTGGAAAAACTGGCGGAATCCAGTTCCCTGACATCAATGGAACCGAACTTATGCAGCGGCCGCACCCCATTTTCCGGAGCGGACAATCCCGCAGGAACCTCCGCGGACGGCTTGAGCTGCGTAATTCCGACCGGCCGTTCCAGTTCCGCCCGGTAGGAATAATCATCCCAGATGAAATATCCGACCATGCCGAGAACCGCAACCAGAGCTGCGGCACGCACATAAAAAGAGGCAGGAAAATAGAAACGAGACCGCTTTTTCTCCTCTTCCTTCAAGCGGTTCCGAACCCCGGCGAGAATCTTTTGCGGAAGATCGGCCGGAGTATTTTTTTCGAGGGCACGACTGATGGCTTTATCAATAAAGGCCAGCTCCTCCAGAGTCCGCGCGCAGTGTTCGCAGACGGCTACATGGGAAACGACAGCCTCATCCCGGCACTCTCCATCGAAATATTCGGAAAGAATTTCAAAAGACGGGCAGGAAGATTCTGTTTTGTCCGGCGACTCCATGATACACTCCTCAACTCCTCATCACATTCACTGATTGCACCATTGTATTTCCGACCATCCGGAAGATCACAGTTTCGGCGACCGGTCGAGGCCGACCAGATAGGCTTTCAGAAGCTCGCGCCCCCTTGCCAGACGTGATTTCACGGTTCCCACTTTACATTCCAGCTGTTCGGCGATTTTCTCATACGGCAAATCATCGACATGCCGGAGAATCATCGTCTCCCTGAGCGAGTCGGGCAAAGCCTGGAGTCCCTTCATGACATGTTTTTCCATTTCGGTATTTTCCAGTTTTGTATCCGGCCGCGTCCGTTCATCGGGCAGAAAGATGACTTTGCTTTCGCCGTTTTCGTTTACATCCTCCGAGATGCTGGTGGTCAACCCGTCGCCGCGTCTCCGGTTCCAGTGGAACTTGTTGCGCGCCAGATTGATGACAATCCGCTGCATCCAGGTTTCAAAGCTGGAGTCGCCGCGGAAGTTGTCCAGCGCGCGGAACGCTCTCATAAAGGCGTCCTGCACGACCTCCTCCGCATCCTGCTTCGAATTCAAAAGCCCGTATGCCGTCCGATAGAGCTTCGACGCGTAAAGCGTCACAAGACGGTCAAATGAATCCTTCTGACCGGCCTTGAAAGCATCTATGAGCTGAACGGTTTCCCGGACAATCTCATTTTCTTTTTCCGCCACTATCTGCATTCGACATCCCTTTGTTGAAAAAGTTCCCTTTTGAAAGCGCTTTTCTGAAAAAAAATTCTTTTTCGCACTTTCACGGATAGGTAACCCGGATCGGAAGCCGCAGAGTTCCTGCACAAACGGCAGATTTTCTCTCCAAGCCATCCCCTCATATTGGTAAAATAGTTGTGTTTTCTCCGTTTTTCAAGCCTCTTTTTTCCGATTTTACCTTGTCGTATTCCGGAATTCCGGAAAATCGCTTCCGTCCGGCGGGCCCCCTTTCCTCTCCGCCGGGAGAACCGTGCGGGAGAAGCGTTCTGAAAATAGAGCGGATGGATCGTTCCGGCGGACTTCTCTCTGTTGAAAACACGCCGGAGAAGGTGTATAGTACCGGTTCACTGCCGACGACGGAAATCGAATCAGCATTTCCAGGGAAACAACGGACAACCGACGGATCCCGTGCGGAGGATTTTTCATCGTCTCCGGCATCTGTTCAAGATTTTGATAAATAAGGATACTGCATCATGAATTTCAATGAGGGTCCGTGGAGAGACGAAGTCAACGTCAGAGATTTCATCCAGCGCAATTACACTCCGTATGACGGCGGAAAAGAGTTTCTGAAACCTCCCACCGCACGAACCGTTTCTCTCTGGAAAACCCTGCTTGAACGGATGACGCTGGAACGGCAGAGAAAAGGCGTCTACGACATCGACGAAAAAACGATTTCCACCATTACCTCGCACAACGCTGGCTACATCGACAAAGATCTGGAACAGATTGTCGGGCTTCAGACCGATGAACCACTCAAACGCGCCATCATGCCGTTCGGCGGTATCCGTCTCATTTACAGTGAGCTGGAAGCCTACGGCAGAAAAATGGATCCGACCGTGGAACACGTCTTCCGTTACCGCAAAACCCATAACGACGGAGTTTTCGATGTTTATACCGATGAAATGAAACGCGTCCGTCACGGCGGTCTCATCACGGGACTGCCGGATGCCTACGGACGCGGACGGATCATCGGAGACTACCGGAGAGTTCCTCTCTACGGCGTCGATTTTCTCATTCAGGACAAGGTCCGCGCAAAAAACGAGATGGTCTGCGACATCATGGATTCCAACAAGATCCGCCAGCGCGAGGAACTCGCAGAACAGATCAAGGCCCTGAAAGAGCTCAAGGAGATGGCTGCAAAATACGGATTCGACATCTCCCGTCCGGCGGAAAACACAAAAGAGGCGATCCAGTGGCTCTATTTTGCGTATCTGGCGGCGGTCAAGGAGCAGAACGGTGCGGCAATGTCCATCGGCAGAATCTCCACATTCCTCGACTGCTACGCGGAACGAGACCTGAAAGACGGAGTCTTCTCCGAAGAACAGATTCAGGAATTTGTCGATCACTTCATCATGAAACTCCGAATCGTCCGATTCCTGCGCACCCCCGCTTACGATGAGCTCTTCTCCGGGGACCCGACCTGGATCACCGAATCGCTCGGAGGAATGTCGATCGACGGACGCCACATGGTCACGAAAATGTCATACCGCTTCCTGCATACGCTGGTCAATCTCGGCCCCGCGCCGGAGCCGAATCTGACCGTGCTCTGGAGTCCGCGTCTGCCGGAAAACTTCAAACGCTTCTGTGCGGAAATCTCGGTCGGCACCTCCTCCATCCAGTACGAAAACGACGACCTGATGCGCGCAAAATTCGGCGATGACTATGGCATTGCCTGCTGCGTTTCCGCCATGAAAATCGGTAAACAGATGCAGTTCTTCGGAGCCCGCGTCAATCTGGCAAAAGCACTGCTTTACGCGATCAACGGCGGACGCGATGTCAAATGCAACAATGAACAGATCGGTCCCGCCATCCGCATGCTCTGCCACTCCGAGGTTCTCAACTACGACGAGGTCATGCAGAATTTCGAGGAAATCACCGACTGGCTCGCAAAACTCTACATCGACACGCTGAACATCATCCATTACATGCACGACAAATACTGCTATGAGCGCATCGAGATGGCTCTGCACGACGAGGAGATTGTCCGGACGATGGCGGGCGGCATCGCCGGTCTTTCCGTTCTGGCGGACAGCCTCTCCGCCATCAAATACGCGAAAGTGCGTCCCGTTCTGAACGACGCCGGCCTTGCCGCCGAATTCGTGACTGAGGGCGATTTCCCGAAATATGGAAACAACGACGACCGTGTCGACCGGATCGCGGTCGATATTGTAAAATCGTTCCATAAAAAACTCTCCCGTCACTTCGCCTACCGGAACTCAAGACCGACCCTCTCGATCCTCACGATCACCTCCAACGTCATGTACGGCAAGAAGACCGCCTCCACACCGGACGGGCGCAAATCCGGCGAGCCCTTCGCTCCAGGCGCAAATCCGATGCATGGACGCGATGTCAACGGAGCAGTCGCCTCACTGAAATCCGTGGCGAAACTTCCCTACGACAGCGCAGAGGACGGCATCTCCTGCACCTTCTCCATCCTGCCCGATTCCCTCGGGAAGAATCCGGAGGAGAAGATCTCCAATCTGATCGGCCTGCTGGACGGCTATTTCCTCGAAGGCGGACATCACCTGAACGTCAATGTTCTCCAGCGGGAAATGCTGCTCGACGCGATGGAGCATCCGGAGAAGTATCCGCAGCTTACGATCCGTGTCTCCGGTTATGCCGTGAACTTCATCAAGCTGACGCGGGAACAGCAGCTGGATGTGGTCAATCGAACCTTCCACAGCCGCTTCTAATCCGCTTATGGAGGGCATCCTGGGCAGAATCCACTCCTGCGAGAGTTTCGGGACGCTTGACGGCCCCGGTATTCGTTTTGTCGTTTTTCTGCAGGGATGCCCGCTCCGCTGCCGCTACTGTCACAACCCCGACACCTGGCGGGCGGACGGCGGTAAAATCATCTCCTCCGCGGAACTCATGAAACAGATCGAATCCTGCCGGAATTTTCTCCGAAACGGAGGCGTCACGCTCTCGGGCGGAGAACCGCTGATGCAGCCGGAATTTTCGCTCGATCTGCTCCGCCGCTGCCGGAAGGCGGGATTCCACACGGCTCTGGACACGGCGGGTTCTCTGCCGCTGGAACGTACTCGGGAAACAATCGACGCGGCGGATCTCCTGCTGCTTGACATCAAGGTGCTGGAACCGGAGCTCTGCAAAGAACTCACCGGGCAGGATAATCAGAACGAGCTTGCGACTCTCGAATACTGCGAAAAGAGTGGAAAAGCGGTCTGGATCCGTCATGTTCTGCTGCCAGGCATCACTCTCCGCAGGGACCGGCTGGAAGAGCTGGCGGAGTATCTGAAACCGTTCCGCTGTATCCGTCGCGTGGAACTTCTCCCGTATCATAAACTGGGCGAATTCAAATGGAAGGAGCTTGGACTAGACATCCCCTTCGCCGCTCTTCCGCTTCCCTCTCCGGAGGAACGGAACGCCGCCGAAGCTCTTTTTTCCGCGTGGAAGTGGTGAGTATCATAACGCACGACGATCACTTCCGCAGGGCACCTGCGGAAGCGGGAAAAAGATTTTCCCATTCCTGCGTAACGCTTTTCTCTTATTTTTTCACAAATCCGTGTTGAAAAAACGGAGAAGACGGCCATATTTTCTTCTATGCTTGCAGACAAGAAAAAGGATCTGATTATGTTTCCTTATCCACAGACAGTTAATTTGAGCCGCGGACAGCGCAGTTCCGCTGTCCGGACCGTGCGGGACACCTCCTTGACCCGTCCCGATGAATATGTAATCACCATGACGGAACAACTCACCGAACTGCGCAGTGCATCGGATTCCGGATTCTTCTACGCGGAGAAAACGCTGCGGGAACTGCCGCCGGACCGGATCGGAACCGTTCACGACTGGGCAGATGTCCCCCTCCGCATCGTCATGATCGACCTGAAACGCATCAGCTGGAACTATTCCTATCTTCGGTCCCTGTTTTCCCTGTTTGCCGATCTGAAAATCAATGCGTGCCTGCTGGAATACGAGGACAAGTTCCCGTATTCCTTTACGGACCGGATCGCCGTTCCCGATGCATTCACACGGGAGCAGCTTGCGGAACTGGTCCGGACGGCACGGGAAAATCATGTGGAGCTGATTCCTCTCGTCCAATGCTTCAGCCACTGGGAATACATTCTGAAACACGACGAGTTTGCGGGAATCCGGGAAGATCAGAAGAATGTCTCCCAGGGGTGCCCCCTGAATCCGGGAACCTTTGAACTTTTCCGTTCGATGCTGACCGAAATTCTGGAAATGCATCCGGACTGCCGTTATGTGCATATCGGAGGTGACGAAGCGCGTCTGCTGGGACACTGTCCTGCGTGCGCGGAAAAAGTGAAGCAATCCGGCGTGGAGCGTCTCTACGGCGACTACATCGAACAGGCAATGGATCTTGTGAACGCCCATGGCAGAACACCGCTTTTCTGGGCGGATTTCTTCTGGCATCATGAATCGCCCCTGCTGAAAAAGAACTGCATTGCGGTGGACTGGGAATACACGCCGCGTGCGGTCCGGGCCCCGGAAGTCCCGGTCGGAATGCTGCGCATGAATTATGGCAGACCTGCGCCGGAACGTTACGCGCCCTTCCTGGAACCGGATGCAGAAGATGGAACACTCTTCAGCTTCCCGCACACCCTCTGGCTCAAAAAGAATGGATTCCAGGCGTTCGGAGCAGGAATCGTCAATGCGGCCGACAATGTTCTTGCCCATGCCGCTTCCGCGGTCAAGTTGAACGCCCCGGCGGTTCTGGCGACCTATTGGGCCTCCTGCGATTCCCTCTCTTCACCGCTGGCACTGTATCCCTGGCGCATTGCAGGAATCGCCATGCTCGGAGCCGCTGGATGGAACTGCGGATACGAAACGGCAAACCGCTCCACCTTCTACCGCCGCCTTGCGGAAAAAATGCACGATGCTCCGGAAGACTGGACAAACTATGAACTTGCGGACGACCAGGGAACTCTGATCTCTCCCATGCGGTATATGGAAAAACCGACGCCCGGCAAAGGGACGCTCGGACTTTTCGGAAAAAAAGTCGCGTTCGATTACGAAGTGCAGACTCTCTTCCGGGAGAAACCGCTCTTTGAAAAATCCGCATTCGAACAGATTCCACTTGGCGATCAGGCGAATTCCACGCTGGATTTTGAAGTCAATGGAGAACCGTGCAAATTTACCGTCGGACGGATGCGCTTTATGCCTGCCGGGGAACTGATCTGTGCAGGGATTCCCTTCCATCTGGAGGACCGTCTGGCGCTTTACGGATATTATCCGGGACAGACGGTTCCGGCATCTGTGCGTTTCGCGGTCGGGAAGAAGCATCCGGACGGACTCGCCCTGATCCAGTCGGTAGTCGGCTATACCGGAATGCCGGATCAACCGGCAGAATGTATTTTCCATTACCGTGACACCTCCGTCTCCGTGCCGCTGGTCTGGGGCAAAAATCTCGGAAACTGGTGGGCGATCGAAGATCTCCAGGAACTCCGAATCGCATTCGCCAATGTGGATTACGGAAATCATGAGTTTTCCCGTCTGGGGCTCCATCTCTGGCTCTGCGAGAATCCGCATCCGGAAAAGGAACTGCTCTCGGTCGAGTTGAATGTTCATCGCGATGTGATTATCGCTCTTGCCGGACTCACTTTGTTTGAAAAGAAATCCGGGGATGCCGAATGCATCGCCATGCTGAACAGAAAGCAGGAGGAACTGATAAATCTGTCCGAGGAGTTCAACAGGGAAATCGGAAAATATATCGGAGAATCCTCCCTCGGGGAATTGAACCGTCAGGCTTTCGAAAGCCATCGGAGTTTTCTGAACCGCCTCCGGAAGCTGCTGAGCTGACAGCAGCTCCCGCGATCAAACAACAGAACCAGAAACAGGGAGTCCGCTGCAAAGTATGTGGTCCGTATTGATTTTATCCATTCTCTGGATGGCATTTTTCGTTTTCATCTGGATCAAATTCAAAGGGGAGGTGCTTCGGACCGTATTTCTGTCGCTTCTCATGACGGCGGGCTACTGCTTTGTTTCCGGAGTGATCTGCGAACGCGGCAATCCGTTTCTCTCCCAGGGAAAAAGTATTGTACCGCTGTTCCAGATGCTGATCTTTGCGGAAGCGTTTGCGCTTCTCTGCTGCAGGGAGACGCTGAGCACATTGACGAAGATCAAAGGAATTTTCCGGCAGGATGTCTTCTGGTATCTGGTCTGTTTTTTTCCGGGGTTGTGCATCGGGTACCTGCTGAAGATCAAAGAGATCACGTTTTCGCTGTCGCCGGAATCGTTGTCCGATCTGAATATCTGGATGATTCTGATTCTGTCGCTGAGCGTGGTCGGAGCAGCGACTCTGCTGGTGCTCTCGAATCTGGAAGCGTGGAAAAAAGAGGATTTCAAATGGTACTTTCCGGTCATGATCTCGGTGATCGGGATGTTTATTCTGATCTCCGTTCTGATCCGGAACGACTACTCGCCCACCATTCACCGCTGGCTGTGGAGTCTGTTTCTGATTGTGTTTCTGCGGTATCCCGCCAGGACATCGCGACTTCCACAGGCATTTGCGCTCGGAGTTTTTGTGAACGCTCTTGCAACCAGCGGACTGGAACGCATCTGGTATCCGGTCTGAAGACTCGTCCCCCTCTAATACAAAAAAAGAGGAACGGTGTTATCCGTTCCTCCATCTGAATCAGTTTTCCGATCTCGGACTTATTCCTGAACAAGAACCAGGATATCCGCGGACTTGTAATTTTTGCCGGAATTGGAGAAGGTCCAGTCCGGATTGTTTTGGGGCTGATTGCCGATACCGACTTCCGAATTCTTGCCCATGATCCAGTGGTTATAGGCCATGACGGTCTGCTTTTCAGCAAAGTTGTGAATCTGCATGGATCCATAGTTTCCGGTATTTGCGGGAACATCGCCAAAATCGAATTTTCCGTTGTCGGCACCGGGGATCTTCGCACTGTTTCCATTGCTGTAATTGGTTGCCCAGAATTCGATGTTTCCTTTCGGGAAGGTTCCGTTCTTCACACCGGCGACATCGGATTTCACGGTCATATTCGTCACATAGACCTGGAATGTCTTTTTGGGATTCATCGCAGGAACGCCGATCTCCTTAACATTCTGGGTAAAGGGATCCATGGTCACAAAGACCTGCTGAACTTTGCCGTCATTTCCAACCAGGCGCATGTAATAGCCGATCTTTTTGATTTTTTTCCCGGCAAATGCGTCGGAATTGTCTCTAACGTACTTCTTGTTGCCGTTGTTGACTCCGCTGAACGCATCCACGACATAAACAGTCCTGAACGTTTTTGCCTCCGGAGCAAACTTCTGGAGTTCCTCTTCCGGTGTTGCCGCAGATGCGGATGTTCCGACTGCAAGTGCAATCGCAGCAAACATCATGGTAAGTTTGTTCATGATACCTCTCCTTTATGTTTCTTGTTTCTTTATGTTATCACGACCAGATCCCGGTCATCGGGAAGGCCCGTCTGAAACCAATGTAAACGGATTTTTCTCTTTGTCAAATCATTCTGGCAAACAAAAAAGGCATCTTGACAAAAACTTGACAAAAAAATGAAAAAATTCCTACAAGAGCAGGAGAATTTCAGGAAACAGACTTGGGAATTTTCTTATTTTTTGTCTGACCGGCACTCTTCCCCGGTTGCTTTCCGGGACAGGAAGCGCCGTTGTGTTTTCCGGGACAGGAACGTTTTCCATCGCAGTGATAGCAGATCTCATTGACCAGTTCCCTGCCTCGGACAAAATCCCGGATGTTGCTTAAAGTAATCTCCGCAATATTTGTCTCCGCCTCTCTGGTGAAGAAAGCCTGATGCGAGGTCACGATCACATTCGGGAAAGTCAGCAGACGCGCAAGGACATCATCGTCGATAGCCGCATCGGAGCGATCCTCGAAGAAGTAATCGGTCTCCTCCTCGTAGACATCCAGTCCCGCTCCGCCGATTTTTTTCTTTTTCAGTCCTTTGATCAGAGCCGCCGCGTCAATCAATGCTCCTCGGCTGGTATTCAGAATGAACACACCGGGCTTCATGAGAGCGATGGTCTTTTTATTAATCATGTGACGGTTTTCCGGAGTCAGCGGACAATGCAGGGAGATGACATCACTCTGCCGGAAGAGTTCCTCCAGAGAGACATATTCCATCCGGAGACGCTGCGCCTGCTCCTCCTTCGGATAGAGATCGTAAGCCAGGATCCTGACGCCGAATCCCTGAAGAAGCTCGGCAAAGGTCAGACCGATCTTGCCGGTACCAACCAGCCCGATCGTCTTGCCGTGCAGATCGAATCCCAGAAATCCGTTGATGGAGAAGTTGTTCTCGCGGACCCGGCAGTAAGCTCGATGCAGATTGCGGTTCAATGTCAGGAGCAGTCCCATGGTATACTCCGCAACGGCATAAGGAGAATATTCCGGAACCCGCACGACCCGGATTTTATCGAGAGCGGCGGAAAGATTCACATTGTTGTACCCGGCGCAGCGCATGGCGATGAGCTGCACTCCATTCTCGTGAAGTTTTTTGATTGTTCCCGCGGAAATATCGTCGTTAACGAATGCGCAGACCACCTGAGCGTCCTCTGCGATCGCTGCGGAGGCGGGAGTCAGACGGGTTTCATAGAAGCGGATATCGAATCCGTATTTCGAATTCTGATTTGCGGCTTCAAAAAATTTGCGATCGTACGGTTTTGTGTCAAAGAATGCGACTTTGATTTTTGAATGCTTCATTCAGATACCCCCTTCCGAATTGGATTTTCAAAAATATAACCGATGAAACAGAATCTGTCAAGGTTTGAATTCCTTGCGATATCCGGATGGCGTGAGATTTCTGTGCTGTTTGAAGATACGGGAAAAATAGAATTCGTCATCGAAGCCGCTCTGATGGGCGATCTCGCAAAGAGGAAGCACCGTATCGGTCAGGAGCTTCATAGCGCGGTTCAGGCGGCACTCGATCAGGAACTGAGTCGGAGCGCACCCGGTCAGCTCCCGGAAAATCCGCCGGAAATGGGAATAGGAAATCGACATGTTGTTGGCTTCGCGACAGAAATCCCAGTTTTCCTGAGGATTTGCGATAATCTCGCGCCGCAGATTCTGGATATACTGTTCGCAAAAGACATTGATTCTGGAGTGAATCACAGGCTGATCCCGCATCTGAAGCAGCAGATCTTCCAGCAGCAGCACCGCGCGCGCCTGACGGGATCCGTTCGGATGCTGAAGCAGAGCCAGCAGCTCCAGCAAAGTGGAATAGAAGCGTTCCGCCTTTGTAATTCTCACAAGGGGATTCTCTTCCCCGGGGACCAGAAGTCCTCCTTCGATGAAAGCTCCGGTGCGCGGCCCGCTGAAACAGACAAAACAATGATGCCTGGTCTCCCCGGACACAGGCACGCCGTAGGTATAAGACCGTCCCGGTTCGGAAACGAATGCGCACGGACCATCCGCGATCTCCTCCGGGCGACCGTCGACACTGAACAGAAGACGCCCCGAATGATTGTATTGAATTCCGTAATATCCTTCAAAAATCCGGTTCCGGCTCAAAGTGGTATATTCGGGGTTCTCTCCCGAAATTCTGAAATCAATGCCGTCGAAATATTTCATGGATGAATCAGAATATCCATATTTATGTTGTCTTTCTCCATTCTCAAAGTACATTTTCCGGTATATAGTATAAATCAAATTCCGTACTTTTACAACCGGAGATACGGTGGATCAAAGAGAAAAAAGGTGAAAAAATGGCAAAAAATCCTGTCAAAGTGGGTATCTGGGGACTTGGAAGAGCCGGATACGGCATGCATTGCAACGAAATCGACCTTTATAAAGGCGAACTGGAAATCGTGGCAGGCTGCGATATCCTTCCCGAGCGCACGGAAAATCTGAAAAAGCGGTATCCCGACTGCAAAATCTATACCGACGGCGAACAGTTCCTCGCAGACAAGGATGTGGAACTGGTTTCCGTAGCGGTCCGTTCTCCGCAGCATATCGACTATGCGATCCGCGCACTGGAAGCCGGTAAATATGTGTTTGTGGAAAAACCCGTCGGACTGACCAGCGCAGCTGTGGAAAAACTCGAAGCGGCGATGGCAAAACATCCCGGCAAAACCTTTTTCCGCCAGAACAGACGCTTTGAAGCGGCATTCAACCATGTCCGTGAAATCATCGACAGCGGCATTCTCGGCAAGGTCTACGAAATCAAGCTCTGCCGTCACGGCTTCCAGTACCGCGATGACTGGCAGGCGATCAGCGAGTGCGGCGGCGGACAGCTCAACAACTGGGGTCCTCACCTGATCGACCATGCTCTCCGTCTCATGGATGCACCGATTGCTTCCATCTGGAGCGATCTGAAAAACATCAACGGCCTCGGCGATGCGGAAGACAATCTGAAAGTCATTTTCAAAGGTGAAAACGGCAGAATCATTGATGTGGAAATCTTCAGTGCCGTAGCCCTTCCTTCTCCGATCTACGCGGTTTACGGTGACCGCGGGACCCTGATCTGCGAAGATGAACAGGATATCAAACTGAAATATCTGACTCCCGACTTCCAGCGTCCGGCGCGTGAGGCATCGAAGGATACCCCGCCGCTGAACGGGAGCTTCGGCGGAACCACTCAGCCGAAATGGATTCGGAAGACGATCATGGTCGAGCCGGCGAACAAGGCGACCGTCAATGACATCTACCATCATGTCTACCTTGCGCTGCGCGAAGGAGTTCCCTTCCCGATCAAAGCGCAGGAAGCTCTTGATGTTGTCCGCACAACCGAGAAGATCAAGCTTCAGAATCCCGCATTCAAGGTCAAAGCCGACGAATTCGGTCTCTGATCCCTTCCTCTGATCATAATAAACAAGCCGGAGGCTCTTCCCTCAAAGAAGATCCTCCGGTTTTCTTTTTCTGAAACAAATTTCCTTCCTCCGCGTCATTCCCTGCAGAAAAAACGGAGTCATAATAAAAGTAAAGAATGCTCCTCTGCGGAAAAGCAGAAGAAACAAAAACAGAAAGGAAAAGTTTGGTGCCCGGAGCGGGGGTCGAACCCGCACATCCATAGGATAACAGATTTTAAGTCTGTTGCGTCTGCCATTTCGCCATCCGGGCGGAACGCTCCTGAAGAACGGGAAGTTACTATACCCCGTTATTCAGGAGTTTCAAGAAAGAAATCGGGATTTCAATCCTCACGTGCTGGTTTTGCATCCACGATCTGAAGCTGTCTGCGGCGTTCGCCGTAATACTCGTTGATCTGGGGAACCGCAACAACATCCCAGACCGTATGGGAATCCAGAATCATATTGAATGCAATAAAATCGGAACAGTCGCCATTCCGGTCGCGAAGAATTCCTTTGGTATGTCCCGCTTTGATCGGGAACGTCCGGGCAATCTCCACACCGTTGATCCGGAAGCAGGGCTGCGGATTCCCGTGTCCGAACGGACCAAGACGATCGTAAAAAGCAAAGAAATCGTCGCCAAGATCGCTGAGACTCACCAGTCCGTCATAGGATACGCTGTCGACCAGATCCTCTTTTGTAATCTCGCCGCGCACCGTCTCCTCGAACACTCTCTGGAATTCCGGAATGCTCTCTTTCCGCAGTCCGAGTCCGACCGCCATCGGATGCCCCCCGTAACGGGTCAGCAGATGCGAACACTTGGAAAGAACTTTGATCAGGTTCAATCCGCCGATGCTACGTCCGGATCCGTGTGCCTCATCGCCCTGAATCGTCAGAACGATCGCAGGCCGGTTGTAATCCCGCGCAAAACGCGATGCCACAATACCGATCACTCCCTGGTGCCAGTTCTCTCCGGCGGCGATGATCGAATAACTGCTCGAAAAATCCGGCGAGGATTCCACATAATGTTTGGCCTCGTTGAAAATCTCCTGCTCCTTCGTCTGCCGCTTCTGATTGAACTGCTCCAGCATATCCGCGTACTTATACGCATCGACAATATTGGAAGCGGTCATCAGATCCAGCGCGGAAATGGCATTTCCGAGCCGTCCGGCGGCATTGATTCTCGGAGCCATCTTGAAGGTGATATCCGAGGGCTTGATGGATGTACCGGAAATCTTCGCCACTTCGATCAGAGCCCGGACTCCGGGCCGCAGCTGTCTGCGCAGCATCTCCATTCCGTGCTTGACCAGAATGCGGTTCTCGCCGAGAAGCGGAACAATATCCGCCACCGTTCCGAGCGCCACATAATCGAGCACCTCTTTCAGTTCCGTGGTGTATCCGCCGAAGTTGTTGTCCCTGCCGTACTTGAGGAACGCATGCGCCAGTTTGAACGCGACTCCGACTCCGGAAAGATTGTGCAGATCCGCCAGGTCCTCATGAATCTTCGGATTGATGTTCGCCAGCGCCGCCGGCAGAGTCTCCCCCGGTTCATGATGATCGGTGATGATGACATCGATTCCGCGTTTTGCCGCATCCTCGACGGCCTCGCAGCTGTTGATTCCGCAATCGACCGTCACCAGCACTCCGCAGTTTCCACCAGCCGCCTCGAGAGCTTTTGCCAGAGAATCCGGAGTGAAACCGTATCCGTCGTCGAATCGGTGCGGCAGAAAATTCGTCACAATCGCCCCGTTGCGCTCCAAGATCCAGGAGAGGAGAGCGGTGGCGGTGATGCCGTCCGTATCGTAATCTCCATGAATCAGAATGTGCTCGCGGTTGACGATCGCCTTCCAAAGGCGTTTAACGGCTGTCTCAATTCCCGGAAAACGAAACGGATCGCTCAGATCCGCGAAAGATGCATTGAAATAAAAATCCACATTCCGGGCTTCAATGCCTCTTGCAGCAAGATACATTGCAATCGCACGCGGATGTGATTTTTCTCTGATCAGTTCGCCGGTTATTTTTTCTTTGCCATCAGACGCACATGTCCATAGCTTGTTACCCATTTTGCCTTTCTTTTCTCTTAATTCTTGTAACACACCGTCAATATACAATAAGAAGTCGAAAACATCAAATTCTTTCTTTAAATTTGAAGAAAATAGTTTTTATTTTATTTTTCCGCTTGACTTTTCAAAATTCCGCGATACATTAAGCGCCATCAACCAGATGCCGACGTGGCGGAATGGCAGACGCGCTGCGTTCAGGTCGCAGTCCGTGTACGCGGGTGAAGGTTCAAGTCCTTTCGTCGGCACCAATCTGATTTGGCCATCCTCTCCGGATTTCGCCGGAGAGGATTTTTTGTATCGGCGGGGAGGTTTTTCAAATGAACATTTTCGTTCTGGACCCATCGCCCCGGATCGCGGCGCAATCTCTCTGTGACGTCCATGTGGTCAAGATGATTCTTGAATCCGCTCAGCTGCTTTCCACGCAGGATCGTCTTGCCGGAGTTCTTCACGGGTATGCGATTACTCATGAGAATCACCCTTGCCGGATCTGTCTTTCCAATCCGGCCAATTACCTCTGGCTCTCGGCGCACCTGGGGGCTCTTCTCCAGGAATACACCAGGCGCTACCGCAGAATCCATAAAACGGAACAGCTCTATCGGATGTACTGGAAAAAGGATTTCCGATGCATGTCCGGCCGGACGTTCCGCCAAAAACTGACCCTGCCGAAATGCATGCCGGATGAATACAGAATCGGAAATGACGGAATCGAAGATGTTGTGGCATCCTACCGGAACTATTACCGGTTCAAACAGCACACTCTGCGGCGCTTCTGCTATACGAACAGGAGCAGACCTGCATGGCTGATCCTCTCCTGAAATCCGCCGGAAAGTAAAAATCCCCGGACATGCCGGGGATTGGGAGGGATAAATTTCAGCATTCAGAGACATCATCCTTACGGACGGGGATGCTGCGGACCGGGATGTTCCTGACCTTTCTGCGGACCGGGACGTTTCGGACCATGTTTGGCTCCGCCGGTGAGACGTCTGAGCTGCCGATTGACATACTCTTCCTTTCCGCCTTCAGCCATGCGTTCGTTCATCCGTTTCAGTCTTTCCAGACCCCGTTCGAGGGCCTTGACATCCTTTCCGGCGGCCTTTTCCGCGGCGATCTTCTTTTCCAGATTGGCGACCATGGTTTTCTGCAAAGCGGCTTCCTTGTCGAACTGTGTTCTCAGAAGGGCTTTGACTGTTTCAAGCTGATCGCGAACCTTCTTCATTTCCGCCTCGCGGGCATCGGCGGACCGTTTTCTAAGTTCCGTCATTTTCTTCTCAGCGGCAGCGGGATCCGAAGTCCGCAGGTTTTCGATTTCAGCGAACTCCTTCGGGAACTCCGCAGCGAGCCGCTCCGCCATCATCGGAGCCGGACGGCGCTTGCCGGCAGGACGATCCTGACGCGGATCTTTTTTCCCATGCGGACCTTTGCGAATCCGCTCCTGCTGCGGAGGAGGTACGGGTTCATCGGCGGGTTCCAGTGCCCAGAGAGGGAAAACAGCTCCGGCCAGAACGAGCAGTGCCAATGTTCTGATTTTGTTCATGATTTCATTCCTTTCTGTTTGGAGCGGCGTGATTGCCGTGCCTTTGTCTATAAAAACGCAGTTCGCGGTATTTTATTGTGCGAATTTTCAAAAACAGGAAAAGTCCGGGAATTTTTCCGGAAAAAAGTTGTTTCCCCGCTTGTTTTTTTCAGCGTTCGACACTATTTGTTAATTAATCATACTAATCTTACGAAAGGATGCGCCTCTCCATGATACGAATCGAAGTACCCTACGGCAAGCGCAGAATCTCCGCGGAGATTGCAGAACAGAATTATCTCGGCACATTCGCCTCCCGGATTCCGGAGGCGGCGGCAGATGAGGGAGCGGCCGTTGAAGAAGCGCTCGACCATCCGATCGGATCGCCGAAACTGGAAGACCTGGCAAAGAACAAGCGTTCGGCAGTCATCATTACAAGCGATCATACGCGGCCGGTTCCGAGCCGGATCATCATGCCGCGGATTCTGGAGCGTCTGCGCAGAGGATCACCGGGGATCGACATCACCATTCTGGTGGCAACCGGATTCCATCGGGGAACGACCAGGGAGGAGCTGATGGCAAAACTCGGCGAGGAGATTGTCGAACAGGAAAAAATTGTTGTGCATGATTCCTCGGACGCCGCCTCGCTGGTCCGTCTCGGCACCCTCCCCTCCGGCGGAGAACTGATCGTAAACAGGCTGGCGGTGGAGACGGATCTTCTCGTCGGGGAAGGTTTCATCGAGCCGCACTTTTTTGCCGGTTTTTCCGGGGGACGGAAAAGCGTTCTGCCGGGGATCGCCTCGCGCCGGACCGTCCTTGCCAACCACTGTTCCGAATTCATCCGCAGCCCGTTTGCACGGACCGGAAATCTGAAGGACAATCCGATCCACCGCGACATGCTGTTTGCGGCGGAACAGGCAAAACTGGCATTTATCGTCAACGTGGTCATTGATCCGGAAAAACGAATCGTCAAAGTCTTTGCCGGCGATTCCGTCAAGGCACATGAAGCGGGATGCAGATACCTGAAAGGGTTCTGCGGGATCTCCGTGCCGGAAGCCGATATTGTCGTCACAAGCAACGGAGGCTATCCGCTGGATCAGAACGTCTACCAGTCGGTCAAGGGGATGACCGCAGGGGAAGCGGTCTGCCGGAAAGGCGGGGTCATCATCATCTCGGCGAGCTGTTCCGACGGGCACGGCGGAGAGTCGTTCCACCGGCATCTGGCGGAAGCGGCCTCGCCGGAGGAGCTGCTTGCAAAAACGGCAATGATCCCGCGCGATAAAACGGAACCGGATCAATGGGAATACCAGATTCTGGCAAGAATTCTGGCGGAACACAGAGTGATTGTCGTCACTACGGATTGCAATCACAAACTGCTGAAGTCGATGCATCTGGACACCGCGTCCACACTGGATGAGGCGTTGCGGAAGGCGTTTTCGCTTGTCGGAGCGAACGCGTCGGTCGCCGTCATTCCGGACGGGGTTTCCGTCATAGCTGAAAAGAAAGAGGCATAACCAGAAACAAGTTCAACATTCACAACAAAGGGAAAGCATGAAAATCGTAGTCTGCATCAAGCAGGTTCCCGGCACCGCGCAGGTGGAGATCGATCCGGAAACGGGCGTTCTCAAGCGCGACGGCGTGGAATCAAAAATGAATCCGTACGATCTGTACGCTCTGGAAACGGCTCTCCGGTTCAAACAGAGTTACGGAGCGGAAATCACAGTTGTCACCATGGGCCCCCCGCAGGCGGAATCCGTCATCCGGGAAGCCTTCATGATGGGGGTTGACAATGGAATTATTCTTTCGGACCGCCGATTCGGAGGATCCGATGTGCTCGCCACATCCTATACGCTGGCACAGGGGATCGCCGCCGCGGGAGGATGCGACATGATCCTCTGCGGCAAACAGACCACCGACGGCGACACGGCACAGGTCGGAGCCGAACTCGCGGAATTCCTCGGGATCTCGCATGTGACAAGCGTCTGCAAAATCCGCGAGGTCACAGAGACGGACATCACGGTCGATCTCGACCTGCCGCTCCACATCGAAACGGCAAAAATCAAATATCCCTGTCTGCTGACAGTCGAAAAAGGGATCTTCGAACCGCGCCTCCCCTCGTTCAAGCTCAAACTTGCGACGGCGGACCGTCCGATCCGCATGCTCAAACTCGACGACATGAAGGACAAGGATCCGAAACATTACGGTCTGAACGGTTCTCCGACGCAGGTCAAACGCATTTTCCCCCCGGAAAGTCACAACGATCACGAAATGTGGAAAGGCTCTCCGGACGAACTCGCCGAACGGCTCTTCCGCCAGCTCGACGACAAAAAATTCCTTCAGCAGCTGAGGTAATCCGCCATGCCGTATATTAAAATTCATCAGGAAAAGGCGCAGGACAAAGCCCGTCTTGCCGCGCTCTGTCCGTTCAAATCCATTGAACTGGTCAATGACACTCTCTCCATCAACGCCGGATGCCGCATGTGCCGCATCTGCATCAAAAAAGCGGGCGATGTCTTTGAATATGTCGAAGAGGAGCTCCCCTCGGTCGAAAAGGAGAAATGGCGCGGAATCGCCGTGGTGGCGGAGATCACTGAAGGCTCGGTTCATCCGGTCACATTCGAACTGATCGGGAAGGCGCGCGAACTCGCCGCAAAAGTGAACTATCCGGTCTACTGCCTCATGATCGGTTATGGAATCCGGGACAAGGCGGAGACGATTCTTGAATATGGCGCAGATGAAGTTTTCGTCTATGACCAGCCGGAACTTCAGTATTTCCGCATCGAACCCTATACGGCGGTTCTGGAAGATTTCATCCGGAAGGTGCGTCCTTCTTCGGTTCTGGTCGGAGGAACATCCACGGGACGTTCGCTGGCGCCGCGCGCAGCGGCCCGCTTCCGTACCGGGCTAACAGCCGACTGCACCAGTCTCGACATCTCCGAAAACACCGATCTCGATCAGATCCGCCCCGCCTATGGCGGAAACATCATGGCGCATATCAACACGCCGCGCCATCGGCCGCAGTTCGCAACGGTCCGCTACAAAATCTTTCCGATTCCGCCGAAAACAGAGCCGAAAGGCAAAATCACGATGGAATCAATCGCGCAGGAAAAACTGAAATCGGCCATCGACATTCTGGAAATGAAGGAGAAGATCCGCGAGGTCGGAATCGAAGAAGCCGAAGTGCTGGTTGTCGCGGGACGGGGCATCAAGAAGCAGGAGGATCTCGCAATGCTTCAGGAGCTTGCGGAGCTGCTGAACGGACGTCTCGCCTCCACACGCTCCCAGGTCGAAGCAGGATGGACCGATCCGAAACAGCAGATCGGACTGAGCGGACGCACGGTCAAACCGAAACTCATCATTACCTGCGGCGTTTCGGGAGCGATCCAGTTTGTCGCGGGAATGAACGGATCGGAACACATTGTTGCGATCAACACGGATGAGAAGGCGCCGATCTTCAAGGTTGCGCACGTCGGAATTGTCGGCGACCTCTACAAGATCGTGCCGCAGCTGATCGAAAAAATCAAAGCGAAGGGAAACTGAACCATGGGTGCTCCATATAAAACATTCGATGCGGCTGATCTGGAAGCGCTCCGGAAAATCGTTCCGGAAGAGCGGGTGATTCCGGGGAGAGAAGTCGGAGAAGATTACTGTCACGATGAACTTGCGGGCATCCGGAAACGTCCGGATGTGCTGATCAAAGCCATGTCGGCGGAAGAGGTTTCCGCGGTCATGAAATATGCCAGTGCGAACAACATTCCCGTGACCCCGCGCGGTCAGGGAACAGGACTGGTCGGCGGAGCGGTTCCCCTCTACGGCGGAATCATGATCGACCTCTGCGGGATGAACCGCATTCTGGAACTCGACGACATCAATCTCACGCTGACACTGGAACCTGGCGTACTGCTGATGGAAGTCGGCAAATATGTCGAAGAGCACGGGTTCTTCTATCCGCCCGATCCCGGAGAGAAGACGGCGACCATCGGAGGCAACATCAGCACGAACGCTGGCGGAATGCGTGCCGTGAAGTACGGCGTTACGAGGGATTATGTCCGCGGACTCGAAGTGGTACTCCCGAACGGGGAAATCGTCGAGTTCGGCGGAAAGGTTGTCAAGAACAGTTCCGGGTACAGCCTGAAGGATCTGATCGTCGGCTCCGAAGGCACGCTCGGAATCGTGACGAAAGCGGTTCTGCGGCTGCTGCCTCTGCCGAAGCACAAGATCAGTCTGCTGGTGCCTTTCCCCGATCTGACCTCCGCGATCCGGACTGTTCCGGCGATCATCCGTTCCAGCTCGATCCCGACCGCGGTCGAATTCATGGAACGCGAAGTCATTCTTGCCGCCGAACAGTTCCTTGCACGTAAATTTCCGGACAACTCCTCCGACGCCTATCTGCTCCTGACATTCGACGGTGCAAGCAAGGAGGAAATCGAACTAGCCTATCACAGTGCGGCGCACACCTGTCTGAACGCCGGAGCGCTGGATGTGTTCATCTCGAACACGCAGGAACGCAACGAATCCATCTGGTCCGCGCGCGGCGCCTTCCTGGAGGCGATCAAGGCGTCCACCACCGAAATGGACGAGTGCGATGTTGTCGTACCCCGCAAGCATGTTGCGGAGTTCGTGCTCTTTTCGAAAGAGCTTCAGGAAAAGTACCATATCCGTCTGCGCTCCTTCGGGCACGCGGGCGACGGAAATCTGCACATCTACATTCTCCGCGACGCGCTCTCCGAAGAGGAGTGGCACATCACGCTGGAAAAGGTGTTTCAGGAACTTTATGCCAAAGCCGGAGAGCTCGGCGGCAAGGTTTCCGGCGAACATGGCATCGGGTACGCAAAGCGCCCCTATCTTGCCGACTCGCTGGATGAGCAGAGCATCAACCTGATGGCGGGAATCAAGAAGGTGTTCGATCCGAACAATATTCTGAATCCCTCCAAGGTCGTTGTAAGATAAACAACGGCAGAAGTTTGCCGGATGCAGGGCGGGCGGAAGGGTCCGCCCTGTTCTTTTCCCGCCGGACGGATTCTCTGCGGAAGTTGCGGTCTGCTCAGGGGAACATCTGATTCCGTTTCCGGTATTCAAGCGGAGAGAGTCCGGTCAGATGACGGAACTTTCTTGAAAAATAGAACGGATCGCTGAATTCGAGTTCAAGAGCGATCTCCTTCACCCGTAAATTTGTCTCCACCAGCAGACGGCAGCTTTTCCGCAGGAAACAGGAGTTGCGGTAGTCGGAAAACGACTCCTCACCATGATATCTGCGCCAGTATCTCCGCAGCGAGGAGAGCGACATGCCGAATTCAGCGGCAAGCGCGGCGCAGTCGATATCATGTCCCGGACTCCGCTCCAGCCGTTCCCGGATCTCCGGGATCCGGGAGTGTTCGAGAATGCTCTCCCGGCTCTTCAAACGGGTTTCCAGAAGCAGATCGTAGCAAAGAAGATCGATTCTGTCGGCGGAGATCTCCTCCCGGTCCAGCTCCTTCCGGAGAAGATCGGCTTTTTCCCCGATGGTTCCGATGTTTCTCATTGCCCGTACGGGAATTTCCGGAGTCATCAGTCCGGAAGCGCACAGGAGCGTGAATGTCTCCGGCGGATAGATGAAATAGAGTTCGGACCATTCCGATTCCGGACCGTAATCCATCGGTTCCCCCGGCCATTGAATCAGCAGACAGGGAGCCTCCACTAACCAGCGTTTTCCCCGCAGGAAATAATCGCCGCGCCCCTGCATGATGAAGGAAAAATTGCAGGAATTGAAGGTCTGACGGATGCGCTCCCGTTTCGCGGGCAGAAAGCCGATGGAAGCGATGGGGGGTAGAAGAGAGATTTCCCGTGACAGAGGACTCAGATGTCTGGTTTTTCCATCCATGATTTTGAAACGTTTGTCCATTCCCGTTTTCCTTTTTATCGTGTATAATATAAGAGATTCCGGAAGATTTGTCAATGAAACCGTTCATTACGAAAAGGAGAAAATTTCATGAAAGCCGGATTGATCGGATGCGGAAACATCAGCGATGCGTATTTGAAGAATGCCGCCGTTTTTGAGCACCTGCGTCTTGTTGCGTGCGCGGATATCAGAGACGAGGCGGCAAAGGAAAAGGCGGAAAAATATGGTCTCAAACATCTCTCGGTCGAGGCGCTGCTGGCGGACCCGGAGATCGAAACGGTCCTGAACCTTACGACGCCGCAGTCGCACACGGAAATCGACCGGAAAGCGCTGCTGGCAGGCAAGCATATCTATTCGGAAAAACCGTTCGGACTGGATGCCGAATCGGGCAGAGAGGTGCTGGAACTGGCAAAGCAGAAAAATCTGCGTGTGGGATGCGCACCCGATACCTTTCTCGGCGGAGGACACCAGACCTGCCGTGCGCTGATCGACAGCGGACTGATCGGCAAAGTGGTTGCGGGCACAGCCTTCATGCTCTGTCACGGACATGAAGCCTGGCACCCGAATCCCGGATTCTACTATCTCAAGGGAGGCGGTCCGCTTTTCGACATGGGACCGTACTACATTACGGCTCTGGTGAATCTGCTGGGACCGGTCAAAAAGGTGGTTTCGGTCAACACGCGCTCCACGGATCTCCGGACGGGGCTCAAAGTCAATGAAAACAGGAGCTTCCCGGTCGAAGTGGACACGCATGTTGCGGCGATTCTGGAATTTGTCTCGGGGGCGGTCATCACGCTCATCACCAGTTTCGATGTCTGGAAGCACAGCGATTACCGCGACATCGAACTCTACGGAACCGAAGGAGCTCTGCATCTGCCCGATCCGAACTGTTTCAACGGGCCCATCCGTTTCTTCAAGGCCGGACTCAGCGCAGACTGGTCCGCCGCGGATAACTCTTTCAATTATAACGACAACATGCGCGGTATCGGACTGGCGGATATGGCGGCGGGTATCGAACGGAACCGTCCGCACCGCTGCTCCGGGACACTTGCATATCATGTTCTTGATGTCATGTGCTCCATTCTGAAAGCCGGAAGGGAAGAGCGGGCCGTCATGCTCGAAAGCTCCTGCGAACGGCCGGAACCGCTCCGGAAAGGCCTGAAATTCGGAGAACTCGACTGAGAATCACTGCAACGGAATAATCAGCAGAAAGGATTTTACGCTATGAAACACGCATTGATCTTCCGCGGAGGATGGAACGGACACGAGCCGGTACAGACCTCCGAACTCGTCGCGGAACAGCTTAGAAAACACGGAATGGAGGTGGAAATCTCCGATTCCCAGGAGGTGCTTCTCCAGAATGCCCTCGAACAGAAATACAATGTCATAGTTCCGGTCTGGACCATGGGGACCCTGCTTCCCGAGGCGGGAAAAGCGCTGCGCGAAGCGGTATTGAATGGAGTCGGGCTCGGGGGATGGCATGGCGGCATGTGTGACGCGTTCCGAAACGACACCGACTATCAGTTCATGACTGGCGGACAATGGGTGGCGCATCCCGGAAATGCGATTGATTACAGAGTGCAGATCACCGCAAAGGATCCGATTGTCGATGGCATCGGCGATTTTGACATGCACAGCGAACAGTATTACATGCATGTCGATCCGGGCAACGAAGTGCTTGCCGTCACGCGTTTCAATGGAGAAATCTGTCCATGGATCGACGGCACCGTCATGCCGGTCGTCTGGAAGCGCAGGTATGGCAAGGGAAAGGTCTTCTACTCCTCGCTGGGCCACAACGCCGAAGATTTCAAGCGGGTGCCGCAGATTCTGGAAATCGCCGTCCGCGGAATTCTCTGGGCGGCGAACTGAGCCCCAGGCGACAAACCGCTACGTTTGAAACAAATAACGTTTTTCGCTTCTTCAGAGAAAAAGCCGGATCTCTCTTTCGGGAAATCCGGCTTTCTTGTTGATTTATTTTTTGAAATTTGCTTTACTTGTTCAGCGGAGTCAGGGAGTTGGTATAGATCTCCCGGACGGCATCGCGATCCGCCTTGTTCGGTGCAAGCGAGAGCAGGAATCCGAGCGACGGGGTCGTAAACGCAAGATCGACCAGCTTGTCTATATCGGCAGCCGTAAAGCCGACATCCGAAAGTTTCTCCGGAGCGCCGACACTGACAAGCCACTGTTCCACGCCCTTTGCCGCAGCATCCGCTTCCGAGGGACAACCCTTTAATCCCGGGACCAGCGGCGAAAGCACATCGGCAAGCACAACCGGACGCGCAGGATAAATGTGTTTCACCACAGCCGGAAGCAGCATGGAAAGTCCGAGTCCGTGTGTCAGATCGGGCTTCACCGCGCTCAGAGGATGCTCCAGAGCGTGCGTGTAATGGAGCATGCCGTTGTCAAAGGAAACTCCGGCAAGCATCGAGGCGTAGAGCAGATAGTAGCGGGCGGTCAGATCCTTCGGGTCCTTCAGGACCGCTGGCAGGTACTGGGCGACCAGCGCGACAGCTTCGCGTCCAAGGGAGATCGAATACGGGCTGGCAATGATGCTGGTCACTGCTTCCACGCAATGGTTGACGGCGTCGATGCTGACAAAACGAGTCTGTTTTTCCGCCAGTCCGGTCATCAGCTCCGGATCGTCGATGGACCAGGTCGGATAGATGCAGTCGTAAGCGATTGCCGGTTTGTATTCGTTTTCCAGAATGGTGGCAACGGCAACGCGGTCCGCCTCGGTTCCGGTTCCATGCGTCAGGTTGATCGCGATAATCGGAACTGCCGTTTCCGGAGTAAACTTGTAGTTGTAAAGATCCGCCGCAGTGTACTGCGGATTGGAAAGAAGAATGGCGGCGCTTTTGCCTGCGTCGATCGCGCTTCCTCCGCCGATACACAGAACGGCCTGCGCCTGAATCGTTTTCGCAAGTGCTACGGCCTCATCAATCTGCGCCGTGGTCGGATTCGGCGTAACTTTGTCGTAGAGAACATACTGGATTTTATGGGCGGAAAGCGCAGGAACCACATGATCCCAGGCTCCGGTTTTTTTATAGGCCCCGCGTCCCGTCACAACAAGAATCCGTCCGATACCGCGTTTTTCCAGCGCGGCAGAGATATCCTCAATTTTCCGGATCGCTCCGCAGCCGAAATAGACCAGTGTTTTAAGTCTGATTTCTGTGACTTCATGAATGTTCAAACTGTTCTGAAACATGGTAACCTCCTTGCTGTTATTTAAGGTTCTGTCGAGTTTTTTTCTTAGGACAGTATAATGCGAAAAATAGAGTTTTCAAGCGGAAAATTCTTCTTTTGAAAAGAGATGAATGGGAATTTTTCTGTTTTTTTGATTTCGTGCTTCGCACGACCAGCGTCTCGCCGCTGGACCGCGACAAGGACATTGTCCTTGACCCGAGAAAAATGCTGACGCATTTTTCCGCCATAAGAGTAGTATTCAGCGCACGCCGTTGAGTGTAATATCTACGAAGTAAGAGCTTTTACGTGAAACGTAGTTTCATGCAAAGGCGTCAAAAGTTTAGGGAAAGAGGGGTGCGCGAGGGGAGAAAACCGCTTTGAAAAGCAGTTCTTCTCCCCTCGCATTTCTCTCGAAAGATTTCGTGCTCCGCACGACCAGCGTCTCGCCGGTGGACCGCGACAAGGACACTGTCCTTGACCCGAGAAAAATGCTGACGCATTTTTCCGTATTGTTATTCTTTGGTGTCTATCTCGGTCATCCGGATTTCCAGAGGAGCGTTTTTCTGCGTGAGAAGGTAAGAGGTTGTCGTCGGATAAGCCATGTTCAAATTCTCCTCGGCAAAGCGTTTGAGGATTGCAAGGTTCAATTCCGATTTCCATTGTTCCTCCTGGAGATAGGATTCCGTTTTCAGCCACATGATAACAGTGATGTTCATTGAAGAGCTGGCAAATCCGGAAAAGAAGATGCGCGGAGAAAAACAGGGACGATCAGGGCCTTTGAAATTGTCCGTGATTTCATGAAGGACTTGAATGGCTTTCCGCATCTGTGCCTCGGTTGTATCATAGGTCATCGTGACCGTGAAAAGGAACTTCAGATGGTTCTTCAAGTTGATGTTTCTGACAGCCTGCGTGGTCAGAAGACTGTTCGGAAGAGTATAAAAGGATTCATCATCCGCAAGGATCTTGGAACTGCGCATACCTACTTCGGTCACAATCCCCTCCACCTCTCCGACCTGAATCCGGTCTCCTAGCTTGAAGGGACGGTCAAATAGAATCACGATCGTTCCGAAAAAGTTGGAAAGAGTATCCTTTGCCGCCAGAGCCGCACCAAGACCGAGCACTCCGGCTCCAGCCAACAGAGCGGTGATGTTGATTCGGAAAATACTCTGGCCAATGAAAAAGACCGTCGTGGCAAACACCAGAATCCGGAGAATATTGCGGAGGAGTTTGACCATCAGGTCATCCAGCGAATTATCGTCGCGCTTCGCCAGAGCCTGCAGCTTCTCATTCACAATTCCGACCAGATTCATTGCCGCCCATGCCGCTGTCAACGCAAGAACTGTGAAGAAAAAACGGACATCATACAGAAACGATTCCGCCGAAAAGGTATTCATGACAGGAAGGAAACTGAGAAAAATCCCCGTCATCATCACCGCGAACACAAACGGTCCGTTCAGCGCAAGGACCAGCTCCCAGAATGTCCCCGGACTCTTCAAACGCTTCAATCTGGCGTTCACTATTTTTTTGAAAATAAACCACGCCGCAAGAACACAGAATACCACGATGGCTGACAGAATCATCGCATGTAGAAGCAGATCTCCGCGAACGGAAAACCAGCGGTCGATGGAACTAGTCTCCTGCTCGAAATAACGTGCGATCTCATCGGGAGAAAGATCGTCCGGATTGATCCCGACCGGCAATTTGGAATCCAGCCATTTCTTCCGTGCAGAGTCCAGACCGGACGACTCTGCAGCTTCTGCCGGTCGAACAACCGAACCAACGTTTTCTTTCGCTTTTTCCGGAACAGTTGTGCTCTCCTCCGCAAAAATCTGGATTCCGCAGGTAAAAAGCAGAATAAGAATTATCCGTCGAAACATTCTTCTCCCCCTTGATGGTTGCATTATGGAGCCGGCGGCTGAGAACACATCTGCATACCGCCGGATCATGCACCGGAACAGATCATCAGTAACGGGCGATGATCGCCAGGACTTCCAGCGTATCCGAACCGATGTTTTTCAGACTGTGCGATTCCCCGCTTCGTGTAATGCTGGCATCGCCGGCTTCCAGAATTTTCGGTTCGCCATTGTCGATGGTCTCCGCCCGTCCTTTCAGAATGAAGAAGAGTTCTTCCTCGTTCTCATGCGGATGGAGACCGATGGAACAGCCGGGCTCCAGAATCAGTTTGGAATACATTCTTGTATTGGACTTCATCTCCTCGCCGGGCTTCCAGATTGCGGAAACGATGACTTCGCCATCGCCACCGCGCATGTTTTTCCGAACTTCTTTTCCGAACTCTGCCGGTTTTCTGATCATTTCCGACCTCCCTTGAGTCTGCCGAACATGTTGCCGTATTTTTTAGCATTCAACGATTCCACAAAAGCACTGATCTTGGTCGTGGTGCTGCAGGGATCGGTGGTGGGATCCATGCAGTCGCCGTCGAGAGTCAGGAGCGGAAGTCCGACCTTGTCGAGCTCCTCCCGCAGATGCTTGGCGAAACAGCTGTCCGAAAGGGAGCATCTGCCAAATCCGTGATTGTAAAGAATGCAGCCGTTCAATCCGGATTTCTCCGCATTCGAACTGATGTAGTTCACTCTCAGTTTCGGATCCAGGTAACCGACCGTGAGAAGTTTACGCGCAAGAGAACGGTATGGATCATCGGGATTCAGCATATCCCAGTCCACAAAATTGACCTCCTCGAAGACGATCGGCGCTCGACAGGTCATCTCGATGAAATCCAGAATCTTCGTATCGTAGAACGGCGGAAGATGGAGCCACAGCAGACGATGGGTATCTTCGCGTTTATAATGCTTTTCCGCCCATTCCTTCTTGATGCAGAGATCCTCATAGAACTGCTTCTGAATCTCGACCAACTCCTTTTTTCCCCAGAGCTGAGAAAACAGAACCGCATTATAGACTCCTTCCGCCCCACGGATCAGCGGGGGACTGGACCAGCGGAGTTCATTACATTTCTTGGAAATTTCCGCCGCTTCATTGGAAAGCTGACATGCCTCTGCAAGACGTCCCATATCCATTTTCATTCCAAGCGCCTTTTCCATCAGGGCAACCGCCTCTTCGAGACCTTCGGCGATCTGCTCCACGGAGTTCGGATCCTCCGCGTTGATCGGCGTGTGAAGAGAATAGAAACGGTCGGAGAAATTGTACTGTCTTGCAAGATCCTGGAAAATGCGCTCCCCCTGCTGGCAGGGCTGAGAGGTGGATACGCCGAAATCCGGTTTCGGCAGATCCGTTCCTTCCAGCACGCGGAGGAAGGAGCACGTCTCGCCGGCAAACCCCTTGTATGCGGCGATATCCAATGCCTTTTTCGTCCGTTTGGAGTTCCGGGCAAACAGGGCCGCGTAGGTTTCAAGCGTCAGCATTTTGACTCCGAGCGCATTCAAAATCTCGGTCGGGAAGAAGAGATTCCGCCAGACCATCGGCGCTTTGGCTTTGGAGAAGAACTCCCGCCGCGTCGTGTTCGCCCGCATGGAAACCGACTTCATCGGCGATTTCTCGTATTCAATCGGCTTCGTATCAAGCGTTCCTTTGAGCTGAATGTATTTTCTGGCAAGGCACGCCGCGCCGAGCGCACCCATGACACAGTGGAACTCCGGAATGATGATGTTGTTTCCGGTAATCTCTTTGAGATAATAGGCAACCGCGCGATTCGATGCTACGCCGCCCTGGAACACAATATCGCCCTTGTAGTTGAAGAGAAGCTGGCCGACTCCGGAGATGATGGTTCGAGCCTGAGCCCGGCATGCTCCTCCGATGATCTGTCCGAGAGGCATCCGGTTTTTGAACTTGTTGATCGAGGTCGCACTCAGAACGGCACAGACGGAGGAAAACTCCAGATCGCTGTCATAATTGACCTTCTCCGCCATCTCCTCGACAGGGATTCCGAGCTTCAGGGCAACGCTGTCCAGGAAGGCTCCTGTTCCGGCGGCGCAGATGCCGCTCATCTTGGAGGTCCACATTCCCATCTTCTCGTTGTAGATCATCGCCTTGCTGTCCTGCCCGCCGACATCGAGAATCGCCTTGACATGCGGATAATAGTGAAGCGCTCCTGCAACATGCGCGGAAACTTCGCTCACCTGAAAATCGTAGGGGATGAAGCGTTTGATGTCCTCCACGATCTGACTGCCGGTCACGACCGTGCATCGGATATCCTTTTCCGTCAGTCCGGCGCCAGCGAGAAAATTGTCCACGGTCTTCTTCAATGCACCGAGATTGCAGTGACCGCATTGACTGCAGTTGCTCTTGCAGGTGATCTTGCCGGTTTCCACCGGTTTCGTGCGCTGGTAAGTGACGTGACCGACTTTTCCGTCGTCTGTCATAAGAACCGCTTTGAATGTGGTCGATCCGATGTCGATCCCTAGATAATAATTCGTTTGTCTGGCCATTTTCTCTTTCCTTAAAAGCTCAAAGCCGGGAATGCCGGTCCTGCTGTTTCAAATCCCGAATTTTCAGGAATATATATCAATATTCCGTATTTTTCTACTTGCAAGAATCCTTTCTTCTCATTTTTTTCCGGTTTTCGTTTCAGAGATCCGGATTCTGTTTCAGTCGCAGGAACCACTCCGTCAACTGTTTGAATTTTTCCACGGAAACGCGTTCTGCGCGGATTGCCTCTGGAATCTCAAGGGCCTGATATGCCCGGTCCACTGTCTCCCGTCCAAACACGGAAGCAAGCTGTTTGATCATTTTCTTCCGTCTCTGGGAAAATCCAAGGCGAGTCACCTGCGACAGAAGTTTTCGGAATTCATACGACGGCAGATCCGCACGTTTTTTCATTCTCAGCACACAGGAATCCACCTCCGGCCTGGGATGAAACAGCTGAGGCGGCACCATCCGCAGCGGAGTCACTTCATACGCAGCCTGCGCACGGACGGACAGCGCGCCATACTCCTCCTCCCCCTCCCCGGAAGCCAGACGCATTGCCACCTCTTTCTGGAGCATGATAATCATCTCCTCGGGCGGCTGTTCCGATTCCAGAAGTTTTGCCACGACCACCGTTCCCGCCGAATACGGCAGATTCGAGACAAGCCGGAACGGCACTCCGGATCCGTAGATTCCGCTGAAATCCACTTTGCAGGCGTCCCCTTCGATCAGTCTGAGACCTCTGGGAACCAGAACGCTCCGGAGCCATTCACAGATCCGGTGATCGAATTCCACCGCGGTCACTTCCGCTCCAAGATCCAGCATCCGTTTTGTCAGCGCGCCGAAACCGGGACCGACCTCCACGATCTTTTCTCCGGGAGCCGCGCCAGCCTCCTTGACGATCCAGTCGAGAAAGTTTTCATCCACCAGAAAATTCTGTCCGAGTTTCCGACTGGGTTCCACCCCCAGCGCCGTCAGAAGAGCAGTCAATTCGTTTTTCTTCATGAAAAAATCCCTAGTGATGATGACAGCAGCCGCCATGGCCGCACCCGCATCCGGAGGAAGCCGAAGGACAGAACTCCTTCGACGGGCATCCGCCGCTCTCCTTCACCGCCGCGGCGAATCGGGAAAGTTTTTTCACGACCTGTTCCCCGGAACACTCCGGACACGAAACCTTCGTCTGTGCGGAAGGCACCAGTTTTTCAAACTCTTTTCCGCACGTTTTACAGACATATTCAAAAATCGGCATTCCCTGTTCCTTCCATTTTTCCGTTCCTCCCCCCTTGTAATATACCACAAAAAATGCACTTTGGCAACTCCTGCCGGAAAATCTGCCGTCACTGTCAAAGGGAGAAGAGCGGAAAACTGGGCGCCGGGCTCCCATGCGATTCTTTGCATGATCCGCTCTCGGAACGGATTTTTCCATTTGAAGATTCCATACTTCCATGATATTATAAAAGGAAACTGCGCAACATCAATCACAAACGGAATCGCTTATGCTGAAGGAAGAAGATCGAAATGCCGGAATTCTTTTGAATATCACAGGCAATGGGAAAGGGAAAACGACAAGTGCGTTCGGGATCACGATCCGTGCGCTCGGCTGGGGCTGGAAAGTGGTATTTCTCCAATTTGTCAAAGGGAGTTTTGAAACGGGAGAAAAGCGTTTTTTTGCATCGCTGAATCATCCGTTGCTGCACTTTGAGCAGGTCGGAGCCGGACTCAGCTGGCATCCCGGAGACCACAAAGGAATGGCGGAAGCCGGATGGAAACGCGCAGAAGCTCTTCTCCAGGACAATCAGATCGATCTGTTCGTCATGGACGAACTGAACATCGCTCTGCATTACCAATGGCTGAATCTGGATTCCGTTCTCGAAGCGTTGAAAAACCGGCAGGTTCGTCAGAATGTCATCATCACGGGCCGTTATGCGCCTGCGCCGCTGCTGGAACTCAGCGATCTGGTTTCCGAAATCCGCTCCGTCAAGCACCCGTACGACAAAGGAATTCCCGCGATCCGGGGAATTGATTTTTAAGAATCCGCAAGGATCGTCTTTCGGGGAACTTGCTCAAAGCAGACCGGAAGAGGAGTCTTCCTCCCTGGTGCGAAAGTCAAGCAGAGAACCGATTCGGCTCTCCTCCGCCAGAAAAACAGCGGCGAACGAGAGAGTCAGATGGAAAAGAGAGGTGTTCCATTTGGTCTCTTTCCCCCAGCCCTCAAAGGTGGCGGTGGCGCCTTCACGGATCATGCGGAGCCAGGCGTTGTCATCGGTCAGGAGATCGTGAAGGAGCTCCTCCTCGCCGTCGCGCCGGAGTCCGGCAAGCAGCGGAAAGGTCACGAAAAAGAGACTCTGCGACAAGCGCTTCCGGCGGATCATGTCAACAACCTTCCGTTCGCAGGTTCGATCGGGACAGAGCCCGAAGAACCAGGCATAGATGTTGCCCGGCATGCTGATGTGATTCGAAAGCACGCTGTCGCGGAACAGTCCTTCGGACGGAAGGTAGAATCTGTGGACGAACTCCTGCGCTAGTTCCCGTTCTCCGGGATACGGAGACTCGTTCAAAGAGTCCGCAACGCGATTGAAACAGCGGATCGCTCCGACATACCAGGCGTTGATGGCATTGTGCATGACCGTACAGACTTTGCCTTCGGTAATTTCCGCATCGTAGCCGTCGCGCATATTCTGGGGCCATTCGACGACGCACCATTTGTCGAGATTGGAAAGCAGTCCTCCCGGACAGGCGTACTGTTCGCGGTAGAAGTCGAGAATCTTACGGAATTCCGGCAGACGTGAACGGACAAACTCTTTTCCGCCCGGTCTCTCCATCAGCACAGGAAGCAGAAAAAACATCATCAGCGGATATTCGGCGATCTCCTGCATGAAAGAGCAGTTGGCGCAGGTCATCAGGCCGGCGTTGATGAAGGAGGTGCGGAGGAAATCGTCGATGAATTTATACATGGGCGCATAATTGCCGGTCAGGATACACCAGGTGAGCATAGTATAGCAGCCGTCGCCGAGATAATATCCCTTTTCCCTCTCCATACAGTCCTGAATCTGTTCCTGAACGCCGTAGTGAATGGTACGAACGCACAGGTTCCAGACCTGCCGAGCTTTCTCATCCTCATACCGGCAGTGCGCCGCCAGACGAAACGGCATGTGCCGCGCCGCCAGACGAATGGAATCCATTTCCACCCGGACCGCCCCGGCCTCCGGCAGAATCAGCTCCACATACCGGAAGGATTTATAGTCGAACTGATCCAGTCGATCCCCCTCTTTGCCGGAGAGCAGAAAATACTCGACATACGTACAGTTCGCACGCAGACGGTATCGAACGGAACCATCCGCTTCCAGTTCCTGTCCGAACCGCATCTCAATGGAGTCGCCGTTTCTGCCCGAAGCCGTCAATTCCAAAGCGCCGACATACATTCCACCAAAATCAATCCGAATCCGATTTTCCGCAATCTGCTCAATTCTGGCGGGGACGATCCGTTCGATCTCAAGCGAATCCAGCGGCGAGGAAAACATCCGGTATTCCGGAGCGGGAACCAGGCGAGCCTGAGCCCAATGCGAGGCATCAAAATCCATCTGTTCAAATCCGACTTCAGGTACAGAGGAATCGTACCGTTCCAGGAACTGGGTATCGTATCCGGCAACGCCCGCCGATGAATACCCGGTATGCGGACGGCAGAAAAATGTTTCATCGGAAGCAAGAACAACCACTCCGTCACACTCAAGATCGCAGAGGAAGCCGTGACGGTTATCCCCGCTCACCCACACGCGATTGATCAATCCCTGATAGTAGGAGTGAACGGCAAGCACATTTTTCCCTTTCCGCAGATACGGAGCAACATCGACACAGGAATAGAATGTATGAAACACATAACCGGGAATTGGTCCCTGTCCGATCTGTCGGCCATTCAAATACACCTTGGCATAGTCGTCCGCGGAGAAAAAGAGCAGCGCATGAGCCGGAAGATCGGAAAGCTCGAACTCCCGACGAAACAGAATATGGCGATCCCGCACCCTGTTTTCGATGCGTCCGCGCGTTTCGGAATCCAGCTGACGATGAAATACATTCAGACGCGGCAGGTGCAGAAATTCTCCCGCCGTGATCCACTTTCCCAGAAAGCGGTGCTCCCGTTCAGCGCCGTCCCCCTCCTCCTGCAGAGCACTCATCTTCGTATTTTCCATAAAAAACGCATCCTTTCCCGACCCCTTGTCAGAACTTCCATCGCAAAATCTTTCGAGACAATATCACCGAACCGCAAATTTTCAAATCCCGTTATTTTTCTTCCGCTTTCCCGGAATAAATCGCAGAATACTGTCCTGCAATTCCTTTCACTTGCTTTATTCGGAAATGAGAAGACTCATCCAGAATACCTCCCCCCATACAGAAAAAAACAGCGTAAATCATGGAAGCGCCTGAGGTGCAAAACGCCTTTTGCTGAAAATTATTTTTCAAGGGGTATTGCCAAAATGAAAAAAATGTGGTATAATGTATATGTTTATTTTTCTGGGAGAGAGAAATTTACGGGGAGAACGGAATTTTTTCGCAACAGAAAATACAGATGGAATTTTTTAGAAAAGAAAGTTTTAGGTTATGAATTGGGTCAGGGCAGGAGTTCTTTTCCTCGTATTGGGACTTGCCGCCGGAACAGTTTCCGACGCACAGGTCAAGAAGAGTTCGGGAAAAGCAACGACAGGCATGAAAATCAAATACGTCCATCCCCAGGATACCAGTTACCTCGGGATCTCCCGTGCAAAAGACAGTTTCATTCAGCAGACAATCAAAGCTCACATTGATGCCGGAGAAGACATCAACAATAACGATGTTGCAAAAGCAATCATGAGCGATGTTGCTGCGGAAATCGATATGAATCCGAAAAAACCTCTCGATACCCGCTCCACAAAAGTGCTGATGGATCTTGCCCGGAAACAGATTGAAAAACAGTTCCCGAAATCTCTGGAACAGCTGAAAAAGGAACTGACTGCGGAAGCTGCCAAACGTTTTGTCCAGTACAAACTGCGCGATCATATCACGGTGAAATACTATCGCGGGCCCAAGATTCTTGCCGTATCCGGTCCCTTCTACGCCTTCAACGGCAGAACGGTGAAAATCGGATCCCGTGTCATCCCCTACTACGACGTTCTGCCGGAAGATAAAATCAAGATCGACAAGAAATATTCAGACGCCAAACGGGAAGAATATATCTCCACACGCTACAATAAATACCGCGACAGACGAAGCGATGCTCTCACCTCCGCATTCAATAAATTGAAGGATGCACAGGAAATCGCCAACGAAAACGCCGGTTACATCAACGTTCTGGACCGCTGGTTCACCGCAGCGAAACTCACGGAAAGCTACATCGAAAAAGAACGAGTCCGCGCCTCCTCTTCCAACAAGAGCAACAGTTTCGATGACAAGGAAATCCTCGTTTTCGACACCCCCAATGAAAATCAGCTCATTGCCAAAATCAATGAAAATAAAACGAAATCCAATTCCCTCAAGGGAATCGACAGCGATCTCGGCTATTCCCCGGCGTTCTGGGATTTCACCCGCGGCGAGGCGCGCCTGGCTCTGCAATATGAAAACTACAGTGTTCTGGCAACCAAGGAATATGACTACTTCATTACGCCGAATCGTCTTATCCGGAACATTCAGTTTGATTACATCAACAACAAGCTGTCTCGCGTCATCACGTATTACACCCGCGTCACGCTGATCGACTTCCTGAAACTGAAGGAGCAGTTTGTCGCCCGCTACGGAAAAGATGATCTTCAGCGCGACAATCCGAGAGAAGCCGCCAAGGAAAGACTCCGCTCTCTCGTCTGGACCGGAAAATACACCATTGCAAAACTCATGCTGAATTTCGGAGAAGACGATGTTGTCAACGGAGTTCTGTTCATCAAGGAAAAAGCCGGAGCCTATCCGGCGAAAGACTCCATGGTCAAAGCTCCGGACAGAAAAGTAATGCCGAAAATTCAGTGAACGAGCATTCCGCCTCTTCGATAAATAATCGTCCGGTTCGCCGCTTCCCGCTGAAACAGCCATCTGTTTTCCGGAGAAGCGGCAGAGCTGCAGAACAGATATCTTTTCCCCACGACTTGAAAAACGCTGTTTTTGTGATAGATTGACTCCCATCAATTAAATGGAGATTGAATGACATCATGGCTCGAGACCCGAAACAGATTCCCATCGGACCGCTTCTGAATGGGCGTGTCATTGTTCTGAAAGGCAAACAGACCAAAGAAGAGGTTTTGAATACTCTGGTGGATCTGCTGGCACAGGTGGAGGGCATGGTTCCCAGAGATGATCTGGCATGGGGAATATTCCATCGGGAAAGCCTGATGAGCACCGGAATCGGCAATGGCATTGCCGTACCGCATGTGCGGCTGGAGAATATTGAGAATCCGAGCATGGCGCTGGCGGTCTGTCCCGACGGGGTCACGGATTACCAGTCTCCCGACAATCAGCCGGTAAAACTGGTGTTTATGGTAGTCGCCGGAGGCCAGCAGAGAGCAACGCATCTGAAAATACTGGCATCCATCGGTTCGCTTTTCTATGACGGACGTTTGAAAGCGGCATTTCTGGTCTCTCCCGAACCGAAAAACTGTCTGGAAATTCTTGCCCGTGCGGAATCCTGAAATCGTCATTGGCAAATAGAGTTCCGCCCTTCGATTCCGCGACGGATTTCCGATCTTATTCTGCAAAGGTCTTCATTTCCAGGAAGGCGAGACCTTTTCGATTTCCACAAACGGGCGCCGGATCCCTTTCACCCAGTGCTGAATTCCATCGATGCGAACGGTGCGTTTTTCCCAGAGTTTCAGGTTCAGGCGCGATGCCGTCAGATAACAGACCGGAATCACCTCTCCATTGATCTCCAGGATCAGTTCATAGGAAGAATCCATCACGTTTTTTTTCAAGGGGACCAGTTTCCCCTCCACACTGACGGGGCGCTCGTCCCCCGTTACATAATACTGTTTTTCGACAGTTTTTCTGACCGGTTTTGCCTTTTTTTCAGCCGAAGGCTTCTCCTTGAGGAATTTCCGGCTGACGTAACATTTCAAGCCCGGAATCGGCCGGATTCGGAGCCAGAATCCGTTATGCGCCTTATCCAGAACGACAATTTTTTCCCTGAATGAATTTTTTCCGCGGCGATATTCCGCGAACACAGTTCCGGGACCGCAGCGCAGCCGAGCCCCGGAACGGAGGACGCCATTTTCATCGACGAACACGGAAGCCACCCAGACAGGCACGCTCTCCGGCGCCGGGATCTCCGCCCACGCCTCATTTTCCGGCACGGAATCCAGATGTGTTCCGGCACTGAGCGTTGCCACGATCATGGCCTCCGGAGAGGGTGCGGTCCGCACATTCAGGCGATCGACATTGACAACCGCTCCGAACAGCGGAACACATCCCAGAAGAAGGAAACAGGCGATCCGGCGCACCATACAGCGCTCCCATCAGCCGAATACGAGTTCGGCATCCTTCTCATCAAGGATCTCTTTTCCGAGCCGGAGCGCGGTCCAGATTTCCGTATGCGTGATCTCCTGCTTATAGCCGAGCTGGTAGAACGGACTGAGCGTTTCGATCTCCTGCATGGGCCCGCAGGAGAAGCACTCCACGCTGCATCCGTTGTCCGGATATTCGGCATCGACAAAGTGTTCGTACTTCTTCACGAACATGATGCCCTTGTTCTGATAGGCGATCCAGGCGTCTTCGCAGTTGAAACCGATCTTCGCAAAAGGCCGGCGGATTTTGGAGTTGTGCTTGACCAGCGTGTATTTTGAGCCGATGCGGATCCGTCCGTCGGAAAGATCGGTGTAGGGCCAGAGAGAGATGAAGGTGTTCGGCAGCAGAGCTTTCTTATCTCCCTGCGGCATCGGCATGATGGCGGTTCCGCCCGGAGCCATCACGGTGATCGCCCATGCGGCGAGCTCCACTTCCCAGCGGTTCCAGTTGCGGAGGGTGTGGATGATTTTGAAGGAGTCGTTTTTGAAAGGAATGATTTCAATGGTCTTCTCGATTCCGGCGAGGGAATCGGGCCCCTTGTGAAGAACGATGCTGTTGCCGCGTTCCCGGACATCGACTTTGGAGTTTTCGATGGTATAGGTCCTGGGCTTCTCCTCCGGAGAGTGCCAGAGACGGTGGCCGCCGTAATTGTTCCATTTTTTGTCACCGGTGCGTCCGGCGGTTTTCGGATAGATGTAGAACAAATTGTCGCTGTCCTCAAAAAACGCTCCGAGAATGCGCGGACCGATTTCCGTGGCAACCACCAGTTTGAAATTGCCGCTGGAAACCTCCAGACAGTTCTTCCAGCCTTCAAATGTGACTTTCTTATGAGCCATGTTTCCTCCTTCAGGATAAGTTAAACATTTCTGTTGAGAAGACTTTCCGCCAGCGCCTCCAGCAGCGAGCGGTACTTGCCCGCCGGAAGTTTCGCCAGATTTTTCAATGCGGCGGCAGAAGAGCTCTCCGCCTGACGGACCACCGCTTCACGAGCGCCGCACTCCTCCAGCAAAGTCTGAATCCGGGAGATCTCCTCCGCGCCGTAGTGTTCCAGGTTCATCAGCGAGAAGAGTTCCTCTTTTCCAGCCGGAGAGAGACGCTCCATTGCCTCAATGAAAAGGATGGTCGGTTTGCCTTCGCGGAAATCGGAACAGAGAGGCTTGCCGAAAGTCTCCTCATCGCCATACACGCCGAGCAGATCATCGCAGAGCTGGAATGCATAACCGACCTCTCCGGCAAATTCGGAAAGGGCTCTCACTTCCTTCCGGCTGTAATCCGGCGTATCGAGTCCGATCATGGCGCCGCACTCGGCGGAATAGGAGAGAAGCACTCCGGTTTTTCCGCGGATCATGTCCATGACCTCTTCACGGCCGGGGAACTGTTTGCGGTATTCGAATTCGACATCCAGCGCCTCGCCGGAGATCAGACCGCGGTTCAGGAACGACTGCATCCGCCGCGCCAGCATGTTCACGGTCTCGCAGGAAACGCCGCGTTCGGTGGAGCGCAGAAGGACATCCATCGCCCATGCCTGCTGAACGTCGCCGGCAAGGATCGAAAAATCCGTACCGAATTTCTTTGCCCGGACCGGTGTCAGTTCAAACCGTCCCGCCGCGCGCCGTTTGAGTTCGATATGGCAGGTAGCGCTGCCGCGGCGCAGTTCGTCACAGTCGATGATATCGTCGTGGACCAGGGTCCAGTTGTGATAGATTTCCACCGCAGCGGCCGCATTGACCGCTTTCGCCGGATCGCCGCCGACCGCTCCGCATGCCCACATGACAAGAACCGGACGGATGCGTTTTCCTCCCCTCAGCGGATAAAGCCGGACCGCATCACGCAGAAGTTCCGGCGCAAGAGTCCCGGGAAAGGAATCCGAAAAAATAAAATCATTTATCGTGCCGCAAACTTCCGAGAGCTCTTTTTGCAGTTGATTTTTCATGATTCCGCACCTATTGTTATATATCTTGCAATTTGTCAGTCGCTTACACTATAAATATACATTGAAAATGAAAACTTAAAACCCGGACAACGAAAAATGACGATAAAATTTGCTGTGATCGGTGATCCGATCGCCCATTCCCTCTCGCCCGCCATGCAGAATGCCGCTCTGAAAGAACTGGATCCGGAGGCGGAATACATCGCCGCCCACGTCAAGGCGGATGGACTGAAGGATTTCACGGAATGCGCCCGGCGCGAACTGAAGGGATTCAATATCACGGTTCCGCACAAGGGAGCGATCATCCCGTTCCTGGATGAAATTTCCAGAGAGGCGAGAGTCGCGGAAAGCGTCAACACCGTCACCGTGGAATCCGGACGCCTCTACGGCGATACCACCGATGGCTACGGACTCGAACAGGCTCTTGCCGAAGCCTTTGACTTTCACGTTCCGAACGGCAGAATCGCGTTCATCGGCTGCGGCGGAGCGGCTCACGCTGCGGCGGTCTGGTTCGCTTCGCGCGGAGCCGACGAGCTCTTCCTTCTGAACCGGACCGTGACGACTGCCGAATCCCTGGCAGAAAAAATCCGCCGGGAATACGGTACCACTGTGCACACCTGCGGTCTCGCCGAAGCAGAAAAGATCAGAACCTTTCTGAAAAACGCCGATGTGGCAATTCAATGCACCAGTCTCGGACTCAAACCGGAAGATCCGGCGCCATTTGATCTTGCCCTTCTTCCCGATTCCATCCGCGTTTACGATACCATCTACAAAAAAACGCCGATCGTCCGGGAGTGCAAGCGGCGCGGCATTCCGTGCGCCAACGGACTTGCCATGCTGCTTCATCAGGGGGCGCGGTCGCTGGAAATCTGGACCCGTCGGAAAGCACCGGTCGAAACCATGCGGAAGGCGCTCGAAAAAGCCTACGCAAAAGCGGCAAAATAATTCTCATTGCAAGGAGTTCCCGGATGAAAACCCTGCGATTCCTCGGCTGGTTGAAACCGCTGCCGGAACTGGCGGCGCCGCTCCTGCTGAATTCCGGATACCGGTACGGAGACGGGCCTTCCGTTGATCTTTCCGAACTGCTTGTCCTGATTCCCGGCAGGCAGGCGCTGCGTTCTCTCACGGAGACCATGGCGGATCTGCTTGCCCCGCTCTCCGGCGGATTTTTCCCGCCGGAATTTCATACTCCCGAACGCTTCCTGCTGGAAGGAGGGGACCTTCGCAGAACGGCATCTTCCATGGAACAGCTCCGCGCCTGGAAACAGGTGCTTTCGGAATGCAGCAAAAAAGAGTTTCCCGCTCTTTTCCCGGTCGATTTTCCCCGCGGAAACGATACGATCATCAACCATCTGGCCCTCCAGTTCCGGATGCTGAAACGGGAACTCTCCGCCGGAGCCGTGACCATGGGATCCATCTCCCGCTCCGGCGTCACGCTGGACACGGAACGATGGGAACAGATTGCCGAACTCGAACGCCGTTATACGGAACTGCTCTTTTCCCTGAAACGGACCGATCCGGAAGATCTCAAAATTACCCTTGCGGAATCCGCGGAACCGTTCCGGCGCTTCGAAAAACTCATTGTGCTTGCGATGCCGGATCTCAGCAATCTCCTGCTGAAACGTCTTGCAAAAGCAGCAGAAACCATGGACGTGGAACTCTGGATCAACGCGCCGCAGGAATACGAAGCCTTGTTCGATGGATGGGGCCGTCCTATTCCGGAACAGTGGGTGGAGTATCCGCTCGACCTCGGGGATGTCACAGAAAATCCGGATGCGGATGATGTCACGGGACATATTTTCAAAACGGAAACCACGGAACAGCTTGCCACGGCAGCTTCAGCTCTGCTTGCCGGAAGCGCCGTCTCTGCGCATTCAAACCGGACGATCGCCATCACGGAGGAATCCCTGTTCGAACCTCTGCGCAAGGCGCTCTCCGGACTCAAAATCAGAGGGACCGCCGGCAGAACCCTGATCGTCACATCGCCCTCCGGCGAACCGATGCGGAAACTGCGTCTCTACGATCCCCTGAACCGTCTGCGTATTTTCATGGGTGAGGATGACTTCAGTGCGCTTCATGAACTGCTCCGGCAGGAAGATTTTCTTGCCGCCGTGGAAGAGCGCCTCGGAACTCCGCGCGAACAACTGCTGACCCGGCTGGATGAGTTCCGCATGGAACATCTGCCGGAAACCCTGGAACACGCCATGCAATGCGCCGGACGCGATCTGATTCCGGTGTTTCAGTACCTCCGGGATCTGAAACAGGAGCTCGAATCCCTGCCGCCTGCGGACGCGGTGGAATCGTTTCTGAAACTCCTCTACGAAGGAAGAGAGGAGATTGTCTCTTCCGGCATCCCGCTGGAGCACGAACTGCGCGAAATCCGGACTCTTCTGGACATTGTGCGCAAAAGTCCGCTCTTCCGCAGCGATCCACTGAACGCAGTCCTGACAGAGCTGCTCAACGCGTCCGGAGAAATCCGACTTTACCGGGAACCGCTCGAACACGAATTTCAAGTCGGCGGTTTTCTAGATCTGCCGTGGAGCCGTGCCGGGGAACTCATTCTCTGCGGCATGAACGACGGTGCAATTCCGGAAAGCGTTCACGGCAGCACCTTTCTCTCCGACACCATGCGCTCGAAACTGGGACTCCCATGCGACCGCCGCAGATTCGGACGCGATGTGCTCTATCTGGAATCTCTCCTCCGCTCCCGCGGAAAAGAGCATGTGTTTTTTCTGGCATCCCGCTTCGATTCCTCCGGCAAACCGCAGAAATTCTCCCGTCTGTTCTTCCAGGGCAGCGACCGGGCCGTTTTCGAACGGGCCTCCATTCTCTATGAACCGGTCCGTTTTCCGGAAGCGCCTTCTGACAGGAACACAAGCGAATCCCGTTTCTCTCTTGCTCCCGATTTCAAAAAGGCCGACAAGGGAGACGAACTGCATATCTCCGTCACTCAGTTCAAAGAATATCTCCAGAGTCCATTCCGCTTTTTCCTGGGCAATTTTCTCGGAATGCGGGAAAACGACTATGACGCGAACGAACTCGATCGTGCCGCATTCGGCAGCTGCTGTCATGCCGCGCTGGAACGGCTCGGAACCCATCCGCCCGTCGATCCCGAAACGGCACGCAAGAACCTGTTTGAAGCGCTGGATGCCGAAATGCGACAGCGTTACGGCAGTCCGCTCCCCGCCCTGATCGCGATTCAGAACGAACAGATGAAACAACGGCTCGGATGGGCGGCGGAACAGCTGGCAAACGCCGCCAGAGAGTTCCAGGGACTCGAATGCGAATACAAACTCGGAGGCGAGGATGACGGTATCGAATTTGCCGGAGCAAGAATCCGGGGACGAATCGACCGCATCGAATATTCCTCCTCGCAGAACCTTCTCCGGCTGATCGACTACAAAACAACCGACAGCGGCGAATCTCCGGAAAAAGATCATTATCAATCCAGACACGCCCGTTTCATCAACCTCCAGCTTCCCCTCTACCGGATGCTCATTCTCCGCGACGCCCACTTCCGGAAAAAACATCCGGAAATCGACTTTCACTCCGTCCGCATTCTCTGCGGCTATCTGACCATGCCGAAAAGCGTTACGGAAACCGCCATCCTCCTCTGGGAAAACATGGATTCTCTTCTGCCGCAGGCCGAAGAACTCGTCCGGGAGATCATCGACGGAATCCGGGAGATGAAAAACGGCCTCTTCCGCGAAGATCCCGAAAAAAAGATTCCCTTCGACAAATTCAAACCGTATCTGCTGCCCGATCTGAAAAGCGCGGTCCCGACGGCTCAGTGGATTCATCCGGAGGCAAAACCATGAAAGAATTCACCAATCTCGCCATCATGGCATCCGCCGGTACCGGAAAGACTTACAGTCTTGCCATGCGCTACATCACCCTCCTGAAGCTCGGCGTCGAACCGGAGGAGATCGTGGCGATGACCTTCACAAACAAGGCCGCAGGAGAGATCTTCGACAAGATCATTCAGGAAATTCTCGGCATGATCGCTTCGCCCGACAAACTCCGCTCCACCGTCGAAGCGGGCAATCTCCCGGAAGACACCACCAGGGAAAGTCTCTTTGCAATTCTCCGTAAAATTCTATGCGCCCCGAAAAAACTTCAGATCAGCACTCTCGACAGCTTTTTCTTCAACATCATCAGCGCATTTCCCTTTGAATGCGGCATTGCCGGCGAGATCACCATGCTCCCCGAATCCGATGACGAACAGCGCGTGAAGGCCCTTCTTCAGCTCATCCGCGGATCGGACGACAAACAGCGGAAAATTCTTCTGGAACTGATCAAACTTTCCAGTCTCAACACAGAACCGTATTCCATCTTCGCTCCGGCACAGAAACTCATCGAAAAATCTTACGGGGAGTACCTGAAATATCCCGCCGAGGAACTCTGGAACAACGAACCCTTTCTCGACAGAGAGGCGGATGCCTCCGATCTCCTCAGCGACGAAGAACTCCTCAGATACCGGCAACTCTTCCTTGCAAAAGCGGAAAACACGGAAAAACGCCTCTCCCAGTATTACAGCAAGCTCGCCGATTTTGCCGGATTCGCCATACAGTATGCCCGGACGCCGGTCGATTTCGAAAGCCGGTTCGACAATCCGGTCAAAACCTTTTTTGAGAACGATCCCGACTGGCTCAATGCCGCTTCCGTCGAAACAAAATACTACACGACCATCACTCTGGAAGGCAGAGAACTGGAGGCGCTGCAGAAAATCGTCCGACATCTGCTGGCGGTCGAATACAGGACCATCACAAACCGGACTCACGCAAATTACGATCTTCTCCGCAGATTCGACGATACTTATGCCGATGCCGTCCGCAGAAACGGCGGTCTGACCTTCAAGGACATCCCCTTTCTGCTGAAGCCTCGCGACAACGCGGGATCCCTCGCATTGCCCTTCTCGGACAACGCCGTGCTCGAAGAGCGACTGGATGCAAAATACAATCACTACCTGCTCGACGAATTCCAGGATACTTCCGACGAACAGTGGCGTGCGATTGCCAATCTCGTCGATGAAATCTTCCAGCCGGACCAGGACCGTTTCCGATCCTTCTTCTATGTCGGAGACATCAAACAGTCGATCTATCAATGGCGGGACGGCAATCCCGAACTCTTTGAAGCGGTCTTCCGCCGTTACAGCGATCCCGGATTCGACTCTTCCCGACTGCAAAAAGCCACGCTGACACGTTCTTTCCGCTCCTCCGTTCCAGTCATAGAAACCGTCAACCGTGTTTTTCTGCATCCGGAGAAGATCCCCGGAGCCAAAATTGCCGAGGCGGTCCGGAAAATGGAATTCGAAGAGCACTCCTCCGCGCCCTCCGCGGCGAAACAGGCCGGATATGCGGCTTTGATCGAATGCAGCGAACACGGGAGCAAAGAGGTTTCTGCGGAATCGGTATTCGAACTGCTTCTCTCGCTGGATCCCTTTTCGGAGCGTCATGATTACAGTGTCGGCATTCTGACTCTGGGCAATGAATTCGCGGCATCCATGGCGGAACGCTTCCGCGATTTCTGCCGGGAACGGAATCTGGAATCGGCTTTTGCCATCACGGTGGAGGGAGTCATGCTGCTGAACGACAGCATGCTCTTTGCCGTCTACCGGAATCTTCTGACTCTAGCCCTGCATCCCGGAGATCCCATGGCGCGCGGATTTCTTTCCATGGTCGCGCTGCCGGAGGAGCATCTCACGCTCCGCGATCTGCCGCTCCTGCACGGAGACCGCGAAAAAGAGACGGATCCCGATCTCTGGTTCCGCAAAATCAGCCGTCACATTCGCGCTTCCACTGCGGCAAACGGTTTTACCCAGTATGCGCGGCGCTTCCAGCGGATCTTCCAGTCCAGACTCGCCGATTTCGATGCAAAACGCATGGATCTCACTCTCGATGCCGCCATGAAATTCGATGCGACTGGAAACAAAAACATTGCGGATTATCTTCATTATCTGGATTGCATCGAATCCAAAAGCAGCTCGGTCCGGAAAACGGTTCAGTTCATGACCATCCACAAATCCAAAGGACTGGACTTCGACATCGTCATTCTCCCGGATCTCTATACGCAGACCGGAATCGATGTCTGTGTCAGCCGCGGTGAACTTCTCGTGAAAAAAGATGCAGAGTTCCAGCCGCAGTGGGTCACCTATCCGCCGAAATCCGCGCTGACGCCGTATTTCCATGACATCGCCGCTGTCAGAGAAGAGGATTCGGATGCGAAAACCTATGAACGCTGCTGTCAGCTTTACGTTGCCATGACCCGCGCGCGTCACGCGCTCTATCTCATGACCGCGGCTCCGGAAGGAAAAGAAAAACGCTCCGCCATCCGCTTCGGGGATCTTCTGAAAAGCACCCTCGCCGAATCGGACGCTCCGATTCCTCCCGAGGATGAAGCGTGGATCGCTCAAATCAATGAACGTCTGCGGAAATCAGGGGAAAACGCCCCGCAGCTTGCTCTTCTGTACTCCTGCGGAGATGTCGCCTGGGCCGACCGGAAAAACGTCAAGGAGGACTCGACTCCCTCATTCATCCGGAAGGCAAACCGCAATTTCCGCACTCTGATCGAATCGTTCTTCTCCGCGCCGCAGGAAGTCATGCCCGAAAAGCGCACCCTTCTGCGAAACCCCTCCGAACACACGAAAAATACGGATACGTTCCATCCCATCTTCCGCGAAGGGCCCGGCGGAATCGAACTTGGACTCCATCTGCATACCCTTTTCCAGAGAATCGGATTTCTCGATGAAACCAATACCGAACGCATCCTGCTGGATTACCTGGAAGAGATCGGAGAGGAGGCTGCACCGGAACTGCAGGAGACCATCGCATCCATTTTCCGTCATGCGGTTTCAACTGCCGATGCTGTGGAACTGCTGTCGCGGCCACAGGGAACAACAGCGGAACTCTGGAGAGAACGGAAGTTCTGCATTCGAAACGGAAGTGAACTGGTCTCCTGCGTCTTCGACCGGGTTGTGATCGAACGAAATCCTGCCGGAGGTGTCGAGCGACTCACCCTGATCGACTACAAAAGCGACAATTCCGACGATCCGGACTATTTCCGGGAAGCCTATTCCTCCCAGCTGGACCAGTATGCGGAAGTCCTGCGCCAACTCTTCCATTGCGAAGCGGAAAAGCGCCTCTTCCTTCTGCGAAGCGGAAAAAAACTGATCCTCTGATCCGGATCGCTCCCCTGCCCTGTCACGGGAAATTCCGTTTTCTAAAAAAATTTTCTTGAAAGAACCCTCTCCCGGCACTTGCAAAAAAGCGCCGGGAATGTATCTTTTCTCAAATCCCCGACAAATCAACTTGCAAGGAGTGTGCTATGAATAGAAAAGAGTTTTCTAAGAATCTGACGCGTCTGAGAGCCCGCTATGAAGAGCTGGTCACGCGCCCGAACCGCGTGGACGAAGACTGGTACAACGGCTGCTTCGAACGGTACGTGTATCCTGTTCTGACAAACGAACACATTCCGCTGGAATGGCGCTATGATCTGAATCCGGAGACGAATCCGTATCTGATGGAACGTCTCGGAGTCAACGCGGTGTTCAACGCGGGAGCAATCGAATTCAACGGAAAGATCTGCATGGTCTGCCGCGTGGAAGGAAACGACCGCAAATCCTTCTTCGCCGTGGCGGAGAGCGAAAACGGCATCGACAACTTCCGCTTCCGCCGCTATCCGATTCTGATTCCTCAGACCGATGACAAGGATATCAACGTCTACGACATGCGTCTCGTGAAACATGAGGACGGCTACATTTACGGACTCTTCTGCACGGAACGCAAAGATCCTGCCGCCGTCAAAGGCGATACTTCGTCTGCGGTTGCCGCCTGCGGAATCGTCCGCACACGCGACCTCGATCACTGGGAGCGCCTTCCGGATCTCAAGACCCCCTCGCCGCAGCAGCGGAATGTGGTTCTGCATCCGGAATTCATCAACGGAAAATATGCGTTTTACACGCGCCCGCAGGATGGCTTCATCGAAGCGGGTTCCGGTGGAGGAATCGGATGGGGACTGGCAGACTCCATCGAAAACGCCGTGCTCACCGAAGAACAGATCGTCGATGAGAAGCTCTACCATACGGTCAAAGAAGTAAAGAACGGCTGCGGCGCTCCGCCGATCAAGACAAAACACGGCTGGCTCCATGTCGCGCACGGTGTCCGCAACACCGCCGCAGGACTCCGCTATGTGCTCTACGCATTCATGACGGATCAGAACGATCCTTCCAAAGTCATCTACTCGCCCGGAGGATATTTCTTGGCACCATACAAGGATGAGCGAGTCGGCGATGTCTCAAACGTGGTCTTCTGCAATGGACTCGTCACAAAGGAGAACGGCGACGTCTTTATCTACTACGCCTCCTCCGACACCCGCATGCATCTGGCGAAAACCACCGTGGACAAACTCTGCGACTGGGTCATGAACACTCCGCCCGATCCGATGTACTCCCGCGGATGCGTCGAACAGAGAATCGAACTGATTAAAAAGAACGAATCCCTGTAATCTCAGAACCGCTGTTCCGTCCGCCGGATCACCATCTCCTGCCACTCGGGCGAGAGCGTGACAAAGCGGGCGGACCAGCCTGAAATCCGGACCGAAAGATTCGGATACCGTTCGGGATGCTTCTGTGCATCCCGAAGCATTTCAGGATCCACCGCATCCACCTGCAGATAGAATCCGCCCAGCACAATAAACGTTTTCAGCAGAGCCGCCAGCTTCTCGACACCGTCCGTCCCGCTCAGAGCAGAGGCGTGAAACTTCAGATCCAGCGGACACCCGTTCGGTATTTTCGTAAAATCCACTTTGCAGAACGATTTCACTACGGCGGTCGGTCCCTCCAGATCGCTCCCCGGAGACGGCGCAAGATTCGCTGCCAGCACCTCGCCCGCAAAACGTCCGGAAAGAGTCGCCTTTCTGCCGGATGCGAACTCCAGCTCCCGCCCGAACGTGCTGATTCCTGCCGGACGGAGCACTCCGCCGGATTTCCGCGTCTCTCCGGCAATCCCGGCATAGTCCTCCACAAGACGCTTCAGCATCGCGTCCGCCTCCGCCGAATCGTTGCCGTAAAGACGGTATCTCGACCGGATCTCATTCCGGAGAACTTCTGCCCCCTCCCAGTTCCGGCGCAGAAGATCAATTCCCTGCGCCAGTGTCAGGAGCTTCTCCTCGAAGACCAGTTTCTTCAACAGGAACAGTTCATTTGCAACATCCGGCAACCCGCCTGCATGGGTTGCAATCACCGTATAGACCGGTCCGCCCGCACCGTAGTTCCGCGCCGAACCAATACAGTTCTCCACAAACAGCGAAAGCAGGGAACCGGGAGTCCCGAAGCTCCCCTCCCCTTTGGAAAATGCCGATGCGATCTCCCGGTCAAGATTCCGGATGTATGCTCTCAACTCCTCCAGATACAAACCGTAAAAGACCTCAAACGAGGAACTCTCAGGAGAGCGGAAAAGGAACTCCTGAAAAATCCGCAGAGCATCGAACGGCCGGTATCCAAAAAAGGTTCTGCCGGGAATAATCACCTCCCAGCAGCCGTCATTGGTAAACTCGACCGCCTCCTCATACGGGTATCCGAACCTCTCCAGCGCCTTCAGGACCACAGACTCATTGTAGATGGAAACGATTCCGCCGCCACGGCGCTGAATCTCCGCGATCCGGTCGAACATCGCATCGCTCGTCTGCCCGTTGACCCGTATGGCGATCGGAAAGTCGCTGATGTGCAGCTCCTCCACGATATCCAGAATCAGATGCGTCACCGGCCCGGTCACATCGCATCCCGAAGCGTCGATCCCGCCGAGAATCACATTCTGATAGTGCTGCGCATCCCCCGATCCTTTCTGAAGACCTTTCCATTCGGTTCCCTTGATCCAGAAATGGGCGAGCAGCTCGCGCGCCTCCTCCAGCGTGATCCGTTTTTCCCGGAGATCCTGTTCCAGATACCTCTGGAGCATCCAGTCGAGACGTCCGAGCCCCGACCAGTTTCCGCACAAACGGCAGAATTCATAGAAAAATGCAAGCGACTGAACCGCCTCCCGGAACGTTTCCGCCCCCCTTTCCGGCACCTTTTCCAGCACAGAGGAAATTTCCTCCATTCCCCCCATCCGCTTCAATTCCGTCTGATAACGGCGATGCCAGAGGCGCATTGCCTCAATGCACGTCAGCATGGATCCCAGAAAATCCAGCTCGGAAGTGGAACGTCCCGGACGGCGCATGGACTCCCGCACATCCCGTTCCAGTCCGGAGAGCCCGATCCGGATCCCCTTTTCAAAATTGACCGTTGTATGACTGATCCCCCCGTAAACACCTCCCGGAGTCCCATGCCGGACCGCAGCAAGATAGGTCGCAGCACCGATCAGTTTCTCTTCCGGCAGAATCCGGAGCGGAGCATGTTCCGCGATCAGGCGGATATTCTCCGCGTAGTTGGCAAACACACCGCGCGACGGATCCGGAACGAACGTGAAATTCTCCTCAATGACTGTTCTGGCAATTTCATCCGATTCCAGATAGCGTTCGGCAAGTCTCTGTGTCGCCCCGGACAGGCGAAGAGGACCATTCCCCGGCAAATAATGAAACTGTGTCATAAAACTCTTTTCTCCTGCGGTTTGTTTTTCTCAGGATCATTATACACCGCGGGAAAAAATTTGCCAATATCCATTTGTCTCAAAAGGATATCGGATCCTCCAGAAAAGCACTTGAATTCCCATGCTTCCAGCAATATCGTACAACAGGAGGATGCCGATATGAATTATGAACTGAAAATTGAGTTTCTGGAAACAGGGGATCTGCTCTTTTCGGAACAGGATGATGGATATGTTCACCGGAAAACCGTTCCATTTCTGATTGTCGCACAGGCATACGAGGGGCATTATGAAATCACAGTCGGATCCCGGAAAGAGCTGATTCTCTCCGAAGGCGAAGCATTTGTCGCCCCCTCCAATACTTTTTTGCACATCCGTCACCGGATCAATCCCGTCACACGGCGCATGAGAGTCCGATTCATGCACATCCGCGCAACGGCATGGAACTGCACCGATCTCTGCGATCTGATCGAACTGCCGGAAAAACTCTCCGCAGCAGAGTGCCGTACCGCTCTCCGCTTCTTTCGCTCCTGCCGGAAAGCCGGAATGGAACCGGCCTCCCTCCTCCGGGAAACAGAGAAAAATGCCGCGGCAATGAATATGCTCGCTTTTCTGCTGAAACGCTCCAAAGAACATCCGCAGAACACAGAAAGGCTGCTTCAGGAAAAGTTGAAGAAGCTGCGTCCGGCTCTCGATGCAATGGCGGCATCGGATCACACTCACCGAATCCCCGAACTGGCAAAACGGTGTGCGATGTCACGAGCCGCCTTCTATCGCCTCTTCACGCAAACTCTTGACTGCTCTCCGGCAGAATATGCGCTGAGAGAGAAAATCCGGAAAAGCATCATGCTCTTCCAGCAGAATCCCGGACGCTCCGTCAAGGAAACCGCGGAAGAGTGCGGCTTCTCGAATCCATTCCATTTCAGCAGGAAGTTCAAGGAACAGACGGGTCTCTCTCCGAGCGCGTTCCTCGAAAACCTCCTGCGCGAGCACTCCTCCCGGCACTGAGAAAGCCTTACAGCTGCATTCCTCCCGCAACCGGAATATCCGCTCCCGTGATGTAAGCTCCGGCATTCGACGCAAGAAGTAGAGCCACTCCGGCGCAATCCTCCGGCTGACCGAAATATCCCGCGGGAACCTGCGCTTTCAAAAGCGGAACCATCTCCGGATCGGCAAGCGTCACACGGTTGCGGTCCGTCTCGATGATCCCCGGCGCAATGTTGTTGAACGTCACGCCGTCTTTGGCAAACTGACGGGCGCAGTTCATCATCAGATTCACCAGCGCGGACTTTGTCGAAGCGTAAATCGGAAGGCGCGGCGACTGCTTCCACTGATTCACACTGCCGATCGAAACAAAGCGTCCCCAGCGGCGCTCCCGCATCCCAGGCAGAAACGCCTTGATGAACTGAAACGCCGACCGCAGATTCGTATCATAGGAACGCTGAAACTCCTCTTCCTGAAACTCCATCACGGGCAGATACATCTGCACAGAAGCGTTCAGGACGACAATATCCGGACTTCCAGCCTCCTTCACCATCGCGGAGACATCCTCCGATTTCCCGATGTCTCCAAGCACAAATCGACAGGCAATTCCTTCGCTCCTCGCCTCCTCCAGCGCCTGCTCAAGAGCTCCCGACAGACGGGTCCCGTGAAAAATCACAGACGCCCCCGCTTTTCCGAGCATCATCGCAATCGCCTTGCCGATCCCCCTGCTCGAACCGGTCACCAGAGCTGTTTTTCCGCTCAGATCAAACTGTTTGATATTCATCTCGTCCTCTTTTCTCAATGCAGAACGACTTCGGCGGAACGTTCCGCACCGGAGCTGTCCATCCACGTCAGGCGATAAGTTCCCCGGAACCCGCGGAATTCAACGGATCCGTCTTTCCCAGCCTTGACGCAGGTTCTGGTTTTCCATTGATTGTTGATCAGATCGTTCAGAGCAAAATAGGCGGGTTTCGGCTCCATGTCGCGGGAGAAGAGCCCAGAAACGGAGGGTTCTCCCGGTGCGCCGCAATCATCGACCACGTTCCACCATGTAATGCCCATCATCGGCTTGAGGCTGAACCACAGACGGTACAGATTGCGCGAAATAACCGCCTGAATCGCCTGTCCGCGCTCATCGTTGTTCGGTGCCGTGATCGTGATCTCGCTGAGATGAATCGGCAGACCGGGCTTGCAGAGCCGTTCAAATTTTTCCCGGACACGCGCGGGGGATTCAATATCGCTCGTCCCGGCGGCAATGTCCAGACAGGTCTGCGGATCGAACAGGTGCATCTGCGAACCGACAATGTCGATTTTGCAGCCGCGTGCACGGAGATCACGAATCTGATTCAGATAATAGTCCCCTGTATCATAGTCGTTGATGTTGAGTTTCGCTTTCGCCGGGAACACGCTCTCGGCGATTTTGAATCCGCGATACGTGTAGTCTCCCGGCATGACACCATACCAGCTTTTGCAGATTTTCGATCCGGGAACCATGTTGCCTCTTCCGAAATCGCCGGCACTTTCGTTGACCACATCCCAGCTGTCAATTTTATTCCCGTACCGGAGAGCGATTTCCAGAATGCGCTTCGCCATTTTCACATTGATCTCGGCGGTATATTCCGGATAACGGGCGGCGAACTCCTCCGCGGTCAGTTTGCCGAACGCTGGAGCGGTGGCATCGGAATGAAGCAGTCCGTTTTTCGGATTTCTTTCCAGATTGGCATTTTTCAGGCACTCCAGCGGAAGTTTGCCGATCAGCCAGTCGGGGATCTGCCAGGTGTTGTTGCCCCACACAAGCGTGTGACCGTGCAGACGGATCCCTTTTTCCAGACAGAACTCCACGACAGGGTCGGTCGCCGGTCTGCGCCAGTGCGGCTGATACTTCGGATCGGGACACTTGTTCCAGAACTCGGCGGAATCGCGATATTCGGCACGGAAACGCGGCTTCCCCTCCTCCAGCTCAAAGGTCTTCCAGTAAAATGCGATTGTGGCGGAATTGAACAGCGTTCCGTAAAGCTCCTTGTATCTGCGGTTGCGTTCATCGGTTCCGAGCTGATCGAAATTGAAGATGTGAGCGCCGAAGATGAAATCGCTTTTGATCTGTTCCACTTTGACATCGGCCCCGGCGGGAATGGCATCGACTTTGAAAAAACCATCCGCCTTCCGATTGGCTTCGATATCGCGGTCGATCTGTTTCTGCACGTCGTCATTCCAGAGCTTCCAGTAGCCTTCGCTCATCTGCTGGTTCTGTTCTTCGACAGACATGCCGCTGTATTTGTATTCAGTCATAATAGTGCTATCTCCCTGTTTTATCATATCAAGTAATCACGGAAACGATTAGAAATATCCGCCTTTGGCGATGATCTCCTGAATGGTGTCGCCGCTGTGAACCCAGTCAAAGATATCGACTTCGTTGCGCTGAATGGCTTCGGCACGGAGGAGGACATCGTAGGCGATTTCGCGGGGAATGCAGAGAACGCCGTCGATATCGCCGAAAATGATGTCGCCGGGACGGACCGTCACCTTGCCGATCTTGACCGGAACCTGATAGTGCGTAATCATGCAGCGTCCAAGCGATCCGTTGCTCGTGCGGTAACGATAGAAAATGGGGAAATTCTGTTCCAGAATCTGTTTGGTGTCGCGAATTCCACCGGCGATCACAGCGCCGCGGATCTTTTTCGTAATCGCGGTCGCGGTCATGACGCCGCCCCAGAGAGAGGCTTCCGTATCATTCGAGGTATCCCAGACAACGAGTCCTTCGGGTTTCATCTCGTCAAGCATCTGCGCGCGGAAGGTCATTTCGCCTTCGATCATGCAGTTCGGAGCACTCTTGACCGTGAACGCCTCGCCGCAGACCACCATTTCATCGCGCAGCGGCATGATGTCGGACGGCAGATTCTGATTCAGCAGGCAGAGTTCCCGCATCACATCGTTAATGCATCCGGTGTACAGCTTTTCATAACGCTCGCAGAGTTCGCGGACCGGAATCGGAAATTCCGTATCGGGAATATGCTGACGGGTTTTGATGAGGCGATCCAGCTTCATCAATCCGGCTTCCTGCGCTTTTTCTCTCATGTCTTTCAGTGACGGCATTGTTTTTCTCCTTATTTTATTTAAGTTTGATCTTGTTATTGTAATAGAATCGGCTGCTGTTCAAACAAGGTCTGAATCACCTGGAATCGATCCCGTTTGGCGCGGTCGTAATCGCCGCAGCGGGTCGTCAGGACAACCGCAAAAAAATCTTTTTCAAAATCCAGAAACACGCTCTGTCCGCTCCATCCGGAATGCAGGAGCGAACTGCCGTATGCAAAATCCCCCAGCAACGCATCGTAAACGACCCAGCCGAAGCGACGGTATCCATCGGTTTTCTTCGCCCGGTCCGGAGCAATCTCCCGGAAACTTTCCTCGTCAAAAAGACGCCGCCCCTTCTCCAGCCCCCCACCATGCCGCAGATAACAGCGGAGCAGTTTCCCGAGATCCCGCGCACTGGAAAACATGCCCGCGTTTCCGGTCGCGCCGCCATCGCGGTAGATCCGGTATGCGACAAAGTCGGAGATCATGCCCGGCCGTTCAGTTCCAAAAGTCTCCGCCAGACGCTCCGGTGCAACCGGTGGAGGAGCTCCCAGTGCACTGTCTTCCATTCCCAGCGGAAGAAAGATCTCATCCCGACAGAAATCTGGGAAACGCCGTCCCGTAATGCGCTCCAGAATCATCGACAGAAGAATATAATTCCAGCAGGCGTATTGAGCCTCTGCCGTCGGCGGAACCGGCGGTGGAACTCTCAACATGTTCTCCAGCATCCGGAGCCCGGATTCATCGAAATAGCGACGCTGCCTCTCTCCCGGCACATCGCAGAACCCGGAAGTGTGATTCGCCAGATCCCGAACCCGGATCGGAGCAAACAGTTCCGCCTTGAAATCCGGAAGATACTCCGTGAACGGCGCATCGAAATCAATCCATCCGCGCGACCGGCAGATCAGAAGCGCCGTGACACATGCCGCCACCTTCGTGACACTGGCAATGTCGATCACCGTATCCATGCGCATCGGGAAACGATGCGCGGCATCCGCAAACCCGAACTCTGCTCCGTACCGATCCTCTCCGGATGAACCGGCATAGACAGCAGCTCCGTGAACGATGCCATCCCGGATCTCCTGTTCAAAAACGGACGAGATTGTATCCATGTTTCTCCCTGTCTCAAAGCGGAATCGTGAAATTCGCGGAACACTGCCGATCCAGATGAATCGTCCGATTCACCGTTTTCCCGCCCGCGCAAATTTCCAGCTCGTATTCCCCGTAGAACCCTTTGAATGCGATCCGATCCGCATTCTCCGTATCCAGTTCCAGATTTGTCCGCCAGACTTTGCCGAACAGATCCCGGATCATGCGGTATGCAGGCTTCGGCGTGAAATCGTAACGGACAAGTCCGCCGTGGAAATAATTTTCTCCCGCCGTCATATCGCCCTGTGGCGCAAATGCGGCAAACCCATCCACCAGATTCCAGTAGACGATCGCCTCCATCGCCGGATGACTGAACCAGATGCTGTAAATGTTACGGATAATTTCCGCCTGAATCTCCTCATCTTCCTCCGTGTAGGCGTAGGCGGGAATTGTGAGTTCGGTGATCTGAATACGGCGGCCGAGAGCGGCATAGGTGTCGAGCACATCGTAAATCCGTTCCGGATCGTAGAAGACAGCGGTCTCTTTCAACTCATCCTCCGCACGGTAGAACATGTGATACTGCATTCCGATCGAGTCGATCCGTGCCCCTTTCAGAAGAGCCCGTTCAATCTGCATGTAATACGGACTGCGCGAGCCATAGAAATGAGCGTCGTCCCAGATGCGGCAGTGCGCCTCGTTGATAATCAGGCGGTTTGCGGGAAAACAGCGGTCCGCCTGCTCAAAACTCCATTCCACATAATCGGGCTGATCGTAAAAGTTGGTTCTTCTGGGACTGTGGAGTCCCCACCAGGTCTCATTGGTCACCTCCCAGGACGGGATCCGTGCGGAATAACGCTCGGCAAGTTCCCGGAAGCGTTTATACAGGAAAAACTTCTCTTTTGCAATCGAGCCTTTCGCCCACTCCGGCGTAAAATTGGCATAGTTCAGACAGTGCGCCTTGGGCTCAATTCCGTTGGACTCGCAGTACTCCAGACAGAGATCCGGAGCCGGACGCCGATAAATTTTCGGACTGTCCTTCGCAAAGCGCGGCTTCCCCTGCTCCGGCTCCAGGTCCGACCAGTAAAACGGAAGAGTCGCTATATTGAACGCATCCGCAAACAATTTCCGATACTTTTCATTCTGCTCCGGAGTGTTGAACTCCTCCAGCATGAACAGATTCGCCCCGTACTTGAAATCATGCGTCTTCTGACGCACCTTCACATGCACACCGGTGACAGGTTTTCCTTCGGCATCCGTAAAATGCAAAACGGCCAGTCCCTTTCGATTCGCCTCAATCCCGGAAGCGACCCGGTCTTTCAGAAGATCCTGTTTCTCCTCAAACGGCTTCAAGACATCTTTTCGACTGCTCATCGTATTCCTCCTCTTGTGGATTAGGAAGAAGAACGGAAAATCCTCCGATGCTTCACCGGACCGACACGTTTTTCCGTTCTTCGTATTCTGCAAAATGGTTTCTCTGCACTCAGGACCACTGTCTGTCGTTCGCCCACTCCTTGTCCCATTCGGTCGTAGGAGCCCAGGCTTCGGGGAAGTCCGGATGGAGATTCTTTGCAATGAGTTCCTCGTTCAGCGATTCGATTCCGAGCCCCGGAGCATCCGGAACCGTGATGTAGCCGCCATCGTAACGGAGCGCCGGATTCACAAGATCGCCCCACCACGGGACATCCACAGAGTGCAGTTCCAGCGACATGAAGTTCCGAGTTGCCGCCGCCACATGAACTGCCGCCAGACAAGCAATCGGGCTTTCCGCCATGTGAATCGACATCTGCACTCCGTACTCCTCCGCAAGATCTCCGATCTTCTTCGTCTCCAGAATCCCTCCCGCCGTCAGCACATCCGGATGGATCACCGCCAGCGCACCCGATTCCAGCAGGGGCTTGAACGACTCCTTCAGATACATATCCTCGCCCGTTCCGATCGGCGTTGTCGTGGAGTTCGCCAGCCGTACATACTGATTCGTCATCTGCCATGGCACCGGATCCTCCATCCACGCAAGATTGTATTTCTCAAGACGTTTCGCCAGCTTGATGCAGTCCTCCAGCGGAATGTGTCCGAGATGGTCGATCGCCAGCGGCACCTCGTATCCGATCTCCGCACGGACATCCGCCATGTACTGTTCCAGATGGTCCAGCCCCTTCTCCGTAAGATGAATCCCCGTAAACGGATGCGCCGTGTTGAAAAGATCGTATGCCTCTCCGCGCATCGCCCGCGGATCAATCGAACCGTGCGGTGTGGAAAACACCGTCTTCTTGTATTCGCGCATCTTCTCCAGGAATCCGAGCGGGGCACTGAGAGCTCCGGGCACATCCATGAGAAGCTCGATCCCGAGATCCATCTTCAGGAACGTGAATCCCTTTGCCATACGCTCTTTGAGCGCCTTGCCCATGTCGCGTCCGCCGCCTTCGGAATCGGTGTCGCAGTAACAGCGGATGCGGTCGCGATACTTCCCGCCGAGAAGCTGCCAGACAGGAACTCCCCATGCCTTTCCGGCAATATCCCACATTGCCACCTCAAGCCCGCAGACGCCTCCCGCCTGACGGGAATCCCCGCCGAACTGCTTGATCCGACGGAAAATTTTTTCCACATTGCAGGGATTCTCTCCAAGAATACGACTCTTGAGCATGGCGGCATAGGTTCTGCTGGAAGCATCGCGGACCTCGCCATAGCCGACAATGCCCTGATTCGTGAAAACCTTGATCAGAGTGCACCGTTTCGGTGCGCCGTCGATGTCGGCGAACCGCACATCCGTGATCTTCAGGGTGGAAGGATCTACTTTTGCATTCATACTTTTCCTCTTATTTTGGTTATGAAATGGAATTCAGATCTGTGCTTCAATCTTTGCGGCAGCCTCCGAGAGCTCTGCCGCCAGCGTGCGGAGATTGTCATCGGTAAAATCATCGTGGATCCCGATCAAGGTCAGCGCCGCGACAACCTCCTTTCTGGAATCAAAAACCGGAACCGACATCGCATCAACTCTCCAGCGATTGTTCCCCCGGTTGAAAATATAACCCTCTTTCCGGATCTCCGCGATCCTGCGCAAGACAAGTTCGGGATCGTTCTTCTCCGGAATCTCGACGCGGCACCCTTTCGCTAGCCGGCGGATCGCCTCTTCCGATTCCTGAAGCAGAAGCGCCGCCCCCACGGAACCTTCGATCACCGGAAAACGCGACCCGTTCTTCCCCGAAACCGAAAACGGCTCCGGCGACTCCGCTCGAAGCACCGACACCTGCTCCTCCCACTGACGAATCGAAAGTTTACACGCCAGCTTCGTCGCTCCCGCCAGCTCCTCCAGAACCGGCTGCACCGACTCAAAACAGATCCCCGCATTCCGCGATCTCTGCAGAAGAGCCAGCATCCCCAGCGACAGAGAATAGGTATTCCCACGATTCTTCCGGATCCAGTTATGCTTCATCAGACTCTGAACAATCCGGTATCCGGTTGTCGCAGTCACCTCCGCCGCACGGCAAAGCTCCGTCTGCGTCACCGGGCGCCCCGCAGAACTCATGTATTCAATCACCGACAACGCCTTGTCCACAGCTGGAATGATATTCTCATTTTTCATATTTGAAAAACCTTTTTTCAATTATGAATAAATTATATCAGAAAACCGCAAAAAAGTCAAGAGGAAAAGAGAGAAAAGAATAAAAAAACATCGCTCTCAGCTCTCGAAAACAAGAGCAGAGCCCTCCGGGCCAAAACCGATTTCCCGGAAAAAATCCCGATTTCTCCTTGAAATCCCGCATTTTGAAGATACATTGAAAATGAACCCAAACAAAAGGAGACAATATGAGACCTATTACATTGTTCACCGGTCAGTGGGCGGATCTCCCGCTGAAGACGATGGCGCAGAAAGCCGCCTCATGGGGATATCAGGGACTGGAACTGGCCGCATCGGGCGATCATCTCGACATCGACAAGGCGGCAACCGACAAGAAGTACTGCAAACGACTTCTCGACACCCTCAAAAAGAACAACCTCAGCGTTTGGGCGATCAGCAATCATCTCGCGGGACAGCTCACCTGCGATCCCGATGACGACAGCCGTACCGACCGCTTCGCTCCCGCCGCTCTCGCCGGCAAGAAAAACGCGAAACGCAAATGGGCGATCGAACAGATGAAACTCAGTGCGCGCGCCGCAGCGAATCTCGGAGTCAAAGTTGTCACAGGCTTCACTGGCTCGCCGATCTGGCACATGCTCTACAGCTTCCCCCCGGTCACAGAAGACATGATCGAAGCCGGATACGAATTCTTCGCAAAAACCTGGAATCCGATCATGGATGAATTCAAGAACTGCGGAGTCAAATTCGCTCTGGAAGTGCATCCGACGGAAATCGCTTTCGACATCTATACGGCAAAACGCACTCTGGATGCCATCGGTCACCGTCCGGAATTCGGCTTCAACTTCGATCCCAGCCATCTCCAGTGGCAGATGATGGATCCGGCCTGCTTCATCAAGGAGTTCCCGGACCGCATCTATCATGTGCACGTCAAGGACGCCGCTGTGACGCTCGACGGCAAAACCGGCATTCTCTCCTCGCACCTTGACTTCGGCAAACCGAACCGCGGCTGGGATTTCCGCAGCCCCGGACACGGAGACGTCGATTTCGAAGACATCATCCGCGAACTGAACCGCGCCGGATATGAAGGTCCCCTCTCCGTCGAGTGGGAAGACTCCGGCATGGACCGCGAATACGGAGCAAAGGATGCCTGCGAATTCGTCAAACGGATCGACTTCATTCCCTCCAAAATCAAATTCGACGACGCGATGGACAAACGCAAATAAGTCCCTCCGTCTCAAACATCCTCCTCCGCTCCGGAGCTGAGGAGAAGAAAACACAGCATGGAGCCGTTTCCGCGGCTCCATGTTTTTTTTATTCCGAGCCCGCTCTGCCGGCCATCAATTTTTTCTCAGTTTTTGAGGTGATGTATTGAAAATGAAGTATCCGCGTGCTATTATGACCCGATGACATAAAACGAAAGGCGGAATTCATTATGCTCTGCAATATATGCCATAAAAATACGGCGACCATCCATATTCAGGAGATCGTCGGAAACGAAAAAAAGACTCTTCATCTCTGTCAGGAGTGCGCCACCAAAAAGGCTCAGGAAGATTCCTCCTTCCAGGCACTCAATCTGGCGGAGGTCCTCTACAATATCTCAAACCAGCTCAACACGGAAAAAAAAGAGGATACCGCCGCCGATCAGGAACACAGCGGCATCTTCTGCTCCACCTGCGGCTGGGATTACGCGGGATTCCGGAAAACGGGACGTCTCGGCTGTCCCGACTGTTACAATGCGTTCTATGAGACCCTGAAAAGCGCCATCGGAGCCATGCACCGAGGAACCACACACACAGGGAAACGTCCCGGGACATTCAAAGGCACCCTGCCGAAAAACGGTCCCACCGACAAGGGCATCCTGAAACGGGAACTCGAAAAACTTCAGAACAATCTGAACATCGCCGTTGCCAACGAAGAGTTCGAACGAGCCGCAATTCTCCGCGACAAAATCAACGAACTCAAGGAACAGCTCAAGGGAGACGATCATGCGGACAAAGCCTGAAGAACTTATCAACAGTCCCCTCAGCTGGCTCGCGGACAGCGGACCGGATGACGATATCGCCCTCAGCACCCGAATCCGTCTGGCACGGAACTTCAGTGCAACCCCCTTTCCGATTGCAGGCAATCAGGAGGCTCTGCTCCAGGTACGGGATCTGGCGCTCGAAGCCATCCGGGAATCGGACTCCATGCTCGAACCGATGGAGTTCGATCTGCCGGCACTGAACGATGTGGAAAAACAGCTCCTGCTGGAACGGAGACTGATCAGCCGCGAAATGCTGAATCCGAATCCTGCATCCGGTCTGGTTGCGGACAAGGACGAGTCTCTCGCGGCAATGATCAACGAGGAGGATCATCTCCGGATTCAGGCGCTGAGTCCCGGTTTTCAGCTTCTTCCGGTCTGGGAGCGGATCAATCAGTTCGATGATGCACTCTCCCGGCGGATACCCTATGCGTTCGATGCGCATCTCGGATTTCTGACCTCCTGTCCGTCCAATCTGGGAACGGGAATGCGTGCATCTGTGATGCTTCATCTGCCGGGACTGGCGATGTCCGGACAGATCGCGGCGGTCAAACAGGCGACCGGCAAACTCGGACTTGCCGTCCGGGGATTCTACGGGGAAGGAACTGAAAACTTCGGCAACCTGTATCAGATCTCCAACCAGAGCACGCTGGGGGAAAGCGAACGGCAGATCATCGACCGACTCTCCTCCATCGTGACGCAGATCATCATTCATGAAAAGAAGGCCCGGAGCTTTCTGTTCGAAAACAAACAGTCGTATCTGCTGAATCATGTGGGACGAGCATACGGGATTCTCCGCCACGGCTACATGATCTCCAGTGAAGAGGCGCTGAACTCCCTTTCGGCGCTGCGGCTCGGAGTGGACATGGGGATGTTCTCCTCGGTGGATATTCATACGGTCAATGAGCTGTTCATCAATGTTCAGCCGTCGCACCTCCAGCTCCGTGCGGGAAAGGAGCTCTCCTCCGAGGAGCGCGACACGGAACGCGCCACCCTGATCCGGGAAACCCTCAAGGCAAAACGCGGAAGATGACCGTTCCATGAATCTCGAAGTGATCTATTCCGCCGGACTGGCAGTGCTGGAATCGACTTTCGTATTTGTCGGGCTCCTGATCCTGCACGGATTGAAACGACTGATCGGATCGGCTCCGCTCTACATGTTTCTGGGCGTACTTCTGGTTTTCACCCACATTGTGGGAGCCGCGGGACTGCGATTCATCATGCACGGATCCGGATTCGAACTGGGCATTGCGACTTCGGTTCTGCTGCTGCCGTATCTCGGAATTCTGATGGTGGTCTACGCTGTGGACGGCACTCTGGCGGCTCAGAGACTGATTATCGCGGCGATGGCGGCATTCGGAATCTTCGCCTATCTCGGATGGATCACGACGATGCAGGCGGAATGGGAAGGATATGCGATGTCTCAGGGACTGCTGGCGGACTTCCTGGCAAAACTGCTCAGCGATACATCGAAAAGCATGGGCGCATCGCTCGTATCGCTCACTCTGGACATGTTTCTGATTCCGGTGATTTTCCAGAAGATGAAAAATTACGGCTGCCGTATTTCGGTATGTGCGATCGGAGCTCTGCTGCTCGGACAGCTGGTTGACAGTTTCATCTTCACCGGCGTGCTTTACTGGGGCAGTCCGCAAATGATGAGCGTTCTGAAAGCGGAATACATCCCCCGGATACTGCTCTCTCTCTGCGTTGCCGGAATTGCGGCGATCTATCTGTCGCGGATCGACAAGGAGAATCCCGGTGCGGAAGACTCGCGGCGCGCGCTCGACATTGTGCTGGCGTTCTTCGGCAGCTATGGAAGAACCAAGCGGCTCGAACAGGATCTTCTTGAATCGGAACAGCGGTACCATACCATTATCCAGAATGCATCGGACATGATCGTCATCACCGATACGAACGGCACCATCGTGGATGCGAACAAAGCCGCCCTGGAAATTTTCTCCTCCAAAGCGATCTCCGATGTCATCGGCTGCAATCTGGATGAATTTCTTCTCTCCCGGAACACCATTCCCCAGCTTCTGAACTCCAAGGAAAACGTCATGCACATCACGATGCCGGAAAGCCGGATCGAGCTGGAACTCTCCATGAGCCGGATCACGGTCGACGGCACGCCTGCGCTGGTCTTTATCGGACGCGACGTCACCGAACGGGAACGACTGGCAAAAGAGCGGGAACTTCTCCGAAGCGAAAACGCCCATCGGCAGCGTCTGGAAGCGATCGGCCGTCTTGCCGGAGGCATCGCTCACGACTTCAACAATCACATTCACGCGATCCATGGTCATCTCGACCTGATCTACATGGGAGAAGTCACCGAGGAAAGTCTGCCCCATCTCCACAAAATCGACGCCATCGCCGAGCAGGCCGGCAAACTCACCAGTCAGCTTCTCGGCTACGCCCGGAAGGGAAAGCGGCAGGTGGAGACCCTTCCGCTGAAAACCATTGTCGAAGGCGCATACAATCTCTTTCTGCCGAACACGCAAACCGGGATCCGCACCAGTCTGGAAATCGAAGAAGGAGAGATTTCCGTGGATGGAGACCGCACTCAGCTCCAGCAGGCGATCCTGAATCTGATGATCAACGCTCGCGATGCGATGGAAAACCTGTCGGAAGACAAACGTCTCATGACCATCCGCGCCGGTTCCACAGAGTGGCTGCAGGTCTCGCCGAAACCGCCCGCGGACCTGAAAATCAGCGAAGGCGAACACTACTGCGGAATCCGGGTCGAAGACACGGGGCCCGGAGTAGACGAGGCAATCGTGGATCAGATTTTCGAACCATTCTTCACCACAAAACCGACGGGAAAAGGGACCGGAATGGGACTTTCCATGTCCTACGGTGTCTCGCTGGAACACGGCGGCTGGATCCAGTATGAACGAATCCCCACCGGAGCCTCCTTCACCATCATTCTGCCCATCTGTTCCCCGAATCGGAAAACCAGAAAGGAAAGCCATTCATGAACATGTTCCGTTCCGCACTTCTTCTGCTGCTTGTGCCCTTCTGTCTTGCCGCGGAGACGCTTCACGTTTATTCCACCACCGATATACACGGGCATATCTTTTCCAACCGGAAAAACCCCAATCTTCTGAAACTTTCCGAAGCGATTCGGAATGACATTGCCGGAAAAGGAAAGGAGAACACTCTGCTCATCGACTGCGGCGATCTGATCCAGGGGACCTTCGAAACTCAGCTCGACAACGGCTCTCTCGTTCTTCAGCTCATGAACCGCACCGGATACGATGTCTGGGTTCCCGGCAATCACGATTTTGAACTCGGACTCCAGACTTTGAAGGACCGGAAAAACGATTTCAAGGGAACGGTTCTCTGCGCCAATCTTCTCCTTCACGGCAAGGCGCCGATGGCATCCTGGAAACTCTTCCGGCGAGCAGGACTGAACGTTGCCGTAATCGGCATCACCTCCGAACACATCTCCGCGTGGAACTGGAGGCCTGCCGAACAGGGAATCGCAATTCTCAAAACGATGCAGGTTCTCTCCTCGGTCATGCCGGAAGTCATGAAAGCAAAACCGGATCTCATCATTCTGGGAATTCATGCAGGGCAGTTCCAGTCCTCGCGCTTTCAGCCGGAATGGCAGATGCGCGACATCGCCGCACGCTATCCGCAGATTGATCTGATTCTCGGCGGCCACACCCATACTGTGGTAAAGGGGCTCATGCTTGCCGGAAACGTCTGGTACATGCAGGCAGGCAAACACGCTGCCGGGTACTCCAAAGCGGAGATCGTCTACGACAAACAGAGGAAAAAACGCATTTCCCTGACCACCTCCTACATTGCTCTTCCGCCCGAGGCACCGGAACCGCAAAATCCGGAACCGGAACTGAAACGGAAGCTCGCCGCCATTCGGAAAAACATGTACTCCACTGTCTGCCGCAACGCGCCGGCACTCGGAGCGGACAATCCCGAACGAACCGCTCTGACCTTCTGTGAAGCCATCGCCGACCAGACAAAAGCTCCGATCGTTTTCCACGGAGTCCTCTCCCGCGCGAAAAAACACGCGGGCAAATACTCCCGCAAAGATATCTATGATCTCTGCCCGTTCGAAAACACGGTCATTCTGATGGATCTCTCGCCCTCGGAATGCCGTACAATCCTGCGGGAACAGCTGAAAGCGCAGAAAAGCAAAAATCCGAACGCCATGCCGCAATTCGTCAAAGGAGTCACCCTCAAACCGGATGGGACTCTCGTCCTTGCCGACGGCCGAATCTGGAACAATGAACAGGAACGGATCACGACCGCCTTCAATTCGTTCATCGCCTCAAGCGCCGGAATGCGCTTTCCGAAACTGAAACGCATTGCAGCCGAAAAAGAGGTCAACGGCCGTGATACCGGATTAAAAATACGTCTTCTGCTGGAATCTTATCTGAGGAGGAACTTTTCATGAAACGCATTGCACTCTGTCTTCTGCTTCTAGCCGTCGGATTCGGCATGGCGTCCTGCGCGCGGGAACGCCTTTCCTTTGAGCCGACAGAGGCGGAACGATTGACTCAAAAGGAGAAATTCGCCCTGATCGACTATGTCCGCGGCTTTGTCCTGAGCTCGAAAAAACTGAAACTGACCTCCGCGGAACGAGAGATCATCCGCAAAACCGATCCGCGCATCCGGATCCACTACACCGCCCCCAAAGAGGGACGCCTCAACATGATCTGGGAGTTCAAAGCCGGACGCACCCTGAGCGCCCTCTGCCACGGACCGCTCCAGACCCGGAACAATCCAACCGACTGGCAGATCAATCTCACCTCCGGCAAACGAATCAACGCGGAAGATCCCGCTCTGTACGGAATTACGGACTGATTTATGATGCATTTTTTCCGTTCTCCACGTTCCACGTTTTTCCGTCTGCTGCTTTTTCTGATTCCGGCCGCCGCAGCCGCCGCTCCGGAAACAGGATACGTCAACCTGCGGACCGATCTGATGCGCGTGCCGAAGTCCATGGTGAAAAGCGCTCCGGAGAAAGCAATCGAGCACAGCGAAGCGCGGCTGACGGTTTCCATTTTCATGAATGTCCTTTCCGGCACAAGAGCGCAGGTGAAACTGCAGAACTCCTTTGAAACCCGCGAGGGCGGAGTCTCGTTTGCCGTCACGCCGGACATTCACGTTCCGGGAAAAACCGCACGGATCGACTTCTCTGCTCTTTATCTCATGCCGGATGGCGGCGTATTCAACGCCCCCGGCGATTCCGGATTCAATAATGCGGCGGGCATCTCCTCCCGACGGATCCTGAGGGTTCTGCGACCTTCGGCAGTCGGTCTCTTTGCCATGCCGGGAGAAGGCGCCATTGTTCCTTTGCTCTACGTCTACACGCAGTACCCCGTGCCGAATCTCCTGCCCAAATACACGGAGCTGGACTGCCGTCTGCTGACCGTGGATTCGGAGGAACTGAAACGCTTCTCCGGCAATCCGCTTGTGGAACCACTCCTGCGCGATTATGTGCTGGATAAAATCGCGCAGGAAAAAACAGCCTTCTCCCGAACGTTGAAAATCAACAGGGGACGCGCCGTTTATTCGGATACGGTCCTGCGGGAAGATCCCGTCCGGAACCGCAAAGTGCCGGTCGGAATCACGATCCGCTATTCCCTGCTCTCCGGTTCCGTTTTCCGTCTCGAAGTGACCGAAACCAGATTCATCGGCGAACGCAGAAGTTCCGATCCGGACTACCACGGCAAAGTCCCGGTCTTCGAGACATTCTCCTATGAAGGATATCTCGCCGCACAGAAAGGAAAATGGATCATGCCGGCCAGAGTCGTCTCCCGGCACGCGGGAAACCGTTCCTTCTTCGAACAGAAGGAGACAGATCATCCCAAAGAAAAGATCCTGCTCATCAGAATGAGATGAGCATTTGAAAAAATCCCGTTTTAGTAATATATTACATTTTTGTTATACAAAAACATAGCAAGGAGTCAAAATGCTGCCGACCTACACGACATTCGGTCTTTACCTGCTCTTCATGATTGCAGTGGGAGCGTTCTTCTACAAAAAGGAAACCAATATCAAGGAGTATCTGCTCGGGGGACGCGGAGTCGGCAGCTGGGTGACGGCGATGTCCGCCCAGGCCAGCGATATGAGCGGCTGGCTGCTCATGGGACTGCCGGGAGCGGTCTACATGGGAGGACTCATTCAGGGCTGGGTGGCGATCGGACTGACTCTCGGAACCTTTCTGAACTGGATTTTCATCGCACCGCGCCTGCGTATCTATACGGAAAAGACCAAAACGCTGACAATCTCCTCTTTCATCGGCAGACGTTTCCGGGATCCGACCGGTGTTCTTCGGATCTTTGCGGCGGCGATCACGCTGATCTTCTTTACGATCTACGCGGCGGCAGGACTCGTCTCGGCGGGAAAACTGTTTGATTCGATGTTCCGGATCGACTACCGGGTGGCGGTGGTTGTCGGAGCAGTTGTGATTCTGCTGTACACGCTGATGGGAGGATATCTCGCCGTCTGCTGGACGGACCTGTTTCAGGGACTTCTGATGTTCTTCGCACTGGTTGTTGTCCCGATCGTGGCCTATATGAACATGGCGCCGGGAGCGGTGACAGCGGCATGTGAAGCCAGGGATATCTCCTTCTCCCTTCTGCCGGAGACATTATCTGTGACGGCGATCATCTCCATGGCAGTCTGGGGACTCGGTTACTGCGGGCAGCCTCATATTCTGACAAGATTCATGAGTATAAAAAGTTTCCGTCAGCTTCCGCGCGCCACAACGATCGCCATGATCTGGGTGCTGATCTCGCTTGCCGCCGCCGTTGCAATCGGTTATCTGGCCATTCCGATGTATCAGAACCTTTCGGAAGCGGAGAGCGAAAAGGTGTTCATCAAAATGATCGGCGAACTCTTCAATCCGTGGCTGGGAGGAATTCTGCTGGCGGCGATTCTGGCGGCGATCATGTCAACGATCGACTCTCAGCTGCTGGTCTCCTCCTCCACACTGACGGAGGACTTCTACAAACTGATTATCAAGCGGAAAGCTCCGGCCCGGGAGCTGGTCAATGTCAGCCGAGGTTTCGTTCTTGTCATTACGGTGATTGCCTGTGTGCTGGCGCTCTCCGGCAACCAGACCATTTTTTCTCTGGTCAAATTTGCCTGGGGCGGATTCGGTGCGGCATTCGGCCCCGTGATCCTGACTGCGCTTTATTCCCGGCGCATGACCTGGCAGGCGGCTCTCTGCGGAATGCTCTGCGGTTTCACGGTCATGCTCGGATGGTATGTGGCGGGATGGAACAAGTACATGTATGAAATTCTTCCCGGATTCGCCGCCGGACTCATCGTCATTCTCCTGATCAACCGGATTCTGCCGCAGAAATCGGAGAAAGTCCTGCGCGAATACGACTCCATAGTGAGCACCCTGCATTCCAAGCAGGACTGAGAAAACCGCACGTACATTCCGAACAGATGCAGGACTGAAACAGACGGGTATCGTTTGAAGAGAGGTGAATATGGATTACAAGGACAATATCGAAGTTGCAGTGCTGAACAGCATCAGCAAGACCGTGATTCATGAACGGAACATCTCCAATCTGCTGAAAACGGTACTGGATATTCTCCACCGTGAGATGGGACTCCTCCGGGGGACCTTCACGCTTATGCACGGGGATACTCTTTTCATAGAAGCCTCCAACGGTCTGACGGAAGAGGAGATGCGCCGCGGCACCTACAAGGTCGGCGAAGGCATCACGGGACAGGTCGCCGCAACCGGACAGCCCCGCGTCATTCCGGATATCTCAAAGGAACGTGACTTCCTCGGCAAAACCCAGGCCCGGAAAAATATGAAAAACGTGGCGTTCATCTGTGTTCCCGTGATCCATCTGGAAAAGGTCATCGGAACGCTGAGCATCGACCGGGAAGTCTCGCCGAAAAGCAATCTCGACCGCGATCTGAAACTGCTGGAAACAGTCGCAAATATCACAGCGGAAGCGGTCGCGGCCTGTTATCTGGAACACGAGGAACGTGAAAAACTCAAAGCGGAAAATCTTCGGCTGCGGGAACAGCTCGGAGACAACCTCCGCCCCGTCAACATCATCGGCAACTGCAACGCCATGAAAGCTGTTTATACTCAGATTGCCCAAGTGGCGTCCAGCAATGCGACCGTCCTGATTCGAGGTGCCTCCGGCACGGGAAAAGAACTCATCGCACGCGCCATCCAGCAGGCAAGCAAACGGAAAGATAAACCGTTCATCTGCGTCAACTGCGCTGCCCTCCCCGACAACCTCGTCGAAAGCGAACTATTCGGTCATGAAAAAGGTTCCTTTACCGGAGCCATCAACACTCGCTGCGGACGTGCAGAAGCTGCTAACGGCGGAACCCTTTTCCTCGATGAAATCGGCGATCTCAGCCAGCCCGTTCAGGTCAAACTCCTCCGATTCATTCAGGAACGGACCTTCTCCCGAGTCGGAAGCAACGATGAAATCAAAGTCGATGTCCGACTCATCACGGCAACAAGCCGCAACCTCGAAAAACTCATGGAGGAAGGTAAATTCCGTGAAGACCTCTACTATCGGCTCAACGTCTTCCCGATCCATCTGCCATCCCTCCACAACCGCAGATCCGATATCATGCTCCTCGCGGAACATTTTCTCGAAAAATTCAATAAACTCCACGGCAAAAATATTGTCAGAATCTCAACTCCCGCCATCAATATGCTCATGGCTTACCACTGGCCGGGAAATGTCCGCGAACTCGAAAACTGCATCGAACGCGCTGTCCTAACAGCAACAGATAATGTCATCAACGGCTATAACCTTCCACCCTCGCTCCAGACAGGTGAAGCGTCCGGAACCGCTCTCAATCCCGAAGCGAAAGCCGATTTCAATACACTCGTCGAATCCTTCGAACGGGAACTCATCGTCGAAGCCCTGAAAGCAAATAACGGCAACGTCGCCGCTTCCGCTCGAAAACTCGGTATCTCTCAACGGATCATTCATTATAAAATCGAAAAAATCGGTATCACCCCTGAATGGTATAAACAGGATTCTAAAAGGTAATCTATTCCTCTCTGCCGTTTTTTCGGGTTGGTGGCTTCTCGCCCCCAACACCCCTCGGCAGGACCACAGGCCCTGCACCCCTCGCAAAAAATTAAATTTTTTGCTCCCATGATTGTTTCGACACCTGTCGACCAGG
>CAJKAR010000008.1 GCA_905197955.1 uncultured Lentisphaeria bacterium | reverse complement strand
TTTTGAGAGTCAGCCTCCTTTCTTTTTACGTTTCCTTTTACCATAGCAACTGTATCTGTAATTTTGTTCCGGGACTTCTTCTCTACGGCGAGAGTGCAGATGTTGTCGGGCTTGCCGCTCCGAAACCGATGGTCATTGTCAATGGGCGATTCGATCCGATCTTTCCGCTCGCCGCTGCGGATCGGCAGTTTGAACGTTTGCGCCGGATCTACAAGGCTGCCGGAAAAGAAGAGAATTGTGTCCATGTCGTCGGGGAAGGGGAACACCGTTTCTATGCGGATATCGCATGGAATGCCATGGAACGCTTTCTCTGAGAGCCTTTGCGTTTTTTTGCAAAGGCGGTCAAAAGTTTAGGGAAAGAGAAGAGCGCGAGAGGAGAAGAACCGCTTTTCAAAGCGGTTTGCTCCTCTCGCATTTTTTATAAAAGTTTCGTGCGTAGCACGACCAGCGTCTCGCCGCTGGACCGCGACAAGGACATAGTCCTTGACCCGAGAAAAATGCTAGCGCATTTTTCCGCCCTTTATTTTTTTGCAGAAGAGTCAATGTTCTTGGTAACAGTATTCTCCATGTGGGAATACTGCCGGAACAAGAATCAGAAAAATTCCCGCAAACAGTAGTGTTGCGGTATAGATCAGCAGCAAAGTCTGATAACGACAGATCCGTATCGCGCCGATGTGCCATTCCGCAGCCAGCATTCCCGATCCCAGCAGAAGCGAAGAGAAGAGACGCGACAATCCGGTTGCTCCATAGGAAAACGCCCCGCTGAATGCCATCGCCATGACCTTGTTCCCTGGCGTTGCCAGCTCCATCATTTCGGCAGAGGCGAGAATGGTTCCGGCGGCAAGGACAAAGCTGTAAATTGGAATCAGAATCGCAATCAGCAGATAGATTCCGGAGCTTCCTTCGCCGGAGAAAAAGAGAATCAGATTTCCGAGAAACAGAAGAGCGTGGAACAGCAGAAAAGTCCGTTTCAGACGGAGTCTTCGCAGGAGCATTCCAACCCCCATATAGCCTAGGAGCATTCCCAGCAAGGAGAGCGCCGAGATCAATACAACGATATTGTCCGGTGCATGAAATTCATTTTTGAGTGAAAGAAGCATCAGCGGAATCGTTCCTGAGGATGCCAGATTCAGCATGAAGAGATAAAGAGAAAAACCGGTCAGGGATTTGTTCCCGATCGCTTGAAGCAGTCCGTCGCGGAATCCGAACGATTCCTTTTTCTGCCCTGGAAATTCCGGGATGCGGGCAATGAAGAATCCACGTCCGCAGAAGATGACCGCTGCAATAAACAAAATCCCCTGCAGCGTGCCGATCGATGGATTTCTGCCAATTAGAAGACTGATGAGGAATAAAAACACCGTTGCCGTCAGCTGATGACAGAATCGCATGCGACTGAAGAATCCGGTACGTCTTTCGCGAGTCAGGAATGTGTCGAGCATCGGGAACCATCCGGCGATGAATCCGGTCAGGCTGAATCCGAACCAGACGATTGATCCGATGAGCACCGCCACTTTCCATTCTCCGAAGAATGGTGCGGCCACCGCTGCAAAATAGGCGATGGATGCCGATGCACAGGCCGTCAGAATCAATCTGCGTCGTCCGAAATGCATTACCAGATACGCCATTGGAATTATGCAGAGTCCATTGAAGAATGGGAGAACTGAGGTTGTCAGCAGAGAAAGCATGTCGCCAGCGCCGAGCATTCCGGCAAAGAGAATGATGATGGCGCTGTCCGTCAGAGTGACTTCGCCGAGAAATCCGCAGCAGGAAGAGAGAATCGCAGAACGTTCCGCCGCTGTAATCGTTTTTGTCCGGAGTGTCGTTTCCATGGCTCAGCAGTTTACCCGTTTGACCGAGCCTGCGATGCGCAAGGTCGGCCTGATATCCGTATGAACGGAGCTCCGGCGCTTCATCATGGGACGGTTGACAATGTAGAACTCGGTCCAGTCGAGAATCTCCTGCGGGAGAAATTCGATTCGGTCAAACCGTTTCAGGATTTCTGGATCCTGGGCGATGTTTTCCGGGTGATCGTAACTCATGATGCTCAGATCCTTGAGTGCATCCATGCGTTCAAGGAGAAATTTTAGATAAAATTTTTGCGCGTCTCCTCCGGTGAGAAAGAAAATCGCGGTCGGCATCGGGCTGACGGAGTCAAAGTACTGAGCACAGACGCCCGGCAGAGAGTCACCATTTCGTTCATGAATGCAGTCGATTCGGCACTCCGGATCAAGAGAGTTCATTCTGGCGAAGAAGCTGTGATAGCGGTCGAAGCGTGTCGGATGGGCGTCGGAAAGATACACTGCAACATGGCGGTGCCCCATGGAATGAAGATGTTCCGCCGCGAGTTCTCCGCCGAGATGGTTGTCGGAGGAAACGACAATATCGGCATCGCATTTTGTGTAGATGGCGATCTGGTAGATGTCCGGATTGTTCTTCCTCGCTTCCCGGATGATTTCCTCTTCCGGAACGGAACAGTAGACGATGATATCGCTTTCCGCCGCCGCATCCAGAAATTTCCGTTGATTTTTCCGATGGTCGGTGGCGATGCAGGAGTAGTCGTGATGCGAGAGCCGCTGCATCAGCTCCGTTCCGTAATGGTGCAGATAGACATGGTCGCAGAAATCGAAGATGATCCGGATCTCCCGTGTCGGCTTGTGCGTATAAAATCCATATCGGTTCAGCACCTCGGTTACCCGGGCCCTGGTTTCCGGTTTGACGGAGGATTCGTTGTTCAGCACCCGGTAGAGTGTCATGACACTGATCCCCAGTTCCCGCGCGATCTCCTTGAAATTGATTTTTCCGATCCCGTTTTTCATTCCCATGATTGCCGTTATCTCCGGTGTTTGGGAGAACGATACGCCGGATCGGAAGATTTGTCAATCGGCACCGGCCGGATTTTTGTGCCTGAAAATGTGAAAAGAGTCACATTTTCCCCTTTGTCACCGCATGAAAGAGAGTTTCGGATGGAAAACGATCTCTCCTATGGGAAAAAAATACCGGGATCATCAGGGAATCCCGGTATTTGTACTTTGATTCAGAATAGAACCAGGGTGATGTTCTGTAATGAGAATATGTCAGAGCAGACCCTGATCAATGAGCTGCTGATCGCGTTTTTTCTGCTGTTCGAGCACCGGATTTGTCACCCGCTTGATAATGGACTGTGAAACCGGTTTTTTAATCGGAGCCTGTTTGGCTTTTTCTGTTTTCTTTTTTGCATCGGCTTTTTTTGCTTCGTTGCATTTGCATTTTTTTGCTTTGTCGCATTTGCAGACGGCTTCTCCAGTGCAGGCGCATTTCTGAACAGTTTTTTTCGGTTCCGTTTTTTTCTGGGCGGGCTCTGCGGCGGTAAGAATTCCCGTGCCGAGAAGCAGTACGGCGGAGGCTGCGAGGAAGAGATGTTTCATGGTTTCAGTTCTCCTTTCGACTCAAGTTTGATCCTTCCGCCGGCGAGGATGGCAGTTACTTCGCTTCCAGCGGGGACCTGTAAAGGTAATGTAACCGCTTTTCCCTGATTATCAAGCAGAACGGCATAGCCGCGGTTCAATATTTTCGTCGGGTTCAGGGCATTGAGCTTGTCATGGAGGCGGAGCAGACGGTTCTCCTGTTCCTGAGCGGCACGGAAGAGAGCGTTTTCCATATCTTTGACGGTATAGTCGATCATCTGCATCCGTTCCTGAAGCATCTGTGCCGGGCGCATCATGGCTTTGGCGGAACAGAGGCGTTCCAATCGGCTCTGCGCTCTCTGCCACGTGAGTTCCGTTGCATTTTTGAGCCGGAGCAGAAGGGCTTCGGCATCTTCCTTAAGGGCATGAAAATCGGGGAGCAGCACTTCTGCTGCGGCGGTCGGTGTCGGAGCCCGGCGATCCGCGACAAGATCGCAGATGGTCGTGTCGATTTCATGCCCGACCGCGCTGACCACCGGCAGATCGCTTTCCGCCACAGCGCGTGCCAGCACCTCTTCGTTGAACGGCCAGAGATCCTCCAGACTTCCTCCTCCGCGAGTAATCAGGATCACATCGGCACAGTGATATCGGTTGAAGAATCGAACTCCCTGCGCCAGAATCTGTTCGGCGCCTTTCCCCTGCACGGGCGCCGGAAAGACGCGGAAGCGGAGAGGCGGAAACCGTTTCAGCGCAACTTTGATGAAGTCTTTGATCGCCGCGCCCTCCGGCGAGGTGATGATTCCGATACAGCGCGGAACGAACGGGAGATCTTTTTTGCGGTCCGCATCGAAGAGTCCTTCGGCGGCAAGACGCTTCTTCATCTCCTCGAATTTCTGTTGGAGCGATCCGGTCCCGAGCAGTTTGATTTCCCGCAAAGTCAGCTGACATTCTCCGCGGGGAGCGTAGAACGCGATTCTTCCATACGCCTCCACCTGCGTTCCGTTGCGCAGGTCCAGTTCGGAGCATTTTGCCGCGCCGTTGAAGTAGACCGCGCGGATCTGGGCGTGTTCATCCTTCAGCGTGAGATAGACGTGTCCGGAACGATGAATTGTCAGTCCGCTGATCTCTCCGAGAATACAGACCGGCAGAAAGGTATTTTCCAGCAGATCCTTGATTGCCTCGTTAAGCTGAGTGACGGTCCAGACCGGGATTTTTGCTTCCATCATTTCCGGAAAGCCTCCGTGCTCAGCCGAACACCAGCGAAAGAATCCAGAACAGCACCCATTCCGACAGATCAAAAAGGTAGCCGATCCCGACAAATACTGCCAGCATGAAGAGAAGCATAACACCTTTCACAAATTCGGAATCGACATTTTTGAGCGGAATGAGTTCGGAAAGAATCCCCCACCCGTCGAGTCCTGGAATCGGCAGCATATTGAGAATGAAGAGAACCAGATTGTAAATTCCGAGAAGCTGGAAATACGCATACAGCAAATCCGGGAATTGCGCTCCTGCATGCTGTTTCAGCAGGATCATTACCAGAAGCGCCGCTATGGAAAAGAGAAACAGTCCGAGATTTGCCAGCGGACCTGAGAAGGAGACCAGAACCGCTCCCGTTCTGGTCAGTTTTCCGCGATTTACGGGGACCATTCCCCATGCAATGCCGATGATGAGGAATGTCACAATGGAAATCCAGCCCATCTGCCGGAGCGGATTGAGAGTGAGATGTCCGTTTTGTGCGGCCGTGTCATCGCCCATCCACAATGCTGTCTGCGCATGAAAGTACTCATGCAGACAGATGGAGGGAATCACGCTCAGCACCACCAGCAGAAAATAGGTCGGATTGGTGTAAAGAGTGGATAAAAAGATGTTCAAGCCTTGACTTCCCAGTACTGATAGGCCGGAGTCTCATAGGGATGTGTCTCTTTGAGTGCTGTGATAACGGCGTCAATGCAGTCATCTGCGCAGACCATTTCGACCTTCCATTCGGTATCTTTTTCCGCGGTTCCGAGCTCTCCGGAATAGGGGTTGCTGCCTTCGAGCGGACGGAACTGTCCGATTCCCTTGGTCTGCCAGCAGCAGCAATCGTAGTTTTCGAGATGTCCCGCTCCTGCGTCAAACATGGCTTTCTTCACGGTTTCGAGGTGCGACTCCGGGGTGTAAAACTCAATTTTGTACATGCTAGTTCCTTTCGTGTACGGTTTATTTTGTGAATATAACGCATGTCGGATGAAATTTACATGCGGAAACGCCAAAAAAAATGAAAAAAAAGTGAAAAAAAAGTGAAAAAAAAGTATTTTTTTATGAAAAAGAATGTTTTTCGGCGTTTCTTTTGAGGAAAAATCAGTCATCCAGTTTTTCGATCAGGTTCTTTTTTACGATTCCGGCATCGATCATCCGGTCCAGCAGAGTTTTCATGGTGTCGTAGGTTTTCAGGAAGCCCGAGAGATTCATGACGAGCCGCAGATTCTTTTTCGGAATCGGGGTCCCGCCATTTCCCGATGGATCCGGCTGAAGAGTTGCAAAATCATATCGGACAAGTCCTCCGACAAAATGGAGTTGTGTGAGTCCATCTCCATAATATTCTTTTTTCACATTCATTTTTTCTATCTCCTGTACAACTGCACCCTGAAAAATAGTGGTATATTTGAGTTTTACAAGTCTGGATCAATTTGATTTTGATTTTTTTTTGCACCGTTTCTGCTGCTTCTGATAGATTCTCTTTGGAGGATCGGCGGCGGTTCCTTTGATCGGATTGTATTTTCTTGGTGCATGGAGGATATTTTTTGCATATCGGGAATAAAACAAAAATTGTTTCAGCAGAAAACAATTTTGAGCAAAGATGCTCTTGATTGGATGAGGGCGGAGGGGATTGTTCTGTTTTTTTCGCATATCCCCGTTGACATTTTTAAAGGAATGTGCTATAATAAAGTTAACGTGTTAAGTAAACGCGTTAATTTATGAGGTTGTCAGATGGGAAAACAGAAAAACTGTACGATTCGCGAGCTGGCACAATATGTCGGATTGAGTACCTGTACGGTCTCAAAAGTCCTGAATCATCCGTCAGAGGAACTTTCGATTCCGGAACGGACGCAGGCGAAGGTGCGCGAGGCGGCACGGAAACTCAATTATGTGCCGAATGTCAATGCTCAGCGTTTTTTTACCCGGCGGAGTTTTGTGATAGGTCTTCTTGTGCCGTCGCAGGAGGAGATGGGGCATAATGTGTTCCATGACACGCATTTTGCGGATATCATGAGCGGTATTGAACAGGCGTTGAAAGGGACCTCCTATCATCTGCTTCTGCTGTTCAATCGTCCCGATTTCCGGTATGCCGGGATGTTCAGTTCCGGGTTGTTGGACGGGCTTCTGATCTGGGGTGCTCACCGTTCCGAACAATATCGGGAAAAGCTCGTGGAGCTGACAGGGCCCCGTATTTTTCTGACTTCGATTCCGGATTCCGGAAAGGAGATGCCTCCTCTTCATTATATTGCAAGCGATTATGAACAGGCGGCTGAAGGGATTGCTCTTCGATTGAAACAGAGCGGTTGCCGCAGTTTCTGCTGGCTGGCAGGAAAACCGGATACCTCCATAATTTCCCAACTTTGTTCTGGTATGAAAAAAGCCGGGATTATTCTTTCTCCTTCCGCAATTCGTTACAGCGATTATACGGAGCACGATGGGGAAGCTCTTGCCGTGGAACTTCTGGAAAACGGTCATTATGATGCTCTGCTTGCGACCGCTCCTCAGCTCGCCAGAGGTGCCGCCCGCGCTGTGGAAAAGAGAAATATGAGGATTCCAATCGGCTGTTTCGACGGTCAGGAGCGAACCCGTCTTCCTTCAGATCATTTCTTTTGTGCCCAGACTCGCGATGTGGAGATTGGAAAGTGCGCGGTCGAAGAGCTTCTCGCTCTTCTGGAAAACAAAAAGAAACTTGTACAACGGAAAATACCGGTTACTTTCGCAGAAAACGAAAGTTTTCCGGCAGATTAATTTAAATGACAGGAAAGGCAGGCAATCTCATGCGACAAATCATTTCAACAGGTATCCGGACTCATGTTCTCTCTGGAAAAAAGTATGTGAAAAACAATGCGCAGACATCGTGTTTCTCTTTTACATTGATAGAGCTTCTTATTGTTGTTGCAATTATTGGTATCCTGGCAGCTCTCCTTCTTCCGGCATTGAACAAGGCAAGAGAAAAGGCGCGTGGCATTCAGTGTGTTTCCAATCTCAAACAGGTAGGGATCGGGATCAATCTCTATTCCGACAGTTCGGAAGGATATTTTCCGGTTATGATGAAATCCGGCTCCTATTATACGACCTGGTCTCTGTTCCTTGGATACCGGTATTATGATGTCAACGGCAATGCGCTTTCGGGTTTTCCTCTGGCGGGGGATCTCGGGGAAAAGCTGTTTCACTGTCCGAGTACCATACCGGGTGTGGGATCTCGGCATCTGTTTACCTACGGGATTCTGAAGTACGGAGATTCCGGAGTAATGCAGAATGCCGCATCGCAGCAGGAGTTCATTTCGACGTTCGGGGATGTCTGGAGACGTTTGAGTGCGGACAGCAAGTTTTATCAGTTCAATCGAGCAAAACGTCCTGTTGCCTCTCCGCTGATTGCGGATTCCGGATACTCCGTTGCCGCTGCCGATTCGCTGCGTAAAGGGGCGGCTGCCGCTAAACTGGATTCCGATGAAAACGGTGCCGGCGTAAAGCTCTGGCACAACAATTACGGGAATCTTCTCTATTTTGACGGACATGTTGAGAGCCGCTCCAGAGAGCAGCTGGCAAAACAGGAGCTCCCGATTACTTGTACAATCAATATGGATGGAAGACTTTTTCTTTCCGGAGAATGAGTTCGGAGTCTTGTTATTTCAAAGGGAAAACACTGGAATTAGGGAGTCCTAGTATGAATTTAAAAAAACGAATTGCACTTCTTTTGCTGCTCTGTGCTGTTGTTGCTGCCGGAGGCGGGCGCGGAAATCTTCTCCTCTCTGCGGACGGGAAGCCGCTCCGGGGATGGAACAGGAAGCCGGGAACGGAACTTACGGTTGAAAACGGATCGCTGCGGATTGTGATCCATGGGCCCGGACAGGCAGGATTCCGTCTGCCCCTGCCGCCGGACTGCCGGTATCTGCTCCTGAACATGAAAATGCGGGCGACCGGTCTGATCCCAGGAAAGGAGTCCTGGCGGAACGGACGGATGGCGATGCGCTTTTATAACAAAAAAGGGGAGGGTGTCGGCGAATGGCCGAATGTTTTCAGCGCATCCGGGACGCAGAAGGAGTTTGTCGAATGCCGTCGGGTCTATGCGGTTCCCGCTGGAGCGGCGGTGCTTCGGCTGGATCCGGGAAATTTCGGAACTTCGGGAAACATCGAGTTTGCGGATGTGCGCCTGAAACGCATCTCGCCGGAAGAATATGGTTCGATTCTCCGTGCGCAGATCCCATTCGGCAGGAATCTGCTGACTCCGGAGAGTTTCCGTAATCGTCGTCTTCCCGCGGGAATGCGGATGGTGTGGCGGGAGGGGAAGCCTTCGTTTGTTTTGGATCGCGGACCGTGCCAGATTTCGGTTCCGATTCCTCTGCCTCCGGAGATTGCGGCATTGCCTCCTGAGGAACCGGGAGTCGAACTGCGTGTCCGCTATCGGATCCGGACGGAGGGGGTCGTGCGGGGAAAGCTGAGCTGGCAGAATGCCCGGCTGGATTTGATGTTTCGAGACCGTGCCGGGAAGCTCTTCGGCAAATATCTGGATATTCCGACCTTTCTCGGTTCCCATGGATGGACGGAAATAGACCGGACTTATATGATTCCGCGCGGGGCTCCGGTTTTACAGGTCATTCCGGCAAATTACGGGGATGCGGGATCGGTGGAGATTGAGAATGTGGAAATCATGCTGATTCCGGAAGTGCGCAATCTGCCGCCGCCGGATGGATCGGCTCCGGAGGCGCTGTTCCGTCTGGATGATGCCGCGCGTATCCGGACAGCGTTTCGGGAGAAGGTGTCGCTGAATGGACTCTGGCGTTTCCGTCCCGTATTCGAGTCGTTGCAGGAGATGCGGCCTCCGCGCGACGGCTGGGGATGGTTCAAGGTGCCTGCCGCGTGGCCTGATCTCAGCAATTCCTCGAACGATCATGTGTTTTATCTGCCGGCGCGTGAATCGGCGGCGCTCCGGAAACAGGTGCTCCGGCTCGGATGGTATGAGCGGGAGTTCACCATTCCTGCCGATTGGAAAGGTCGCCGCATCAAGCTGGATTTTGATCTGGTGCAGGGCGTTGCGCTTTTTTTCATTGATGGAGCTCAGGCGGGATCGCTGACTTTTCCCGGCGGACAGCTCGACATTACATCTCTGGCAAAGCCGGGCAGGAAACAGAATCTGCGGATCCGTTTTTCCGCCGATCCCGCGGAGTTCAGTCATTTTATGGGGATGAGCCGGGAATACAGATCCTTCCGGGAACTGGCGAACAAAGGACTGGTCGGCGATGGATGGCTGGTTTCCCTTCCGATGCAGTATGAGATCGGGGATGTGCGCGTAGAGACTCGGCCGGTAAGTGACGGAACGATTCGCTTTGATACCGGTTTTCAGCGTCTTCCCGCAGGAAGCTACACCCTGGAAGCTGTGATCCGTGAGGGAAAAGAAATCGTGAAACGTTTTCGTTCGGAGACGTTCCGCTGCGATGGGAAAAATGAGGAGTTCCGCTTTTGCTTTGGGGGCGAGTGGCGCAATGCGAAACTCTGGGATATCAATACCCCTGAACATCTTTATTCGCTGGATATGATTCTCCGCGACGGATCAGGGAAAGAGCTTGACCGCTTTTTTCCGCAGGAGTTCGGCGTACGGGAGTTTGCCATCCGCGGACGCGACTTTGTTCTCAACGGCAGAACGATTCATCTCCGCGCCCTTCCGATCAATCATACGGGAATTGCGTCCGATTCCACCCGGGAGAAGATCCGTCATCTTGCGAGGACGGCGAAAAAAATCGGCATCAATTATTTGTTCGACGGCGACCGCTGTTACAATTTCCGAATCGGCGGCAACAGTTACAACGATCAGTTCCGCACCGAACTTTCGAAATACGGGATTCTGACCTCTCTTTCGATGCCTCACGCCATAACCGATTTCAACGCGAAGCTCGATGATCCCGAATTCGCTTCAGCTTACCGGAAACTCTGTACTTACCGGATCCGTCGAGTTCAGAACGTTCCAGGGCTTGTGCTTTATGCGGTCAACCACAATGCGCTCGGCTATGCCGACATGCAGAACCCTCTGACCATGGGGACGGATTGGCGTCCCGAACATGCCGGACTCGGATCGGACCGCCGGACCGCCGGACTGAAGGCGGAAGCGATCATCCGTTCCATCGATCCGACCCGTCCTGTTTATCATCACGATGCGGGAAATCTGGGAAGCATCTCCGCGCAGAATTTCTATTTGAACTGGGTTCCCGCGCAGGAGCGTTCCGACTGGCTGGAGCACTGGGAGAAGAAAGGCACCATGCCGATCCTGTTTGTTGAATACGGTATTCCGCATGTTGCCAGCTGGTCGAGCAATCGGGGGCCCGGATTCATCTGGCGTTCCCCGGAAGTGCAGGGAACCTGGCTTGATGAATTCAATGCGGAGTATCTTGGCGAAGTGGCGTACGCCTTCAACGACGCAAAACAGCAGATGTTCCGCCGCGAATATTCCGCTGCAAAAAACAATACGCCGACCCGTTTCCTGACTTCCTACAATATTCTGCGTGATCCTTCCACTCACAAAGTCCGGTCCATAATGCTGAAACGCAATCTGCGTGATCTGCGTGCGCGCGGCCTTTCCGGATTCCAGCCGTGGGATCATACGAGTTTTTATGATATCGAGAAAGCGGTAAAGAGCGGTCCTCATCCGGATCGTTTTCGGAATCTGAAGGAGCCGGGGCCGGTAGCGGATCGGATTCGGGCGTCGTCGTATTTTCTGAGCGATCCGTTCAGCACGTTCCGGGCAAATCCGACCGGCAAGGTTCTGGAATACGGATATCGCGAACTGCTAGGATGGATCGCCGGAAAGCCGGGAAATTTTACGGAACAGTCCTGCCGTTTCCGTCCGGGGGAGAGTGTGGAAAAGTCCCTGATGATCCTCAACGACAGCCGTCGGGAACAGTCGGTTGTTTGCCGCTGGAAAACCGATTCCATGAGAGATTGGTCCGCTTCAACGGTCCGGATCAGTCCCGGAGGACGCGCCGAAGTGCCGATTCGCTTCACTGCCCCAGAGACAGACACGGAACGCTCCGGACGGATCAACGCGGAATTCGAGTTTGCAAAAGGAGAAATCCTCCGGGATTCCTTTCCGTTTACGGTTCTTCCGGCACGCAGAGCGCATCTGAGTTCCCGGATCGGACTCTGGGATCCGGAGAAAAGTGCCGCGCCGCTGCTGGAGAAAATCGGCGTGAAATTTCGTCTGCTGCGCGAAGAAGGGGATCTGGATGGAATCAATATGGTTGTGATCGGCCGGTATGGACTGGAGACTCTTCCGTTCGATCTTTCCGCCCGTTTGAACAAAGGGGTACGGCTTCTGATCCTCGAACAACGCCTTGAGCAGTTGAATCGTCTTGGAATCCGCGGAGCGGAGCACGGACTGCGGACTCTGTTCCCGGTCGGCAGACGCGCGTTTCGAGTTCTTTCCGACTGGCGGGGCAGTTCGACTACGCGTCCGTATTTCATGCCGGGTGCGGAAGTCAACCGCCAGTATCCCAAAAGCTCCTGGAACGGATTTATGAATACGCATATCTGGTACAGCGGACAGCGCGGCAATGTGGCGGATCTTCTGTTGGAAAAACCGTCGCGCGGCAACTGGCTGCCCCTGTATCACGGCGGGTTCGATCTGCAGTATGCTCCGGCGATTCTTTTCCGGGAAGGCGAGGCAAAGATCCTCTTCTCCCAGCTTGATCTCTCCGACCGCACGGAGGCGGATGTGCAGGCGGAACATGTTCTTGCGGAACTGCTGGAAGTGCTGGAGAAAAGTGAAACGCCGGAAATTCGTCCTGTTTTCTTTCTTGGTACGGAGACCGGGCAGCTCCTTGACAAGCTGCGGATTGATGCGCTTCCCGTATCGGAAACTCTTCCTGCGAATGCGCTTCTGGTTATCTCGTCGGGCAACGCTCTTCCGGCAAACATCCGGCAAACGTTGCAGAACGGAGGCGCTTTGCTGGCGCTCGGATGGAACAGTGCCGAGATCCGCCGTCTTCTTCCGGATGCCGAAGTCGAGGAGGGAACCTTCGGCACTGATCTGGCTACGGGACTGAATGCTGTTCCGGAATTCGCCGGGCTCTGCAATGCGGATCTCCATTTGCGGTACGAGGAGAAGTTTACGGCGTTTCCTGCGGATTCCATCGGCGGGCGACTGCTGCAAATTGCCGGAATGGGAAAAGGAAAAATCGTTTTTTATCAGCTCCCGCCGTATCGGATCAACGGGAAAGAGTTCATCAAGCGGACCACGGTCCGCAGAGGGTTCTATACGGTTTCGCGTCTTCTTGCAAATCTCGGAGCGAGGGCACGGACCGAACTGACCGACTCGTTCCGTGCCATGTCCGGAAAACGGATGCTGAAGCCGCTTTCGCTTGCCGGAATCTGGGAGGGAATCGAGGATCTGGATGGGAAACTTCGGAACGGAACCCGGCTTCCCGATTTCCGGTCTGTCAGACAATGGCGGAAGATCCGGGTGCCGGGGATGTTCAATCAGGAGATCCCGGAACTGCGCGGCAGAAACGGATATTTCTGGTACCGGAAGAGTTTTGAGCTTTCTCCGGAGCTTGCCGCGGAGCCGCTGGAACTGGAGATCGGCGCAGTCGATGACGAAAGCTGGATCTGGCTCGACGGCAAATTCCTCGGGGCGGTGACAAAACAGACCAATCCGAAGGATTACTGGCTGGCGATCCGCCGTCACCGTTTTGCGCCCGGGGCTCTGAAACCGGGACGCCATGAGCTTGTGATCCTCTGCAATGATGTCTATCATCTCGGAGGCATCAGCGGGCATCCGCGTCTTTTCTCCACTCGCGATCCCTTCCGGATGCATGTGGATCAGGCAATCCCGGAGGATGACCCCTACCGGTATTATCACTGGTAACCGCGCTGGCTGGCACCTTCCGCCGAAAAACAGACGGGGTGGAAGGTCCTTTCCCGTTTGCTTTTTCCAGAGAGAGGTTTTATTGTAAAGAAGAAAAGATCATTTTTTGCTTCCGCGCATTTCTCCGCATTCAGAAATGGAAAATCGAAGGAGAGGGTGTGATCATGAAAATTACGCTTCGCGACATTGCTTTGGTTGTTTTTTTTGCCTTTCTCATTATGATCTGGGAAATGATTCCAATTCTTCTGTTTGCCGGGTATCTGATGCTCTCGATCATCATCGGCGGAGGACATCCCTGGCCGTATCACGCACTGTTTCTGTTCGGATTGATTCCCTGTGTGATTTTCGGAATTTACGGTACGGCAACTTATTTTCTGTTTCGGCGGGCTGCCATTTTCCGGAAGCTCTTCCTGGACTGGAGATTCTATGCAGGGGGTGGACTGCTGCATGGGTTCTGGATCGCTGCTGTGCTGTTTGCGTTTCGGTCGGTATGGGTTCGGAAGTCAGGGAAAAACGCTGATTTCAGAAATCGAACTTCTGAAAGAAGAGATATCTCCGCAGATTCGGACAGCCCAAAAACGGGGACGATTCCCGGACGGAGTTTTCTTCCGCAGATTTCCTTTAAGAGTTTTCTGCGCAGGAATTCATGGATGGAGATTCCTTTCTGGAAGATTTCATTTTCTTGACAAATCGGAAAAAATATCGGGAGGCTTCTTCATTCATGCCTCCGTGGTATTCCTCTTCCTGAGACGGAAAATGGTGATGCGGATTGAAAAATTCCACAATGTGAAATCCGCACCGGTTGACATAAAAATGGATGTTTCGTTTTTCAAAGTACGGTGTGCATGTTTCCCAGACTCTGGTATCGGGATACAGCGATTCGATTTTTTCCCAGATGGCCTGTCCGACTCCTTTGCTCTGCGTTCCGGATTTGACAAAAAGAAGATCCAGATGGTTATGCCCGCTGTTAGTGTCGATGACGACGATTGCTCCTCCCGCCAGCTCTCCGTTGATTCTGGCAGCATATGCAAAGGCGCCTTTTGAATTCAGCGAGCGGTCGATATCCTCTTCCGGCAGAACGGCCTCTTTGCAGGGGCCGAATTCCTGTTCATAGCCGAGTTGAAACGCTTTCTGCATTTCGCGTTTGAATTCAGCGAGCTCTTCGTTTTTCAGCGGGACCAGTTGAAATGGATCTTTCATGATTTCTCTCTTATGCGTTTATGAATTGAGTGTTCTTCTCTTGTTTCATACCGAACCAGAAATAGAGAAGCAGTCCCATCAGGAGCAGACGGGAGAGGGGCATTGCCAGCCATACGCCGTTCATCCCGAACCAGAGCGGCAGAGTGAAAATACAGATCGGCAGAGCCAGAAAGGAGTCTCCGTAGATCAGCCACGAGGCTTTGACGATCTTGCCGGTCGCCTGATAGTAAAACGCGGCAACCCGGATGACTCCCAGCAGCAGAAATGCCGGTGCGGAAAGCAGAATCCCCTCCTGAGCCAGCATTTGCGCCTTTCCGGAAGAAAGTCCCATCCATCCGGGAATTACTTTGTGCATGGCAAAGGAAAAGAGCATCAGAATGATTCCGGAAGCGAATGCAAACCAGTAACCATAATTGCCGAAACGTCTCTGGCGCTTGTGTTTTCCCGCGCCGTACATGGATGCGGAAAGCGGTTGGATTCCTCCGGCGATTCCGGTCATGAACATGGAGCCGAGCGCCTCCAGAGAGGAGATGACGGTATAGGCGGCAAGACCGTCTATTCCCGCGTAGCGCAACGACTGGGCATTGTGCATGTAGAGCATGGCTATGATGGAGAACATGTTGCCGAAAATCGGCAGTCCGGTCCACAGAATCGTTCCGCACTCTTTGGCTTCCGGATGCAGACTCTTCCGCGAAAAGCGCAGTCCGGTCAGCGGAGAACAGAAATAGAGCACTCCAAGAAGACAGGCTCCTCCCTGACTGAACACCGTCGCAATCGCCGCACCGACCGCGCCGAACCCGAGAAGAAATACAAAGACCCAGTCCAGAAGAATATTGCAGAGCAGTCCGCTTACCATCAGCAGCATGGAGAGCGCCGGATGCCCGTCGTTGCGGATCACCTCCAGACACATCGACATGAAGATGGAAAAGAACACCCCCGCCGTCAGAATCTGGGCATACCGCAGCGAGATCGGCATCAGTTCATCCGTCGCCCCCAGTGCCGTAAGAAACATTCGCAGAAATGGAAAGGTCAGAAGAGTCAGCAGAATGCTCCAGACAACAACCAGAAAAAGCGTCTGCGAGAACACCTTCTGAGCCTTTTCCATCTCTCCCGCCCCCCGGCTCTGCGCAATCAGAACCGCTCCGCCGGAACCGACAAGAAACCCGAATGCCTGAAGCAGCATCACCAGCGGCCAGGTCACCGCAGTTGCCGCCAGTGCGTTTTTCCCTCCGGCAAGGCCGATGAAGATCGTATCGACAATCGCAAACGATCCGCCGATGACCGCTCCGAAAATCGACGGCGTCACGTATTTCCAGAATAGAAGCTGATCACTTTTCATCCGGATTCCTCCTGAAACTCAGTTCTTCATGAAATTTCTTCGCGTAAAAGTCCAGGGCATCGACAAATTCTGCGGAATAACGTGCAATCGTTTCCCGCATGGCTTTTTCCTCCGCCGCGTGGATCTCCGCAAGAATAAATGCGGCAAATTCTTTCCCTTTTCGCGTAAAACGCAGAGTGCATTCCCGCCGTTTCCCCTCAATCGGTTCCAGCGTGATGTAACCTGCGTTCCTGCATTCGGTTACTATGGTGTTGATCGTGGAAAGCGGCAGAAGCCACTCGTTGTGCAGTTTGCTCTGGGAGAGATTTTCATCGTTCGAAAGTGCATACAGCAGAAGCACTATATTCGGTTTGACCGCCATGGAGCGACCCTTGACCAGATAGGTATGGTCAATCAGATTGGTCGCATCAATCATTTTTTTGATCTTGGATCGCATTGCCGTTCCTCTTTATATTACGAATTCGTATTTTAATATATCTACGAATTCGTATTTTTCAAGTTCATTTTATGAAAAAATCTTCTCTGGAAAAGTCGTGAAGGATGGGAATATTCTTTGGTGAGCCGGAGTGGAAAGTCCTCCCCGAAGCGGAGAAAACGGAAGATTCTTTTTTCCGATTCGGGGGAGGGGGAGAGGAATCATTGTGAAGGGAAAAGTTCCTTCAGCGGATTGCCTTTGAAGATCCGGAGTGGTGAACCTCGGATCAGAGTGTAATGGTTGTGACGTTGATTCTGTCGGTTATCGGATTTGTTTTTCAGGTTGCGTTCCCGGAGTTTCCGGATCAGGCGGAGATAGGCGATTTCCCGATTGCGATGCTGGGATCGCTCTTCTGAAGCCTCGGCGCTTACGCCCGTGGGCAGATGGGTGATCCGAACCGCGGAATCGGTTTTGTTGAGGTGCTGTCCGCCATGTCCGGAAGCGCGCCGGGTTTCCACGCGGATTTCACTTTCGCGGAGCCGCTCTTTTTCGTCCGTAATTTTCACCTCCGTAATTCCGGCGAACCAGTTTTTGCGCGGATGATGCAGACGGATGGGACTGGGTTGAATCCACTGCATCGTTCCGATCCAGTGTCGGGCAAAGGAATCCGCCGTTTCACCACGGATCCACAGGAGAAGCGAGGCGTTCCCGTGTTTATCAGGTTTTTCCAGAAGCTCGCATTCGAGTCCGCTGTCGAGGGCCTCCCGCCGGAGAAAAACGGCAAGAAGCGAAACAAACAGACGGCACTCTCCGGGGCCTTGCCCCGAAGAGATTTGTAAAAATTTCCGCTGCATATTTTTCCCTCACGGTTTGCAGTTTAAAAGCGGACGGAAGGAGGCGACAACATCAATCAGATGGAAATCGGTCAGATCCTGAATCACCTGTTCGATGTTTTTATAGGCATCGGGAGCCTCTTCGCAGAGAAGATCCCGGTCCGGACAAAGTACGTGGGAGCCGATGGGCGTCCGGCGCAGCTCCTCCTCCCGGTACTTCGCCTGGATCCGGGAACGGGTGCTCAGACGGGTCCATTTTCGCCCGGCTCCATGTGCCAGAGAGAAGAGAGTCTCTTCCGAAACCTCCTTCGGCGCAACGAGATAGCTTGACGATCCCCTTGTTCCCGCGATCAGCACCGGTTCTCCCGTACGGGCCTCCGCGGCGCCTTTCCGATGCAGCCAGAGCCCGGAAGACATCCGCTCAATTCTGTTGTGAACGGAATCCAGCACCTCGGTTCCTTTGCTCCCCAGCAGAGAGTGGAACGCCTGCGCAGAAAGTCTGCGGTTGTATCGCGCCCAGTGAATCAGCCGGTCGTGTCCTGCAAGATACGCTTGGCCGGATTCGGAGTCGGGTGAGAGTCCCTCCGCTCCGTGTACAGCGGTAAAGCGGGACGCAAAGCGTTCTCCGTAACTCCGCGATCCGGAATGAATCAGCAGAAAAAGATGTTTCGAGTTCAGCTTCCATGCGGAAAAACGATCCGGATCCATGATGGAATCAACGGCGAGGATCTCGGCAAAATGGTTGCCGCGTCCCAGAGTTCCGAGCTGATGCGCCGGATCATCCGGATGCTCCTCCTGCACGCAGAGTTCGCGCGCCCGGTGGCGGATGACATATTCCGGATCGTCGGTCAGACGCCGCAGTGCCCGGTCCGGCTTCCATTTATGTACCGGCAGATCGCTCATGCTCAGATTCATGCCGCAGCCGATATCTCCGCCGATCAGAAACGGATAGATCGTTTCACGGAAGAGATAGGCCGTTCCGACTGGAATCCCGTGTCCGGGATGCAGATCAGGATAGGCCGCTCCGCGTACAAAACCGGGAAGTGCGCAGACATTCCGGAACTGGTTCAGGGCATCGCCTTCAAGCCATGTCTTGTGCGAACAGAAAACACGAATGTTTTCTGACATCAAATCAATGGAAATCAATATAAAGTTCTCCTCAGAGAAATTTTTTCATGCGCTGAAGAGAACGGAATCGGACAGTAAAAGGACCCGTTATCCTCAGCAGGGAATTATACGGTTGATGAGAGAGAGTTTCAGTACAGACATAGCGCACCTCCTTGTGGTTTGACTGCCGGAAGCATTTCCGGACCAGAGATGTTTTTAGCATATCTTTTAAGATAGTTTCGTTGAGGAGATTTTGCAAGAGAGTTTTCCAAAAAATGCTGCGGAAAACAGAATTTCTGTCTGGCGGGAAGAGTTTGTTTGGATGGTGTTAAAATTCGGTTTTTTTTCCTTGTTCCGGAAAAATACCTCTTGACATATAATAAGTTTTGAAGTATAATTATGATAAGTTTTATAACAAGTTGTTTTTGGAGATCCCGAATGATCAAATCCGTGAGAAGCAAGACTGATGACGTGGAAAATCAGATCTGTCAGCTGATTTTGAAGCGCTCTCTGCCGGAAGGAGCGCAGGTGCCGTCGGAATCCATGATCTGCGAGAATTATCATGTGAGTCGAATTACGGCGCGGCGCGCGGTGGCAAATCTGGTGTCGAAGGGGGTTTTGTATACGGAGCATGGGAGGGGATCGTTTGTGAAGTCGTTTGCGCAGACGCAGAGGATTTACGGAGCGGATGTGCTCTCTCATACGATCGGACTGTTCATGCCGCGCGACGGATATTTCATGTCGGCAATCTACGGCGTGGAGGATGTGGTGAAAAATGCGGGATTCCGGATCTTCGTCTCCTCGTTTTCCTCGGCGAGTTTCCAGGAACACGCAAAAGAGATTCTGGATTACGCGGCGGGCGGAATGGATGGAGCGATCATTGATACACCGGAATCTTCGCCGTATCCTTCCGCATATCTGGAGCTGTTTCAGAAACTGAAGAATGTGGTGGTTTTCAACAGTCCGTCGCCATCGCCGGAGATTGCATCGGTTTCTTCCGACGATGTGGAGGGAATGGTGCAGGTGATGCGTTATCTTTTCTCGCTGGGGCACCGGAGAATTGCGTTCCTCGGCGGAGAGACTTGTGTGGCGACAACGCGGGATCGTCTTTCCGGGTATCGTCAGGCTTTGATGGAGTGTCCCGATGCGGAAAAGGAGATCGTGCTCCTTTGCAAGGAATATCTGCCGGATGACGCAAACCGGGTTCTGAGCGAATATCTGGAGTCCGGAGCAAAGCTGCCAACCGCACTGGTCTGCGCCACGGATGAGCTGGCTTCCTATGCATACCGCACTCTGCTTGAGCACGGAATACGGATTCCCGAGGAGATCTCGGTGACTGGATATGGAAATGTGGATATCGCTTACAAGCTGACTCCTTCTTTAACAAGCGTGGATCAGCATCAGCAGGAGCAGGGACGTCTTGCCGGCGAACTGCTGCTCCGGCAGATTTTCAAACAGGAAATCCCGGTGCGCAGTCTGACTGTAACACCGAGTCTTCATATCAAACAATCGTGTGCGGTACCGAACCATAAATAAGAAAAGGGGTGTCGAAAGAATGAAAACGGAGAGGAAGAATTTTACATTGATAGAACTTCTTGTTGTAATTGCAATTATAGCGATTCTTGTATCGATTCTGCTTCCGGCTCTGAATAAGGGGATGGAAAAAGCGCGCCAGATATCCTGTATCAGCAATATGAAGACCATCGGTCTGGGATTTATTTCCTATATGAACGATTTTGAATCCTATCTGCCGGGACAGAGCAATGGGAACAACTGCCATATCTGGTGGGGAATTGCGATCCGGGATTATGTCGGGAGCCCAGGGGTAAAGAATAATACCAATGCATGCATGGATGAAGTGATGCCGGAAACGACTGCGGCAAAAGGGATCTGGAAATGTCCCTCTTCCGGTTCTGACCAGAGAGGAATTCCCTATCGGACCAGCTACGGGGTTACCACCTGCCGATGGTCCGCCGCTCATGCGGAGGATCCGACGAGAACCGGCGGATTTGTCTATCACAGTGACGGCGGTTCCGGTTCCGTTGGCCGGAGTACTCCGCATAAAATGGTGAAATGTCCTCCGGGATCCGTCATGCTGATTGAAAAGAAAGTCAGAAGCAATAAACTGGTCGGCAACATGAATTATGCGGTCTATGCCGCCAGCCGGTCCTTGAGCGAATGGGAGGTGGAGGAGTACTGTCCCTGGGGACGGCATCTGCTTAACCGGGGTAATTTTCTGAGTCTGGATGGTCGCGTTGTCTCGTATCCGACGATGTTCTGGCCGATTCCGAATCTCGGACTTGCCACCTTCAAAATGGAAACATGGGTCTTTACTGGAATTCGATGACATAACTGAAACAGTATCAATATAAGGAGAATGGAATCATGAAAAAAATCTTTTTGACGGCTCTCTGTCTCGGACTCACTCTTGCTGCGGCTGCGGACATCAAAACGCAGCTCGAATTCAGCACCGATGGAGGAAAAACCTGGAGCGAGGAGTTCCCCATTCTGAAAAAATCAAATCCGCGCTGCAAGGTAAAAGTGAAATATCAGGTTGATGAGCCCAAGGAGATTGCCGGAAAGATTGTGACCAGCATGCTTCATTCCAAAGAACGGGATTTCGCGAGTGCCAACCGCGGGTTGCAGCATTTTGAAGGGCGCGGATGGTATCAGCAGCTTGAGGTTTACTGGAAAAACGCTCGGACGGGGGCACCTTATGTTTATGATCTTGACCTGGGGGAACGCAAGGAAGGCGTCGCGGGGAAAAACAATATATGGGATAAGAATCAGGGAAAATTTGTTTCCGCTCCGCTTCCTGCGTGTCCGGCATTCGGTCCCGGAAGTTACAAGTTCCATGTCCGGGTCGGATATTCCACGAAAGAGGATAAAAAACAGTACAAGAGCATTCAGACGTTCGATATCGTAATTGAGGAATGAGAGAACAATGAAAATCCCTTGCTCAGCATTTCTGGCAGTGTTCTGCATTTCCGTTGCGGCGGAGATGGTTTATCCGCCTTCCGCTCTGATGGAAAACGGGAAAAATGCGGGAGTCCGTTCTGCATCATTCCGTCCGGATGCACGGGAGAGATACTGGAAAATTTCCGGGATCGAACCGGGAAACTATTCGATCCGGCTGGAGATGTCGGGCGTTCCAGAGAACTGTCTTTACCTGAATGGGGTGCGTCTGGAGTTTGATTCCGCCTCCCCGTTTGTCAATGGCAGGTGCATTGCGCAGACCGCCTTTACCGAGGTGAAAAACGGCGATGAATTTTTTGTCCCGGCCTCATCCGTTTCCATTGGAACGTTGAGTCTCTCGAAGGAGCGTCTTCCGTTTGCTCCCCAGAAGCATGTGGAGCGCAAGGCCAGCGGACGCGATCTCCGTTACTCCTTTGAGAAAACGACCTTCGGAGAACAGTTGAAACTGCACTTGAAAAACCGGACCGGTTTCAAACGGAAATTGAATCTGGAAGTGAAAATTGTGGATTTCTTCCGCATTCCCGTTGCGGAGTACCGGGAGACCGTGGAAGCGGGAAGAGCCTTCTCGAAGACATTCGATTACCGGAAGGGGACTTCGGACCAGTATCGTGCGATCCTGAAAGTGACCGACTCCGACGGAAATTCCCGCGAGGAGGTCTTTCCATATCTGCGGGATTGGACGGGCACATACCGTTCGAAGCTCTGGCTGAACGACAAGTGGTTCACGACAAGCGTGAAAGACGATGGCAGTCGCAAGACTCGTACTCTCCAGGCGCTTCCGCCCTCCGATGCCGCATGGAAGCCGACTTCTCTTCCAGTGGATTTCCCGAATCACATCGCATGGTTCAAACGCGAATTCAGTGTGCCGGAAAACTTCGCAGGTGAGCGCTGGTTCCTGCATTTTGACCGTATCGCGTATGAAGCGGATCTGTATCTCAACGGGGAAAAAATTTATCATTATGGAACCGAAGTTTCCCTGGCTCCGTTCGATGTGGAGATCACAGGAAAATTCCGGAGAAAGGGGAGTAATACTCTTCTGCTTGCCGTCCGGGGAAAAATCGCCAGCCTTGTCGATTCGGAACTGGATAAAAAGAGTCCCAACTGGAACCGGAAGAAGTTCTATGCGAATCTGTATCAGGGAGTGAGCGAGATCTCGCTGCTGGGGATGCCGGAGAAATTCATCGGGGATGTGAAAGTGACGACCTCTTTCCGCAATCGCACGATTGAAGCGCAAGTCGATGCTCCGGAAGGTTTTAGCGTGGAAAACCGTGTTCTGCACCTTGGCCGCGAGGTATTGAAACTCAGCGGCAGGACAAAGTGGGAGAATCCGATTCTCTGGGGACCGGTGGAATTTCCGCTTCTTCAGCTGGAAACGGTTCTGAAAAAGGATGGGAAAACCGTGGATCTCCGGAATACCCGTTTCGGGTTCCGCGAAATCTGGACCGATGGCATGGATCTTCTCTGGAACGGAAAAGTGTTCCGAACACCTGCGCGTCCGTTCATGAGTTCCTGGGGATGGTTTCTGCGTGTTGGCGGAGCGCGGCGCAAGGCGGTCCTTGACCGGATCCGTCAGGTAAAGGAACTCGGCAACAACATGCTCCGGCATATTTATGATGGCGTTTATTTCACGGAATTTGCCGATGAAGAAGGTTTGATCTATGCGCAGGGGACTGTGACTCCCGCTGGTCCGACCGCCGAGATGATGGCGGACGATGCTTTCTGGCGCCATAAGACCGCTTCCGATCTTGCCGCAGTCCGTGCGCGTATCAATCATCCGTCGATCTTCACCTGGTATCTGTCCAACGAGATGTTCGCGTTTTCCAACAAATCGCATTTTAAACGGATCCGCGATGCGGTCCGGGCGGTCCGTCAGGCTGATCCGACCCGTTTTGCCGAGGCCGGATGCGATCTGGATCTGCACGGAGAGACGGAGATCATCTCCACTCATTATCCCGTGGAGGGACAGGTGTTCCGGGAACCTGCGACTTATCTGCCTGGGATGGTCTACTGGCGCGACATCTCCAAACCCTTCCGGGCTGGGGATATGGTCCCTTCCGGACAGGGGAAAAATGTCTGTAATGTTCTGGAGAAATCGCCGATCGCCTGGGGCGGAAAACCACTTATCATCAATGAAACCGGCTGGATTACCTTCTACCGTTCTCCGCTGGGACTGACCCGCGTGATGGGAGATTCTGTTTTTCAGTCGTTTTCATACGCGGATTACGGCCATCAGCTCCTGATGAAGCTGGCGTTTCAGGGGGCGCGCGACGCGGGCGTTTCCGTAATCACTCCATGGCGCTGGCTGACGGGCGATGACAACGATTTTACGATTCCGGCGCTGGATCTGGTGGTCCTTCAGCGGTATCACACGTTCCCGGTCGGGACAGAGGCGGTTTTCGATGTCAATCTTTTCCATGATGTGCTCAAAAACGAGACTCTTGAGTTCTACTGGACCCTTTCTGAAAACGGAAAGACCGTTCAGCAAGGTGGAAGACGCATTCCGTTCGACTTCTGCCGGGGCGCTCGTGAAAAAATCGTGCTGCATCTGAAGAAAGCCGGAACGTACGAACTGACGGTCGGACTGCGCGGACACCTGGAACGGAAAATGCCTGTCATCGTGGAACCCGGAGCAAAGCTCGTTTTGAAGCCGAACATGATTCCGGCATCTGCCGCTTTGAACAGAGAGGATCTGCTCAGACGGGCGGAGAACGGTGAGACGATCATTCTTCTGCCCCGGAAGGACTATCCTGCATGGCTGCCGGGCGGAATTCTGGCCACCTCCAGAAAGCCCTCGGTCAATTTCACATTCCGTCCGGATCATCCGCTTTTGAAGGGAATTTCGGAACGGGACCTTTCCTACTGGTATCCGGATCATTGGACCGGCGAGGACTATTTTGTCAAGCCTCATGCCGGAAATGCAAAGACCATTATCGAGTCCGGCGGTCCCGAAGGCTTGAAATATGCCGGGCTCGTTGAAGTTCCTTACGGAAAGGGCGGATTCCTCTACTGCGCACTGCGTCTGGATCCGGAAAGGAATCCGGTTGCCGCGCGCCTGCTCCGGAACATGGAGCATTACCGGATTAGCCCGCAGTACAGATCCGCCGGACTGATTGCGCCTCCGGAATCAAAGTTCGCCGCCTACTGCAAAAAATATGGAATTCAGACGGAGAATGCTTCATTTGGTTCTCTGGCAAAATATTCTGTGCTTCTGGTTGATGGCAAAATGAACTTTTCTCCTGCTCAGATGGCGGAACTGAAAGCGTTTAAAGGAACTGTTTTTGTTCAGAATCCGGGAGAATCGTTCCAACTGAAAACTCGTCCTGTCAAACAGCCGGAGTGGATGGGACGGGCGATCCGCATCGGCTTTTTCCCGGAACTGGCTGGAATTACGAATCAGGATCTCTTTTTCCGGATGGAACCGCCAACGGAAAATATCCGCGAGAGTTTTTACTCTGCAAAATGCCTGATCGACCCGGTCGGCGACTCGGAAATCCTGGAAGGAACGCCGATGCTGTATCCGGTTTTCCTTGCAAGACGCGGAAACATGCTGTTCTGCAACTTGAACTGGATGACGGAGAAATCGCAGTTGAGCCGTCAGGGTCAGTCCGTGATTTCGAATCTACTGACGAATCTTGGTGTGGAAATTCATCCATCATTCCGCCTGGAGCTTCCGAAGAATCTGAAATATCGTCCTCTTGACCTGACTCCGTATCTTGACCGATCCATGGCGGATGATGTCCAGAACGATGGCAAAGGCGGCTTCACCGATCAGGGACCGGATTCCGATCTGCGGGAATTCAAGCTGAGCGGACTTCACTCTCTTGCGGGAATTCCGTTCCGGATTGAATCACCGAAGAGCTGTTTTGTCCTGAAGAGCCGTTATCGGAAGGGCGGTTACGAGAGCGTGACCATTCCGATCAATTCGAAATTCGAGGTTCTCGCCTGGCTTCATACACATGCCTACACCTCCGGTACGCATCATTACAGCGTATTTGTCGAGTATGCGGATGGTTCGAAATATGAGATTCGTATGAATGGCAAAGTGAATTTGCGGGACTGGGTTGCTCCGTCGGAAAAATTCTCTACGGAAATCGACACTTTGACGGAAACGGCCTGTACGGTCAAACAGAAAACCTTCGGTCAAGCGTCCCTCTACCGTACAGCATGGATCAATCCGGCCCCCGGCAAACGAGTGAAGTCGATTACGCTGAGATCCATGAATCGCGGAGTTCCGGTGATTCTGGCGTTTTCGATCGGCTCCAGACCGGAGGCAACCAGAATTACGCCGGAACTGGAATCCGCATACGAAAAACTTCTGAAACAGGCGTATGCCAGACAGGAGAAGCAGGATTATCGCGGGGCAATTCGTCTTTACGAGAAAGCTCTGGAGATGATACCGGAACGTCTTCAGCCGTATCGAAGCATCGGTTCCTGCTACGAATCTCTAGGCGATTACGCGAAAGCCGCGGAAACCTATCGGCGCTCTCTGGATGCGGACATCAACCAGCCGGATGTTCTGGAACGCTGGAATCAGGTTCGTCAGAAACAGAAATAAAGGAATGGACGTTTCTTCAGGATGGAAATCTCGTTTCGGTTTCTTCCTGAAGAAATGGTTTCTGTTGCCGGATTCCTGTTCCGATCTGTTTCCGATCCGCTCGAAGTTGTGCGTGGGGAATGGGAAAAAGGGGGACTTCGGACGGATTCGCCGGAGACAGATCAGTCAGAGTATGGGAAAGGAATCTGGCGGATCATCTTTTTTTCATGATTTTTTCTTTTCCCGGATGACAAATCCCCGGAGATGTGCTATTATTTGAGAAATCTTATTCCGGGAATGATTATGATACGTTTCTTTTTGAGTGTTTTTTTGATGTTCTCCGTCTGTCGGCTGGCTGCGCAGTACGAGGTGCTGAAGGATCCGCGCAGGGGAGGGGCCGTCCGCTATGCGGGGGATCTGGCGGCAAGACCGTCCGTTTTGGTGCCGAAACAGCTGCTTGTGAAAAAATATGACTTCCGGGGCGTATGGGTCGCCACGGTCGAAAATATTGATTTCCCCGCAACGAAAAGTGTCGAGACGTTTAAACGGAATTATATTCAGGTCGTTAACAATCTGCGGTCGATCGGCGCCAATGCCATCCTGTTTCAGGTGCGGCCAATGAACGATGCCTTCTATCGTTCGAATCTGAACCCGTGGTCGCGGTGTCTGACCGGAACCGAAGGCGTCGGCCTGCCCGGACGTTTCGATCCGCTTCCGTTTATGGTTCAGGAGGCGCGGAAACGTGGACTTCAATTTCATGCATGGCTGAATCCTTATCGCATCACCGGGGGAACGGGCCTTGGAAAAAGTGCCTATCTCAAGACATTGAGCCCGAACAACTTCGCGCGAAAGAACCCCTCGCTGGTTCTCTGCGTTCCCCGGAAGGACGGGAAAAATCTGATGATTCTGGATCCCGGTCATCCGAGAACGATCCGTTTCCTTTGCGATACCGTGCAGGAGATCCTGACCCGCTACGATGTGGACGGTATTCATATGGATGACTATTTTTATCCCTATGAAGGGGTCGGTTCGCTCGACAGCCGGACCTATCGGACGTATAACAAGCGCGGACTGGGACTGGAAGACTGGAGAAGAGAAAATGTCGATACCCTGATCGGGACGCTTTCCAATATGATCCGCTCGCACAATGCCAGATATCGGAAACATATCCAGTTCGGGATCAGTCCTTTCGGGATCTGGGCGAACCGGAAGACTCATCCGGCCGGATCGCTGACCAGAGGTTCCGAGTCATATACCCTTCAGCATGCCGATACCCGGAAATGGGTTCGGAACGGCTGGATCGACTATATCGTTCCGCAGCTTTACTGGACATTCGGGCATAATACTGCGGCGTATGCCGCGCTGGCAGACTGGTGGGCGTTCACGGTCAAAAATTCCCGTACCCGTCTTTATATCGGGCACTCCCCGGCCCGTCTCGGGACAACCCGCGAGTGGAGCGATCCCAATGAGATTTTCAATCAGTTCCGATACAATTCCAGACGCGCCGAGATCAGCGGGTCTGTTCTGTTTTCCTACCGCAGTCTGTTTTCTCCCTCGAATGCCGTGATGAAGCAGGGCGTCCGGAAAGCCGTTTCCGCATGGAAGGCTGCGAAGTAACCTGGAACGGATGAGCGGAATAGGAGCAGCGGCATGGCAGGACAATTTGTTCATCTTCATCTTCATACGGACTACTCGCCGGACGGAGCATGTCCTCTTGTTTCCAGCAGCAGTCCTGTGGAGGCGCTGCGCCGCAGCGGGGAGCTTGTTGCAATGGCTCTGGAACAGCACTCTCCTGCGTTTGCTGTAACGGATTTCCATTCCATCAGCGGGGCGGTGGAGCTGTTTGAAGAGCTGGAGACCGGAAATGTCAAACCGATCATCGGCTGTGAAATGACACTGCTTCCGCAGGAGTGCGGAGGTGTTCCGCGGGAAGGAGCTTCTGTTTCCGGAGCTTCTCTGGTTCTGCTGGCACAGGATTCGGCCGGATATGAGAATCTCTGCCAGATTGTTTCCCGGGTGCAGCAGCATGGTGAAACCGGGGGGAAAGGGATCGGCAGGGAATTCCTGGCGGAACACTGCCGGGGATTGATCGCAATGAGCGGCGGTTTGCGGGGTGAACTGGCCGTTTCCATTCTGAGGGGGGAAAGCGATGCGGCGGAAAAGATTCTTGGAAAATATCTGGAGATTTTCGGAAAGGAAAACTTCTTTCTTGAGGTCATGGATCATGGTCTGGAGGAGGAGAAAACGGTAAATCGCGGCATCGTCGTTCTTTCCCGCAAATTCGGGATTCCGATGGTGGCAACAAATGAGGTCCGTTATCTGCGGAAGGATCAGGCTATCGCCGCGGAGGTCCTTGCCTGTCTCCGGAACCGGACCGTTTTTGCGGATCCGAACTGGAAACCTCAGCCGCCGGAGTATTATTACAAAAGTTATGATGAGATGGCAGCTCTGTTCGGAACGGAGATGCCGGAAGCGCTTTCGAATACGGTGAGGATCGCGGAACGTTGTGATTTCCAGTTCGATTTTCAGCAGAAGCATTATCCGGCGCTTCCGGTGCCGGATGGAATGACGGAATCGGAGTTTCTGCGGGAGATCTGTCTCCGGAACGTTCCGGAGCGGTTCGGATTTTCGCTGGACAATCCGCCGCCGGACCGCAAAGAGATGGCCGGGAAAATTCGATCCTGTCTGGACAGAGAGCTGACGACGATCGACCGCATCAGGGATTCCGGTCTTTATCTGCGTCTCCACGATTTGCTGCGTGAGATGAGAGAACAGGGGATTCCCGTGGGAGGCGGACGTGGAGCCGAAGCGGGATCGCTGGTGGCGTATCTGACTGGAATTACCGGAGTGGATCCGTTTCGTTTTCATCTCTCATCCGAACGGGCTTTGAATCCGGAGCGTCCGTATCCTCTTGGTGTTGAGATCGAGGTTGGGGATCGTTTCCGAGAGGCTGTTTTCGAGATAGTCAGCCGTAAATTCGGAGCCGATTCTGTGGCATGGACCGCAAATCGAGAGATTCGATCGTCAAAAACCGCGCTCCGAGAGGCCTCGCGTGTGTTCGGCGTTTCCCCTTCGATCTGTTCCCGGATCGAGAAGCTGGTTTTGAACGGATCCAAATTTTCCGCTCCCGAAGTGTACCGGGAGAATCCAAAATTTCAGGAGCTTCTCGAAAAAGACGATCGGATGGAAAAGCTGATTCAAGCGGCTTTTCTGATTTCCGGTCTGAAATCTTCCAGTGGTGTCTCCGACAGCGAGATCGTCGCCGGGGACCGGAAACTGGATTCCATCCTTCCAGTGATATGCGAATCGGACGGGATGAGGGTTGCTCTGTATGACGACGCTTCCTGTAAACGGCTCGGTCTGCTGAATCTGACGTTCGTCGGACAGCGTGTGCTGACCTTCCTTTCCGATGTTCAGAAGCAGATCCGCCGCAACCGCGGAATTGAACTCAACACGGAAACGATTCCTCTGGATGATTCGAAGACTTTTGATTTGCTGAGTCGCGGTGATACGCTTGGCGTTTTTCAGATGGAAGGCGGGGGAATGCAGTCTCTCTGCCGTCAGTTCGGAGTGGAATCCATTGAACACATCATTGCCCTGATTTCTCTTTACCGTCCCGGTCCGATGGAGTTCATTCCGAGTTTCATTGCCCGGAAACGCGGGGAAGAGAAAATCGAATACGATCATCCGAAGCTGGAGCCGATTCTCCGGGAAACCTATGGGCTCATGGTTTATCAGGAACAGATTCTGGAAGTGTTTCATACGCTTGCCGGAGTTCCTTGCGGACGGGCGGAGCTTTTCCGACGCGCGATTGGAAAACATAAAATTACAGATCAGGAGCGGTATCGGGAGGAATTTATTCACGGCTGTGCCGCGACAAGCGGAATTCCGCAGGAACGCGCAGAGGAACTCTGGGAGAAAATCTGCCGCTTTGTTGCTCCCGCATTCCAGAAGGCGCACAGTACTGTATACGCGCTGCTTGTGTATCGGACGGCGTACCTCAAGGCCAACTATCCGGAGGAGTTTTTCGCCGCGCTTCTCGCCGGAGAAGAGAAAAATTCCGATCGCATTCCTCTGATCCTGAAGGAATGCCGGGAGCGGAATATTGCGATTCTTCCGCCGGATGTGAATGCTGGGAACGACTCTTTTGTCGCGGAAGGAAGGGCGATCCGATGCGGTCTCAGTGCGATTCGCGGTTTGAGAAAGAATGTTTGCGAGGCGATCTTCGAGGCGCGGCGGACGGGCGGACCGTATCTATCTCTGGTCGATTTCCTGGAACGGACGGATGGAACCTCCACTCCGAAGACGCTGGAATTGCTGATTCGTGCGGGAGCATTTGATTCTCTGGGGGTGGAACGCTCCCGGTTGTTTGCCGTGATCGCGGAGGCCGTTGCCTGTGCCGCCGATCGGAAAAATCGGCAGGAGAGCGGTCAGGGCGGATTGTTCGATCTTGCCGGAAACGGCGAAGGTTTTTCCGAAGTCACTCTGCCGGATCTTCCGGAATGGGAGGAACGGGAACTGCGGGAAAATGAAAAACAGCTTCTCGGTTTTGAGTGTCAGAAAGCTCCTGCGGATTCCGGGGAGGAGGTCTCTTCTATACAGACAGAATCGGAGATGAGCGATCCGGGGAGAGATGCCGGAGCTGGCGATTCGGTTCCATCGGCGATTGCGGAGATCAGGGATGGGCGGCAAATGGAACTGGAGCTTTCGGAAAGACAATGCAATCGTTCTGTTTTTGAGGATTTAAAGGCGCTTTTCAGGAACTATTCCGGTGAAGTGCCTGTCTTATTTTGTGTAAAGACGGAGAAGGGGCCGGTGGTGCGGATTGAAGCGGCGCGGGAGTTTTGGATTGCGCCGTCGAAAGAGCTGACTGCTGCTCTGGAGGGTCGTTTCGGGAAAGGATGCTGCCGGATGGCGGAACTTTCCACCGAATCTTCGGAGAGTCCGGCATCCGGAACAACCCCTCTCGCCGATGGCAGGAAGGAAGGAGTCGATTTGCCATGAAAATGTTTATTCTGCTGATTTTGGTGTTGTCTGTCTGGATGAGTGAGATTACCGCTGCGCCGCAGTTTTCTTCTCCTCTTCCTGCGCAGGTGAGAAATACGCTCCGGGCGATTGAGAACAATATGAAGGTCTGGACCGTTGCCAATGTGGAGCCTTTGACGAAAACGCTCCGGTCGCCCGTGGCGGAGGGCGGATGGCGGATCGTTCTGGAACGACCGTTTGAAACCGCTCCCGTGGAAGGTCTTCCCGATCCTCTGAACAAACGTTCCATGAAGAATAATGCGGAAATCGTCATGATCCGGAACACTCCGGAGAGCAATCCGCAGATCATCCGGAAGCTGATTCTATGGAAAATCGTTCACAATGAATTGTTTACAACGATTGCCTATCTCGGCTCCGGCGGAGGATATCACTATTTTGTGAAAGCCGATATCGTGACTCTGGACTGGCTTAAAACCCATCTCCGTCTGACGAAGGGGGATAATCTCGGAGAGGTGATCGCCGAGGCGTTGAATATCGAAGACGAAAACAATTTTTCCCGGAAGAGTGCCGTTTCCATCATCGGCAACTACGGGGATGCTGCGATTCCGTTTATCAAGCGCGCTCTCGGAGTGGCGATTGCAGAAAACGAGGAATTCAGTCATCATTTTGTCGCCCTGAAAAACATCGGGACCGCGCTTGCCGCCCGGGAACTGAAAGCCGCTTTCAAAACCGGAAATTCGGATGTGCAGGTCGCGGTGATGGATGCATTGAGCTCTCCACCCTATCTGAAGGACGCGCGGGATCTCTATTTTACCATGGTGGAACGCCACTACTATATTGCATCCGCCATTGAAGCGGCTATTCAGTTCAAATGGGAGAAGGAGATGCTGCCGTATCTCCAGCGGGCTTCCCTGCGTCCGATTTCGTTTGCGGAGTACGTGATTGTCATGACGACCATAGATCAGTTCATCACGGGGAACAAGGTCAACTCTCCGGAACTTGACTGCGTGGAGCAGATCAAGATTCTGCTGACCCGGAGCGGTGATATTGCCGGTTCTCCGCGGATTCTCTCTCTGAGCGATAAGGCAACGGCTTTGAATGTCAAGCTGAACAGCGAAGATTTGAAACGGGTTCGTCCGTTTGAGGATGCTCTGGTGAAATCGAAAAATCAGGATATGGCGATTGTCGCCGCGCTGGCTCTTGTCGTTTACGATCCCGCGATGAATGGGCCGACTCCGGGACAGGGACCGCAGGTCCTCTCCCGTGATTATGTGAGACGGGTTCGCGAAAGCGGAATGCGTGTTCTGACCCGTCTGAACAGAACAAAAGTGCGTTCGGTTCTGCTGAATCTGAAAAGCAGTGTCGAGTCGGAGGAGGAATCCAACCGCTTTTCCTCGCTGGCTGCCCGTTTGAACCGTTTGTGAGGCGGAAAATGTCCAGTGGAAATAAAACATGCAAACTGAATTTCAGTTATCTGGACCGCTATATGGAGAATTCCAGATCCTCGGGTCCGCCGCAGTCCACAGCCACGGTGAAGGTCGATCTGTACGCCGTGAACGCCGATGACATCGCCTGCGATTCTCATCCGGGGTTCGTGCGTGCGGAAAATGAAGACAGTTTTCTTTATTGTACCCGTGCCGACGGGCATTATTCGCTTGCGGCTGTTGCGGATGGCGTCGGCGGACAGTTGAAGGGGGCAGAAGCCTCCCGTCTCTGTCTTTCTCTTCTAGTCCGGGAATGGGCCTCGTTCCTCCGCTCGGAGCCGAATCCCGATCCCGTAACCGTGGAGGCCTTCCTTCACAAAGCCGTGGAACGAATCAATCAAGCCGTTTTCCAGCGGGCGTTTGAAGTGAATCTGCCGGAGCACATGTGTACAACGCTGGCGCTTCTCATGTTTGCGGAGAAAAGCGTTGTGCTCCTGCATGCCGGCGACAGCCGGATCTATCGTTTGCAGGAGGATCGACTCGAATGTCTGACTCGTGATCATACCTTGGTCAACGATCTCGTTTCCGCCGGTGTCCTGAGTCCGGAGGAGGCCATGAGACATCCCTATTCCCATGTGATCTCCCGTTCCGTCGGCGCATCCGCCGCCCTGGATCCGGAGATTCGGATTTGTGATCATTTGCCGGGGGATCGTTTCCTGCTCTGTTCGGACGGTCTTTCCAATCTGGTTTCCAATGCGGAAATTCAGAATGCTCTGGCATCCAGTTACGAGCCGGCGCAGGCAATTCGGATTTTGAGGGATCTGGCGCTTCAACGCGGCGGAACCGATAACATTACTCTAGTCTGCGTCTTCGCATAACAGCCGTTTTTTGCGATTGCTGCGGAGGTGAAAAACATGCCGTGTCCTGATCTTTTTCCGGATCAGAACACGGCGTTCTTTTTTCCCTTAGAACAGGGAGGGCGCGGCCAGTGAAGTGCTGAACAAACTGGTGTTCCGGCTGCGCTGAAGATCCTCTGTCCATGGAGAGGAGGACATCATGGCTGCTGTGGTCTGCGTGAGTGTCGTACTGCGGGTCCAGGAAAGGGTCAGAGAGGTGCTGGAGGAGTTCAGTTCCAGCTTCCAGTCGTAGTTGTTCCAGGAGATGATCCCGCCGCCGACGGTCAGATCAAATGCAGGAGTATCCGAACCTGTCTCATAGACTGTGAACGTCTGATTGAGCAGAGCGGTCATCGCATCGGTGCTCGTTACGAGGACGAAGGAGCCTCCGCTGCCGAGTTTTTCCGCATCCACAATAATGTTCCTTGTTGCAGCCGCTCCCAGATCGAACAGGATGTTGTCCTGTACGCTCATCATGGCGGAGGAGGAATAGGAGGAGGTACGGCCGGAGACATCAAAGACAAATTCGGTCGCTCCGCTCTGCGAGGAAGCCGCATGGAAGGAGACTTTGGTGTTCCCCCGGAGTTCCAGACGGGTGATGGATTCAATATTGCCAGTAAAGCTGCCGGAGTAATCTTCAAAGGCGAGAGTGCGTGACGAAGATTTTTCGTCGCCGTACAGTTTGCCTTCAAAAGAGAACTTGCTTCCGTCGCCGGTAAAGATTACCTTGCTTTCTCCGGTTGTATTGCCGAGGAAAATGTCTTTCTTGACTGCCACCGTCTTCGAGCTCGTGAACTTGAACTTGAGCGTCAGATCCTCTGTCACTTCAACATTGGATCCGAGGTCGATGTTGGCAAATGTTCCCTCCGTAATCAGAACATTCCGGTTGTTGGTATAGAGAGTTGCGTCATCGGAGAAGGAGCCTTTGATGGAGGTTCCGTTTTCCGCCGTCTCTCCAGCAAGGATGATGTTGCCGCTGCCGCCGAGCGAGACCGAGTCAAACAGTTCCGATTCCAGAATCAGAGTTGCTTTCTCTTCTGTTTCCGTGGTGGTCTCTTCCCCGTTCTCATCGGTTTCCGTTTTTGTGACGGTCTTCATGCCCGCGCTGATGGTCCCCGTGAGTTTTTCGATGTTGCTGCCGAACGTCATATCGGTGGAGAACTTGAGAGAACCTTCCCCGGAGAATGCCGCCGTACCGCCATCCAGAGAATGGATGGTGGAGCCTGCTCCGGAAAAGATCAGGGTACTGTTTTTATCAATGGTGATGGTATCGGCCTGGAAGGCTTTGTTTTCCCCTTTCAGCGTCACGGTGGAGCTCTTCAGTTCGACGGTCAGGAAGCCGATGAATGTTCCATTGAAATTGTTGTCGTAGCTGGAGAAGACCAGAGAGCGATCTCCGGTTCCTTCGACTCCTTCGACTCCTTCGGAGGGTTCCACTTTTTTAATGTAACCGCCGTCGATGGTTCCCGTGAGTTTGCCGAGACCGGTTTCCTCGTCATCCTCGGCCTCGTCGTCCCGGGAGCCGGAGAGGGTGACGGTTCCCTTGCCGGTGGTCCGGTCTATGACAATGTCGCCCGTGACAACCGTATCATCTCCCGAGATGCTGATTGTCACATCCCCCGTTACCGTGGAATCTCCGGTTCCTCCTGCGTGGATGCTTCCGACCTCTCCCCCGGAAACCTGGATGCTTACATTTTTCACCGTTCCGGAATTGGCCGCGCCTCCATAAATGGTTCCGATCTTCGTCTCTTCTCCGCTTACTCTGATCGAGGTGCTGTAGTACACCGTGGATTCTTCTCCGGTTTCCTCATCTTTTACGATTCCGGAAAGGGAGCAGTTTTCGCCGGCGGCAAAGATTGTTCCGATTTCTCCGGAGGCAATGTTGATCTGAATATCTCCGTTGACTGTTCCACCGCTGGAGCCGCCGTAAAGAGTTCCGATTTTGCCGTCGAAATCCGAGACCGATACGGAAATCGCTGTTCCGGAAGTCTCAGAAGTCTGCCCTTCGCCGATCGTGGTTCCGGCTCCGCCGCCGGCAAAAAATTCCGCAGATTCCTCCGCTGTAATGAAATCTCCGTCGATTGCCACGGTATGTTTCTCCGCGGTATAGTCACCGGTTCCGCCGTAGAAGACCCGGCCGCTGTTCTCTTTGATCGCAAGCTCGTTCCGGTTCAGGAAAACGGTGGCGCCTTTGTTGACAAGTTCCGTGATCTCTTCCGCGTCGTAGGAGCTGCCGGTGATGTCGAAAACATTTGCCAGTGTTCCGGAAACGGTTGTAACGGGACCGTATTTGCCGGAAAGCACGGCATTGGTGTTTTCCCCGAGTTCAAACGTGCCGCTGAATGCTTTCAAATTCGTGTCGATTGTCACGGTAAAGGATGCGCCGCCGGAGGCATTTTCAAAACGGAGAACGCCGTTTCCGGAGAGCGAATTGGTGATCGTGCAGGAATCTCTGCCGCTCAGCGCATAGACCAGCGTTCCGTCGTTGATGGACAGAAGTGCATTGGCAAAATTCGATCCGTTTCCGGTCAGATTCAGGATTCCGCCGGAAACAGCCAGTGTTCCGGAGAAGGAGTCGGTATTGCCGCTCAAATTCACTGTACCGGAACGGATGGAGAGCGTTCCGGTGCCCGAAACAATCTGGGTTCCGATCTGGAATACAGCATCTTCCGCTGCTGCGATGGCGAAGATGCCGCCTGCGATGGAAAGCGTTCCGCAATTCTCCATTCCCCCGGAAGTCATCGTGACGGAGCTGCCGCCGATCCGGATCTCCCCAATGCCGTTGAAACTGGATGCCAGCGCATCATAATTCTGCTGGAAGAGAACGATTGTGGAATCACTTCCGTAAAGCTGAGAGGCGAAGGCTCCGTCAAAAATAATCTGCGTTTCTCCGGCGACATTTCCGCCCGCGTAGATACTTCCCACATTTCCCGCCGCTTCCAGAGAAAGATAGACATTCCCATTGATTGCATTGCCGCTCTCTCCGACCCGCACGGTATCCCATGCGTTTGCAATCCGGATGTTGACATCATAGACCGTCCCGTTTTCCGGAACAACGGCAAGCGTGCCGCCCGTTCCCGTGACATTCAGCCAGAGATCTCCGTTGACCCCGGAAGCATTCGCCGTGAGATCGGCAAACGTTCCTCCGAGTTTGACTTTCAGAGATTGATCTCCATCGGCATCGGTATATCCGTAGTTGGCAAAGCTGAGTTCGGTTCCCGCTGTATACTGTTTGGCGGAAAGAGGCGCCGCGCGGTCAATGAACGATCTCGACCAGGTCAGGGAAACCTGATCTCCGCTGCCTATGACATATTGGAGCTGGAGAACTCCATTGTTGAGAACCAGGCGGTAGAGTTCATCGTTCAGAAGCAGTTCTCCGCCGATGGCCAGTTCATACGTTTGAGTTCCGTTGAGTCCGGAGATCCGGAAGGTTTTGGCCGGGTCGTAGACGACTCCATCGGACAGCGTGTAACTCTGCTGTGCGCCCGGATCCAGATGATAGAGTGTTCCGCGATCAATGGTCAGCTGGATCAGATCCGCTCCAATGAAGTTGAATTGATCTTCACCGGAGACAGTGAGCATGGCTCCGAGGCCCTCGTCGCGTCCGGTGACGTCGAAAATGAATTGCGTGATGCTGCCTGCGCCGGACTGTCCCCGCGAGAAGTATACTTCCGTATCCCCTTTGACGCTGAACGAGAGAAAGTCATGCATCATACCGTTGAATGCCCCGGTGTAGTCATCGAACGTGATTCGGCTGTCTCCTTCGACCGTTGCGGAAGATTTCTGATCGGCGAATCCGGTTCCGTAAACATCGCCGCTGAATTGAGCGCCCGGTCCAAAGATGACTTCCGCACTGCCGACCGTGACTGTTGCTCCTTTGAGTGCATATCCTCCGGCATAAATACTGCCGGTGACCGATGCGTTTTCAATGCGGATGACGGCGTGTCCAACCGTATTGGAACCTTTTCCGCTGAGGAAGCCTCCGCCGTAAAGATTGCCGATCGAACCTCCCTGAACCAGAATTTCGGAGGTGCCGCTGACCGCTGCATTTTTGCCGTCGCCTCCGCCGAAGAGCTCGTCGATGACTCCGGATTCCACCGTGACCGATGCGTTGCCTTCGACTGTGGATTTACTGCCGCCGGCAAAGACTTTGACAAAAGAGGTCGTTCCGCTGGAAGAAATGGTGAAGTCCGTATTGCTGACATTTTCTTCCTGTCCGCCTCCGTAGATCACCGATTCCGTCGAGTTTCTGTTTCCCACGTGGACTTCATTGCCGTAGAGGAAGTACATCCCTTTATACCCGGTCGTGGAAATGGTGCCGGATCCTGCGGTGATTTTGACCGTTTCATACCAGGATTTATTTCCCTGTACTTCAAAATTCAGGTTGTCCCATTGGGTTGTGGCGATTTCGATGACGGCTTTTTTGGAGTTCAGAAGCTGAATGGTTCCGTCGAATCCTGTCAGATCTCCATTGAAGACCAGATTCAGATTGTTGCGCTTTTCCACCGTGATGACCGAGGCTTCCGTTCCGACGACAGTCGCTCCGAACGTTGCCGAAAGAGCAAACTGAAGTTTCGCACCATCCTGCAGATCGACCGTCGCAATGCGCTTGGGATCATTGTTGGTCAGAATGGAGTTCTTGTGCTTGATCAGCATGGTCGCTCCGCTGTTGACCTGAATGGTGCCGTGGAACTTGGAAAGATTGCCTGTGAATTCATACAGCTGAGCCGACGCAAGAACCGTGGTGCCCGCACCGGAAAGATTCAGTTTCGCCTGTGCCTTCTGAGTCGCTGTGATGGAAAGAGTGCTCTCTTCGTCAATCTGGAAAATACCGATGTTTTTATAGCGTTTGGAGGCCTGATCCCAGTTCAATGTCAGATTGGACTGATCGGTGACGGTAAGCTGTTCGAACCCGTCGATTCTGCCGAGGAACTCCACCTGGTAATCGGAAAAGATCAGTTCGCCTTTATGACTTTTTCCATCGGAGCTTCTGTAATTGCCTTTCAGAAGGCCGGTGAATCCGGCGAGGGCGCTGGTCGGGACGGTCTGATTTCCCTCTTCCGGTTTTTCCGGATCGACGGGTTCCTCGTGTTCGTAGTAGACCTTGGAAAGTTTGATGAAATTGTCCTCTCCGTCGATATACGTTTTCCCCTGTCCGGCGGAACCGTTGATGTAGATATTGCCGAATGCGTTTGCTCCGCCTTCGAGTGTGATCTGCACATTGCCGGAAACGGATGAGGTCGCAACAGAGGTGCTTTCCCGAATGGTTCCCGTATCATAATCCTTGTAATAAACGGTGTAGGAAGGATGAACTCTGCCGCCGCCGTAAATGTTGCCGTAGACCGTTCCGGCGGTGAAGTGTATTGTGACCGAGGCCGCGGATGCGGACATTCCGTTGGTGCAGACATAGCCTCCGCCGTAGACATCCTTGTTGACCGTTGCTCCCGAAAGATTCAGCGTCACATCCCCCGCCGCCGCGGAACCGACAAATCCCTTGTTGCCGCCGTAGACATAGTTGATGATTCCGCCTTCCAGATCGAGCGTGGAACTGACTGCGCCGCTCCATGCCACCTGCATGGATTCTCCGCCGCCGTAAATATTGTTGATGATTCCGTTTTTCACCACGGTCTTGTAGGAGCTCATGTCGATGGACTGGCTGTCGGTTCCGCCGATGACGTTTTCGATCATGACATTGGATGCCGGATCGAAATCAATGACCAGATTTGTTCCGCCGCCGTAGACGGTAAGCTGTTCGGCGGAATTGGTTTTGATGTTGTAGAGATGTCCCTGCAGATAGAGCTTGCCGGCGGTTCCGCTGATGTTGAGATCGACAGCTTCTTCCGGATCGGAAGCCAGAATAATGGAACCGGTCTTCTTTCCGTCGAAATGCAGATTCAACGCGGTGATGGCTTCGTCGTCCAGATCGGATTTCAAGGTCAGCGATCCCTTGCCGGAGGCGGAGAAGGTGCCGTGGAACCCCGTGATGTCGCCGGATACGGTCAATGCGATGTCCTTTGCGGAAACAACCGATCCCGCGTCACCGGTGAGTTTCGATTTCAGTTCCACGGTCTTTTTGCTGAACTGGAGGGTTCCGCCGGCTTCGACGGAAACTTCCGCTTTGTCAACCGTCGTGGAAAGGAAAGATCCCTGCATATCGAGAGTCGTTCCGGCGGAAATGCTGAGTTTGCCTTCAAAAGAGGTGGCTTCCGCCTTGATCGAATGAATGGCATTCCCGGAGAAAACCAGATTGCCGCTTCCGGAAAATTGTGCGGAAACGGTATATTTTTTTGTCGCATCGAGTGTCAGAGTGCTGTCGGACCCGATGTCGTATTTGCCGATGTTCTTGTAATTTCCGGTCCGGTTGAAGTCGTGCAGCGTGACGCTGGAGTTTTCCAGAGTCACTTCAGAGAAATTGCTGAGTTTGCCGTTGAAATCGGCAGTTGCATCGGAAAAGGTCAGAGTTCCTGCTGTTTTTTTTCCGGTTTCCGCATCATAATACTGTCCGTTGAGGAGTCCGGTGAATCCGGCAAGGGCGTTTTCTCCGGAGATGGTCAGATTTGCCGATTCCGCCTTTGCCCCGGCGCCTGTACCGCCGAGATAGATATTTCCTGCGATTGCCGCGCCTGCTGCAATCTGAATGCTGATGTCTCCGACTTTTCCTCTGCCTTTGGCGCCTCCGTAGACGTTTTTGACCGTTCCACCTGCAAGATAAAGGTAAATATCGCCATTTACCGATGCATTTTCACCGCCGCCGTAAATGGTCAGCTGATCCGCTCCGGAGACATGGAGATATACATTCCCCGTGACATCTGTTTTCAGACTGCCGCCGATCAGGATGCCTGCGGCTCCGTCTGTGACTGCCGCTGCAATAGTGGTTCCGGAGATGTATTCGGAAGAGCTTCCTGCTCGAAAGATCTGTTTCGGATTGCTGTCGTTATATATTTCCGCTTCCGCCGGAGCGTTTTTCCAGTTTTCCGGCCAGGTAAGATTCTGTTTTGCCATAAGGACCATCCTTTCCCGCAGACTGATTGCTGTTGTCTGCAACATTACTTCAGTAACCTAGCAAGATATTTCTGTTTTTGCAAATTATTTTCAATAAAATATCGTAAAAAAAACGTCAAAATGCGCTCCTATCCACGGCTTCGGGGAGAAAAAGATTTCTCCTTTTGATGCAAATGCGATCAGACATCTGTTTTTTTTCATTTTTGCGCTTGAAAAAGAAAGAAATGGAATTTATAATGTCAACCATGAAATCCAAACAATCGGGAGTGGGTGTTTTGAAAATTCTGATCATCGAAGACGATGCCAAAACAGCGGATTTTATAGAAAAGGGATTTCAGGAGGCCGGATTCCAGACTTGTCACTGTGCCAACGGCGAGGAGGGACTTTCCAGAGCCATGTCGGAACCGTTTGATGCCGCCGTGGTGGATATCATGCTGCCGAAACTGGACGGGTTTTCCGTGATAGAGAAAATCAGGGAGGCGGAGATCTCGCTGCCGATCATTGTCCTGAGCGCCAGAGATTCGGTGGAAAGTAAGATCGCCGGACTGGAAAAGGGGGGCGATGATTACCTTGCCAAGCCGTTTTCTCTTTCGGAGCTGATTGCGCGCGTGAATGCCCTTCTGCGGCGAGCGAACGCGGCGGCTCCGCCGACCGTGCTGGAGTTCGAGGATCTGCGTGTGGATCTGCTGACTCGCAAAGTAACTCGCGGCGGAGAAAAGATTGATCTGCCTCCGCTGGAATATCTGCTTCTGGAATATCTGATGCGCAACAGAGGGCATGTTGTTTCCAGAACAACGATTATGAAGCATGTGTGGGAATATCATTTTGATACGCAGACCAACATTGTGGAGTCCAGGGTCTGCCGGCTGCGCGACAAGATCGACAAACCCTTTCAGCGCAAACTGATCCATACGGTCCGGGGCTTCGGCTATGTTCTGGAATAACTTCCGTTTTCCCCGAACTGTCAAGTTCCGGATCGCCGCATTTTATGCGGTTGTGTTCACAGTATCCTCGTTATGTTCCTTTTTACTGGTGTACTGGTTCCAGTATTCTTCTCAGATTCTGGAGGCGGATCGAACTTTGAAGGAGTGTATTCGCCGGCTGGAGAGGGAATATTTGAGCGGAGGGGAATTCAGGCCAGGCTGCCGTCTTCTGACGTTTGCTTCGATTCCCGGGAAGATGCGGGAAGCGATTGCACGGAAATTTTCGGGGATGAAACTGCTGCTTGCGTTTCGAAACGAGTCGGACGGAAGTGATTTTGTAGCCTGTGCCTCGGGAGATTCTCTGTATTTGTTCGAATGGAAAAGTGCATCGGAATCCATCTCATACCGGGATGTTCCCATGTTTGAGAGAACAGGGCTTTTGAAACCACTGTTTCTGGAAGAGTCTTATGGGGAGGGACAGGATCGTCTGTTTTTTCTGCTGATTTCTCCGGAAGGCCGGGTCCTGGCGCGTTCCCCCATCCTGGAGACATATTTTTCCTTGTTTGAGCAGCAGTTCAAACGGCTGCCTGATTCTGCTGTCTTAAGTATGACCTCCCGAGAGGGCAGCCGGGCGCTGCGTCTTTCCTGTCGGAGACTGTTTGACGGAAACTGGCTGATGACGGGATACAATTTGAAACGGATTGATCTCAATATGAAGAGTCTGGCGCTTCTATTTGCCGTGGTCGAGCTTCTGCTTCTGCTGACCGGCTCACTGACGGGCTGGTTCCTGGCGAAGCATTTCACCCGCGGCGTGGATCGGGTCCGAAGGACTGCCACGATGATTGCCGCAGGCGACTTCTCGCTCCGTGTTGCGCATGGCAATGAGGGCGAGGAGATTGACAATCTGGTGGACTCGTTCAACACAATGACGGGAAATACGGAACGTCTTCTGCGGGAGTTGAAGACAATGTCCGATGATATTGCGCACGATCTGAGGACTCCCGTCACCCGTCTGCGCGGAATGGCGGAACTGGCGATCTCCCGGGGGAGAGAGACGGAACTGGCGTATGATGTCGCCGAGGAATGCGGCAATATGCTGGGAATGATCAATACCATGCTGGAAATTACGAGGGCGGAATCGGGGATTCTCCAGGAGAAGAGGGAAGAGGTGAATTTGTCGGAACTGCTGAGCGGGGTGGTTGACCTTTTTTCTTCGGTTGCCGAGGATTCCGGCGTTTCGCTGATTCTTCATCTTCCGGAGAAGCCGGTGTTTCTGGTCTGTCCGAAAGTGAATCTGCAGAGAGTTTTTGCGAATCTTCTGGACAATGCTCTGAAATTCACGCCGTCGGGTGGAACTGTGACGGTTTCTCTGACCAAATCCCTTACTTCCGTTATTTTCTCTGTGGAGGATACCGGCTGCGGGATCTCCTATGAAGATCAGCAGCATGTGTTTGAGCGTTTTTACCGGGCGGATTCCAGCCGTTCGCTTCCGGGCAACGGCCTCGGATTGAGTCTGGTGGAGGCTGTGGTGAAATCCTGTGGAGGAGGCATCCGGCTGAAGAGTCGTCCGGGGAAGGGGAGCTGTTTTACCGTTACGCTGCCGCTTTCGGCAAATAAAACGGAGAAAGAGGGGGGCGCCTGATGAAATTTCCGTATTTTTTTCATCTTTCCCGTACGGAAAATTGGGTGAAAGGGGGGCTTTTTCTGCGAAAAAAATAATTTCTCTCCGTTTTTTCTGTTGACATCGTTTCAAAGGAATGTTATAGTCAAAACGGAGCCAGCTCCCAGCGTTTCCGTGAGTATGGAATTTATTCCATTGATTAATAACAATAAAAAGAACGGAGATCCAGGTATGAAATTCGAATCAAAGAAGATCAGGAATTTCGTTGTGGCGGGCCACAGCGGCAGCGGTAAAACCTCGCTTTGCGACCTTATGCTCTATAAAGCGAAGGCTGTTGACAGACTCGGTTCGGTGGATAACAAGACCAGTATTTCGGATTTCACGCCTGACGAACAGGAAAAACGCTCCAGTATTTATACCGCCTATATGAGTTGCGAGTGGAATGATTTCCGTTTCTTTTTCTCCGACACTCCCGGATACGGACCGTTTATCGGAGAGGTGATTCCGGCCTATCGTGCCAGCGGTGCCGCTCTCGTGGTGATGGATGGCGCAAACGGGCTTGAGATGGGGGCGGTTCGTGCATTCAAGCTAGGCAAGAGTTTCGATATTCCCAAACTGGCGTTCGTGAACCGGCTTGACCGCGAGGATGCCGATTATTTCAAAGTCGTGGAGCAGCTTCAGGATGCCTACGGGAAAAATGTCTGTGTGCCGATGACTCTGCCGATTGGAAAAGGACCCAAGTTCGAGCGTGTGGTCGGGGTGCTGGATGATCCCGCCACGATTCCGGACGATCTCAAAGAGTACGCCGCTCACTGCAAGGAAGTGCTTTTCGATACGGTGGCCGAGGCGGACGAGGCGCTGATGGAGCGGTATCTCGGCGGAGAACAGCTTACCGAGGCGGAAGTCATGCACGGTCTGCATGATGCATTGAAGAGCGGAGCGCTGATTCCGGTGTTCGCGGGAAGTGTTGCGAAGGATATCGGTGTGTCCGAGGTGATGAACGGAATTGTCAACATCAGCCAGAGTCCGCTGGAACGGACAAGGGTGGCGTCCGATGGAACCATTGTCCGTCCGCAGGAGGATGGCGAGGCGGCGGCGTTTGTGTTTAAATCTGTTCTGGATCCGCACGTCGGACAATTTGCGTTCTTCCGTGTTCTGACTGGCAAGATCCGTTCCAACAGCGACATCCTGAATTTGAATAACGGGACGAAAGAGCACATCGGGCAGTTGATTTTCCTCAACGGCAAGACGCAGATCCCGATCGACGAAGCGTGTCCGGGCTGCATCTGCGGTGTGGCAAAGCTCCGCGCGACGAAGACCGGCGATACGCTCGGGGAATCGACAAAATGCCATGTGATGTCGCCCATGTCGTTCCCGAGTCCGGTATTTTCCTATGCGATCAGTGCCGTCAAGAGCGGCGATGAAGATAAGATCATGAACGGGCTCCAGAAGCTCTGCGAATGCGATCCGACTCTTCATATCGAATTGAACAAGGAGACGCACGAGACTATTTTCAGCGGTATGGGGGAACTGCATCTGCAGATCGCTCTGCGCAGACTCAAGGAGATTGCGAAAGTGGAGGTGAATGTCTCCGCTCCGAAGATTCCATATCGCGAGGCGATCAACGGCAGAGGCGAAGGGCATTACCGTCACAAAAAGCAGTCTGGCGGACATGGTCAGTTCGCGGAAGTCTATCTCCGGATCGAGCCCTCCGAACAGCGGTTTGAATTTGCCAATGCCGTGGTCGGCGGAGCGATTCCGAAAAACTTCATTCCCGCGGTTGAGAAGGGGGTTGTCGAGGCGATGGAATGCGGTCCGCTTGCCGGATGTGTCGTGGAAAATGTGAAGGTCACGGTTTACGATGGAAAATTCCATGATGTCGATTCCTCGGAAATGGCGTTCAAGATTGCCTCCCGCAAGGCGTTCCGCGAGGCGATGGAAAAGGCTAATCCGGTATTGAAGGAGCCTGTGATGTCGGTGAAAGTCTATACGCCGGCGGAGTTCATGGGAGATATTACCGGGCATCTGAATCACAAGCGCGGACGCATCATTGGCATGAACGCCGAAGATGGTATGCAGGTTCTGGAGGCGGAAGTGCCGCTGGCAGAACTTTCCAAATATGCTACGGAACTGCGTTCGATGACACAGGGACGCGGCACCTTTGAAATGGAATTCGCCCGTTACGAGGTCGTTACTCCGAATGTGGCTGCGGAGATCATCAACAAGTTCAAAGCGACGCATAAGGAAGAGGAAGACTGACGCTGAGTAAAATTGGAAGGAAGAGACTCCGTCCTGTCCGCTGCCGTTTCCGGTGCCGGACGGGACGGATTTTTTTCTCCGCATAAAATGGAGTTTCCCGGGGAAGTGTTTCCGGGATTTCCCTCCGGCGGAGTCTTGATATTTTTCTCTTTGCCGTTATATTTAAGAATCCGGAGGGGGGAGGAAATATCTGTCATGGAATGTTCTTTCGCGGAGGCGGAAGGTCTGACGGAAAGCGGGTAGGAACGATGAATGCGCAAGGGGCTCGTTGGAGGATCGAATCGAAAGTGTATCAGGATGAGCCGCTGCCCCCGCGGGCGGAGAGAGCCGTATTTTTTCTTCCTGAAGAGTACCGGGAGATGCGGCGTCTGGCGTATGCTCACAGCCGTTATGTCTGTTCGGAGGCGGAGATCTTCTACCGGCAGGGGAAGCGGATGGAGAGATTCGAGGACTCCTTTGATTTCCGGGGTGTTTTTTTCCGTTATTTTCCGACCTATCAGGCGATGGATGACCAGCAGCTGCGTGGATATTTTTCCTGGAGGACGAAGGTTCGGAAGGGGATGGTGGATGCCACATCGCTTTCATTTGCATTTGTTTATGTGTACGAGCTTCTGAACGGGATCGGGGTGCGGGAGGCGGAGGAGGGATTCCATACTCTTCAGCGTTTCTGGCAGGCTTACCGGGCGTTTGAACCGGGAATCGACCGCTATTTGAAGTTGTGGCTCCGGGATTATGTGGTTTACCACAATTTGGAGAGAGCGCTTCTGGAGGGGATTCTGGATACCGGCTATGATCGTGCGGTACGAACTTTGCTGCATCATCGGACGCATTCGGAGGAAGAGGTGTTTGATGCCTTGTGTGAACTGTCCAGCTATGATTTGAAGGCGTCGCGTTTTTATCTTCTTCATCCGGAGGAGGTTCGGCGGGTGGCCTGCCGGGTTTTCGCGGGATTGTCCGATTCGTATGAAAGACGATCCAGGAACAGCGGGATCAAGGCGTTTTTCGGAGAGATGCATGCTTCGGCTTATACGATGTTTTCCTCTGCGGTGTTCTATGAGGGGCAGCGGCATCCGGATGAGGTGTTCGAGCTGACGGATCTCTGCCGTTATGTCTGTCATGACGGCGCATGGTCGTGCGAGCGCTTCTTCTGCCGGAAGGATAAATTGCACCGGATCGGCGGACTTCTGAAAAACATTGATTTCCTGATGCGGCGAAGTTACCAGTTCAAATCGACTCTTCAGCCGGAAAAGGCAACGAAGACTGCGCTTGCGCTCATCACCCGGGAGATCGAATCCCTGCAGGAAGAGGAGCGAAAGCGTACCATTCCGGAGATCCGGATTGATTTTTCCCGCCTGCCGGAGATTCGCGAAGCGGCGCTTGTCACGCAGAAAAAACTGATCCTTCCGGGATCGGAGGAGTCGATGGAAGCGACGGATTCTGTCAAGGTTGAATCGGAATCGGAACCTGGACTGGAATTTCCGGTTGAAGCCGGAGCGGGGAAGAATCAAGTTTCGGAGAGCGGTGTGTCTGTTCCGGAGGCTGGACTGGATTTGAATGAGACGGAACGTACTTTTCTGCGTTGTCTGCTTCATGGGGAACCTTACGAAGCGTTTCTTCGTTCGCGTGGAGCGATGGTGTCGATTCTAGCCGATGCAGTCAACGAGAAACTGTTCGGGCTGTTTGGCGACGTGGTGATTGACTGTTCCGATGACCATCCCCGTGTGCTGGAAGAGTATGAAGAGGAACTGAAAGGAGTGATCGGATGACAAAAGTGCCAAAAAGAATAGCTTCGGCGATCATCCATTCTTTGAAAGGCGGTGTGGTGCCGAGGATCGGACTGCCATACATTACGGTCGGTCGCAAGCTGGAGATCGACGCCCTGCTGCGGGATGTGGAGATTATTTCGGAGGGGGGAGCCACGTTCCGTTTTCTGGTCGGGAGATACGGCAGCGGAAAGAGCTTTCTGCTCCAGACAATTCGGAACTATGCAATGGACCGGAACTTTGTTGTGGCGGATGCCGATCTTTCTCCGGAGCGCCGGCTCCAGGGAACCCGCGGGCAGGGGCTTGCCACCTACAAGGAGCTGATCCGGAACATGGCGACGAGGACCCGTCCGGAAGGCGGGGCGTTGACTCTTATTCTGGACCGCTGGATCAGCAGTGTGCAGATGGAGACTGCTGCGGAAAACGGCATTTCTCCCGACGATCCCGCGTTTCCGCGTCTGGTGGAGCGGAAAATCGGAGAGGTGATCGCCTCATTGAATGAAATGGTGCATGGATTCGATTTCGCCCGTCTGCTTTCGCTTTATTATCGTTCTCATCTGGATGGGTGCGAGGAGACGAAGGCAAAGGTCGTCAAATGGTTCCGCGGAGAGTACGGAACCCGGACGGAGGCAAAAAATGACCTGGGGGTCGGCATCATCGTCACGGATGACGACTGGTACGAGTACATCAAACTGTTTGCGACCTTTCTGAAGCGCGCCGGTTACAGCGGTCTTCTGATTCTGATCGACGAGCTTGTCAACATCTACAAGATTCCGAACAGCATCACGCGCCAGAGCAATTATGAAAAGATTCTCACCATGTACAACGATACGCTTCAGGGGAAGGCTCGGTATCTGGGCATTCTCATGGGAGGTACTCCGCAGTGTGTCGAGGATACCAGGCGCGGGGTGTTCAGCTATGAGGCTCTGCGGTCGCGTCTGGAGGATGGGAGATTCAGCGGGGAGAAGCTGCGGGATATGCTCGCTCCTGTGATCCGTCTTTCTCCGTTGACGGCGGAAGAGATGCTGGTGCTTGTGGAGAAACTTGCTGATATTCATGCGGAACTCTTTGAATACCATAGAATTCTGACGCAGGATGACCTGATTCGTTTTCTCCGGTTCGAATTTCACCGGATCGGTGCGGATTCCCATATCACGCCGCGGGAAGTGATTCGGGATTTCATTGAGCTGTTGAATCTGGTCTGGCAGAATCCGGGGCTTTCGGTCGATTCTCTGCTGGGATCGGATCAGTTCCGGTTTGCGGAAAGCCAGCTCTCCGAGGTTCCCGTTCAGAAAGAATTCGAAGAATTTGAACTCTGAGGTTCCGATGGACATTTTCCAGCGATATGCGCCGTTTATACAGGATTTCATCTACCGGAACAACTGGGAATCGCTGCGTGCGGTTCAGGTTGCGGCGGGGGATGCGGTGTTTCATTCGGATGACAATCTGCTGCTGTCCGCGTCCACGGCTTCGGGCAAGACGGAGGCGGCGTTTTTTCCGATACTGACGCTTTTTCAGGAGGATATGCCGAAAACGGTCGGTGCGATCTACATCGGGCCGCTGAAGGCGCTGATCAACGATCAGTTTCTGCGTTTGAACGAGCTCTGTCGGGAAGCCGGGATTCCGGTCTGGCACTGGCACGGGGATGTGGCGCGGTCGCATAAGAGCCGTTTGTTGAAGAATCCCTCCGGGATCCTCCAGATTACGCCGGAGTCGCTGGAGGCGCTTCTGCTGCGCAGACATTCGGAGATTCCGCATCTGTTTGGAGATCTGCGGTTTGTGGTGATCGACGAGGTGCACTCTCTGCTGCGCGGCGATCGCGGAGGACAGACGCTTTGTCTGATCGAACGTCTCTCCCGTCTGGCTGGAGTGAATCCGCGCCGGATCGGACTTTCCGCAACGATTGGCGATCCGGAGAACACCGGCCGTTTTCTTTCGATGGGGACCGGCCGTCGGACCCTGATTCCTGAAATCAAAGGGAAAGGCGTCCGCTGGCGGCTTTCGATGGAACATTTCTATGTTCAGGAGCGTCAGGCCGCGGATGAGAACGGCTCTGCGGAATGTGCCGGCGCTCTGCCTGTGCTGGATGGGAAAACCGATACCGCTCCGGCACATGCGGATCCCGGACTGGGATATGTTTTTGAGCATACCAGGGGGAAAAAGTGTCTGGTTTTCGTGAATTCACGCGAAGAGTGCGAGGCGGTCACCACCACGCTCCGGCAGTATTGCGAGGCGAAAAACGAGCCGGATCGTTTTCTGATTCATCACGGCAACCTTTCCGCCTCCTACCGGGAGAGCGCGGAGGAGGCGATGAAGGATGATACCCGTTTTCAGACGACTGTGACAACGGCGACTCTGGAACTCGGGATCGATATCGGGCGTCTGGAACGCGCGTTTCAGATCGACGCGCCATTTACGGTTTCCTCCTTTCTCCAGCGGATGGGACGCACGGGCAGACGTGATCTGCCGCCGGAGATGTGGTTTGTCATGCGGGAGGATCCGCCGGAGGAGCGGGCAATGCTGCCGGCGACGGTGCCGTGGAAGCTCCTTCAGGGAATTGGTCTGGTGCAGACGTATCTGGAGGAACGGTGGGTGGAACCGCCGCGACTGGATCGTCTGCCGTACAGTCTGCTGTATCATCAGACGATGAGCACGCTGGCTTCGTGCGGGGAGATGTCGCCTGCCGCGCTGGCGGGCCGTGTGCTTTCGCTCTCGTATTTCCACCGGGTTTCGCAGGAGGATTTCCGGATGCTTCTGCATCATCTCCTTGCGCAGGAACAGATTCAGAAGACGGAACGCGGCGGGTTGATTGTCGGTCTTGCGGGGGAACGGCAGCTCAGCTCCTTCCGTTTTTTTGCGGTGTTCAAGGAGAACGAGGAGTTCACGGTCCGCACCCGTTCGCAGGAGCTCGGAACGATTGTGAGGCCGCCGCCGGTCGGAGAGAAGATCGCGCTTGCCGGACATGTCTGGATCGTCGAGGAGATCGACTACAAGCGTCATCTGATCTACTGTGAACAGGTTCCCGGCAAGGTCCCTGCGTTCTTCGGGTTGTGTCCCGGAGACATGCATACGAAAATTCTGGAGAAGATGCGCGAGGTTCTGCAGAGCGATCGGATCTATCCGTACTTGATGAAAAATGCCGTGGTGCGACTCGGCGAAGCCAGGCGTGCCGCGGTGAATTCCGGAATGACGGAAAATCCGCTGATTTGTCTGGGCGGTGAGATGTGGTGCCTTTTTCCGTGGCTCGGTACGTATGCGTTTCTTGCGCTGGAACGTTTTCTGAAACTCAAATGCGCATCCAGGCTTGGGTTGTCCGCGCTGGACTCCTCAAGACCGTATTTCCTGCAATTCAAAATGCGGGCGAATGCGGAGGAATTTTTCCGCGTTCTGTCTGAGATCGCCGGGGAACCGCTGGATCCGATGGAACTGCTCTATCCGGGAGAAATTCCGCTGTTTGACAAATACGATGAATTTCTCCCGGCGGAACTGGTCCGGAAAGGTTTTGCCCATGGCGTTCTCGGGATTGAGGAGATGAAACAACGGATTCGCGCATGGAATTCCCGTATTGTCTGAACAGATCCGTCAAAACTATCTCTGTTTTTCCGGGAAGGGGAGAAACGCTTATTTCCCGAAGAGAGCCCGGAGGCGGTTTCTCCAGATGACAATCTGGCGCTTCGGTGTGATGAGAAAGAAGACCGCCAGCAGTCCGAGCGGAATCAGAAGAAAGATGAAGTGCCCCAGCATTCCGAGCAGAATTGCACCGGCCGCCGCACCGAAAATGAAGCAGACGATCACGCCGTAGTAATGCATGGCCTTGGTGAATTCGCCAGGCATGCGTTTTTTCCAGCTGTGGAAGAGAGCTTCCGTTCCGCTGCGCAGATTTCCGGTGCACATTGTGGAGGCGAAGGGCAGTCCGTGCACCTTCCGGAAGGTCTGGACCTGAAGCGCGCAGACAAACGAGATCAGAGAGTTGACGATGAAATCGAACTCTCCGTAGGGAATGAAACAGACCGGCAGAAGACAGAGAATTTCCAGAAGGATGACAGTCTGGTTCCAGGAGATTTTCCGTCCGTCCGGCAGTTTTCCATGAACGATTTCCGCGACAAATACGCCGAGCGCATAGGAGAGGATCGCAAGCAGATAGCGACCGGAAGCCAGCCAGTTCCGTTCTGCGAGATTGAGTCCGAAAAGCACCATGTTTCCTGTTACGGCATTGGCGAACACCTTTCCGCGATAGAGATAGGTGTAGATATCGAGGAATCCCCCGATGATACTCAAAACGCAGGCTGCCGTCAGCCGTTCCGGATCGGAATGGATTCCTCCCTTCATGCTGTTCTCCCGTTTTATTCCCGTTGTGAAGAAGCGGTAATATACCACGGAACAGTTTGAAAATCAATAGCGTTTCCGCTTCAGGATCTCCTCCTGCCATTCCGGTTCGAGTGCGACAAAGCGGGCGGAGAAGCCGCAGACTTTCACGATCAGATTCGGGTGCTTTTCCGGATGTTTCTGCGCATCCAGCAGTTCTTCCCGGGAACAGCAGTTCGGCTGGAGAAGCTGGAGCCCCTTGGCGGCAAAGGAGCGGAAGAGGGCTTCCAGCAGTTCCGGCGTGGTGTGCTCGCGATCGAAGGTCAGATTCGTATTGGTGGAAAGAAATTTGCTGTAATCGAGTCGTCCGAGGGCATTCAGAGTTGTGGTGATCTCCTCCTTGTTGCGGAAATGAGAGGGATTCAGCGCCTGGGAAAGAAGGTCCCCGTCGAAGCGCCCATCCGGGAGGGCGCGCATCTGTTCTCCCCAGTAGCGGTATTCGCGGTAGATCCAGATGGAGAAGGTATAGGGGCCGCCGCGTTCATTTTTCAGGTCGGCCGTGTCGCGGAGGAGTCCGTCCAGAAAGAAGCGGGCGAGGGCGGTGGTCGTTTCGGAATCGTCGCCCCAGTACGGCGCGGAGAGGACTTCGTTCCGCAGAACTTCCGCGTCTTTCCAGTTGTTCCGGACCGCATTCAGGAGATCTTCGAGCGTACAAGTCTTCCGGTCGAAACAGAGCGTCTTGATGGCAGAGAGCGAGTCGATGAGATTTGCCAGAAATGCCAGGACGATGATTCGCTGTTTGTATTTGCTGCCTCCGGCGGTTTCGTCTTTCCGGGAGGCGAGACAGCCTTCCAGACAGGCGGAGTAGGTCGGATGAGGCGCGATCCGCGGATAGAGTGCTCCGTACTTTGTGTAGTCGTTCAGGACGGAACGGAGAAAATGGAGAATATTGCGGTAGATGGTGTTGCGGACTTCCTCAAAGGAGGTGCAATGGTCGATGCGTTCGAACTGAACCTGTGCTTCTTTTTCCCGTTCGGGATCGGGATAAATGGTTGCTTCGAGAATCCGCGCCAGACTGAAATAGTTGGCGGTGTCAACGTTTTCGACGCTGTCGACGAAGCCGTCCCAGCATCCTGTGCAGAGATAGCGTCTGGCTTCCTTCAGAGTTTTGCCCTGTCTGGTTAGACTGCGGATGACCGCCTCGTCGTTGAACAGCGAGTAGACTCCTCTTCCATTGCGGAGATCCTCCGCGATGAAGCGCAGATATTCGGAAGACGAATGCTCCGAATACCGGCAGTGGAGTTTCGGGAAAACGAGTCCGCACTCCCGGTGGGCTTTCAGAAAGAGAAAGGTCAGGTCATTGCAGATTTCGTTTCCGTCCTCGTCGCATCCGCCGAGGGTCAGGGGAATTTCCAGTTCGTGATCGCAGTAGTCATGGACAACGGAGAAGCTGTCGTAATGACAGTCGGCAATCAGGAGAAATTGACGGATCAGTTCATAGGCATCCTCTTTTGTCAGACGTCCTTCCGCAAGGTCCTTCCGGTAGAGATGAATCAGCATGGCATCCGGGTGCCCGATCGAAAATTGTGACAATCCGTCGAGCAGTGCCGGTATTTCGCGCAGGAACCAGAACAAATTGAGTCCTTCGTAAAACGTCGCGGGCGCTTCCCAGGGACACCGTTGTGCGGAATCGGCAATCATGCTCATCAATTTTTTCTGTTTCCCCCTCAGTTCGCCGGAATCCAGAAGTTCTTTCGCGCGGGATGCGAACTTCCACTGGATTTCCCGGATGCTCTCCAGTCCTGCGATTGCGGTTTCGACAAATTCGCGTTCCTCCGCATTCCCGCATCGGGGAAGGGCGGCAAGCGCTTCTTCGTAAACGCTCCGGAACCCGCCTTCCAGAATCCGTGTGATCGGCGGAAGATGATGAACGGCATCCACATAAGGTCCGCAGCAGAGAATGTATCTCTGATTGCTGCGTGCACGGAAGCGTTCGAAATCCTGAGCGGGAATCTCCTGCCGGAAGATCTTCTCCCGGAAATGGTTCTGGAGCCAGTTCTTTCCCGGATAGTTTCCCCAGCCGCCGTTGATTCCGGCTTCAAAGTAGAACGGACAATTCCGGAAGATCACTGGACGGAAGTGATCGGTGATGATCCGATATGTCTCTTTCCGCATCCGCATGGCGGAGTATTCCGGATGTGCCGCGGCAGTGGCCTGAAACTCTTCGAGCATCCGGTTGTAACTGGCGGTCTGCTCCGCGTCCCGGCATGGACCGTTTTGTTTGCCGCCTTCCTGATAAAAGGTGCGAAGTTCCTGTCTGAGATCCGTGTTTTCCATGTCCCGTGACTCCCTGTTTGAATTTCTCATTTGATGTGATAATTTAACAGACGGACTGGGGAAATGAGATGTAATTTTGAAAGATAAGGATGTTATTTTATGATATCTTTCTTCCGAAGACATCCGGCGTGCAGGGCGGGAGCGGAGTTCCGGTTCGTCAATCTGTTCGAAGAGGTGACGGAATATGATCGGACGTTTCAGCTTCCGTTCAATATTCTCTCCTGTGTTGTCGGCAGCGATCCGGGAGCGGAGTCTTATATCCGCAGCAACGTCACAGGAGAGATTTTTCCGCACCGGGATGGCGAGATTCTGTTCATTCCCCTGGGGCTTCCCATTTTCATTCACCGTAAACCGGATTTTCGGATTTTGAGTCTCCATTTTACATTGGAGGCGTTTCCGGGAATGGATCTGTTCACCGGTTCGGAGAGAATACATTGTCTGCATTCTCCGGAAATCTTGAAACGGATTGAACGTTATTTTGCCGAACCGGACCCGGTGATCGCCTGTTATGGATTGCAGTCAATCGTTCTGGAGCTCTGTCTGCCGCTGATTCCGGCAAACCGGAATCATGCCGAAAAATGGCGTTTTGCAGAGATTCCGAAGATGGTGCGCCGTTCCGTTTCCGCACGAATGAGCGTTGCCGACCTCGCGGAGTCCGCCGGATTGAGCGTTCCCGCGTTTTCCCGGGAATTCTCCAGGGAGATGCACTGTTCCGCGAAGGAGTTCCTTCAGAATGAACTCCTTGCCAGAGCGTTGCACCTCATGCACGATCCGAAGAAAAAAATCCGGGAGATTTCGGAGGAACTCGGATTCTCCTCCCCGTATTATTTTTCCAAATTCTTCAAACGGCGGTATGGAATTTCTCCGCTCTTTTACCGGGATTCCATTGCAGGAGAGGAGAGAAAAACGGAGGTATAAAAAAAAGACGGAAACAAAGATGTTCCCGTCTTTCTTTTTGTTTTTATATTTTTACTTTACAATGGCTTTTGCAAATTCCGAAACGATTCCTCCGGCAAAACCGGAGAGCATATTCCGGAGGACGGCATTTCCCTCTTTGACGCTCTGCTGGAAATCGAAGAAAAACGTTTTGTCTTCCGGTCGATAGCTTTTCATCAGGGAGAGCGGAATTTCGGCCCGGAAGCGGAAAGAGTCCGCATCCCGCCTGCCCGGAACGATTTTGACAGCTGGACACTCTTCCACGGCACCGTTTTTCACTTGAAAAACTGCACCGTCGTGCCGGATGCAGATCTGGACTTTTTCCTGAACCCCGTCCGAAAGAAACACCTCCAGACAGGAACATTCCCATGGCATGGCACGGATCTCCGGTTTCTGTTCGAAAATTTCCGCATCTATGATAAAATCACCATCAGCAACTGCACACTGATAGGCTCCGAGGTGCCGGACGCCATCCTTTGTTTTCAGCTCCATTGGAGCGGAAAGCGACGAAGAAAGAGCAATCTCTCTGGCAATATGCACCGGGATCTCTCTGGAGAATCCGCCGCAGCTCAGTTTCAAACGACACTCTTTCGCGTCTGCCGGCGCAAGTTCGATCACCGCATCTTTTTCCCCTCCGTTCGTGCAGAGGGAACCATTCCATTCCAGCTCGATTTCGGCGGGATCCACGGAATGAAGTTCCACTTTGCCGGGGATTCCTTTTCCTTCCGCGTTCCAGCACGGCGGCGTGATTTTGACTTCCGTTTTCGGGAAGAGTTTTTTACTGCGGGCATACTGATCGGCGAACTCTTTGAGTACGGCGAAAAGTTCGTCGTCGATCCCCTTTGGCGAGAAGGGGAGATCCCAGCTGACGACACCTCCGTTATCGGTAATGTTCCTGGTCATGGCGGCAAGAGTTTTCCCATCGCCGCGGACCGGTCCTTTTCCCCAGTACTGCCCGACATAGGTCAGTACATGGTACTGCATCCCCTCGACCATGGGGCCGTTGAGGAGTCCGTATTCTGGTTCGTTGATCTCTCCGGCAAGATAGTCCTGGCACGGGTCCACCGCGCGAGGCGGATAGACCACGCCTGGATTGAACGCGATGATCGCATCCGGATTGCCGGTGCGAAGGGCGTCGGCGAAGGACTTTCCGTTGGGTGGATCCGGAAAGGCATACATTTTATCGGCGAAATAGGAGCCATCGACCCACCAGCCTTTGACTTTTGTTCCCCAGCGCCGCATCCATTCGGCATGAATGGCGCTCCACATCGTCTGGAATTCCCGCAGACGCGGATCGGTTCCGGCAAACTGTTTGACCTCCTGATAATTTCCGCAGTTTGCATTGCAGTTCCAGGGCGGGATGGATTTCAGGTTCCGCACCGCGTCGAAATCGAATCCGGGCGCAAGAGTGGTGGTGTAGGCAAGCAGGGGGATGTTGTACTTTGCAAGGGCATCGGCAAAGTCGCTGATCAGATCGCGGCGGGAGCACTTGGAACGATCTCCGCTCAGTCCCATGATCCGGTCATAGGTCTCGTTCGGCGCGCAGTAGTAGCCGGAGTTCTGACCGACGGTCAGAAAGGCATAGCCCGCTCCAAGTTCATGAACCTGTTTCGCAATGGCATCCGCATCGAAACTGTCCACCATCCTGTTCCACTCATCGGGAGGCGCGGGAATCCGCTGGCTACGGTTCTCCGGCGGATGGAGCGCACTGCCCGAATTTAGAAAGTGAAAGAATAATCCGTATTCCGCTTTTCGGAACCACTCTGTTTTTTCGAAGACTGTTTTCATTGAAAAAATCCTTATGATTGGGTATGGAGTTTATTGCTGTTTTGCCAGAATCATCAGCGGCCAGAGATGCGGATTGTAGTCGCAAGCCGTTCCGTTTTCGGTCGCCATGGAGAGCGCCGAGTACTTTCCGCCTTGGTCCTGATTGTGGAGGAAGAGGGCGAAGCCTGCCGTGAATCCCGGTTCCAGCCGGATCGGTTCGATATATTTCGGTTCAAAGGTGATATCGTAAATATATCCATCGGCGGTGCGGGTGAAGGTGCACTTGATCTCGCGGTTTGCCTGTTCTTTTGTCGGCATGTCGAGCCCGCCTGCGAACTGCCAGTTGACGGCGCGAAGACGGTTGACGAATCCGGGGCCGGTTTTCCCCTCGAGATTGCCGTAGGAGAAATCGTACCGGTAGTCATCCTGATCGTATCCGCGTCTGACATTGGAGCGTCCGTTGGCTCCGCAGTCAAAGTAGACTTCCAGAGCCCCGTCGAGGATATAGAGATTATTCCGGAGGTTCGGAGATGTGAATTTTTTCCGGTCTGCAACGAAATCGGCATCCTTTGCCTTGACGCGCACATAGAAGCCGGATTCGTTCCATGCCGTCTGGAATTCGGCGGAGAGAACCTGCGCCTTCTGTTCCATTTTTGCGTTCTTGTTGTAGAAAACGTTTCGGATCGGAATTGCGGGAATCTTTGACCAGTCGGGAGTCCCCTTGACATAAGGAACGTAGAAGTAGTCCATGTTCCAGTGCTTTTCCGCGACGGAACCGTTGGCGAGCCGGACCGTGAAATCTTTGTTCCAGCGGAAGAGTTTGCCGAACTGTACAGGAGCATTCATCGGCAGCAGTTCCGTTTTTTCCGAGGCGGGGGCAACGGAGAAGTTCCGTTTTGTGCCGTCGATTTCGAGGACTCCCTTCTGTTCGCGTCCCGTCAGGTTGCGGATGAGCGCTTTCATTTTTCCGTCGGGAGCGGGCGCAAATGCCACTGCGGTGTTCGAATCGCTGCCGATGACTTCACATTGATTCAGTGCTTTGGCAATTTTCACCGGATCGCCGCCTTTCAGGAAGAACGGCGCGGGAGTGAGCTGGAGAAGACAGGTGCCATCCGGTTCCGTCTTGAGTTCGCGACGGTTGCCCATGAGGTCGATCAGTTCCGGGAGGGGAGAGTCGAATTTAATCTTCAGGACGGGGCCGCGTTCGAAGCCGTCCTCGACCTTGTCGATCGTACACCAGAGGGCCGTGACGATGGAGGAGTCTTTCCGGTTCCGGAAGGTGTAGCCGCGGACTCCGTTTGCGGGACGGATGTCGGCAAGGTATTCCGGATCGTCAAGCAGATGTCCAAGCGTGTTGACCGCAAGGCACAATGCTTTGGGCGTCAAATACATATCGAAGTAGAGACGGCTTTCCCAGATGTTGAAATGCTGAACCTGCGGCCAGTACTTCATGCAGATCAGGAATGTGCGCGCGGCGAGCGACGCCTGAACGAATTCCCGGAGACTCGTGTCGTAAGTCGGACGGTTTCCGCAATAGGGATCGTTCCACAGGTTTGCACTCCATTCCGGCACATGCACATTGGGAATGTTGAATCCTTCGGTGAGGAGAATCGGAGTTTCTTTTCCGTAGCCGAACTGTTTCATCAGGTCGATGAGCCGGGCGATTTCGGTGTCGAGATCGTAAAACCCTTTTGTCCCGTCGAGATCCCAGTAGGGATGCACCGCGATGGCGTCCCATTTGATTTTACCCTGCGATGCTTTCAGATAACCGGTCATTTCGCGGAGACCGCGCAGCTGCGACCATCCGGAGGTTCCGCCGCACGGCATGAGTTTGACATTCGGATTTGCCCGTTTTGCTCCGCGGGCAAATGCCGCCTGTGCCTTGAACCACTCATCGAATTTACCTGCGCGGAGGATCGGCGATCCTTCGGATTCGGTCAGAGGTGCCCAGTATTTCCTCTGTGGCTGGTTCGAGACGGCCTCATAGGTGATCTCCTCGATTTTCTTTTCCGCTTCCGGCGTGATCGCCGTGAGCTTTTTCAGCTGAGAACCGAGAAATTCGCGTTTCTCCTTTTCCTCCTTGTTCGAGAAGGGAAGGGCGGCGGGCGGGAGCATCAGGAAATCTTCGATTCCGTATTTTGTCTGGATCCGGTACTCTTCCGGATAGACTTTGGAGGAGATTGGATAGCTGGTGCCGCCGAAACCGGAACGCTGATAGAGTCGTCCGACATCGTCCTGCCGGGGAACACGGAAAAAGTCTGCGATCAGGGTGCTGAAAAGAGTTCTGACCGCATGTTTTCCCGCAAGCGACCGGATTACCGTGAAGCGGTAATAGTCATAATAAGGTTTCATGCCCGGAACCCGGTATTCCGCTTTGAGAATGTAGATTCCGTTTGTGGAGCTCCATTTGTCGAAGGGGAGGGAGAACCGTTTTCCCGTTTCGCTCCGGAAGGAGCCTTGGTAGAGAACTTCGCGATAGAAGTTGGTCAACGTGAATAGAACTTCCGCCCGGATTCCCGGCTTGCCGTAGAGTTCGAAGGAGGCTTTGACCGGAGTGCCGGATTCGATGGTGTTGTCGGGATCGGATGTGAAGAGACGCCCTTCCACGGGGGGCGCGACGAATTCCGTGGCTTTTTCCGACTGTTCCAGCTGGATACCGTCCACTCGGACCTCGGAACCGCGGGCGTTCAGAACCAGTGCGGTTCCGGCGCCGTCAGCTGTGACGGTATAGGAGAAGCGCTGCCATTCGGTTGTCAGGGGGAAGCTTTTTTTCCAGGCGTAGTCGCGGGGGAATTTTCCACCGTCTGTCACGCTGAAGAATCCGAGAGTGAGACTGGCGCCCGGCTTTGCCGATTTTGCCGAGAAACTGAGCGTATAGGTCTTATTTTTCTCCATGGGGAGCGGAAAACTCTGCATAGCGGCGGCTCCGCCCTGGACGGGAGCAATTCGCAGAGAGGATTTCCCGAACATGCTTTCTGCGGAATCCACGGAGTAGCGGGGAGTATCTGTTGCGCCTTTGTTATCGGCTCCGCCGTTCTGCCAGGTCCAGTAGCGGAGTCCCTGTTCGAAGCTCGGATTCGGCATGAGATTCCGGACCGGAGAGAGGGGAACGTGCATGGCGTCGCGTTTCCAGAAATCGATTCCGCCGTTCGGAGGCGGTGCGGATTTGTCATCGACCTTGCCTTTTCCGAAGTCGATGATGATCCGGTTCCGTTCCTTCTGCTGAGTCTGCTGCGTCGGACTTGTGCGGACAAAGAGGCTGAACGACTCCTTGCCGGTGATTTTATTCTGTTTTCCGCTTTCCTGGATCAGCAGCGTATAAACGGGAAACTCCAGAGCAACCGTTTTTGCAGGTTTATCCGGATAGAGTTCCAGACGGCTTCCTTTTTTCTGGATGGTTTCCGGCTTGTTCGCAGGATTGAGAAGTTCGGTTTTGTTTTTTCCGGGATAAGGAAGTCCGTCGATTTTCATTCCGGCGTTCTTATAGACCTGCGAGCCGAACCAGAAGGAGACTCCGAAATGCTGTTTGCGGAACTCTTTTTCCTTTTCCGGGGGGATGCCGAGATCCCAGGAGAGTTCGACGCGGCTTTCTCCGATGGGTTTCAACTGATAGAAAAAGGTGGCGCGTTTTCCGTCGGGAAGCTGATATTCCTTGAACCATGTGACGGTTTTTTTATTTTTGTCGATCCGGAGTTCCTTTTTTCCATCGGGGAGATCCTTGAAGGGATAACCGAAATTGCCTTTTCCGTCATAGGATCCCCAGAACTGGAGGTTCATGATCTCTTCATCATCCACATAGATCCGCAGGTCGTGATCGCGATCGGCGCGGAAGGTTCTGTTGACCTCCCGGATGCTGATCCGTTTGTTGCCGACTGCCAAGCTCGGCTGATCGTAACTTTTCCCTTTCTGGAGGAAAGAGTTCACCTTCAGCTCCGGCATCTGCTTCTGCAGAGCCTTTGTTGCGAAGACCGGAACATAGTCCGGAGCGGCTGCAAACGCCGGCAATGTCATGGCGATCAGCGCCGCACAATACAGGGAGTTCATAGAAGATGCCTTTCTAAAGTTATTTTTGTTTGATTGAAAATCTGTTTTTGTTGAGATACATCTGTTCCCATGAGAGGGTTTCTACATGAAAATCCGCGAATAGTACACTCCATTTCCCATTGTGTGAACTGGGGAGGTACGCCTCTTTTTTCGCCGGTGTCGTCAGACAGGATGTCACTCCTGACAGGCTCATACTCCTAGGCCCGAAAACACCATCGTGATTATAACCTTCCATCAGATAAAAGGGATTGCCCTGCAGTTCGGATGACTTGCGTGCAAGAAAGATCTCATAGGAATTGATGTTGATGATAAAGGTGTTCGCAGTCTCACTATCCGTTTGGGTGCCGTTCATGAGAGCACATCCGCCGTAGGGGCGGTTCCGATGCATGTTACAAGCCGGGCAGCGGTGGTTGGGTAAAGAGAGTTTTGTCATGAATCTTTTTGTATATGCATCTGGATTTTCACATTCCCATGCCTGTTGATCCATATTTTTTCCGTTCAGATAGAAGGCGATCCAGTGTTTATAAGAGTAGCCAATCCGATCCCAGGTTTTTCCGTTGCCGTCAAGTGTGGAGATTGATCTGAACGGAATATAGTAGTTATCAAAATCCGCCACATAATTTGCTGTGGCGATCCCCATTTGCTTGTAGTTTCCGACGCATGTAATCTGCTGAGCTTTCATTCGCGCCGAGTTCAGTGCAGGCAGCAGCATTCCTGTCAGAATTGCAATGATTGCAATTACGACAAGGAGTTCTATTAATGTGAAATTTCTCATTCCTCCGTCTCCTGTTGTTTGATTCCGTTGTATGGTTTGGTGGACATTCGTTCCAGATAGATTGCCGGGAGCTTGACCTTTTCGGTACTTTGCCGGTTATTTTTGATAGACTCAATCAAGAGGTCTGCGGTTTTTTCTCCGATATCTTCGAATGAAGTCGCAAACGTGGAAAGCGGTGGATTGGAATATTCGGTATAATCCAGATTTGCATAGCCAATGACGGATATGTCATCGGGGACATGAAATCCCGCCTGATAGGCATATTGGATAAAGCGGAGAGCAATTGGATCCGCTTCACAGAAAATTGCTGTTGCATGATCCGGACGTCGACAGAAGTCCGCGACTTTTGCCGCATCCTCCGGATTCCATGAGGCGTTGCGGGAAAGTCCCAGCCGGATGGATTCTCCATTCTCCAGTCCGAGCTCCCCTAGACGCTTGAGGAAGAATTCCGGTCTGATTCTGAGTTTCGGACCAACATCCATGTAGGAGACGCCGATTCTTCTATGTCCGAGTCGATACAGCTGATCTGCTGCTGCGGCCGCTCCTGCTTCATCATCGGAGCCGACTTGAATGACCGGATACAAGACATCAAAAGAATCCATCATTGCAACTTTGATGTCCCATGACTGGAGTTGCTGGATCAATTCCCCGGAGGCTTTGATGAAACGGTCGATGATGACACCGGAAATCATATTCGAAAGAATTTTATCTATAAGAAGATCCAGCGGTTCTTCATTGTTATGAATGTACATTCGTAAACTGTATCCGTTCCGGTTCAGCGAGTCGTTGATGCCTGCGATCATGCGCATGGTATAGGTGGCGGCAAGTCGTCCCCCGTTGACATACGCGATCACCCGGGATTTGCCGCTCCGGACCGAGGATGCCAGTTCATTGCGCCGGTATCCCATCTCCTTCGCGGTTTGCAGAACCCTGCGGCAGAGCTCCTCCGAAAGACCGACATTTGCCGCCGTTCCGTTTAAAATAAACGAAACCGTGGATCTTCCGATCCCGCACCGCTCTGCAATGTCTTTCATCGTAACCCGCATCAAAACCTCCATCTAGATCGTGTTAGTGTTCATTATACAACATTTCTTCTGTTTTGTCAAGAGGGCAAACGGAGGGGGCGGCAGGAAAAGTCGTTTCTTTCCGCGAAAAACAGAAAGTCCGGCTGGCGGATTAAAACAGGCTGGCGATTGTATTTTTCCAGCTCCGGCGTATATTAAAGGAAAACGGAACAAGAGACTGCGATTCCTTGTCGGGAATGAGAATAATATCCGGAGAGCCGATGTAAGATGGTCGGCTGTCCGTTCAAAAAAGGAAGTAAAAAATCTCTGCGGACTGTGGGAGTGCATCCGGAAGAGCGGATGGATGATCGCTGCCGGTCTGCGGAAAAGGAGCGATTGATGAAAATACAGACAGGTTCCAAACTGCTTTTTCAGGGGGATTCAGTTACGGATGCCGGAAGAACACGTCCGATATCAGAAGGTCTTCACAATCCTCTCGGCGGAGGGTATCCGAATATTGTCAACGGACTGCTGACGGCCGTTTATCCTGAGCGCATGATCCGGGTCGTGAACATGGGAAACAGCGGCGACAACACGCGTTCGCTTTTGAATCGCTGGCAGACGGATACTCTTGATTTGAAGCCCGACTGGCTTTCCATTATGATCGGCGTCAACGATGTCTGGCGTCAGTTTGATGTTCCGTATATGAAGGAGCGCCATGTGCTGATCGGGGAATATGAGTCGAATCTGCGGAAAATCATCGAACTTTCCAAGCCCGTGATTCCGAATATTGTTCTGATGACTCCGTACTACATGGAGCCGAACAGAGAGGATGCCATGCGGGCGATGATCGATCGGTATGGAGAGGTCTGCCGGCGTCTGGCTGAAGAATACCAGCTGATTTTCGTCGATGTCCAGGCTGCCTTCGACAAAGTGCTGGAGCATTGTCACTCTTCCTATTTCTCGTGGGATCGAGTGCATCCTGCCGCCGCGCCGGGACATTCCGTCATTGCCCGCGCTTTCCTGAAAGCGGTGGAGTTTGACTTCAATGCGTGAGCCGGGAATGCCGGAGTCCTGCAACTTTTCTTTCTGTTGAAAAACGGGAGCGTTCTCTCCTGGTACGAAAAGATGGATCGGGGTGTTGCGTACATCCTTTTTTCGCCTTCGAGTTTCCGGGAGAGGGGGTGTTTTTGTTCGTAGGCGGATTTGTTCCTCGGAGTGCAATTCCCGGGGAACGTGGCACCATTGCTTTTCCAGATGATTCCAATGATATTGTCACTTTATCGTGACGAAAGGGAATTCCTGCGCCGGGCGCTTTTCTGACCGCCCGGCGTTTCGAATGGGAAACGAGACGTTGTACTCAGTTGACCGGAGAGGCGATCAGGCGAGCAGGGAAGCGTTTTCAAGGATTTTCAATCCGGCGGAGCAGGCGGGACAGTCGCACCATTTTCCTCCGGCAGCTTTGACCTCGTGTGCATGGGCCGCAATGGCTTTTGCCTTTTCCGCACCGAAGATTTCAACGGCTTTGGGGGATTCAAAAAATTCGATGACATGGTCGATCGTGGCGATATCTTCCCGGATCTCCTGAAGCAGTTCGGCGGCTGCGGTTTTTTCCTCGGCACTTCCGATCGCCTTGAGATATTTTTCTCCCGCCGCCTTGAGTTCCTTGCAGCAGGATTGTGCTGCGATCATGTCTTTCACGGTTTGTACGAGATCATTTTTATTCATGTTAGTTCTCCTTGTCGTTACGGGGTTGTGTTTCTTCCGTTTCCGGAAGGTTCTGTTCTGATTTCGAAGATACTATAAGCCTGAAAGGAGACGATTGAAAATCAAAAATGAGAAAAAAAATCTTTTTTTCTTGAGGTGTGATCAGCGGGAAAAGAGGGGAGGAGGGGGGGCTTTGTTTTTCCATAGGGATGAGTCTTGCGGTTTGCATTTCGTTGGAGCGAGTGTATATTCTCCCTTTCAGTTGACGGGAGGTATGGTAAAATGAAGATTCTGGTCGGGTTGAGCGGAGGCGTGGATTCCGCGGTTGCCGCCATGCTCCTGAAGCAGGCCGGACATGAGGTTTCCGGAGCGATCATGCGGATCTGGAATGAGAACAACTCGTTTCGTGGCGGAGCCGGGAAAGGTTGTTACAGTCCGGATAAGAAAGAGGATATCGAGAGTGCGGCCCAGGTGGCGGAGCGGATCGGAATCCCGTTCCGGATCGTGGATGTTTCCCGCGAATATGAGAAAGTGGTGATTGAGAATTTCCGCAGTGAATATCAGTCTGCACGGACACCGAATCCCTGTGTCCGCTGCAACAGCTACATCAAATTTGGAGCGTTTCCGGCGCTGGCGCGGGAGATGGGGCTGGAGTTCGAGCGTTTCGCCACGGGACATTATGTGCGTCTGCGTTCGGAACAGGGCCGTTTTCAGCTTCTGCGCGCCTCTGATCCGGCGAAGGATCAGTCGTATTTTCTCTATCGTCTGACACAGGAACAGCTTTCCGGCGTTCTTTTCCCGCTTGGGGAGTACCGGAAATCGGAGATCCGAGCGATGGCCGCCGAGTTCGGGCTTCCCGTTTCGGATCGGCCGGACAGTCAGGATTTCTATTCCGGCGACTACCGCGATCTTCTCCAGCGCGCCGGCGAGAAAGGAGAGATCGTGGATGAGACCGGAAAAGTGGTGGGGTTTCACAACGGTTTCTGGGGATATACCATCGGACAGCGCCGCGGACTCGGCGTTGCTGCGAAGCATCCTCTGTATGTGACGAGTCTGGACCCCGAGCGGAACATCGTTTATGTGGGGCCAGAGGAGATGCTCAGAAAAACGAAAATGCGCGTGACCGATTTGTGCTGGAGCGGCATTCCCGCTCTCTCGGCGCCGCGCGATGTGCGGATCAAAGTGCGTTCGATGGGACTCGGTACCGCGGGCTCGATCCGGCCGATGGAGGATGGCAGCGTGATGGTGGAATTTTATGAGGAACAGAAATCGCCGACTCCGGGGCAGTCCGCCGTGTTTTATGACGGGGACCTGCTTCTCGGCGGCGGACTGATCGGGGAGGCCGACTGATGATGCTTACGGACCGTGAACTCGCAGACTTTCTGGAACTGACCGATCCGGCGGAGCTTCAGGCTCTTTACCGGAAGGCGTATGAAGTCAAACTCCGCCATATCGGCAGGAAGGTCAGTCTGCGCGGACTGATCGAGATCAGCAACATCTGCCGGAAGAACTGCTACTACTGCGGCATCCGCAGCGGCAACACTTCCGTGCGACGTTACCGGATTGATGCGGAAGATATCATTCACTCGGCGCTGTGGGCGCTGGAGCATCATTACGGTTCGATCGTGCTTCAGTCCGGAGAGGTCGTTTCCGAGGAGTTCTCCTCCTTTATAGAGAATCTTGTGCGCGAGATCCGGACCCGGAGTGACGGACGTCTCGGTATCACGCTCTGCTGCGGCGAACAGACCCCGGCTGTTTATGAGCGCTGGCGCAAAGCCGGAGCCCATCGCTATCTGCTCCGGATTGAGACCTCTGATCCGGTCTTTTATGCGAAACTCCATCCCGCGGATCACAATTTTGAAGCGAGGAAACAGTGTCTCCGCGAACTGCGGAAACTGGATTATCAGGTCGGTTCCGGCGTCATGAGCGGACTGCCCGGGCAGACAACGGAACAGCTGGTTCACGATCTGCGCTTTTTTCAGGAGTTCGATCTGGACATGATCGGCATGGGCCCCTACATTCCGCATTGCGACACGCCGCTCGGAAAAGGAATCGAACTGACTCCGGAGTATCGGAAAAAACAGCTTGAAATCGGATTGAAAATGATCGCCTGCACCCGTCTTCTGCTGGAAGATGTGAACATCGCTTCCACGACGGCGCTTCAGGCGCTCAGCGACACCGGACGCGAGCAGGGACTTCTCGCCGGTGCCAACGTCATTATGCCGAACGTGACCGATACCTCCTACCGGCGCGGCTATCAGCTCTATGCCGACAAGCCCGCTCTGGATGAAAATTCCGAACAGAGCAGTTCCGCCCTCACATCAAAAATTCTTTCCATCGGCGAACAGATCCTCTGGGATGAGTACGGCGATTCCCGCCACTACTTCAAACGGAAGCAGGAGTGATTTCTGTTTGGAATGGTATTTTTGAAATTCTACTTGTTTGGTAGAGTTTTATTTGCAGGCATTCGTTTGACAATCTTTTCCCCTTCTGTTATATTACGAAAAACGACCGGAACGGTCGGGTAGGAAAAGGAATCTGCGATATGACGAAAATAGCTGACTGCATTACGGATCTGATCGGGAATACTCCGCTGGTCAGAATCAACCGTCTTAACGACGGCGGGGCGGAGATCCTCGCCAAAGTGGAGTATTTCAATCCCGGAGGCAGCGTCAAGGACCGCATCGCTCTGGCGATGATCGAGGATGCCGAGCGCCGCGGAGTTCTCAAGCCGGGCGGACTGATTATCGAACCGACCTCCGGCAACACGGGAATCGGACTTGCTCTGGTTGCGGCGGTCAAGGGGTATCGTCTCGTTCTGACCATGCCGGAGACCATGAGCATGGAACGGCGCAAACTTCTCCAGGCATACGGTGCGGAGCTGGTCCTTACCGACGGTGCCGCCGGAATGAAAGGAGCAATCGCCAAAGCCGAGGAGATTCATGCGCAAAATCCAGGCTCCTTCATTCCGCAGCAGTTTGAGAATCCCGCGAATCCCGCCTGTCACGAGGCGACGACCGCGGAAGAAATCTGGTCCGGGACCGATGGCCATGTGGATGCGTTTGTCGCCGGGGTCGGCACGGGCGGAACCCTGACCGGTATCGGCAAAGTGTTGAAACAGAAGAATCCGGCGTTGAAACTCTTTGCCGTCGAACCGGATACCTCCGCTGTTCTGAGCGGCGGGAAAGCGGGCCCGCACAAGCTGCAGGGGATCGGCGCCGGCTTTGTCCCCGGCGTGCTGGATACAAAGCTGATCGACCGGATCTTCCCGGTCGCCGCCGACGATGCCGGACGTACCGCGCGCGAAGCAGCCAAGAAGGAAGGCTTGCTGATCGGAATCTCGTCAGGCGCGGCGCTGTTTGCTGCACTTGAACTCAGCCGGGAACCGGAATGGAAAGGCAAACGCATCGTCGTTCTTCTGCCGGACAGCGGAGAACGCTATCTTTCCACCTGGCTGTTCCAATAAAAGCGAATAAGTGATCTGCGGGAAGAGTAAAATACCCTCTTTCCCGAAAAGAAAATGCGGCTGGAACTGGAGGAGACATCCGGTTCCGAGCCGCGTTTTTTTTGCCTGCGCACAGGCGGGAGGGACGGAAGAGAGAATCAGATTGTTTTTTTCCTTTTGAATTCTCCGTCGATTCCGGTGCGATGGCGGACGATGGCGCCTTTGACCATGTAAATGACATCTTCATCAATGTTGGTAGCGCAGTCCCCGATTCGCTCCAGGTGCTTGGAGACGTTCAGGATGTTGAGGTATCGTTCGACATTTTCCGGCTGCTGATGCATCAGTTCGATCAATTTTGCATGATTTTCGCGGTTCATTTCGTCGATGACGTCGTCGTAGGCAAGACCTTCCTCGGCGAGAGCGGCATCGAGCTTGATGAGCGCTTCGAGACTTTTGCTCAGAGCGGTTTTTGTGCACTCTGTCAGGGGACGGAGATCGACGGGGATCTCTTCCGTGGACATGGAGTAGTAGGAGAGCGCGCGCTTGGCGATATTGACCGCGAGATCTCCGATGCGTTCCAGATCGTTGTTCATTTTCAGACAGGCGATCACATAGCGCAGATCTCCCGCGACAGGCTGATGGAGAGCAAGAATTTTCAGACATTCTTCTTCGACATCAAGTTCGAAATGGTCGATCTCGATATCGTTTTCGATGACCCCTTCTGCCTTCTTTTTATCGTTGGACATCACGGCATCGACAGCATCGACGACCGCCTCCTCCACCATTCCGCAGAGGATCAGAATACTCTTTTTGAGCTTTGAAATTTCATTGTCGAGAATAACAGACATTGCAGTTTCCTTTTTGATGGACGGCTTCCTTCTTCCGGATCATCCGAAGCGGCCGGTGATGTAGTCTTCCGTTTTTTTCTGTTTTGGTTTCGTGAAGAGTTCCGATGTTTTCCCGTATTCCACGATTACGCCTTTGTAGAAGAATCCGGTGTAGTCGGAGACGCGCGCCGCCTGCTGCATGTTGTGCGTGACGATCACGATGGTGAAGTTTTTCTTGAGTTCGCCGATCAGGTCTTCGACCTTCGATGTTCCGATGGGGTCGATGGCGGAGGTCGGTTCATCCATGAGCAGGACCTCGGGACGGATCGCGATGGCGCGAGCAATGCAGAGTCTCTGCTGCTGTCCGCCGGAGAGGGCTGTGCCGGGTTTGCGGAGTTTATCCTTGACTTCATCCCAGAGGGCTGCGCCGCGGAGACTCTCTTCGACCCGGTCGGCAATTTCGCTTCGTTTCAGCTTGTAGTGCAGTTTCAGTCCGTAGGCGATGTTGTCGAAGACCGACATCGGGAACGGAGTCGGTTTCTGGAAGATCATCCCGACTTTGCGTCGGAGTTCCAGCAGGTCCGTTGCGGGATCGAGAATGTTCTGTCCGTCGATGAGGATCTCCCCTTCCGCCCGCTGTTCCCGGTAGAGCTGGTAGATCCGGTTGTAGATGCGCAGATGGGTTGATTTGCCGCAGCCGGAAGGCCCGATGACCGCAGTCACCCTGTTCCGGTAGATTTCAATGTTGTTGTCGAACAGCGCCTGATGGTTTCCGTAGTAGAAATTCAGGTGCCGGACGGAGATTTTTACCTGTTCTTCGACAGGCGGATTGGTCGTCATGCTTTTTTCTCCCTGAACGCCGTTCTGCAGATGATGTTGAGCGCAAGAACGGTGAATGTAATAATAAGTGCCGCGCCCCATGCCCGAACATGCATGGTTTCAAACGGGGAATTGGTGGCGTATTCCGTCATGGTGACGGTGAGGTTGGCTGTGGGCTGGGTAAAGAATCCGGTCGGCCAGGCGTCGCTGGTAAGCGCCGTGAAGAGCAGAGGCGCCGTTTCCCCGGCGACTCGCGCCACCGCCAGCAGAACTCCCGTGATGAGTCCGCTTTTTGCGGAACGGAACACCACCGCCAGCGTGATTCTCCAGCGGGGTGCGCCGATCGCCAGCGCCGATTCCCGGAGAGCGTTCGGAACCATGCAGAGCATGTCTTCCGTTGTCCGGAGAATGACCGGGAACATGATGATGGCCAGCGCGACCGATCCGGCAAATCCGGAAAAGTTTCCCGTTGTCATGACCAGCAGCGTGTAGACGAACAGTCCCACGATGATGGAGGGCATTCCCATCATGACATTAGCGGAAAAACGTACCGCATTGCCGAATTTCGAGTCGCGTGAAAATTCGGAAAGGCAGATTCCTCCGAGCAGTCCCGCCGGAACCGCAAGAATGGTCGCCACCAGCGTGATGACGGCGGTTCCGAGAATTGCATTCAGCATGCCGCCGTCCGGAATGCCGTATGGTTTTGTCGGCTGCGTCAGGAAGCTCAGCGAAAGGGAGTGGAACCCGTTCCGGAGAATTGTCCAGAGGATCCAGAGCAGGAAGACTGCCGCAATCAGGGTTCCGATCGCGGAAATCACAATGATAGTCCAGTTTGCCAGTTTGCGCCGGAAGAGTCCGCGCGTTCTGGTTTCCATTCGGGAATCGGTGCTCATAGTCCGCCTCCTGCGTTTTTACGAATTCTGCTGAGCCAGAGCTGGCCGAAGATCTGAATGGCAAAGGTGATGCAGAGAAGGATCAGACCGAGAGCGAAAAGGGAACTTTTCGCAAGGCCCTCGGCTTCCGCAAACTTGTTGGCGAGAATGGATGCGATTGTCGCTCCGGAATCGTAGAGAGAGGCGGAGATGACTTCGCTGTTGCCGATGATGAAGAGTACCGCCATGGTCTCTCCCACCGCCCGGCCGAGTCCGAGAAAAACGGCGCCGAGGAGGCCCTGCATTCCGTAGCGCATGGTGATGTCTTTGGCGACTTCCCAGGTGGTTGCGCCTGTTCCGTAGGCGGATTCCTTGACGACCGCCGGAACCATGCGGAAAACGTCACGCATGATCGCCGACATGAATGGAAGAGACATCAGTGCCAGAACCAGTCCCGCCGTGAGAAAACCGAATCCCGTCATCGGTCCGTCGAACAGCGGTATGACGGAAAGTCCCAGAGTATCCGAGAGAAACGGCTGGACATGCGTCTGCATGAAAGGAACAAATACAAAGAGTCCCCACATACCGTAGATGACGCTGGGAATCGCCGCCAGCAGATCCAGTGCGCATCCGAAGATCCGGGAGAGAATCGGCGGAGCGATTTCCACCAGAAACAGAGCTGTCAGGAACGAGGTCGGCACCGCGATCAGAAGGGCGATCGCCGTTGTGACCAGCGTACCATAAATCGCACAGGCCGCACCGAATTTCATTTCGGTGGTGTCCCACTGCGTCGAGCAGAGAAAACCGGGGCCGAATTCCCGGAATGCCGGATACGAGTGCCAGGCAAGCTGAAGGAAAAAGGCGATCGTGAGAAGTGCCGCCAGAGCGGCTGCGCAAATTGCGAGCCATCGGAATACTCTGTCGGAAAGGGAGGTCCCGCCGGGGCCTCCCTTCGCGGGACCGCTTTTTCGTAAGACGGTCGGTTCGTTCATAACGTTCGCCTCACTTGACTTCTTTCCAGGAGTCTTTCACGAGGGCAACGACTTCCGCGGGCATCGGAACGTAGTGCATGGCGGAGGCTGTTTTTTCGCCTTCCCGGAAGCACCAGTCGAAGTACTGGAACATTTTCCGGGCGATCTCTTTCTCCTTCTGCTGTTTCTTCAGAACGATGTATGTCACGCCTGTGATCGGCCACGCATTGGCGCCTTTCTGGTTGGTGAGTTCCACGCGGAAGTTCCTGGAGTTCTTCCAGTCGGCTCCGGAGGCGGATGCCGCAAAGGATGCCACATCGGGGGTGACGAATTTGCCGTCCGCATTTTTGAGCTGAACCGTTGCCAGTCCGGCCTCCTTGGCGTAAGCGTATTCCACATAGCCGATGGAGCCGCGGGTTTTAGCGACGTTGTTGGCGATTCCGGGGTTGCCTTTCGCTCCGATGGAGCCGCGGAACCATTTGACATCTTTTGCATTGCCCGGACCTTTGGACCACTTTTCGGAGACTTTGCTCAGATAATTGGTGAAGATCCAGGTGGTGCCCGATCCGTCGGAACGGCGGACAACCGTGATTCTCAGGTTGGGAAGACGGAGACCGGGATTCAGTTTGGCGATTACCGGATCATTCCATTTTTTGATGTCTCCGAGGAAGATTGCCGCAAGAGCGGGGCCGTCCAGTTTGAGCTGTCCTTTCGGCACTCCGGGGAGGTTTACCACCGGGACCACTCCGCCGATCAGCATCGGAAACTGGGTCAGATTGAATTCTTTGAGATCTTTTTCCTTGACGGGGTCATCGGATCCGGCAAAATGGACCGTTCCCGATTTCAGCTGGGAAACGCCAGCTCCGGAACCGATCGACTGATAGTTGAAGCGATCTCCGCCCGGATTCGTCTTGTTGTAAGTGTAGGTCCAGGCTGCATAGACCGGAGCCGGGAAGCTTGCTCCCGCACCGTTGATGGTCGCGGCAATTCCCGTCAGGGTACCGCAAAAGAGTGCCGCCGTGAATGCCAGTTTTCGGAATGGACTTTTCATACATGTTCTCCTGTGTTTGGTTGTTCCGCTGCTGCGGATTGTTCCGTTTGCATGTACTATGCCATCCGATTGTTAAAACTATGTTAGGACGATAATAGATGTGCATGAATTTGATTCTTTTTGCTGATTCGTTCCGGATTGTTTTTTCCGGAACAAAAAGGCGCCCCGTACCGAAGAGGGGGTCGGTACGGGGCTGCAACAAAGGAGAGAGTGTGACAAACGATGTTTTTCATAGGAGAGTCGCTTGCCACAGAATCTTTGACACCCTGTTTTCTGGAAAGTTCCAGGAAAAATCTTTATTTTTTAATTTTTTTTCAACTTTCGATTCCTCTCCATGAACTTCCCGATAAAAAAGGTGCCCCGTACCGTGTGGGGCCGGTACGGGGCTGCAACAAAGGAGAGAGCATAACAAACGACGTTTGTCGGAACATCGCCTGTTATCGTTTATGACAATATAATATAGTTGATGTTCCATAAAATACAATAAAAAAAATAAAAAAAAATAAAATTGTGAATCAAATCACAACATATTTAGCCCCGTTGCCGTTCAAAAGAGGGAAAAGAGTGAAATAATTTTTTTTAGAGCGATTCGTTTTTTTCGGAAAAACTTGTTTTTTTTTGAAGTGCTGATAGATTTTTGGAAACAGAAAAAAGGAATGAAAGATGAAAATTTATATTTTTGCGGATATGGAAGGAATTTCCGGCGTGTCCTGCCGGGGACATGTGCTGGTATCGGAACCAGCTCTGTATGCGGTGGGAAGAGAGCTGATGGCTGCTGACATCAATGCCTGCGTGGAGGGCTGTTTCCGGGCAGGTGCCGATGAAGTGATTGTCCGGGATGGTCACGGCGGAGGCTGCAATGTCGATCCCGGCCGGATTGATTCCCGGGCCAGACTGATTCAGGGGGCAACTCCGAATGTCCGTTTTTCCGGACTCGACGGCGCGGATGGCCTGATTCTTCTCGGCTACCATGCCAAGGCGGGAACTCCCGGAGCTCTTCTGGAACATTCTTACAATTCGAAAGCGTTTCAGAACATGTGGCTGAACGGGCGCAAAGCCGGAGAAATTGCCATCGACGCCGCGATTGCAGCCGAACACCATGTTCCTGTTCTTTTAGTGACCGGGGATGACAAAGCCTGTGCCGAAGCTCTCTCCTGGCTGCCGAAGGTCCCGGTCTGCCGGGTGAAAACCTCTTCCGGATTGGAGGAGACGGAACTGCTGCCGCTGGAGGAGGCGCATCAGCGTATTACAGCCGCCGCTTCGGAAGCCGTGAGCCGCCGCCGGGAGTGCGCGTTGCTGGAAATGCCCCGTCCTCTTACGCTGCGCATTGAGATGATGGAACGTCTTCAGCGGCGCATTGAGGGCGCGGTATATCCGGATTCCGACGATTGCCGTATTTACGAGAAATCCGGCAATTCGCTGGAGAGACTTTTCTTTGAACTGATCTGAGAAAAGCCGCGCTTATTTTTCGTTCCCGTAGGGGTAGGGGAGGAAGAGGATGTTTTCCGTTCCGTCCAGCAGACAGTTGCCGATGGTGTAGATGTAGCGGAAACTGTCCGTGGCGACCGCGCAGGTGAAGAGGGTCGAAGCCACCAGCGAGAGCAGTTCTCCCGTGCTCCAGACATGAGTTCCCGGATTGAAGTTCGGAATGCTCTCCCACTGTTTGCCTGGATAAAAAAGCGTTCCGCCGCAGAGAATGGCGAATTCTCCGCCGATCTGCACAATTTCCATGCGAGTGTTCCATGCTTCCGCAAGAAGTTTTGCGATAATGCAGCACATGAAATCAATCGCGGCTCCGTCTTCCAGAATGGTTCCGAGGCAGATGGTGTCCGCGTTCAGATCATCTTTGGAAAAGCCGACACAGCGGATTTTCTCGCCGAGAAACGCAAAGAGTTTTTCGATGCGGCACCCCTGAAGCACGGCGGATTCCTGAAGGAAATCCTGCCATTGCTGAAGCACCTCCGGACGGGTGTCGTTGTCGAACCAGAGCAGATGAAGGCGGATGATTCCTTCGAGCAGGGAATATTCCCCTTTGCGGAGGGAATCGGCCATAGTCCTGCGGTTTCTGCGCTTGATGATGGCGGACTGCATCTGATGGATTCGGCGCCGGAGTTTCGGGTCGGGAGTTTCCTGGAGACTCCGCAGAATGCGTTCCAGACGGGGATCGTCATGCTGAATAAGTTCCGCCATGGCGAGACTTGCCGCCTGTTCGTTGTCGTCATCCAGGAGTTTGAGGAGATGTTTGAAGTCGTTGTTCATCGGCTCACTGCTTTTCCGGGAAATACCCTTTCAGTGCGTCGGAGGCGATTTTCTTGACCTCCTGCGAGAAATCCGCCTTGAGGATCCAGCGGAGAAAATCGGGATTTTCGACCGCGATCGTTTTGAGTTTCTGTCCGGAATTCCGGCCGAACGCAACGACGACTTCCCCTTCTTTCCAGCGGAAGCGTCCCTCGGGATCGACAGCATCCTGAATTTTCGGATTGCAGAGATTGTGGATCACATCCAGATCCTCCGCAAATTCGACATCTTCCGGCAGTTCTTCCGAGGTCCATGCGGAATACTTTTTCAGTTCCGCTTCAAAGACTTCCAGCGTTGCAAGCGTATCGGCCTCCGCCGAGTGCGCCTCGTCCAGATTTTTTCCGCAGAAGGTTTTATAGGCGGCCTTGAGGGTGCGCGGTTCCATTTTGCAGTACAGATAATAGGCGTCCACAATGCGTCTGTTTTTGAGATCGAACTGCAGGCCGGCACGCTGAAATTCCCGCACCAGAACGGGAACATCGAATTTGACGATGTTGTAGCCTCCCAGATCGCAGTCTTCCAGATAGATGTAAAGACTCTGGGCGATACGGCGGAAGACGGGAGCGTCCTTGACATCCTCGTCGTAGATGCCGTGCACTTCGGAAGCCTCTTCCGGGATATGCATTTCAGGGTTGATTCTGCGGGTTTTGACCTCCCGTGTCCCATCGGGAAACAGTTTGACTACGGAGAGTTCCACGATTCTGTCCGTGAGAACATTGGTGCCGGTCGTTTCAAGATCGAAAAAAACAAGCGGTCTGTCTTTGACAACGGAAAGCATGGGGAAGACTCCTTCAGTAAATCTCTCTTTTTTTTCAGTATGGAAATGTGCTTTTCCGGAAGCATCTTTCAAATAAATTCAACAAGTACTATACATCCGTCGAAGAAATTTCGCAACGTCGTTTGAGAAAAAAGAATCATTTGTTTTCCCCGTAAAAAAAAGGCGGTCCGTGGACCGCCTGTGGAAAATGGAGATGAAATCGTTCAGATGCGTGTGCAGGAGAGCGGGGGAAGAGTTGTTCCGTTCCAGAGAAATTCTGTTCTGCGGCAGTTCACGAGGAGCCGTGAACCGTTGGAATAGCGGCTGCAGGTGACACCTTCCGCGATTTCTTCATGTTCCTCCATGAACTCGAATTGGAGATCCTGAATGGTCTGATAAAAATCGTATTCCTGTTTGAGTTTTGCAACGCCTTCGCGGAGTTCCTCATCGGTTGCGCATCCGAGGTCCTCGTTGCCCATCCAGTTGGTACCCGCGTGCATGAACTTGGCGTAGAAATAGGCGAGGGGGCGACCACCGTATTCGATGTTTTTCAGACGGATTTCCGGATCGGATTTGATCGCCTCATTGACGCTGTCGCAGAAGGAGTTGTAGAGAAGGATCCCGTGATAAACCAGATGCCAGAACGGAATGAACTTGTCGCAGATCTCCGGCATTTCGGGTTTCAGATTGAATACTGTATAGAGAGCATAGTCGTAGGATCCGACGCAGAAATCCCATCCCCCTTCGGATCCGCTGGCACCGACGGATTCCCGTGCGAGTTCCAGAGTCTTTGCGCGCCATTCGCCTGCGGCTTTGCGTGTCAGCGGGTGATCCGGATGGTAGCAGGGATCGGGGATGACGATGCTCATGACATCCAGATAATGGGTGCCGCGGAATCCGAGGTGAGCCATATCCTTGAAATCCTGAACGGCGATTTTTTCGTGAGCCTCCTTCGGGCAGAGCCGGTAAGACTGTCCGCCGCCCCACAGACCTTCCTTATGGAGTTCTCCGTTTTTGTCCCGGATGACATATTCCTCCTTCCAGCGTTTGGCGATGGTATAGGAATCGAGCACGTTTGTGTGTCCGCAGATGAGATAACCGTATTCTTTCGCCTTCCAGATCAGACGGATCAGGGCCTCTTCGCCACCGAGCAGGGGTTCCACGGGGAAGATGTCAGGGAAGCGACCGTCGTGACCGGATTTGTTCCAGCCGACCAGACAGAATTCCGCATCCCGGATTCCCTGTCTGTGAAACTCCTCCACAATCTGTTCCGCCCGTTCGAATGTGATGGCGACATGGATCGGCGGTTCATTTTCTTCGGTCTGTTCGAGGACGGGCGGCGGAACCGGTTTCCATGCCAGACGGATCCGGACTTCCGGTCCGCGTGCGGCTTCCTTCAGAACCGGATAGCGTTTGGAACGTTCCTTCAGCGGAATGCAGGCGCCGCGGTCAAGCTGATATTTGCGGTAACGGCGTGCGGCGCCGGAATAGTTCGCGTCGTTTCCGGAGAGATCGAAGAAATGAATGACAATATCTTCATAGGCTTTTCCGTCCACAAGAAGAAAACGCGGGTAAAGATAATAGCTTCCATCTTTGACGCCGACGACCAGAGAGTATTCCAGCGACATCCCCGCAACGACCGGCAGACATCCCTTGTCCCCATGTTTGACTGCAAAAATCGGCATGTTGCTTCTTGTAAAGACGGATTCCGTATCCGAGCGTTTGCGGAAAAGCGTCAGCGCGGCATGTCCGTTGTTTTCGATGCTGGGAATGATGAAATATCCGTCTTCGCCCGCGGATGCGGTGAATCGTGAGGAATGGATTTCGACGGATTGTACGCCTTCGGGAATTTCCGAACATTTCAGAATCAGTCCGGCGTTGTTTTCGTTCAGAATGCGTTCTTCTGTTTTTCCATCTGAAAAGCGAAATCTGACTGTTGCCATCATAACGGGAATCCTTTTTTATTTTAATGATATCCGGGCGGAGGAGATCCCCCGGAAGATAATTGTCTTCGGAGATACTTATAGCCGGAAAGATAATTTTGTCAAGGTTGATATAAAAAAATCCGGGAATTTTTTCTTCTTTCCAAATCCGATTTTGATGGTTCAGGGACTTGAAAATACAACTTCCGCAACTACTGTACATCGGTATACCCAGATGCGGAACCAATCATTTCGATGAGGAGATCAATTATGAAAAAGATTCTGCTGCTTTCCGCTGTTCTTGTGTTCGGCGGATTTTCCGCAGGTGCCGCGGAGGCAACTCCCGACAACTTGAAACTCTGCTATGAACTGTTCGACGCAATGAAGATGGAAAAACAGCTTTCCGAAAGTTCCGAGCAGATGCTTGCTCTTCAAATTCAGGGCAACCCGATGCTGGTTCAGTTCAAGCCGGAATTGGAAGCGTTCTACAAGAAATGTCTTCAGTTCAACAATCTGAAAGAAGGGATTGCGAAAGTCTATCTGGAACTCTTTACAACAGAGCAGATCCGGGATTTCATCCGCTTCTACAAGACCCCCTCGGGACAGGCTTTTGCCGGAAAATCCTCGCTTCTTTCGACGAAGGTCGCTGCGCTCAGTCAGCAGATTGTGATGAAAAATATGCCGGAGCTCCAGAAAGCCATGCAGGAGAAGGCTCAGAAAATGATGCAGCAGCAGCAGAAGACTGGAAATAAATAAAGAAATCCATCCGTTTGAGCCTGATTCATGAAAGAGCCGGATTGACAAATCGGCTCTTTCATGCTAAATTATACGTTAACATTTCACTGAAAAGAAACAGTAACAAAAGGTATTTATTATGTCCGGACATAGCAAATGGGCTAATATCAAGCACAAAAAAGGCGCGGCCGATGCAAAGAAAGGCCGTATTTTCTCCAAGTTTGCAAAGGAAATCATGGTTGCCGTGAAAACCAGCGGCAAAGATCCCGATGCCAATCCCCGGCTTCGTCTGGCGCTGGCCGGAGCCCGTGCCGCGAACATGCCTCGTGAAAATATCGACAGAGCAATCAAAAAAGGTGCCGGCGAACTCGGCGATGTGACATTCGAAGAGGTCACCTACGAAGGCTATGGCCCCGCGGGAACCGCTCTGATTATCGAGTGCCTGACCGATAACCGCAACCGTACGCTTGGCGATGTCCGTCTGGTTCTGGATCGTTCCGGCGGAAACATGGCGAACTCCGGTGCCGTTTCCTGGATGTTCCAGCGCAAGGCGCATTTTGTCGTGGAAGGGGAAAACGCCGATGAGGAAAAACTGATGGATGTTGTCCTCGATGCCGGTGCGGAAGATATCGAGGTCGATGAAGATACAGCCGAAATCTGGGGCGCTCCGGAATCGTTCGAAGCGATTTCCAAAGCTCTTGAGGCTGCCGGAATTGCCACGACGGAAGCCGGCGTGACCAGAAAGCCGGACAATCTGGTCGGCATCAATGAACTTTCTGTTGCCCAGCAGGTTCTTCGCCTGATTGACAAGCTCGAAGATCTGGACGATGTCCAGGCGGTGCACTCCAACGCCGATATCGCCAGCGAGGTTCTCGATCAGATTTCTGAGGAAGACTGAGTGATCCAAAGTGCCTGAAGAGTTTCCTTTTACGGTATTGGGAATAGACACGGCGATCCGGAAAACCGGATACGCCGTTCTTCAGGTAACCGCCCCGGGCCGTTACAATGTATTGGACTGCGGACTGATCAACAATGGAAAAGATCTGCTCCACAGTGAATGCCTGAGGCGTATTTCCGGCGGGATTCGGGAAATCGTTCGGATGTTTCATCCGGATTCCGCCTCAATCGAAGTTGCTTTTGTATATAAGAATATCAGGACGGCAATGATCCTGAGCCTGGCAAGGGGCGCGGTAATCGCTTCGCTGGCCGAACAGTCTGTACCGGTCTTTGAATACTCACCGAAATCGGCGAAACGGGCTGCGGTTGGTCGCGGCGATGCGTCCAAGGAACAGGTTGCATCCATGATGGCGGCCATCTGCGGCATTGATATTTCCGGTGTGCCGGATGATGCGACGGATGCTCTTGCACTGGCTCTGTGTCATGCGAATGTTTCTACCAGAAAAGAGTTGCTGTCCTTAACAGGTGTCAGGGTGTGAGGCCCTGCGGAAAGACTAAGGAGGAGAGTCGTTGAAATGAAGCTGACGAGATATGGAAAACGGGAGTGGGGAATCGCCACCGCCGTGGCAGTGATTCTGTTGGTCGGGACGGTTGCCTGCGGAATTTTCCTTTCGCACAGCGCCGGGATTTATCTTTCCATTCTGGTGATTGCCCTGTGGACGGCATTTGTCGGTTTTTTCCGGGATCCCAGCCGGGCGATCACACTTCAGGATGACCTTCTTCTCTCTCCTGCCGACGGGCTCGTGAAAGACATTGAACTGATCCGTGCCGCCGATTATCCTCAGCTTGCCGAGGTGTTCGAGGGACGCGATATGCTCCGGGTTGGAATTTTCCTTTCCGTATTCAATGTTCACTTGAACCGTGCTCCCGCCGATATGGTCGTGAAGTTCCGGGAACACAAGAACGGCTGCTATTACGATGCCCGTGATTCCAAGGCGATCAAGGAGAATGAATCGCTGGTCATTGCAGGTATCGCAACCGTGGCGGGGAAGGAGTATCCGATTGCCGTGAAACAGATTTCCGGTGCGATTGCCCGACGCATCGTCTGCGAAGCCGAACCGGGAACTTCCCTCAAACGCGGTGAACGGTACGGCATGATTAAATTCGGTTCCAGAACCGAACTTTATATTCCTGCGAAAAGTGATCTTGAGATCATGGTCCGTCTTGGAGACAAGGTTCAGGGCGGTTTGACCGTGATGGCCCGGTTGAACAGGGAAAACAAAGCATAATTTTTTTTACAGAGGCGGTTCGGCAAATGAAAAAGAACGTCAGGGCCTTTCTGGAGAGAAACCGGTGGCTGAAAGGGGTTCCCAATTCTCTAACGATCTGCAATTCCCTTTGCGGTTTTGCCGCGATTATCAATACTCTTCGCGTGTATGAGGTGATGACCTCGTCGGATGGGTCCATTGATTCCGCGGAAATCCTTGCCATGAGCGCCTTTATGATTCTGTTCGCCATGGTGTTCGATGCGTTCGACGGGTTTGCCGCCCGGATTCTGAATGCCGCCAGCATGCACGGGATTCAGATGGATTCCCTGGCGGATATGGTGACGTTCGGAGTTGCTCCGGCAACATTGATTGTGGTGATGACACACAGCCTTCCGAATTTCAATGAAAGCAATTTTCTGATTGTCTGGGCGCTGGCGGCGATCTATCTGGGCTGTGCCGCCCTCCGGCTGGCGACCTACAATGTGCATGCGATGATTGAAAAGAAGGGAAGCGACAAATTTTCCGGACTTCCGTCACCCGGAGCAGCCGCGGCGATCTGTACGACAGTCATCTATTACAACTCTCTTGGCATTGAGATTAAATATCTTGCCGTATTTCTTCCTGTTTACTGTGCGATTCTCGGCCTTCTGATGGTCAGTCGGATTCAGTATACGCATTTTGCCAAATGGCTGCTGTCGCTGAAGCGGAACAAAAAGCGGATGCTGGTGGTGTTGTTTGTGCTGATCTGCGCCTGTTTCCATCTGGAACTGACGGCGTTTGTCGCAGTGAATGCGTATATTCTGATCGAGATTCTGGCCGCTCTTTTCCGCAGGTTCGGCGTTGGATCCCGTGCGGATGTTCCGGCAGCAAAGGAGGCATGATGAAGATTCTGATTACCGGGGGCGCGGGATTTATCGGCGGACATCTTACCGAAAATCTTCTGAAGGATGGCCACGAAGTATTTTCCATCGATGATTTTTCCACCGGATCTCCGGCGAATATCGAAGCGGTGAAGGATGATCCGCATTTTCATTTTGCGGAAGGAAATATGATCGATTCTCCCGTCCTGGAGGATATGGTGAAAGAGGCGGATGTGATTTTCCATTTTGCCGCAGTGGTCGGGGTGGAACTGGTTGTCCGCGATCCGATCGGGACGATCATGACGAATGTGAATGGTTCGGAGCGGATCCTGGCTCTGGCCTCCGCATGGAAGAAAAAGATTATTCTGGCATCGACAAGCGAGGTTTACGGGAAGTCGACGAAACTGCCGTTTTCGGAAAAGGATGACCTGATTATCGGGCCTTCGACTCATTCCCGCTGGTCCTATGCGTGCAGCAAACTGCTGGATGAGTTTCTGCTGATGGCGTATCACCGCAACCAGGGATTGCGTGGGACAGTGGTTCGTTTTTTCAATACGGTGGGACCGCGGCAGACCGGACAATTCGGCATGGTGCTTCCGCGTTTTGCCTCTGCGGCGTTGAAGAATCTTCCTCTGCGGGTGTATGGAACGGGAAAGCAGACCCGTTGTTTCTGTCATGTATTTGATACGATCCGCGCGCTGCGGCTGCTGATGGAGCGGGAGGATATCGCGGGACGGATCTTCAACATCGGCGGAACCCGGAGCGTTTCCATGGAGGAGCTGGCGAAAATGACGATTCGTCTTCTGAATTCCCGATCCGAGCTGGAGCATGTCCCGTACGACAAAGCGTATGAGAGCGGCTTCGAAGATATGCTCCATCGTGCGCCGGATTGCAGTGCGATCGGGGAGCTGACCGGCTGGAAAGCGGAAATCCCGCTGGAACAGATTATTCTGGATGTCGCTGAAAGTCAGAAAAAACTCTGAAATTCAGTTGAAAAAAAGCAAAAATGTGCTATATTCCTTTTTCTATGCAATCCCGTAAGATATGTGCGGAGCAGAGGCAAGAACTTAATCTTTATACAGGAGATAAAAAATGGGCGTTCCAAAAAGAAAAATGTCGAAAATGAAAAGACGTCATCGTCAGGCAGCCAATGCCTACGAGGGAGTCCAGGCGAATTTCTGTTCGAACTGCGGCGAACCCGCGGCTTCCCACACGGTCTGCAAACATTGCGGAACCTACAAGGGCAGACAGATCCTTACTGTTGAACAGTAATTTTCTGCCGGGCCGGGGAGGCGGACAGTTATGAAAATTGCGGTGGATGCAATGGGGGGCGATTTCGCTCCCGGAGTTGTGATCGAAGGGGTACAGCAGGCTCTGCAGGAGCTGCCGGGCATCCAGCTTGTACTCGTTGGACATCAGGAGAAACTGGCGTTCTATCTGGAAAAGGCCGGTTTGAAGGATTCCCCGCAGATTGAACTGGTTCATGCGGAACAGGTCGTGGAGATGAGTGATCCTTCGACCGCCGCCCTCCGTGCCAAGAAAAAATCATCCATTACCGTCTGTGCCGATCTGGTGAAGGCCGGAAAGGCCGATGCGATCGTTTCCGCCGGACATACCGGAGCGGCGGTGGCGGCAACAAAGGTCCGTCTCCGGACTCTTGACGGGGTGGATCGCCCCGCTCTGGCAACCCTGATGCCGGCTGTGGGCGGAAAGACAATTCTGATCGATGTCGGTGCAAATACCGACTGCGAACCGATTAATCTCGTCCAGTTCGCAATCATGGCGGAAGTGTATGCGGAAATCACGTTCCGGATAGAACATCCGCGGATCGGGCTCCTCTCCGTCGGCGGGGAGGATGTCAAGGGAAATGAGCTGACCAAGGAGGTCTTCAAGATGCTTTCCGGCATGCCGATCAATTTCGTCGGCAATGTGGAAGGGCATGACATCTTCAACAAGGCTTCCTGCGATGTGATCGTCTGCGACGGTTTTACAGGGAATTCTCTCCTGAAGGCCTCCGAAGGACTCGCCCGTGCCACATTCCACTGGATGAAAGAGGCGTTTACCCGAAATCCGCTGCGTCATGCGGGGGCTCTCCTGGCAAAGGATGCTTTCAAGGAACTGAAGGCTATTTCCGATTCCGAGGAATTCGGCGGAGCTCCGCTGCTGGGAATCCGGGGCGTCTGCATTATCGGTCACGGCGCTTCTTCGCCGAAGGCCGTGAAGAACGCCATCCGCCTCTCGGACAACTATCTGAAACTTGGACTGACAGACAGAATTGTAAAACGTATCAAGGAATGCGGAGCTGCTGTGAATCATCCGGTTGGCTGAGGCGGACGCATTTGAATTTTCGAATTTTTAAGAGGAGACATCTGCTTTATGGGAATTAGGATAAAAGGTACGGGAATGTTCGTCCCGGAAAAAATATTGACGAACGCCGATCTGGAAAAGATGGTCGAGACCTCCGACGAATGGATTACCACCCGTACCGGTATCAAGGAGCGTCACATCGCCGATAAGCAGACTGCAACCTCCGATCTCGCGTACGCCGCCGCTGTCAAGGCTCTTGAGATGGCTGGTGTTTCTCCTTCTGAACTGGATCTGATCACGGTTGCCTCGGTTACGCCTGATAAACTCTTTCCGAATACGGCGGCGCTCGTGCAGAGAAAACTCGGGGCCTGCACTTGTCCGTGTTTCGATCTCGAAGCGGCATGCTCCGGTTTGATCTACTCCATCGAAGTCGCCCATTCCTTGATGGCGGCAAATAAAAAATATAAGAAAGCGCTTGTGATCGGTGCGGAAAAACTTTCGTCCATTGTCGACTGGACCGATCGCAGTACCTGCGTTCTTTTCGGCGATGGCGCCGCGGCTCTGGTGCTTGAAAGCGGAGATGAGATCGAAGGCGATTTCTATGTCGCCGGCAAACTCGCCGCAGACGGCAACTACGGGGATATTCTCCATCTTCCCGCCGGAGGAAGTGCCATGCCCGCCAGCCATGAATCCGTGGATGGAAAGTGCCACTTTATCAAAATGGGTGGTCAGGAAACCTTCAAGCTGGCTGTGACCGCTATGAGCACCGCCTGCAAAGAGGTCCTTGCAGACTCCGGAATCGCTCCGGAACAGATCGCATGGGTGATTCCGCATCAGGCAAACCACAGAATCATTTCCGCTGTGGCGGCGCGTCTCACGATTCCCGATGAGCGGGTCTATGTGAATATTGATCGTTATGGAAACACCTCTTCTGCTTCCATTGGAATCTGTCTTGATGAGATGAACCGCTCAGGCAAGCTGAAACGCGGAGACTATATTCTGTTGACCGCATTCGGTGGCGGCCTTACCTGGGGCGCTCAGCTGATCCGCTGGTAAGCCGAAAAGGATTCCCCGAATGGGATATCGAAAAGCCGGAATCAACTTTACGCTCAGAGGCGGAGGGGATTCCGGTTCTGTTTTATTGATCCACGGCTTGTTCATGACTTCGCATATCATGCTTCCGATTGCGCATCATCTCCGGAGGCATGGATTCGATTGCTTCGGTTACGATTATCCGACCCGGATCCGTTCCGTGGATGCCCATGGGGGTGAACTTGCCGCTTTTCTGGAGGGATTTGCTCCGGAAAAATTTCACGTGGTTACTCACAGTATGGGGGCTTTGCTTCTGCGATCCGCAGTTGCGCATTCTCCGCTGCTGGCAAAACGGATCCGGCGTGTGGTGATGATTGCTCCGCCGAACAAGGGGTCCGATGTCGCATCCTTCTGGTATGACCGCGCATGGACTCGAAAGCTGATTGTTCCTCTGGAGGACATGCGTTCCGAAGCGGACTCCCGGATTCATACGCTTCCGGCTCCCGATCTCGATATCGGCGTGCTGGCGGCGGAGCATGATGGCGCCGTCCGATATCCGTACACCTTTCTTGCCACGGAAAAGGACCGGATGGTTCTGCCCTCTTCCCATACACTGATTCTTCTGCGCCGGGATGCCGCGCAGGCTGTGGAACGTTTCCTTTCTTCCGGATCGTTCGGGCGGTCCGCGCGGGAAGATGCGACTACAACGCCGTGATCACAAGTCCGATGACGATCAGGGCGACTCCGGCAAGTTTCGGTTTCGCCGGAGTTTCCTTCAAAAGTACTATTCCGGCAAGCACCCCGAGCGGCAGACTCATCTGCCGGAACGCCTGAATATAACTCACATTCGAAACTCGTCCCATGGCAAGCAGGATCAGCGCATAGGCCGAAGAACTGCACAGGCCTGTGAGAAGAGGATACAGCGAACGCAGAAACAGTCTCTTGAACTCCTGGCGTTCCAGCGGGATCATGGCAACATAGCCGGCCAGAGAAAGCGCGATTCCGAGCTCAATGAAAAAAAGATAAACCAGCGATTTTATCAGCGTTGTTTCTCCGGGCAGCGCCTGAAGCATGGCGCTTGCCTGACTGTCCAGAATCGTGTAGCCGGTTGTTCCGGCGGCAATCATCAGAATAAAGAAAATCGCTTTGGAAGCGTAGGTCTTCCAGTGGAAATCACGCATGGTTTTCAGCGGCAGCAGGATGCAGCCCGCAAAAATAATCCCCATTCCGCCAAGAGCAAGTCCGGAGGGAGGAGTGCCGATTCCGAACAGAAGCGTCACGGCGGCGACCATCAGAACCGGAAGAGCCCGTCCCAGCGGATAAGCTAGGGAGATGTCGCTGATCCGGTAGGCATACGCCAGCCCGAGACAGTAAACCGCTTCGCAGAGAATGCTGCAGATCAGCAGAATCCAGAATCGGGGCGGAAGTGCCGACAGAGAAAGATCCGCATGAAGGAAAAATCCCAGCCAGAGCAGAGCTGCCGTTGAGGAGGACATCAGGTAGAACGCTCCCGAGGGATTTGTCTTCTTGCTCAGAAAGTTCCACGTCGCATGCAGAAATACAGAAAGAAAAACCAGTAGGAATGCTGTCAGTGTCATGACCGTGCAAACGCTTTCTCCCGGTAGACCGCAACCCGGTTCCCGAGTTCATCAAGCGCCTTCCGCGCGGATTCGCATCCGGCGAGCGCTTCCAGCATGAGAGCCCCTTCCACGGAACAGAGTTCGCGATGTGCCGGAAAATAGTTCTCTACAAGGAACGAGATATATTTCACCATCCGAAATTCCCCGAAAACATGCGGAACCGCTTCATTGATTCGCTCCACGGCGGCGCAGGTCCCGTTCCGGACGCCGGAAATCAGATCTTCAATCCGGTCCGATTCCGCAAGAATTACGGTGCAGTTCCAGTCCGCAAGTTTTTCGCAGTCGGTTCCGTGCGAGTCGCTCAGGCCGACAACCGGGAAACTGTGTCCCTGCGCCCGTTCATCTCCGTAGCGGGCAATCTGGCAGGCGTTCGAGCGCCACTGCCATTCGTAGAAGCCGCCGAGAAGTTCGAAGGCATCAAATTTCCCGCGCCGGAAAACAGCATCGCTCAGCGCTTCGCAGATTTCATATTTGTTCGTCTGCCAGTAGGGGTGGCAGAAGACCGAGAGCCCGCCCGCTTTCCGGATCTCCCGGAATACCCATTCGCTGGCGGCGACCGGGAAGGGATCGAGTCCGGCGGGGAGATCTTCCGGGGGGATGGTTTGCAGAATTTCTTCGGTCTCCTTCCGATAGCGCTGTTCGTCGGAAAACGCTTTTTCGTTGATGCTGTAACTGCCGCCGAAGTGAATGATGTGCACCGGATTGTCCGGCGAATGCACCTCTTCTCCAGGATAGAGGCGGAAGCCGTTCTTCAAATTTTTCCAGTATTCCATGGTCCGTATTGACGGCTCATACCGCCGGTGATCCGTTACCGACAGAAAGTCGAAACCCATCTGACGGTAGCGGGCCGCGACGTATTCCGGTGATTCGGCTCCATCCGAACAGACAGAGTGAACATGAAAATCCCCCTTGAAGGGACGAAGATGATACAGATCCGGACGCAGGGAATAAAGGTTGATGCGGATTCCTTTCTTCTCTTTCTCTACCCATTCATCCGGGTTGCGGAATCCCGGCAGATCAAACAGATCCAGCAGAATACAGTGTTCCTGCTCTCCGGCAAAGTACGCTTTGATGAGAAGGAAGCTACCCTCCCGTTTGATGGAAATATCGCTGCGTTCCCCGCTGATCGCCTGCGTGGAGGTGCCGTCCGGGAAAAGACCGCCCACGGGAAAAAAACGAACCTTGATCCGGTCCACCGGCGGGAGTTCCGCATGTTCGTAACGGGGGGTGATGCGAATCGTGCTTTCCTGATCCGCCGGAACAATCCGCGGAGTGACTTCAAAGTAATCCTGAAACTTTTTCATGATGGCTTCCTTTTTTTTTGTTTTAATGTCGCTTTTCTTTTCATGATCCGGATGTAAGTTATCCTGTTAGAACTCGTTTTCAAGCAGTTTTTGAAAAATAAAAGATGTCGGTTTTTTACGACATGGGAGACAGAATGACAATCATCGAACAGTTGAATCAGCTTGGGCTGAACGGCCGGCAGGCCAGGGTTTATCTGGCGCTGCTCCAGCTCGGATCGGCAACTGCGATTGAGATCGCAAAATATACGAAATATAAGCATCCCACGGTCTACGACGTGCTGGATCTTTTGAAAGAGAAACGGCTGATTACAGAGACCCTTTCCGGCGGCCGCAAGATTTTCTCCGCCGAGGATCCTGAAATGTTCTCTCAGATTCAGCAGGAGCGCCAGCGGACGCTCGATTCCCTGCTGCCGAGCCTGAAGGATCTGTATTTGGGGGGAACTCACCGGACCCGCGTTCACTGCTATGACGGCGTGGAGGGCGCAGCCGTCGTGCGGAATGAACTGCTGAATGTGAAATCGAAACGTTACTATTATTTCGGATCGGTCCGTGAAATGTTCAAGCTCTCTTCGCAGGAACAGGAGGAGGCGTATGTCCGTGAACGTCTCCGGCGCGGAATCTGGTCCTATTCCATCCGTGACCGCTCCCAGGAGGTCGATCTGGACTACATGAGGCCGGGCGAGGAAAATCTCCGGCGCGTCCGCTATCTGCCGAAGCCGATCGACGACAACATCTCCGGATTGTACATCTATGACGACAGGATCGCCATCAGCTCCGCCCTTAAGGAAAATTACTCCATCATCATCGAGAGCCGGGAGCTTTTCATCTTAATGCGGACCTTGTGGCACTACATCTGGGAGATTGCCGAGGAGCCGTAAACTCGCCCGAGTCTCAGCGGCTTTTCCCTTTCAGAATATGTTCCTTCAGCAGACGCGCTGCCGTTTCCGTATCGCGTGCAAGCACAGCATCCAGAATCGCCATGCGTTCCGAGATCAGTTCTTCCAGCGGGGCGCGCTCCCGGTTCCGGTAACTGCGATAGGGGGCGGTTTTCGTGCGGAACTGCTGAATCAGGGCTCCGAGATAACGGTTCCCGCAATGATCCGAGAAGAGCGCATGCATCTCTCCATCGGCTTCGAGCGCGATCCGGCGGGAATCCTTCCGCTGTGCCGCAGAACGCAGTTTTGCTTTCAGAAGTTCGATCTTTTCGGCGGGAATCGCAAGCATGGCGCGTTTCAAGGCAAGAAGTTCGAGTCCGCTGCGGCATTCAAAGAGTTCTGTCAGAGCGTCGTCATCGGGCATGGCAACCTGGAAGCCCTTGCGCGGAAGCTGTTCGATGAGTCCTTCTGCGGCAAGCCGTCGGAGCGCCTCTCGCACGGGAGTTCGGCTGATCCCGAACTCCATGGCAAGTTTTTCCTCCTGAAGTGTCGTCCCGCCCGGATATTCCCCGGAGATGATCTTTTTGACAAGCTCGTCGTATGCCTGATCCGAAAGATTCACTTTTTTCAGCATTTTCCGTCATCTCCTCTTGCTTTCATAAAAATACAGTATATTGTATACAATACGCTCAAAATAATAAAATGTCAAAGAAAAAGGATGGAAAAATGCGTCTTTCCGGAAGAATCGTTCTCTTCTGTGCGCTTGCTCTGACCGCTGGCGCGCTCTCCGCTGCGGAAAAGAAAAACATTCCCTATTATGACAAGGAGTTTCCGCGTTCGGGCAATCTGGAATATCTGGAAAAACGGTGTGTGCTGGATCTGAAAACTCCCGACGGAGAAAAGAATTTCCCGACCCTTGTCTGGTTCCACGGCGGCGGGATCACGGGCGGAAACAAACACTATCCGGGAATCATCAATTCGAAGAAGATCGCGATTGCGGCGGTGAACTACCGGCTCTCCGGCAAGGGCGCGGAGTGTCCCGATTACCTGTATGATGCCGCCGCGGCGGTCGCATGGGTTCTGAAACATATCCGGGAGTACGGAGGCGATCCGGAAAAGGTCTATGTTTCCGGCCATTCCGCGGGAGGATATCTTTCCGCCATGATCGCGCTTGCTCCGAAATATCTGCAGAAATTCGGAGCGGAGCCGAAACAGCTTGCCGCGGTCCTGCCGCTTTCCGGACAGATGACGACGCATTTCCAGATCCTGAACGAGCGCCGGAAAAAAGATCCCTCCACTCCGACGATTCTGCTCGATGAATATGCGCCGATTTCGAATGCCTCCAAAAACGCTCCTCCCCTGATCCTGATTGCCGGCGATACCTCTGTGGAATGGCCCGCCCGCGCCGAGGAAAATCAGCTGCTGGAAGCAAGGCTCCGGCGTAATTTCGGAGATCGGAACGTCCGGTGCATTCTCCTGCCGACCTTCAATCATGGCACCATGGTTACTCCGGGACTCGCCGTCGTGAACAACTATATCATGGACGCCCTCAAGCGGAACGCCTCGCAGAAGAAAGGAAATTGAAATGCTCGAAAACTGGAAGAGCTTTTTTCAGCTTCAGCCCGGAAAATATGATTTTTCAAAAGTCGCCTACGGGCAGGGACTCCCGAAGCAGGAGCTGTATCTCGGTATTCCGAAAGGGAAAACAAATTTCCCGACCGTGGTATGGTTCCACGGCGGCGGACTGGTCGGCGACGGTGCGGACATCCCCATGAAAGTGCCGAACGGAGAATATGCCGCAGTCGGAGTCCGCTACCGTCTCTCGGACGGCCATGATACCGGATTGGATTCTCTGGAGGATGCCGTCCTTTCCGTCGTCTGGGTTCTGGAGCATATCCGGGAGTACGGGGGAGATCCGGATCTCGTTTTTCTCGGCGGAACCAGCGCCGGAGCGTGGCTCGCCGCAATGGTCGGCATGAATCCGCAGCTGCTCGCAAAGCACGGGCATGACAACCGCAAGCTGCTTGGTTTGATGCTGGTCTCCGGACAGATGGGAACCCATTTTCAGCTCAAAATCGACCTGAAATACAAAAAGGAGTCCTGGGCCCCGGTGATCGATGAGTATGCTCCGCTGAATTACGTTTCAAAAGATCTGCCGCCGATTCTTCTGATTACGGGAGAACCCGGACTCGATATGCCCACAAGAGTCGAAGAGAACGCCTATCTTGCGGCATGTCTGCGCGAAGTCGGTCATTCCGATGTGCGCCATTGTATTCTCGGCGGACACGCGCACGGCATCGTTCACCTGAGCAGCGATATGCTCCTGCTGGAGTTCATCGACCGCCAGCTGCGCAAACGGAATTTGTAAACAAACGGCGTTCCGGACTTCCCGGACGCAATGATTCGAAAAGGATGGAAGATGAAAGGCGAATGGAAAGAGTTCCGGAACGAACGTCCGGAACTGTATACGCAGCGGATCGTCCGGTACGGCGATTGGAAACAGCAGGAGATTTATCTGACTCTGCCGAAGGGAAAAACGCATTTTCCCTTCGTGATCTGGTTTCACGGCGGAGGCATGACCGGCGATTTTCGCGAGTGCCCCTCCGGATTCTGGAACGGAGAATATGGAACCGCGGAGGTGCGTTACCGTACTTCGGGAGAGAAATTCAAAAGCACCGATTCCCTTGACGATGGAGCAAAGAGCACGGCATTTCTGCTGGAGCATCTTCCGGAATATGGAGGGGATCCCCGATGTGTTTTCCTCGGCGGAATGAGTGCCGGCGCCTATCTTGCGGCGATGGTCGGAATGGCTCCGGATCTGCTGAAGAAGTATGGGCGCAGCCGGGCGGAGATCGCGGCTCTTCTGCTGGTTTCCGGACAGATGACAACTCATTTTCAGCTGAAGCTGGATCTGAAGTACCGGCAATCCGCGTATGAACCGGTGATTGATGAATATGCTCCGCTGTTTTATGCGTCGCGCGAGGTGCCGCCTGTGATTTTCGTTTCCGGCGAGTCCGGACTCGATATGCCGGCGCGGCCCGAGGAGAACGCTTTTCTGGCGGCAACTCTCCGTTCGCTCGGTCACTCTTGCGCGCGGCACTATGCTCTTCCGGGGCACGATCACGGAGGGGCGTTCGCTTCCTGCGACACCCTGCTTCTGAATTTCATGGAAGAGATTCGGAAGGAGAGATGCAATGGGTGATCTGATCTGGATTGTCGGGCCGGTGATCGGTTTCATCGGGATGATGTCGGGCGGCTACTGGGGCGTCGGATGCGGCTGGATCGTGGTACCCACGATGCTGATTATGGGAATGGAACCGCTGGAGGCGGTCGGAATCGGACTCCTGCAGATGGTGCCTTCCACGATTCTGACGGTCGTGAAACAGGCTCCCGAAATCGGCTGGAAACGCGGAGAAGTGGGCCGTTCCCTTGCGATTCCGATCGGTGTCGGTGCCATGGCGACCTCTCTGCTCGGAAAAGCGATCAACGAACGAATGATCGGTTATTTCGGGAGTGCCCGTCCGCTGCAATGGCTTCTGATTTTCTTCATCTCCTTCATCGTTGTCCAGACCATGCTCAGCCGCACCGCCTGCTACGATGACCGGATGCCGGAAATCACTCCGAAAAAAACAGGAATCGCCTTTGGTACCGGAATTGCAACGGGAATTGTCTCTTCGATGCTGGGGCTCGGCGGCGGAATCTTCATCCGTCCTCTTCTGACCTCCGGGTTCCGGGTGCCCGAATACTATACGAGCCGGATTGTCCGGATGCTGGTGCTGGTAACAACCCTGACTGGCGGGATCACGTATCTGCTTCATCAATCCGGATTCGACTGGAAAGTGTTCGGTATCGCGATGCTGGTGGCGCTCGGTGGAATTTTCGGATTTCCGCTCGGCGCGAAAATGCATCGGATCGTGTACGATGCCGGATACGCTCAGCATATTCACAAGAGCTTTGCCGCAATCGCGGTGACGATTCCTGTCAATACGCTCCTGAATATGTACGGCTTTCCTGCGCTGAGTCGTTTTCTGATGCTGGTGATTGCCGTGGTTCTGACGGCGTATCTGGTATTTTTTACATGGTATGCGGGGAAACATCCCTGCCGATGACAAGGAGAGAGAGGTATGAAATCGTTTGAGGAACTGAAGGTGATGCGCAAGGTGAAGGACGGGGAACATGTGACCGTCTGCGCATTCGGAGCATCCAACACCCAGCGCTATCAGCCCGGAATGCACTGGTTCGACTGTGTGGAACTCGGATTCAAGTCCGCTTACGGGGGAGATTGCGGAGCGTTCCTGAATGCGGGAGTCAGCGGAAACACGGCTCAGAATCTGATCGACCGTTTTGAACGCGATGTCGCCCGTTTTCGTCCCGATCTGACCATCGTGACAATCGGCGGAAACGATTTCGTTCCGGAAACTTTCCGGAAAAATCTGCTTCACCTGCATGATTTGCTGACCGGAATCGGTTCCGAGGTTCTTTTCCAGACGTACTATGCCTGCGATCTGGAAAAAATGAATCCCCCGGACCGGGTTCCCACCATGATGCGGATTGTCCGTGAGGTGGCGGCGATGACCTCATCCGTTCTGAACGACAACGATGCACGCTGGGCTCCTTTGCGGGATTCCAATCTTTCCCTGTACCGCACTCTGATGCGGGATCCGATGCACGTCAATACCGACGGCAATCTGCTGATCGGAGCCGATCTGATGCGCCGGTTCGGCTTCCGGGTTCCCGTGGAGGATCCCGCGTTCCGAACCGCCGCGGCGTTTCAGTACATTCTGGATCTGCTGGAGCGGTAAGACGCCGATGGAATGACGTTTACCGCAGTTTCCAGGAAAAATATTCCCGGATCTGCTGTTCGCTGCCGCTGAGAAACGGAGCCGACGGAATATTGCGGGCATGCATTCCGGCCATCAGCGCGTTGCGTTCGCCGAGCATAGACGGGTGGCCGTTCTCCTTTTTGAAATCCCACCAGATTGCCGTGGGACCCTGGCTGTACTGGTTTTCCGTGCCGCCGCCGCTGGAGATGCGGTCTGTGATGAGGACGGTATCGCCGCCTCTGTCCTTGTTCCGTCCGTAGGTTCCGCGGATCCGGTCAAGACGGAATGCCTGTTCCGGATAGACCGGGGTGTCGCTCATGGTCAGGATATTTCCATCGGTATTGGCATCGCCGGAATTGAAGACATAACTCATCTTGGTCTTTTTACCGCCGGCTGCCGGAAGTGGATCCAGCGGACAGGAGAGGTATTTCACGGAAAGTTTGAAGCGGTTTTCATGGCCTCCGTCTCCGCCCATTCCCTGCACGACAAACTCCTCCCACGTTGCGCATCCGCTGGTGACGGACGGCTGCTTGCGCGGCGGAAAGTATTCCCCGTTTTCGTACTGCACAATCGCAATGCCGATCTGTTTGAGATTGCTGAGACATGCCAGCGATCTGGCTTTGGTCCGCGCTTTGTTCAGCGCCGGCATCAGAAGTCCGGCGAGAATCGCGATCACGGCAATTACAACGAGGAGCTCTATCAGTGTGAAAACCTGTTTCTTTTTCATGTTTTTTGATCCTTTTTTTATGCGGAGAATCTGTTCCGGGAAACTCCGTGTTAGTGTTCTGATTTTCTTGCATTGATTCCGAAAGATCCGCTTCCCTGCGGTGGCGAGAGCCACGGGGGCGGGAGGAGGGATCTGCGGGAAAAGAAGATGATCGGATAGTGTATGGGTGCAACTTCATCTCCGGCTCCCGGCGCGATGCGGATCCAGCCTTCACGACCGTCGCGTTCTGTATCGGCGTCGTTGATCAGCAGATTGAACCGGAATCCTCCTTTCAGCAGTTGATCGGTGAATTCGAATTCCCTGCATGGGAGTTCGAACGTGTAGTATGTCAGGCCGTTTTTCCGTTCCGCGTGGAATTTCATCGCGGAAACGGCGCGTTTCGCGGAGCAGCCGGACGGGGTGTTCCAGATCCATTTTTCCGCTTTTCCGGCTCGATTCAGAGAGCCGCCCGCCACCCAGGTGCCCCGTCCCGGAAGTTCCACAAAGAGCTGAATCGAGTCGCCTTGCCAGAGCTGTTTGCCGTTGCCAAGGGGGAGGTGAATATCGTCTTTTACAACCGCTTTCACCAGAAATGCGTTTCGGTCGAGTCCGCAGCGGATCTCCGCGGAGAGATCCTTGGGGCCCTGCCAGATGGAGCGTCCCGGAACCTTGTCATATAGCGAGACTACCTGAGTGCGATGGTTCAGGAGAAAATCCGGATTTTTCCCGATGCCTTTGGCGGAGAGACGTTTTGCCGGATAGACTGGCAGACCGAGTTCTGCACTGGAACCGTCGTTCGTTTCCGCCCGGAAAGCAAGTCGGTAAGGACGGAATCCGTTTTCTTCCGTTTTTCCCGTCTGAAGCGGGAATTCCGCCGTGACGGTTTTCCCGGGACCCGCTTTCAGAAGATGTTCGTTTTTTCCGGAAATCCGGAATGGTTCCGGTGCATTCAGGGTCAGTCTCATTGTGAGATCGGTGTCGAAGGGATTGTTCAGTTCGGCACGGACTCGGATGCTTCGGCCCTCCGCGGCGAGACCTTCCGCTTCCGTGCGGAGAATCGGGACAAAGGAGAGCGTGGTGGCGTTGTGCAGCAGAATCGTTTCCGGAACTCGGCCGCTCTGATGGAGGAATCGTCCGTTCCGCAGGGGGAGGGGACGGCGGTTGCCCATGAGATCGGCAATTTCCAGAGAGGTCCCGTCTGTGACGCCGGCGAACAGCATTCCGGAGAAGGAGGCTTCGACCGGTTCCCGCCATGTGGCAGCCGCCAGTTCCCGTCCGTTCTTCGCCCGGAAAAGATAGAGATATTCCCCGGGGGCGGGCTTGAGTTCCCGCAGAAATTCCATCTCCCGGTAGAGACGGACGAGGGCGGCGTAGGCGGGATAGACCGCTTTCGGATAGAAATCATTGGTCATCATGCCGTAATTGTGTTCGGCATCGGTGACGCTGAAGCCGTCGTTGCGGAGATCATACCAGGTATAGCCCGCTGCGCCCCGCGCCCAGGAGTGGATCAGTTTTTTGAAGAGGGTTTCCGCCTGTGCATGATCCTGTCCGCCGAGGGAGTGCATGGCGGTTTCGTTGGCATACCACGGAATGTGATCTGTGCCGGTCTGCCTGCGCATGGGAAGGAACACTTCGTCGATGATTTTTTTGAAATAGCGGAAATCCCCGTGCTGATGGAATGCATGAAGATCGAATGTCCCCTTTCCGCGTTCCAGAAAGGTCTTCTGGTACTGGATCTGAGAGGCGTTTCCGAGTCCGGCAAATCCGCCGTTCATGATGATCGCCGAGGGCGAAGCCTCCCGCGCCGCACGATACGACGCCTCCTGAAGACGGAGATAATCTTCCACGCCGAAGTTGGCAAAATGAGTCAGATCAGGTTCGTTCCAGACCTCCCAGTAACGGATGTCCTTTTTGTATCGCGCGACGGTTCTGCGGACATATTCGTTCCACGCATTGAGCTCCGGCATGGATCGGCCGTTGTTCATGGGATCGGGTTTGCCGTTGCGGAGTTTCGCATCAGGAGCCTTGCCCCATCCGGCGCAGAGTCCGAAACCGCCCTGAAGTTCGATGCCGTACTTGCCGTAGAGAGAGACAAGTTCGTCGAACATTTCAAACTTCCAGACCTCTTTTTTCGGCTGGATCTCTCCCCAGCCTACGGAGTTTCGGATGATTTTTGCTCCGCTCAGAGCGGCGGAGAGCGCCTCCAGTTCCCGGTCGCGCCGGCTCCAGCGTTCCGAATGGGTACAGATGCCGAAGAGAAAATTCCGTTTGTCGGCCGTGTCGATTTTCGGGGTCGGTCCGGCGGGAATCATGCGGGCGAACGTGCGTTCTCCCCGGAACGATTCGGCGGATCCGCTTTCCCGGAAGGTGTAACGAAGTGTGAAGATGCCGTCGCGTGGATAGGTGCCGACCGGAAGAGATATGGTTTTTACCTCTCTCGGAGCAAATTCCAGTTTCCGGGAGAAGAAACCGACTTTGCCGAAGAAATCGGCAATTTCGAACTCGGATTCCAGATGAAGAGAGTTTTCGGTCCGATTTTCCAGCCGGAGCTCGGCTTTCCTCTCCTTTCCCGGAAGGATCAGGTGCAGAGGATGCCCTGTGTCCACGGTCACGTTTACCGCTCTTTCGGGAGCTTTCCGCTCCCGGATCTCCAGCGACTGGAGACGGAGATCCGTCTTCTCGGAGAGCGTGCGGAAGCGCAGGAGCGAAAGTTTCAGGGGAGGGGGAAGCGAACGAATGTCCCAGCGGATGGGGGTGCTTTTTCTGGAAAGTCGCTGCGGAGGAAGAGTGATCGATTTTCCGTTGCCGTCGAAGAGTGTGAGATATGCTTCCGCTTCGCCTGATTTCAGCGTGCAGTTCAACTGAACCGCATCCGGTTCGGAAATGGTCCGCAGAGAGAACATTCTTTCATTGAGATAGATGTTCCCCCGTCCCGATGCGCTGATTTTTTTCTCCTTCATGCGCGTGACGCCCCAGGAGTTCCATCGTTCGGCATAGCTGTCGAAGTTCCAGCGATGGGTCAGGGCGGAAAGGGTTGGACGCTTTTCCGGAATGCGGCAGGTCATTTTCCCAAACCAGACCGGACCGGAGGAGCCCGGCGCGTAGCCGACGGCAAAACCGATCAGTCGGACCGGCGCTTCGATTTTCCCTGTTTTCTGTTTTCCCCAGCTGTCGGAGAATCTGTCTGGAGCAAGGGTCGCACGGATGGTTTTCCAGCCGGGGGTGTTGTCATGTGCAGGGACGATCCATTGAAAACACTCGTTTTTCGCATCGAACATCCGGAAGCCGATGGTATTTACCTCCCCGTTGCCATCGGAATGATACTCCAGTTCCACTTCCAGAGCGGAAAGTTCGGGAAACGCCGGAGCGTTCCGCAGATTGAGTTCCGCATAGTTCTTTTTCGAGGAATCCCAGCTCAGACGGGTTGCGGGACGTCCTTCGGGACCGTTCGCAGAATGGCGCAGTCTCTGATTCACTTTGTCGCCGTTGTGGACATATGCCCGGGGCGTGGTGAACGCATTGAGTTCGATGGTTTCCGCTTCTCCCGGCAGAGACGCCAGCAGACAGAGCAGAAATACCGGCAGAAGTCTTTTCATAAATCAGCCTTTCCAGAATTACGATTTATAATTTGTTCAATGTGTTTTATTTTTTTATTCAGTTGATCTGAAGCTGTTCCGCGATGCGCTGGCGGATGGCGTTCGAATCGGGCAGATGTTTTTTCGCAAGGATTCCGAGTGCCTGATCTGCACTGATCTGTCCGAAGATCAGTGGGAGAACGACACTGTCGCGCAGATTCCGGAGAAGTTCGCTCCAGATCGTTTCGAGCAGGGGTTCCCGAGTGTCATCGAATTCCGTTTGCAGAGCCCATTCGGCGATATCCTGAAGGCGTTCCCCGCAGGAATGTTTCAGAAAATCCGTGTAAGGTGAGAGTCCGAGTCCCTCTTCCATCTGGAGAATCTGAAGTTCGGGACTAGCAAGAAATTCAAACCAGCGGCGCTCAGCATCGGATGTCTTTTCGTACCCTGCCAGAAGCGCAACCGAGAGAAAATGCGGAACTTTTCTGCGTCTGGCGGAACTCCTTGGACGTGCAAAGTTGTATTCCTTATTCTGGAATATGCCGTGTTCCGTCCAGCGATGGGAGAAAACCTCCGCAGTCCGGATGCGTCCATCCAGCAGAAAGCGGATCTGATCGCAGTCTTTTTCGCAGGCAAGTTCCATGAGCTGATTTTTACCGATGGTTTCCAGTGCGCTCAGAAAGCTGAAAAACTCAGGGGAGATGCTTCCGTTTTCCGGAAGAAGCATCGAGGCCCGATCGATTCCGCAGCAGTCCCGGAGCAGATCCAGATTCTGTACTGGAATGGAATGCGGTCCGTAATTCCGGGTGACCCATTCCAGATAGGCGGGAAAATCATTCGGCGGAGTTTCCACTCCTCCGCTGATATTGTAAACCTGCGCCATGACCTGGAGCTGGAAGGGAAGTGTGATGCTCCAGTCTGCATTGTGCAGTCCGGGAAGAAGGCGGGATTGAAGATCTGCAAGTCTTTCTTTAGAAAATACTTCAGAGAGCGGTACGCAGGGAAGGGGAATGTGCCGGAAGTCCTCCGGACGGACAATCACCGTATTGTGCGTCCCGAACGCCGCTTGTTCCAGCGGCTGTTTTGAAGGGACAAAACGTGTCGTGACCCGGACATCCGGCGAGGTTTGTTCGAAAAGCTGAACCGCGCGGAGCCAGAAGGAGCGCTGTCGCGGATTGTCCTCACAGACCGCAATCGCCAGATCCGAGACCTGCGTGGATTTTTCCTTTGCTTGCGAAACCGCCACCGATGCCCCCTTGTATGGTTCAATCTCAATGATGCCCCGTTTCTTCAGCTCGGTCATTCCGATGTGCACCAGACTTTGCGAAAGATTGAAACGTGTTGCAAGTTCTCTCTGTCCAGGCAGGCGATCGGTGAATCCGGGCGCCTTGTTCCGGATCAGCTGTTCCACCGTGGAGGTGAAGGTCATGATTTTTGTGATGTTCGACATATTCTGTTTCTCTTGCATTTGGCTATATTATAGCATATTATTAATCAGTTGTCAATAGTCTAAATCAATAAAAAATGGAATTATTTATTGTGGATGATTAATCAGATTATTAATCAGATGATTAATCAGTTGGGCGGAGGATGGGCGCTTCCAAAAACGTTCGGAGAGAGAGCAGCCCTTCCACCGTTCACCGATTCCTTTCAAGTTGTTTCGTTTTCTGCTTGAAGTTTCCGACTTGAGAAAGTATATTTTTACAATGACTTTCTCCGTAAAGATGAAAAAAAGTCAGGTCCGCGTGTATTTTAGGAAAATACAGAAACTGAAACCGTAAAAACCGAATCGATTGTCAGAAGTGTTTAGAAAATTAATTTCCATTGTCAAAGGCGCTCTCAGACTGAACAAATCCAGAAAGAGTCTGGTAAATTCCTCCATCCGCAAAGAACTCTCCAGCAAGGGAAAGGATGCATCGCGCCGCCGTCAGAAAGAACGTACCCGTCTGGATTCCGCCGCTCCGGTCCGGAAGGAACAGGGGCAGAAGAATCCCCGGAAAAACACCGCTCCGGCCAAACCGAAAAAGACACCTCAGCCGAAAATCCAGAAGAAGAGTTTCCAGCCTCCGAAGGCGCTGCCGATGCCGGAACTCATTGAGATCGAACCCGCGGAAGGGAAAAAAAGATTCTGCGATTTTCCGCTTGCACCGGAAGTCCTCGCCGGAACTCAGCAGCTCGGATTCAAATATTGTTCCGTGATTCAGGAAAAGGCGATTCCCTTTGCGCTGGAAGGAAAGGATCTCGCGGCAAAGGCGCAGACCGGAACCGGTAAAACTGCCGCGTTCCTGACCGCCGCCATGACGCGTCTGCTCCAGAATCCGAAGCCGGAACGGAAACCCGGAACTTGTCGCGTGCTGGTGCTCGAACCCACTCGTGAACTTGCGCTTCAGATCGAAAAGGATGCAAATGAACTCGGCAAATATACGGGGCTCTACTGCAAAGCGATTTTCGGTGGTATGGATTACAAGGAACAGCGCGATTCCATTCGCGATCATGTGGATATTCTTGCCGGAACTCCGGGACGCATTCTGGATTACGCTTCGGGCGGCTATCTGGATCTCTCCGAGACGGAGGTGCTGGTGATCGACGAGGCTGACCGTATGCTGGACATGGGATTCATTCCGGATGTTCGCCGGATCGTAGCGAAACTGCCGCCTGCGGGCAGGCGTCAGACCATGCTGTTCAGCGCGACTCTGGAGCCGGAGATTCTGCGTCTAGTGGAGCGCTGGCTTGTGGATCCCGTTTCCGTGGAAGCCGAGCCCGAACATGTCGTGACGGATCTGATTGAACAGACCTTTTATGCCGTTTCCGGCGATCAGAAACTGCCCGTTCTTCTCTGGCTCCTGAAGCACGAGGAGATCGAGCGGATGATTATTTTCGGCAACTGGAAGCACAAAAATGCGGAACTCGCCGAGCAGCTGGTTTCGTATGGAATCGACTGCGAACAGCTTTCCGGAGATATTGCTCAGAACAAGCGGATCCGAATTCTGGAACGATTTAAAAGCGGCCAGTGCAAGGTGATTGTGGCAACGGATGTCGCCGCCCGCGGAATCCATGTTGACGGCATCTCCCATGTGGTGAATTACGATGTGCCCGAACAGGCGGAGGATTATGTCCACCGGATCGGACGTACCGGACGGGCGGGAAAACACGGCAAATCCATTACGTTTGTCTGTGAATTCGGCGCGTATTACCTGCCTGCGATTGAGGAATATGCCGGGATCAAGGCTGTGACAATTCAGCCGGAAGAGGAATGTTTTGTTCTGCCGGAACGGGTTCATCCGCTGAAGCGGGCATCGCATTCTTCCCGTTCGGAGCACGGGGGGCACTCCGGCGGCAGAAGAAGGCGTTGAAAAGAAAATGACGCGGGTTCCGGAGATTCATATTGTTCTGGATCGTCTCCGCAGTGCGCACAATGTCGGGAATATCTTCCGGCTGGCGGATGCCGTAGGCGCTTCCGAGGTGATCTGCTGCGGCTATACGGCGGCACCGCCGCATCCGAAGCTGGTGAAGACGGCGATGGGTGCGGATAAGACGGTGCCTTTCCGTTCTTTTCCGACTGCTGCGGAGGCGGTGGCGGAGCTGAAGCGCGAAGGCTGTCGCACCATTGCCGTGGAGACCGTTCCGGAGGCCGCCGATGCGTGGAATTATGAGTATCCGGAGAAGATCGCGCTGGTGTTCGGCAACGAGGCGCTCGGAATTTCGGAGGAGGCTCTTGCGCTGTGCGACGGGTTCGTTTCTCTGCCGATGTTCGGAACCAAGGTTTCGATCAATGTCGGAAACTGCGCCGCCGTGGTACTGTATATGATTGTGGCGAAAGGAACTGAAAAATGCTGAGAGGATCCGTTTCTCCATACGGAAGGGAAGGTTCTCCGATGAAGCTGGCTGTGATCGGGCGGAATTCCGCCGAACTCAAAAAGAAACTGGAACACCGGGATGTGATTCTCTGCGAGCCGGGCGATGCCGATGTGATTCTCGCTTATGGCGGCGACGGCACGCTGCTGGAGGCGGAACGGGAATATCCCAGAATTCTGAAATATCCGATCCGGGATGTCGAAACGGCTCCGCTGTGCCACAAACATGCGATTGACGGTCAGCTTGATCATTTTTTTGCGGGAAAACTCAAGCATTCCCGTCTGTTTCGTCTGGAAGGGCGGTTCGGGGAGAACGTTCTTTACGCGATGAATGATATTTTTATCCACAACCGGAACAATGCCTCGGCGCTCCGTTATAAGATCTGGATTGATGGCGAGCTCTATTCCCATGAGATTGTCGGCGACGGGGTCGGGGTGGCGACTGTGCACGGTTCGACTGCGTATTTCCGGAGCATCACGCACAGTGTGTTCCGGGTCGGGATCGGCCTTGCGTTCAGCAACAGCACGGAGCTGGTGAATCATCTGGTTCTGCCGGAGAGTTCGGTGATCCGGGTGAAGATCAACCGGGGGCCGGGAGAGATTGTGGCGGATAACTTTCGTTTGCCGGAGCCGATGAATGTCGGGGATGAGTGTGTGATCCGGCTTTCGGAGGATGCGTCGGAGTTTCTCGGACTGGATGTCTTCATGTGTCCGGTCTGCCGCCGTCTTCGTCACCGCTACCGCCGTTCCATATTCAATCCGGAGGATCCGAAATGAGAGTTGTCATCAGTGCCGGGCCGACACGGGAGGCGATTGATCCGGTTCGTTTCATTTCGAACCGTTCGACTGGACGCATGGGCTATGCGCTTGCGGCGGCTGCCGTGAAGCGCGGACTGGAAACGGTTCTTGTTTCGGGGCCCGTGGCTTTGAAGCCGCCGGAGGGGCTTGCCGGATTCATCGGGATTGAAACCGCCGCGGAGATGGCGGATGCTATGAAGGGCGAAGCGGCGAAGGCGGACTGCATCATCATGTGTGCCGCCGTTGCCGATTACCGTCCGGTGAAGGCCGCGGATCGGAAACTCAAAAAAAAGACCGACCGGATGATTCTGGAACTGGAACCTACGGAAGATGTCCTTCTTTCTCTGGGACGGGCGAAACGGGAGGATCAGATTCTGGTCGGTTTTGCCGCCGAGACCAATTCGGTCGAGACCTATGCGCTCGACAAGCTGAAACGGAAGAATCTTGACTGGATCGCGGCGAACCGAGTCGGAATTCCCGGTGAGGGGTTCGAATCGGAGACGAATGCCGTGGTTCTGTTTTCAAGGCAGGGCGAAAAGTTTGTCCTGCCGCTGGAGTCCAAAGATCGAATTGCGGAACGGATTCTGGAGAGAGTCCTTCCTCAGTGAAACAACAGGGTGATTCTGATGAAAAAACAGTTGATTTCCATTCTGTCCGCTGCCGGATTGATGCTGCTTCTTTCCGCCTGTGCGACCAAGCCCGACTTTTCCGCCCCCGAGACCCATCCTGCCGGACAGGAGTGGACCATGGCGGATGTGACGGAGGAACTCGGAGGAGATGATCCGATTGAACCGTTCAACCGTTCCATGTTCGCTGTGAATGATGTTCTGATGCAGTATCTGGTCTGCCCGATCTCATGGGTATACGGATCGATTCTGCCGGAGCAGGTGATCCGGCGCATCGACATGGCGTCGGACAATCTTGCGTTTCCCGGCCGGATGGTCAGCTGTTTCCTTCAGGCAAAGTGGAAGTACGGCGGAACGGAATTCCTGCGTTTCCTGACAAATTCGACCATCGGGATTGCCGGTTTGTTTGATCCGGCGGATGCGTGGTTCGATCTGCGCCGCCGCCATGAGAATATGGGACATGCGTTTGCCTCGTGGGGGATTGGTCCCGGCTGTCTGTTTGTCCTGCCGGTTTCCACGGCGACGAATCCGCGCGATCAGGTAGGTGCGTTGTTTGATTCGCTTCTGGACATCAAATTCATCATTCCGTACGCGCAGTCGATCAGCGGGCTGAACCGCGTGATCCGCAGTTATGACTCCTACAACACTCTGACTGAAAGCAGTCTGGATGTGTATGAAACCTTCAAGATGTCGATGCTGGCGCTGCGCTATACCCAGCTCAACGATTTCCGCGACAAACAGCCCTCTCTTCGGACTCTGGAGGCTGGAAAGCCGGCCGCGCTTCCGGAATCGGATGGCATCCGGAAAATCTCTTCGTATTATCAATCGGAAAATGAGCGGAACGACACCCTGCGTGTCGCCTGGTTCTCCATGCAGGAGAACAATCAGAGCTGGTGGATCAAAACCTCGCTCTGGAATACCGATTTTATCTCGGAGGCATCCACGCGCAGCATCCGCTTTTCCGATGATCTGCCGAAACTGCGGTATCGCTTCTGGGAAAAATCGGAAAAGAAGACGCTGGCCGTGATTGTTCCGGGCGTGGGCACGCACTACACAGGCAAGACAATCAGTGCATTTGCCGAGCTCCTGAACCGGAACGGCTATGCCGTCGCCGCCATGAGCAGTTCCATGAACTGGGTGTTTGCCGAGGCCGCCGGAATCAGCGCTCCCGGATATGTTCCGGAGGATGCCGCTCTGGTCCGTACTGCGATCGGGAAAATGCTGAGCGATATCCGGGAGAACACGGATCTGAAGGAATTCAAGGTGATCCTGTTCGGTTACTCTCTCGGAGGACTGCATGTGCTGAAGATTGCCGAGATGGAGGCAAAGGAAAATACGCTTCATGCGGATCGTTATGTGGCGTTGAATCCGCCGGTGGATCTCTTGAAATCCATGATGAAATTCGATCTTTATGCGGCGCTCTCCAAGTCCTGGAATCGCAAGGAGCTTTTCCGGAATGCGGATGAGGTTTTGATGAAGTATCTGCCGCGGATGATGGCATCCGAGCCGCTTCCTCTTCAGAAGACTCCTGAAATGGAGAAGAAGGAGTATGAGGCGAAAGTCGCCGAGGCGAAGAAAAAAGGGGAGACGGAGCTTCCGAAACCGCCTGTGCCGGTGGAATATCGTCTGAATCTGCATCCGGATCAGGCCGGAGTTCTGATTGGTCTCTCCTTCCGCCTGACATTGCGGGAGCTGATACTTTCCGCGGCGCGCCGGAAGATGCTTCCGGAAAATTCTGTGAAGACTCCGTATTCCTGGTTCAATCGGGCTGCGTTCTACAAGGAAATCGATCGGTTCAGCGGAATGGATTATGTGGAGAAACTCATTCAGGCGCGCTATCCGGAGAAGACGATCGAAACGATGCGGATGGAGTCCGGTCTGCGTTCCAGTGCGGAGTTCCTGAAGAGTTCTCCGCAGATCCGTGTGGTGCACAATGTCGATGATCCGATTCTGGGGGAGGGGGATGTCCGCTTCCTGAATGAGACGCTCGGCAGCCGCGTGACATGGTTTGACTGTGGCGGTCATCTTGGCAATCTTTATCTTGCAGAATATCAGAACGTGTTGCTGGAGATTCTGGAATCTCCGGTCAAGCAATCCGATTCCCCGGAAAAATCCACGGAGAAACCAGTGAAGGAGGGCGCGGAAAATGCCGGAACCGAACAAAACTGAGCCATCGGAACCGTTGAAACTGACCTTTGAACAGGCCATGGAGAAACTGGAGCATATCGTTGCCTCCATGGAGCAGGGCGGCGTGCCGCTGGAGGAGATGATCGGCAAGTTCGAAGAAGGAGCGGCACTTGCGTCCTATTGTCAGGAGAAACTGGCGTCGCTGAAACGGAAGATGGAGATTCTGGTACAGGATCGTGAAACCGGAAAAGCCGCCTGGCGGGAGATGACGTCCGCGGAGACGGAAGCGCCAGCGGAAGAACCGTGAGTCTTCCTCGCAGGAATTCCGGTTTTTGCAGAAAATTTGCATTTCCGGAAAACAGGACTATTAGTATGTAACCTTTAATCAAATTGGAAAAGGAGGTTTTTATGTATCGAAACGAAATTGTCAGGGAAGCGGTGGATTCCAGAAGCGCTGTTGCCGCATTTCTCACGGGGGTGTATTACTGGATGACGTTTGCGCTCGGATTGAGTGCACTCTGCGCCTGGGCGGTCGGCACGACGCCGAAACTGAGTAAAATGGTATTCGGTTCACCGCTGCTGTGGATTCTGATTATCGCGGAACTGGGACTGGTGTTCGTGCTCAGCGGAATGATTCAGAAGATGTCTGCAAGTCTTGCCACGGCGCTGTTTGCGGCGTATGCCGCGCTCAATGGCGTGACGCTCGGCTTTGTCTTTGCGGTCTATTCTCCCGCGGCGATTACGAGCGCGTTTGCAACCACGGCGGTCACGTTCGGAGCGATGGCCGTTTTCGGAACTGTGACCAAACGCGATCTGACCAAACTGGGATCCCTTCTGTTCATGGCGCTGATCGGTCTTGTGATTGCTTCGGTCGTGAACATATTCTGGGCGAACAGCACGCTGTACTGGGGAGTGACCTATGCGGGGGTTCTGATTTTTGTCGGGCTGACCGCGTACGATGCCCAGAAAATCAAGCTCATGTATTATCAGCTTGGGGGAACGTCGGAAATGAATCGCAAACTGATGGTGCTTGGGGCATTGTCGCTCTATCTGGATTTTGTGAATCTGTTCCTCTATCTGCTCCGGATTTTCGGAAAAAGAAACTGAGAGTCGGGGGCGAATTCTGCCGGCGGGTGCGTTTTCCCCTGCCGGCGCGGATGCGTTTCGAAAACGTGTGTCGGAAAAACGGCATGCGTTTTTTATTTTTCAGGAAAAAACCATTGTTCAGGATTGAAAAAAATCCATTTTGTGGTAATGTATTCCTTTTAAACGGATATAATAATCTGGGAGGTTTTAGTTATGTTGTCAGACTATTCCTATCTGGAAGAGATAGGACACGAAAAGGGAGATCTCATCAAGGGACTTCAGCTCATCCAGCAGAAGGAAGGCTATGTTTCCGATGAAGCCGTGAAAGCGGTTGCCGCCAATTTCAATATGGCGGAAGCCGAGGTGGAAGGAGTTCTCACGTTCTACGCGCAGTTCAAACGAGTCAAACCCGGACGTTTCCAGATCAGTTCCTGTGACGGAACCGCCTGTCATATCAAAGGAACGCCGCTGATTCAGCAGTGGATTCAGGCGGAGCTCGGAATCAAAAGCGGAGAGACCGATAAGGAAGGACGTTTTTCTCTGGAAACCGTTGCCTGTCTCGGATGCTGCAGTCTTGCTCCCGTCATGGCCATCAACGGACGCGTCTACGGCAAGCTCGACCGCAAGGGGCTTGTGAAAATTTTGAATGAATACAAAAAGATGGACTGATAACATGGCTCAGATCAAACGAATCAAAGTCGGCGTTGCATCCTGCGGCGTCGCGGCCGGAGCCGAAGCCGTGCTGGAGGCTCTCAAGCGTAATGCCGGAGAGATTCCGGTTGTCGGAGTCGGCTGCATCGGACACTGCTATGCGGAACCCATGGTGGAAGTCGAAACGGATAACGGTTCCATATTCTACTCCTCCGTCAAAGGCGATGACGCTTCCGCTCAGAAGATTCTTTCTCTTTCCGAGGACGGTCGTTTTGTCATCCCGGAGATCCGTTCTTCCAAAGAGGCGCTCCATGTGACCAAACTTGCCGGTCGCATTGAACCCTGCAATCTCGATGAATACAAGGCAAACGGCGGCTTTTCCGCTCTGAAAAAAGCTCTCTCCATGAAGCCGGGCGAGGTCATCGACATGATCAAGGTTTCCGGACTCCGCGGACGCGGAGGCGGCGGATTCCCCACCGGTATGAAATGGTCCTTCCTTGCCGCAAAACAGGTCCCCGAAAAAGTCCTGATTATGAACGCGGATGAGGGCGACCCCGGTGCATTCATGGACCGCTCCATGATGGAAAGCGTTCCGTTCCAGGTGCTCGAAGGCATGCTGATCGGAGCCTACGCCACGGGCGCAACCAAACTCTTCATCTACTGCCGCGCGGAATACCCGATGGCAATCAAGCACCTCAAGATCGCCATCGCGAAAATTCAGGAAGCCGGACTTGACAAGCTGCCCGGACGCGAAAAAGCAATCGAAATCAAGATCAAGGAAGGTGCAGGCGCCTTCGTCTGCGGCGAAGAAACCGCAATGATCGCTTCTCTGGAAGGCAAACGCGGAACTCCGCGCTTCCGTCCTCCGTTCCCGACCGACAGCGGCTGGAATTCCCTGCCGACCGCAATCAACAACGTGGAAACATTCGCCAACATCGCTCCTCTGGTCAACATGGGCGGCGAGGCGTTCGCGTCGATCGGTTCCGAAAAGAGCAAAGGAACAAAAATCTTCGCCCTTGCCGGCGATTTGAAATATCCCGGACTGACCGAAGTGCCGATGGGTGTGACCCTTGCTGAAATCGTTTACGATATCGGCGGAGCGGAACGCGGAACCATTAAAGCGGTTCAGACCGGCGGACCTTCCGGCGGCTGCATTCCCGCTGAAAAATTCGATGTCAAGGTTGATTACGATTCTCTGAAGGAACTCGGCGCAATCATGGGATCCGGCGGATTGATCGTGATCGGCAAGAACCGGTGCATGGTGGAAACCGCCCGTTACTTCCTTTCGTTCACCCATCGTGAATCCTGTGGAAAATGCACCTTCTGCCGCGTCGGAACCATGCGCATGTACGAGACACTCGAACGCATCTGCGCCGGAGAGGGCAAAGAGGAGGATATCGCATTCCTGGAAGACCTCGGCCCGAAAATCCGCAAGGGCGCGCTCTGCGGACTTGGACAGACGGCTCCGAATCCGGCACTCTCCACGATCCGTTATTTCCGGAACGAATATGAGGCACATGTCAAGGAAAAAGTCTGTCCGTCGCTGGTCTGCCCGACTCTGGTCGATCTGACGCTGGATCAAAGCAAATGCATCAAATGCAAACTCTGCATCCGGAGCTGCCCGGCAGGAGCGATTTCCGATGGTTTCGTCATCGACAATGCCAAGTGCCTCAAATGCAATTCCTGTCTGGAAGTCTGTCCGAAAAAGGCGATCAAACGCGTGCCTCGCGGACAGGGATTCAACTCAAACAACAAGTGACCGGAGTATTTACCAATGCCTGAAATCCATTTCAAAATCGACGGAAAGCCGCAGACCGCGGCTCCCGGAGAGACCATACTTTCCGTGGCAAGGAAAATGGGACTCGATATCCCGACCCTCTGCCATAATCAGAAAATTTCCAGAACGACTTCCTGCTTTGTCTGCGTTGTGAAAGACAGCAAGACCGGCCGTTTCCTCCCCTCCTGCTCGGCGTGCCCGACCGAAGGACAGGAGATCGAAGCCACCTCCGCAGAGGTCCTCGATATGCGCCGCACCGCTCTCGGACTGCTCCTCTCCGAGCACACCGGAGACTGCGAAGCACCTTGCACCATGGCCTGTCCCGCTCATGCCTCCGTGGAGGAATATGTACGCGAAGGCCGCAAAGGAAATTTCCTGGAATCCCTGAAAATCATCAAAAAACGCATTCCTCTTCCGATGTCGGTCGGACGCGTCTGCCCGCGCTTCTGCGAGAAGGACTGCCGCCGCAATGTGGATTCCAAACCGGTTTCCATCAACGACTTCAAACGTCTTGCCGCCGATCTGTATTATGAATCCTACATGGAAGAGCTTCCGCCGTACAATGGAAAGAAAGTCGCCATTGTCGGAGCGGGCCCTGCCGGATTCAGCACCGCATACGATCTGCGTCTCCGCGGCATCCAGGTGGATATGTTCGATAAACAGGCGGAACCCGGCGGAATGCTCCGTTACGGAATTCCCGAATTCCGTCTCCCGAAGGCAATCCTCCGCAAAGAACTCTCCCATTTCGAGAAAATGGGCATCCGGATCGAGTGCGGAAAAGAGCTTGGCAAAAATCTTTCTCTCGATGATCTGAAAGCCAAATATGACGCCGTCGTTATCGCCGTTGGTTCCTGGGCACCCAGCTCCATGCGCATCGAAGGAGACGAACTCTCCGAAATGGGAATTCGCTGGCTCGAAGGAATCGCCTCGAAGAACTGGAAAGACTGCCCGAATCCGGGAAGAACTCTTGTGGTCGGCGGAGGCAACACCGCAATGGACTGCGCCAGAACAGCGGTGCGTCTTGGCGGGGATGTCTCAATCGTCTACCGCAGAACTCGGGCGGAAATGCCCGCGGAAGCCGTCGAAGTGGATGAGGCTGTTGAAGAAGGCGTCAAACTCGAACTGCTGACCGCACCGGTTCAGCTGAAAAAGAACGCTTCCGGCCGTCTGGTTCTCACCTGCCAGAAAATGCAGCTCGGCGAACCCGACGCTTCCGGTCGACGCAAACCGGAACCGATCCCCGGTTCCGATTTCGACATCGAAGCCGATACCGTGATCGCCGCCATTGGACAGCGCACAATAACTCCGAACGGACTGACCGCAACTAAACGCGGTGATGTTGCCGTTTCCAAGGGGGAACAGGCTTGCGAAGGCGTTTCCAATGTCTTTGCCGCCGGTGATTGCGTAACCGGTCCAGCAACCGTGGTCGAGGCTCTGGCTTCCGGACATCGTGCGGCGGATGCCGTATGCGCTTTCCTGGAAGGCCGTAAAGTGGAGCTTCCTTTTGAATTCAATGTCTCTCGCGGACACTGGAACAGTCTCTCCAAAGAAGATCTGGTCTATCTCCATCCGGTCTCTCAGGAGCCGCGTGTCAAACCGGACTTCATTTCCCTGGAGGAACGCAAGACCACCTTTACCGAGTTGTTCCCCTCCATCGGCAAAGAGAAAATGCAGAAGGAAGGCGAACGCTGCATTGAGTGCAGCTGTACCGCAAAAGGCGATTGCAAACTCAAAAAATATTCCACACTTCTTCAGGTTCGTCCCGATACATTCTCCGGAAAGAAACCGGAGGATGCTCCGGATACCCGTCATCCGGTCATTATCTATGACCGCATGAAATGCGTCCGTTGCGGAACCTGCGTGAAGGTTTGCGGCGAGATCATCAACAAGCATCTGCTGGCACCGATGAAACGCGGTTTCCAGACCGGGGTTGGTACGGCATTCAATCAGGGACTTCCGCTTTCCTGTGCGGATTGCGGCGCCTGCGTTGAGGAGTGCCCTGTCGGAGCGCTTGACTGGAAAGTCAAAAAATAAGATCGATCCTCCAATTAGGATCTTTGAAACCGGGATGATTAACCATCCCGGTTTTTTTATTCCTTACGAAAAACATCATGGTGCAGGTCTTTGACCTGCTTCGATCCAGCTGAATAAGCTGGCCGCCGGAGGCTGTAGAACGCCGCAGGCGCAAAGGAATGAAAATATCATGGTGCAGGTCCGTGACCTGCTTCGGTCCAGCTGAATAAGCTGGCCGCCGGAGGCAGTAGAACACCACAGGCGCAATCATGAAAACAATGAGAAGAACAACATTTGTTGTAAGAAGAGAATATTTATCCGCAGTAGAAAACAGCAAATCCCCCCAGCAAAGACAAGTCGATATCAAAATCAACCTTGTTTTTTCTCTTTCCAAATCTGCCGCAGAGCAACTGCATGATTGCTTGTCATGGCATCGACTCCGAGTTCAGCCATATCCAATCCGAGTTCATCAGAGAAAACCCCCCAGCAAACGACTCTCAAATTTCGTTCATGCAGTTGATCCACAAACGCCCTGGAAGCCTTCCTGTCCGCTTTGAAACTGATCCCGGTACAGTGCAGATCCTGTAACATATCCAGTACCTGCGCAGAGGATGGAAACTCTCCAAATTTTGCTGTCAAATCCGTCAGGAGGAGCCGCGGAAGATCCGGAAAAAACGCCTCAGCATCCTGAATAGTCTTCTCTTCAAAAGATATCAGCGCAAGCTGACCCTTATCGATCTTCCGTGCATCAAGAATTTTTTTCAATTCAGGAAGAAGCGCCCGCTCCCGCCCTTTCAACTCAATCTGCATATCTTTCCCCGGCTTTAGAAGAGCCAGCACGTCGTCAAGCAACGGCACCGGATGATTCCTCTGCAACTCCTCCAAAGTCGTCTCCGCAATCTTCAGCGGGATACCTGCGACCCTCTCCAGCGATTCGTCGTGAACACAAACGACAAAATGATCAGCCGTCAGACGAATATCCAGTTCGATGCCATCGGAGTCCCTATCCATGGCGAGCCGGAATGCCGCAAGAGTATTTTCCGGCGCGTCGTCGGATTCCCCGCGATGAGATAAAAAGCAGGTCATTCCGGCTCCTCCCCCTCATTATCAGGAATTCATCAGGGCGATGAACTGTTTCAGCCATTCGACATGAGCCGTCCACGCGGGAGCAGTAACGAAATTCCCATCCGTGACAGCCCCCGATAGCTCCAGATCCGCATAATCCGCACCAGCCGCCGTGATTTCCGGTTTGCACGCCGGATAAGCGGAGATCTTCTTTCCCCGGATGACATCCGCCGCGGTCAGCAGCTGCGGACCGTGACAAATAGCAGCAATCGGCTTGCCCGCCTCGGCAAACGCCTTAATCAGTTTGATCACTTTCTTGTTGAGACGCAGAAATTCAGGAGATCTTCCGCCGGGCAGAACCAGAGCATCATACCGCTCTTCATCGGCTTTCTTGAAGTCGGCATTCAGCAGGAAATTATGTCCGCGTTTTTCGGAATAAGTCTGATCTCCCTCAAAGTCGTGAATCGCTGTCCGGATCACGTCTCCCGCTTTTTTCTCCGGGCTGACCACATCGACCTCAAATCCACAGACCTGCAACGCCTGAAATGGCACCATCAGTTCATAATCCTCGACAAAATCCCCGGCAATCATCAGAATTTTTTTCGACATGAGACGTTCCTCCGTTTTGATCATTTCCGTTTCCATAATATACCCTCCCTCTTCCGGAAGCGCAAATGAACAAAACCATAAAACTTCCGACTACGCCTGAAGTCTGGCAACGGAATAAAGCACAATACCCGCCGTCATCAGAATCGCCGCCGCAATTCTTCGTACCCACATCGCCGGTGTAATTCTGGAATCCAGCTTCCCCAGTCCGATGGCCAGCAGAAGAATCCCCAGCCCGATGGAAATCAATCCGCGGCTAGCCTGAATTACGTTTCCAAACACCGTCCCGAGACGCCCGAAACAGACAAACAGCGCCACTTGCGACAGATACCAGGTAAGCGCAAACGGCAGCGACTTGATAAACTGTTTCCTCGTCCACCGGAATTTCAGCAGCAGCGGCAGCGTCAGAATCCCAAGCAGCGAGTAGCAGACCGTACTGATCGCCAGACTGTCCAGAATAATATTCCCCCCCTTCGGCATGGCAACCAGATGCGTTTCCGTCATATCCGTAAGCGAGTAGAATACCAGCGTAACCAGCAGCCATATCATCCCCTTGAGCGAGAAACGCGCTCCGCCGCTCCAGTTCATTCCGACTGCCGCCACCGTACTCATCAAAACCGCAATCCATTGCAGCAGCGAAAGCTGCGTGCGCATAATCATCACATAAATAATCGACAGAACAATAATCTTAAGCCCCAGCAGCGACGACATTCTGCTTGCTTCAATCGTCCTGAGCGTATTGAAAAATGCCGTCTGCCCCACCGTAAAACAGATAATCCATGCCCCTGTCCAGAGCAGAAATTCCGGCAGCACCTCCAGCAGTCTGTGCGGAAACAGAAACGGCAGAAACGGCAGACAAAATGCCCCCATCGCAAGCTGAGAAAATATCACCAGTCTCAGCGATGATTTGTATTTCAGCATAAATCCCGTACTGCAAACATAGGAAATCGCCTGCAGCAGAGCAGAAAGAAGTCCGGCAATAATTCCAGTCAGCATGATCATTTTTCCCCGTGATAAAATTCAGAACCCGTAATGTAGCACAAGGGCTCTCGGGAATCAAGCCCGATTTTCTTCTTCCGGCAGACTTGCCCCGGAAGAGGATACCAGCACTTTCCTTCTCCGGATCCGGAGAAGATGAAGAGTCCGCAGGAAGCGGTATCCATCATACAGAATCGTAAGCCCATACAGCCCCATCATTCCCGCCAGCAGCCAGAGTCCCCAGAACGCCGCGGAAAATGTGTTTGCCGTATGCATAATGAAATCATAGAAATGCCCCATATAGATCATTTTTGAAATGTGAGCTCCCCATTTCACCGATTTATATGGCGTATACTTTTTCAGAAACGCAACCCCCGCCGGCCCTTTGCGCGCAGCCTGCGTCAGAAAACGGATTCCGGATTGACTCTCCCCGAATTTCCGCAGGACAAAAGCTCCATCACTTCCGCCGCTCTTGATGAGCAGATACGGCGTTGAAGGCGAGTGCTCCGCAATTTTCAGACACAGCGCCAGATCCTTCGGGGTCTCAATATACTGAAGAAGACAGGCACTCCTCTGAAACGAATTCCGTCTCAGCAGAGTCGAAAGATTGAAAAAAAGCGACGTGGACGCCTGATCCATTTTTCCGGTTTTCACCGCTTTGGAAGCCATTTTCTGCAAGTTTCCGGCGAATCTCTCCGTCAGCGCTCCCGCTTTGCGCATTGCCTTGAGAACCGCCGGCATCCAGTCCGCCCATTGGATCAGCTCCGTGCAGAGCCCCACAGAGGCAAGACAGATAATAAGCGGATCCGTTTCCTGACCGTTGATTTTGAACCATCCCTGCATTGCCAGATCGCGGATGTCTCCGTAGATGATGATGTCGGAAATAATCGCTCCCCCAGCCTCTTCCAGCGAATTGGAACTGCCCGTGATGAACCCCTTTGCTCCGCGCCGCAGACGGTTCGCCGCATAAGAGATCTCCTGATCGCAGAGCTTTTTCAACGCCTTCGCCTCTTCCATCCCCGGCAGATCCTGCGCAATGATGTCCGCACAGAGTTCCGACGCTTCCCTGAAACGGTTCTGATGAAGCAGTTGCTTGACGATCCGGATATAATTGTAATCCGGCAGCATTTCCGGAGAAAGAGGGACATCCGCTTCCTTCCCTGCATCCAGCAGTGCCGGCAGCATCAGAAGCGCCACTGCGAGCATGGCAATTTTTAAAAGAAATCCGGCAGCTTTTCTCATGGACGTCCCATTTTTCTGAATCGTGTTTGTTGTTCATTCTCAATAATGTAGCAGAAGAATGGATTTTCGCAAGTCATGATTCCGGACTTCCGGCGGGAAATCACGTTCCGGTTCTGGCACAGGATTCCTTCCGCCTCTTCTTTTCCACTCCGGAAACACGATTTTTTTACGGGATTCCGCTTGAAAAAATGAGGAAATAAGCTATATTTCAGAGGCAAAAGGAACTTTTGCCGCGCATGCGGCCCACCATCATAAGGGAGACACGAAATGGGCAATGCTTTTATGGACGACTTCATGGGGACTTTCAAACATGAGGGCCTCACATTCGACGACATCTCACTGGTTACTCAGTATGCGGATTTTCTTCCGTCCGAGACAAACATCGAAACTCAATTCACCCGCAATATCCATTTGAATGTCCCGTTCGTCAGCGCCGCGATGGATACCGTGACCGAGAGCGAAATGGCAATCGCAATGGCAAAACTCGGCGGAATCGGCGTGATTCATAAGAATCTGACTCCCGAACGTCAGGCGGACGAGGTCCGGAAAGTGAAATACTATCTCAACGGATTTATCCGGACGCCGATCTCGTTTTCCCCCGATCAGACCGTCGAGGAAATGCTCCGCGTAAAAGAGGAAAAACAGTACTCCTTTTCCGGATTCCCGATCGTGGACAACAACGGCAAACTCGTCGGAATTGTCACAGCGCGCGATGTGAAATATCTTTCCGATTACAGCGCAAAACTCTCCGAAGTCATGACAAAAAATGTCGTGACAGCTCCGCGCGGAACGGAATTGCAGCAGGCTTACAAGATCATGAGAGAGAACAAAATCGGAAAACTGCCGACCGTCGATGAAAACGGTCATCTGACCGGTCTTTACAGCTTCTCCGATGTGAAAACCCTCATCATGAACGATGCCCCCGCTTATAACCGCGATCCTGAACACCGTCTGCGTGTTGCCGCTGCGGTCGGCCCCTACGATGAAAAACGCATCGAACTGCTCGCCGCCGCGGAAGTCGATGCCTTTGTGCTCGATACCGCTCACGGTCACTCCAAGGGCGTGATTGAGACGGTCAAATATCTGAAGAAGAACTATCCCGGCATCGATGTCGTTGCCGGAAATATCGCAACAGGTGAAGCCGGAAAAGCTCTTGCGGATGCCGGAGTCGATGCGGTGAAAGTCGGCATCGGACCTGGATCCATCTGCACAACCCGCGTGGTCGCCGGAGTCGGTACCCCGCAGGTTTCCGCGATTTATCAGGTGCGCAAGGCGATCGGTGATGAGCTGCCACTGATTGCGGACGGCGGTATCAAGCAGTCCGGTGATGTGGCAAAAGCCTTCGCGGTCGGCGCAACCAGCGTCATGATGGGATCGGTCCTCGCCGCGACGCTCGAAAGCCCCGGTGAAAAGATGATTCACAACGGCCGCCGTTATGTGATCTATCGCGGCATGGGCAGTCTCGAAGCCATGAAGAAGAACAAAGGCAGCCGCGAACGTTACGGTCAGAAGGATGTGGATGATACGAAAAAACTTGTGCCGCAGGGCGTGGAGGGTATGGTGCCTTACCGTGGCGCACTTTGGGAAGTCATCTATCAGTTCGCCGGCGGACTTCGTTATTCGCTCGGCTATTGCGGAACCAGAACCATTGCGGAGCTTTCCGCACGGGCAAAAGTGATCCGCGTGAGCTCCTCCGGCTTGAAGGAGGCGCATCCGCACGACATTATCATGTCGAAGGATGCTCCGAACTACATGTCGGAAAACTGAGGCTCGGTTCTGGGGGAGGGGCAGATACGGCTCTTCCTCCCGTCTGGATCCGTTCCCGTTCCGGGAATGGATCATTCTTTTTTTTATTAAGACAGGGGTTGAATATGGAAAACAAAAAGTCGATTCTTTGCATCGGAGCCGGATATGTCGGCGGGCCGACCATGGCGATGATCGCCGCCAAATGTCCGGATTATACGGTGACGGTTGCGGATATCAACGCGGACCGGATTGCACGCTGGAATTCGGAGTCCCTGCCGATCTATGAGCCGGGACTCTATGATGTCGTGAAACAGGCTCGCGGACGGAATCTGTTTTTTACGACGGATGTGGAGAAGGGTATCCGGGATGCCTACATTATTTTTGTCAGCGTGAACACTCCTACCAAAACGTTTGGCGCAGGAGCGGGAAAGGCCGCCAATCTGCAATACTGGGAAAAGTGTGCCCGGTTGATTGCGGAAACGGCGGATTCCACAAAGATCGTTGTGGAGAAGAGCACTCTGCCGGTGCGTGCCGCGGAAGCGATCCATCGGATTCTGGAATCGAATCCGCGCGGAATAGAGTTCCATGTTCTTTCCAATCCGGAGTTTCTTGCGGAGGGAACGGCGATCCGGGATCTGGAAAATCCGGACCGGGTGCTGATCGGTTCCATGACGGTGCCGGACAGTCACGAGGCAATGCAGGCGCTTGTCGATCTCTATGCCCGCTGGGTGCCCCGGGAACGCATTCTGACGACGAATGTCTGGAGCAGCGAGATGTCGAAACTGGTTTCCAATGCCATGCTTGCGCAGAGAATTTCGTCGATCAACAGCATATCCGCGCTTTGCGAGCGGACCGGTGCCGATGTCGCCGAGGTTTCCCGTGCGGTCAGCATGGATTCCCGGATCGGGCCGAAGTTTCTGCGTCCCGGAGTCGGGTTCGGCGGATCCTGTTTCAAAAAGGATATTCTGAATCTGGTTTATCTTTGCGAACAGTATAATCTGGATACGGTTGCAAGATACTGGGAGCAGGTCGTCGTGATGAACGATTATCAGGAACGCCGCTTTGCCGAACGCATTGTCAAAGCCATGTTCAATACGCTTTCCGGCAAGCGGATCGCCCTGTTCGGATTCGCATTCAAGGCGGATACGGGGGATACCCGTGAATCTCCTGCCATTTACATCTCCCAGATGCTCATTGAGGAACATGCAAAGCTGGCCATTCATGATCCGCAGGCTCTTCCGAACGCCCGTCTGGATATGAAAGGCTATGAAGATTCCATCGAATACTGCGAGGATCCTTACGAGGCAGCCAAAGGCGCTCATGCCATCGCCATTATTACGGATTGGAACTCCTTTGCGGAGCTGGATTATCAGCGCCTCTACGATTCCATGGAAAAGCCCGCGTTTATTTTCGACGGAAGAAACATTCTGGATCACCGGAAATTGTTTGAAATCGGTTTTGAAGTCTATCCGCTGGGAAAAGCAAAGCTCTCCCACATGACGCGCAGCCGGTAACAACACTTTATTCAGGGAGTTGAATCATGAAGGAAAAATTGCTTGCCGGAGCCGTGATCGCCGCCGCTGCCGCAGGAACCATTGCCGTTGCAGATGCGGGCAATCCTGCCGAACAACTGAAAATGCAGCAGATGGTGTATCAGGAGGAAAAAGGAGCTTCTCTGCCTTACTGTCAGGCGGTGGAGGGGAAGAATCAGCCGGGAAAATACTCCCTGATTCTTTTCCTGCACGGAGCGGGAGAACGGGGAACGGATAATCAGGCTCAGTTGAAACATGGTGTTATGCAAATGCTGGATTATATCCGGAAGCACGGGGAAAAAGTGGTTGTCATTGTTCCTCAGTGCCCGGCGGGAAAACAGTGGGTGGATACTCCGTGGAGTGCGACGTCGCATACGATTCCGGAACAGCCGTCTGTTCCGATGGCGATGGTCATGAAACTGCTGGATGCGAAAATCAAAGAATTCAATGTCGATGAGAAGCGTCTTTATGTAACCGGCATTTCCATGGGCGGATATGGGACATGGGATCTCATTTCCCGTCAGCCCGATCGCTTTGCCGCGGCGATTCCCGTCTGCGGCGGAGCGGATCTTGCCTGCGCGGAGCGCTTGAAGAATCTTCCGTTGAACGTCTTCCACGGCGACAGCGATACAACGGTCCCGACCATTCGCTCCCGGAACATGGTGAAGGCTCTGAAAGATGCCGGCAGCAGGAATGTGACCTATCATGAGTTTTATAACTGCGGACACAATTCCTGGACTCCCGCATACAACGATTCCCGTACCTGGGAATGGTTGTTCGAACAGAGAAAAAAGACTCCGTTCCTTTTCTTTTTCTGACTAGTCTGAAAAAAAGACAGAAAAAAGGCGCAGTCCTCAGTGGTCTGCGCCATTTTTTTTGCAGGAAATGATTTCCGCGGATTCCCGCGGAATCATGCGGATCAGTTCCAGTCGGCTCCGGCTTCGGAGGGAAGAAGGTTTTTCTGATAGCATTGTTCGAATATGGCTTCGACATCTTTCAGCAGATACTGCCCATCGGGTTCCGTGCGTGTGACGGATGCACTTGTCAGCTGTTTCGGGGTGAAGTTCTGATAGAGTTTTTCGATGCAGATCGCATGTGCTTTTGCAATATCGAGCGAGCAGGTGAAAACCTCGGGATCATGAAGACGGGCGATGACATCGGCGAACATGTCGTCATGGGGCTGCTCGGCAATCCCCGAGTAAAGGAGTCTGCCGGACGCGGAACGGATGTTCCAGCTTTCATCGACTTTCCAGTAAATGCTGCCCTTCTCACAGTCGATCCGCATTTGCGGATTGTCGTTGCGCTGGGTCGTATGTGTGAAAAGAGCGGTAATGGTGGCTCCTTCGTCGGTTTTGACCCGGACACCGCAGGTATCAAAGGTTTCGATTTCCTTACGAGCCCGATAGAGCTCCGCGTCGATTCCATTCGGCGTGGCGGAGGTCTTAAAGGTCTTGCCCGCAAGGAACAGTTCAATATTCAGATAGTGGGCAAACGCATTGTTGATCGGCGAATCAAGAATCCATGCACCGGAAGCGGATTTGATTTTTCCCGCCCAGTTGTTCCGGTGATAGTAGGAGTCGTTACGCGGCCAGAGTCCCTTGACCGTGATGTTCTGGATGGCTCCGAGACGTCCCGTGAGAAGATAACGCTTGATAAACTGCAATTCCCGTGCATACGTGTGCTGGAAACCGACAGCGACAAATTTACCTTCCGCTTCTTTTTCCGCCTTCTGCATTTTTTCAATATCCGCCACGGATCCTGCGGCAGGTTTCTCCACAAGGACGCTGGCGCCGTTGCGGAGCGCTTCGATTGTCATCGGCTCATGGAAGGCAATGCCGGTCGGAATGCAGACCAGATCCAGCTTGCCGGAGAAATCGGCATACATCTCCTGAGTCGATGCATAGATTTTTGTATTGTAATGCTTCAGAATCTCAAGCTGTTTCTGTACCTGGTCGGGATTGATGACGACTGCGGCAGCAAGCTCGACCTTTCCCTGGTCGGCCAGTTTCCGGATGTGTTCAAAATGAACCAGTCCGTATCCGGAAATTCCGATGATAGCCACTCTGATTTTCATGTATATTGATCTCCTTCAAAAAAGAATTTGTTTTCCTGTATCGGCCGCTTCCCTGGCAAGGAGGCAGGAGCGGGTCAGCTCAAAGGTTTCCGCGTCGCTGACGAGGGCGGGTCGTTTGCCTTCGAGTTCCAGAATGAAGTCTGAAAAGAGTTTCCTGTCAGGCGGTTCCGGATCAATGGTCTGTTCTCCGTTCGCATTGATCAGGTGGATTTTTCCGTTGACGACTTCAAGAACACCTTTCGTTCCGGCAACTCTGACGCGGTCGTCACCATGAGTGGACGCCGTCTGCGGACGCAGATAGTCGATGCTCGCCGACGCAAGAATTCCGCTCCTGGTGACAAACTGACAGTGCGCGGCAACTTCCAGATCGCCATGACCCCCATTGTCCTCCGCGGTCTGGATGGCAGTGACGCTGCGGAAGGTGTCTCCCGTAAAATAGAGAATCCAGTCAAGAGCGTGACTGCCGACCCAGGGAATGGTTCCCCCGTAAGTTTCGCGTTTTTTGTAAAAGTCCGGTCTGGTTCCCAGCTTGTAGGATTTCTGCGCCCGGATCAGTTTGATTTTTCCGACGGCTCCCTGATGCACCATCTTTGCCGCCTGATAGAATGCCGGATCGTAACGGAGACCCACCATGGAGACAATTCGAGCAGAAGATTTTTTGTGAGCTTCCATAATTCCATTCAGCTCCTCAAGGGTCAGAGCGATCGGTTTTTCGCAGAAGACATGGATATTTCTCCGCAGGGCCTCGATGCACATTTCCGCATGTTTGTCAAAAGGACCGTCGATGCATACCACATCAGGCGCTGTTTTCTCCAGCATCGCCCGCCAGTCCTGATGCACCTCGGGATGGAATCCTGCTTTCTCTGCCATGGCAAGAAGCCGAGACGGATCATCTTCACATCCCGGAGAGATGGCTTCCAGCGTCAGTTCCGGAACTTCCGCTATACTTTCAAAAACATAAGCGCAGTGCCCGCGGCTTCCAATCATGCATAATTTCATAAAGACAAAACCTTTCCTGATTTATCGAAATTTGAGGTAAAGCAGATATCCTGCCGCGATTCCCAGAAGCAGGAAGACAATCGTCAGAAGCGTATTGCGGAATTTGTTGCTGCTCGGGACAAAGCTGTCCGCAAAAATCTTGACAAGATCCCGCTTGAGCAGAATTCCTTTGGGGAAGGGCGGCTTATAGGTAAACAGAAGTCCCATTTTGCGGGAGAGACGCATCTTCGGATTGACCGCCCATCCGCCTGCGGCAAAAAAGTCGGAAACACATCTGGTCCAGAGTTTGAACAGCGAAATCAGCAGGACAGGCGCACTGATAATCAGCGCAATTCCCAGCAGAAGTCCGACAACGTTCCAGAAGGAGACATTCTTCAGCGTATTGGCAATAAATGCAAAGGAGGAGCCCAGCGCGGCCAGTCCGACTCCTCCGCCCATAAGCATCATGGATCCGCTCAATGCCGGTGTCTGCGCCGGCGCCTGCGCCTGCTGCGGCGGTGGAGCTGCTGGCTGGGCCGGAAGTTTCTGATTCGCCGCATTCGTCACCTGCTTGGTGATGTCCGTTTCGACATTCTTGGATTTCGTGGAGAAAAATCGATCCGCCTGCTTCCCGACAAATTCTCCAAGCTTGTAGAACGGCATCTGCAGCGCCTCCGAAAAGGAGACCGGCTGCTGAATCACATCAATGACTTTGGCATCCCATTCTATTCCGTTCTCAGTCGTGAAGACTCCGCTTTTGCCGATGAATATGTTGCGCATGGTTCCGGATGTGATGGCCGCCGCCAGCGTCTGCTTCCGCGCCTCCGGACCTTTGCCGGTGTTGAGCTCCAGATACATGACGCAGATATTGCTGCGCGCGATGATCCGTTTGTGTTCCGCAAGATTGGTCACATAGGTCATCAGCGTGAAATGGCGCCCGTCGATGATCAGTTTTCCCGGCTGGAGCACGGACAGCTTCTTCGGATTGAACAGATCGCCCAGACAGATAAAATTATTGACAAAAACCAGCATGTTCTGCTGGAACAGTATCAGTTTTCTCAGAAGATCGCATGCTGCAATTTCCTTGGCGACGGAAAGATCGGTCGCGATCATTTCCCGCAGCTTCGCGATATTGGAATCGGCAAGGTAGCGTTCCAGAGTGTCCATGTCGAGCGAATCGAAATGGTCATTGCTTTTTCGCGCATCCCATCCGCTTCGGACGACAAAACTTTTTTCGATGGCTCTCCACTCCGTTTCCGTCAGGACCTCTTCGGATTCGACGGCATTCAGCGATTTTGCCATGGCAAGAAAATCCAGAATTCCGGATTTCCAGAGCGGATTCATCCATTTTTTGACAGAAAGCAGATGGGCCGGAGTCGGCATTGCCGCCGGAGCTTTGCGAATAAAATTCTCCATATCGTCCACGCTCAGGGGATCTATTTTCTGAGCGGAACCGAAACGGTCGGACTCCATTTCATCGACCAGTCCGCCGCAGAACATGAAAAATTCATTGATTTTTTCCCGGATCGTTGCGTAAAGCGCGTAAAAATCGGCGGCTTTATCTCCATAGGGCGAGTTGTTGTCGTCATCCCGTCCGGTTTTCAGCCATTCAAGATGGGCGGAACCTTCTTTGAGAAATGTGTTCAGGATGGTTTCATCGATACCGGGCTCCCCGCTGAGATCCTGTTTGGAGCCGCAGCAGGTGATGATATCTTCAATGCACCGGGCAATTTCGGGATTTTCCGTATTGGCGGGTGTGATGATGCCGTCTCCGTTGTTGTTGCCCGCTGCGATAATGCTTTTTTTGTCGCGGACCTGTGCAAGAGAGATCTGCGTCTTGTCTTCTGCTCCGAGATTCCCCAGAACCAGATGCGCGGAGGCTCGGAGTACCGCGGTATCCGGATGATCCGGATTCAAGGCGGAGAGCTGGAGGTGATCCGATTTCTGATCAATGCCGGAATAGTCGTTCAGGACGCTGATGAGCCATTGAATGGCGTTTTTCAAATCTTCCGGTCGGATTCTTCCATTTCCGTCCGCATCCAGGAATCCCAGGAACTCCTTGTCCATGATGATCGCTTCCACCGGCATGGCGGTAACGGCCCAGAGGGCTTCATCCAGAACGGGGATCTGTTCCAGATCTTCCGCTCTGTCCAGAACCAGCTGGCGGCTGCCTCCGATTTTCTGGAAGCGCATCGTGTTTTTCATTTGCTCTCTCCTTTATACAGTGCAAATTGCAAAAACGTGATCAGGGTGAAAATCACAAGACCCTGAATGATGAGCAGAATACTGGTACGGGCTTCTCCCCAGAGCAGGGGAAGGGCGCCAAGACCCGCGATCAGGCACAGAAGATGAACCATCGAAACCGCCTGCGGGCGCGTCAGACCCATGTGCAGAAAACGATGCGAGATGTGATTGTGATCTCCGACATATATCGGTTTGTGATTGTGCAGACGGATCAGAACCACCGTAAGAGTGTCCAGCAGAGGAATTGCCAGAATGAACAGCGGAATCAGCATTGTGAAACGGGTCGTGGAGACCCCCGCCGTATAATAAGTCACTTTCGCGCTGACCGCCGCAATGAGAAATCCCAGAAAATGACTCCCCGAATCTCCCATGAAAATACTTGCCGGCGCCCGGTTATAGCACCAGAATCCTAGTGCGGATCCCGCACTGACCGCCGCAAGACTTGCAACGAAATACTGCTGATTGATGGCCGCCGCAACCGTGAAAAACAGAAATGCGATGCAGCAGGTGCCGACCGCCAGTCCGTCCATATTGTCGAAAAAGTTGACCGCATTGAAGATCAGCACGATCCAGAACACCGTCACGCACCAGGTGACAATCGGAATCCCGATGAACAATGTAATGGAAAGTCCTCCCCAGGTGGCCGCGAGCATGGCAATGAGAATTTGACCGATCAGTTTTTTCCACGCTTTCATGGAGAATTTGTCATCATAAATTCCCATCAGAGTGGCAAGTCCGGCGCAGAGCAGAAGGACAATCGTTTCGCGCGAGACCAGAAAGATTCCATCCGCCTGTTCCAGCAGCCGGCTGTCCGCCAGATTCGGGAACAGATGGCGGGCGGCAAAAGAAAGCAGAATCGTCGTGAGCCATGCCGCGAACATTGCCAGTCCTCCGAGAAGGGGTGTCGCTTTCTTATGCAGTTTATGCTGTTCGCATTTCGGAACATCCAGAAAATTGAATTTTACGGCGATCGCTTTACAGACCGGAGTGTAAATCAGGGAAAAAACAAGTGCAGCAATAAAAATAATGGCATAAATTCGAACCCAATCCACGACATCCGCTCCTTTTTTTAATGAAACATGCTATATTATACGCCATAAACATGAAATTTAAAATGGAGTTTGCCATGAATCTTGCAAAAGATCGCTGTATTTTCGGTCCGATCCCCTCCCGGCGGCTCGGAATCTCTCTCGGAGTTGACCTGGTTCCCTACAAAACCTGCTCCATGGACTGCATCTACTGTGAATGTGGAAAAACAACAAATCTGACCACCGAGCGGAAAGAGTATTTCCCGACCGCTCTGGCAATTCAGCAGATTGACGAGGCTTTGAAAAAACATCCGCGCATTGATTACATCACCTTTTCCGGAACCGGAGAGCCGACTCTTCATTCGCATATCGGTGAGATCATTGCACATATCGAAAAGAATTATCCGGAGGTCAAGTTGTGTCTCCTGACCAACTCCTTCTGTCTTACGGATCCGGCGATTGCAAAAGAACTGGCGCCAGTTGAGCTGATCGTCCCGTCTCTCGATGGATCCAACGAGGAGGAGTTTCAGAAAATGAATCGTCCTGCCCCCGGACTCACCATTGAGAAGATCGCTCAGGGGATTGCCGATTTTCGTAAAATTTCAAATGCGCAGATATGGCTGGAGCTCTTTATCGCGGAAGGAATTAACGATTCGCTCGAATCCGCGGAACGCTTCCGCAGAATGGTGGAGATGATCCGTCCGGATAAAGTCCAGCTGAATACTCTGGATCGTCCCGGTACGGAGCACGATGTCGGTATTCCTTCCACGGAAAAACTGCATGCCATGGCGGAGATCATCGGCAAAGCCGCTCCTGTGGAGCTGATCGGCGGACGGGCGGTTCGGAAAAGCGAGCCGGAACAGCTTTCCGCTGAAGAATACAATCAGAAAATCATTGCCACGGTCGCTTCGCGTCCCTGTACGGCAAAAGATCTTGCTTTAACCCTTGGATTCAACGAGGCGAATCTGGAGGCGCATCTTCGCCGGATGGAAAAAGCAGGACTCATTGCCAGCGAGTCCGGTCCCCGCGGAACCTATTATCGCGCGGAAAAATAAGAGTATTGAAGAATCTTCAGGATGGAGGGAAGTTTTTTATCTTCTCTATGAGACAAAATGTCGCTGTCTCTTTCGTTTTAAAAGAGACAAAATGTCGCTTTTTAGGGGCTCTGTCCTGTCAGTTGTTTGTTTTGAATGTTGAAAAAAGAGTTGGCACGCATCGTGCTATTCCTTCAACTGTCAAACAAATGAACTCTGAAAAAAAGAGTAACACAGGAGGTGTACAAATGAGTAAACTGACAAGATGGCAAAAGAAAGGAAACCTTTTCCCCCCGACTCTTTACGGATTTGATGATCTGTTCCGCGATGTGGTTGGACAAGTGACAGACTTTGTGCCTGAATTATTCGGTACACGCAGTGAAAAACGTCTGGAGCTGGAAGTGGGCAAGACGGATGTTACGGCAAAACTCCCGGTTCCCGGATGCAAACCGGCAGATGTGAGCGTGGAGGTGGTTGGCGATTATCTTACGATTCGGGCAAAACGTTCGGACGAGGTTAAAAAGGATGAGACAAGTCGGTACATTCGCCGTGAACGTTCCTATGAGGAATATGAAGAGACTGTCAAGATCCCGGTTCGGGTTGTCGGTGCGGAAGCAAGAGCCAAATGCGTCGATGGTATTCTTACCGTGACGATGCCTCGTGAAGAAGCGGAAAAACCGGCATCTCATGTCGTCAACGTGGAGTAACGCACAATGAACTTTGAAATGAAAGGAGATTTTTCCATGAATAACGAATTTGCCAATGATACTGTGAACGAAACGCTGGTTCTGATGCCGCTCGTCGATATCCTGGAAGGAAATGAAGGTATCACCATGTGGTTCGAAGTTCCCGGAGCAAACAGTAAAACGGTCAATATCGAAATCAAAAACAGAATCATGACAATGACTGCCGCAAGCTCTCTCCGCCGGGATGGCCAGGCTGTTGTTTTCAAACGTGAATTCCAGCTTTCCGATGGAATCGATATTGAAAAAATCACCGCCAAAACTCAGGATGGCGTGCTGACTCTGGTTCTGCCGAAATCTGACAGCGCCAAAGTTCATAAGATTACTGTGGAATAAAAAAAGTTCTATCAGAAAAGACGGACTCCTTTTTCGTGGAGTCCGTCTTTTTTTTTGTACTCTGTTTCCGTAAAAAATATTTGCATGACTCAATGACCCGATCGATCAGTCTAAGATTGAATGACCGTACCGGCGAACTGCAGAAAGTCATTGATGAAGACTTCATGACCACCATGGAATATGGAATGCCTCCCGCGGACGGCATGGGCATCGGCATCGACCGGCTCATCATGCTCCTGACCGGCGCGGAATCCATTCGCGACGTTCTGCTCTTCCCGCAGTTGCGCCCGAAAGCATAACTCACGGATTTTCCTGAAAAATTCTGTTACGGAAAAATACGCCAGCATTTTTCTCGGGTCAAGGACTGTGTCCTTGTCGCGGTCCAGCGGCGAG
>CAJKAR010000007.1 GCA_905197955.1 uncultured Lentisphaeria bacterium | reverse complement strand
TCGGGTCAAGGACTGTGTCCTTGTCGCGGTCCAGCGGCGAGACGCTGGTCGTGCAGCGCACGAAATCTCCTATAAACAAAAAAACGGACGCTTTCAACTCAAAGCGTCCGTTTTTCGTTTCCCGTATTCAGGATCGATCAATTTTCTTTTGTCGCATCGGGAGCCGGCAACTCAATTATAAAAACAGCCCCTTTCCCCGGAGCGGATTCCACACGCACGGTTCCCTCATGAGCAAGCACAATATGCTTTACGATGGAAAGTCCGAGCCCCGTTCCCCCGAATTTTCTGCTGCGCGCCTTGTCAACCCGGTAGAATCGTTCAAAAATGCGTTCATGTTCTTTCGGATCAATTCCGCAACCGTGATCGGCGACGCGGATTTCCACACGATTTCCAGCAGTTCTTCCGGAAATCGTCACGGCACTTCCCGAAGGACTGTATTTCACGGCATTGTCAATCAGATTCACGACGGCTTGTTCCAACAGAGAAGAATCCGCGGTAACGACGACTTCCGGGGAACATTCCAGTTCCAGGGCAACCCCGGCGGCTTCAGCCTTCGAACGGCAGAGCTCCTTCGCAGTTGTCAGAATATCCAGCAGACTTTCCCGTTTGAACGAGAAACGCATTCCCTGGGTGGAAGGATTGGATTCGAGAGCGGAAATGCTCAGGACATCGCTGACCAGCGCAGAAAGACGATCCGCATGCCGCTCAATAATCCGCAGGAATTTGCGGAGCGGTTCCGGCAGCTCGGATCCAGCTTCCTCCAAGGTCTCCACCGAGGCCTTTATCGCGGTAACCGGAGTCTTGATTTCATGCGAAACATTCGCAACGAAATCGCGGCGCATCTCCTCCAGACGGCGCATTCGAGTCACATCGCTGATCACGATCACCGCGCCGGAAGGCTCTCCCCCCTCCTTGTCAATCATAATAGATCCGCGCATGACAAGAATTCTCTTTTCGTTGAAAGTACACTCGATTTCCTCTTCTCCGGACTCACGGGAAGCCAGCACGTTTTCCGCGAATTTCTGCATTCTCGGATTCCGCAAAATCTCGTAAAGAGTACGTCCCGGAGCCGAATCCATATCCAGATTCAGGATTTCCGCAGCGGATCTGTTCACGATAATCACTTTGAAATTGGAATCAATGGCAATCACGCCCTCGTTCATGGAGGAGAGAATTGCACCGAGTTCATTTTTCCGGCTTGTGATATCGCTGATCCGCAGCTTCAGCTGGACCGCCAGCGAATTCACGGCATCCGCCAAAGCGTTGATCTCCTCGATGTTGGAAGAGGGATGAATCTTCCTGTCAAGATTTCCATTCGCCATCACATCCACCGCGCGGCGGATGTTCTCAATCGGACGGCTCAGACGACGGGAGATCAGCAACCCCATAATCATCGAAAACAGAGCCAGGAAAAAGGCAAAGAACCCCAGCTTGAAGTTCAGTTTTCCGATGTTCGTATCAACCGTTTCCACCGGCAGCGAGAGCCGCAGCACACCGATCAGCTCCCCTTTCGCATTGAGAAGCGGTTCCGCGGCATACAGCATATCCTTCAGCAGCGTCGAACTGTAACGGATGGCGACTCCGTTTTTCCGATCAATCAGAGCAGCTTTCATTTCGGGACGCGCCACGGAATGATCCGGCATGGATTTGTAGTCGCCTTCGGAATCGTAAAGGACAGTACCGTTTGCTGCAATAACGGTCACGCGGGCGTCAGCCGTCTTGGCGATGGATTCGCAGGTCGGAATAAACTCTTTTCCGCCGATGGAACGGGCGACACGTCCATTCATCATATTTGCCAGAACCAGCACTTCGTCCCGCAGACTTTCAATATGGAATTCCCGAAAAATCTGGGTAGCGAACCAGGCAGTTGGAATGATCGTCAGAGCAATGATAATCAGGAACCCGGGATAGATTTGAAAGAAAATACGTTTTCCCATTCTAGAGATCTCCTTTCAAAACCGTCAATGCGGCATTTTGAATTTATAGCCGACCCCTCTGACTGTTTCGATCAGATCGGCCGAACCAAGTTTTTTCCGCAATCCCACGATCTGCACATCCACCGAACGTTCCGTCACAGGGTAATCGGATCCCTTGATCTCATTGACGATCCGGCTGCGGCTGTAAACCCATCCGGGACGTTTTGCCAGAAGACGCAGAATTTCAAACTCCGTAAAAGTCAGATCCAGCGGCTCGCCCCCGACCGACGCCTCGCGACGCCCCAGATCAAGCATGAAATCCCCTCTCCGGATCACTTCATCCTCCTCCCCCGCGCTCTCTGAGGACGAGCGGCGGAGAAGCGCCCGCAGACGGGCAATCAGCACTTTGGCACTGAACGGTTTCGGAATATAGTCATCGGCGCCGACTTCCAGTCCGGACACCATGTCGGATTCTTCGCTCTTGGCGGTCAGCATAATAATCGGCACATTTTTTGTATCCGGATTTTTCCGGAGTTCCCGGCAGACTTCGATTCCATCGAGTCCGGGCAGCATCAGGTCCAGCAGGATCGCATCCGGACGCACCGCGGCAACATGTTCGATCGCCTCTTCTCCGGTTTCCACGCAGTCCACAAGATAGCCTTCCCGTTCCAGATTGTACTTCAGCAGTGTCAGAATATCCTCTTCATCATCCACCGCCAGAATTCGTCCTTTGCTCATAACGATATCTCCATAATTGTTTGGCTCCGTATTCTGTACTATATTCGCCGTTTATGTCCCCGGTATCAGAGATTTGTTAGATTTCTGTTAATCCCGAAAAAAACAGCGAAAAGACAGAATCAGCGGGAAAGCAGCAGAGCAAGTCCAGCAACCGCAGCGGTCTCCACACGCAGGATCCAGCGACCGATCCGCAGAGGCCGCGCGCCCGATGCGACAAGCTGCGAAAGCTCCCGATCCGAAAAACCTCCCTCGGGACCGACAAACCAGGCGATGTCGCCATCCGGAATCGCCGTTTCTCCGGAATCCGTCGGTGAGCCGAAGTAAACTGCGGAACAACTCGTCCGGCACTCCTCCAGAGCATCGGCAAACCGCAGGGGCGCAAGTGTCCGGGGCAAATACGGATTCCCCGACTGTTTGCATGCCTCGAACATCGCATCATTCCAGCGCCCCGAAACCGAAGCCGCATCCGGCTCCGATACGCTGAACTCGCAGATCACCGGAACAATCCGCCAGACTCCGAGTTCTGTCGCTTCCCGCAGCACCGAATCCATCTTCTGACGGCGCGGCGGAGCTATATACAAATGCACCCGTCGTTCCGGAGGAGAAATCTTCCGGACCTCAAGCAATTTCACCAGCCGTCCCGGAACCACTTCGGCGGAAGCAATGGAACCGCATCCGTCGAGCAGTTCGATCCGGTCCCCGGGAGCCGCCCGGAGAATTTTAAACAGATGATTCTCCTCCTCCCGCTCCAGCTTCAGAACCGATCCGGAAGGCTGGTCAAGATGATCACAGCGGAACTTCCGAATGCTCATTTTTTCCCTTTGATCGGCAGCCATTTGAGAATATGCTGGATTTCGGCATCCCAGAACGCCCAGGAATGATTGCCGGGACCCTCTTTGAATACGGCATCATAGCCGATCCGTTTCAAGTGATCGCGGAATTCGATATTCACCTGATAGAGGAAATCCTCCGTTCCGCAGACCTGATAGAGCATCGGACGCGGACCGCCGCTTTTCACGACCTCCTCTGCTTTGAAATAAAGGTCGTTCGCAGACCCCTTGATCTGATCCAGCGGACCGAAATCGAATTCAAAGAGAGCCTGATTTCCGCTGTTCAGCCAGTCGTTCCGCAACGCTCCGGAAAGGCTCGCAGCCGCGGCAAAGCGATCCGGGCAGTTCAAAGCAAGTTTGAACGCGCCGAATCCACCCATCGAAAGCCCCGCAACAAAGGTATCTTCCCGCTTTGTGGAAACATTGAAAAAGGTCGGCACCAGCGCGGGAAGCTCCTGGGAGACAAACTGCCAGAACTTCATGCCGTCAGGCGTATCGTTGTAGAAGCTCCGGTTCACGCACGGCATCACGACCGCAAGTCCGAGCTCGGAGACATACCGTTCAATGGAAGTGCGGCGCATCCAGATGGAGTGATCGTCGGAAAGCCCGTGCAGCAGATAGAGCACCGGAGTTCCATTCTCGTTCACGACCCCCTTCATGCCGATCTGGGAAAACGTTGTCTGCGGCAGAATCACATTCATGGACGCAGCCATGCCCAGCGATTCCGAATGAAAATTGCATTGGATAAAAGCCATTTTTCAACTCCTTTTCTGAAACAGCTCCATTACATCGACCCAGACCGCTTCCGGATCGGAGGACAGAACGCGCAGAATTTCCTCATAACGCGCCCACAGCCGGGGATCATCCTTCATCTCGTAACTGTGTCCCCAGAAATAAAAAACGCCGGATTCCTTCGCCGTCTTCAGACGGAGCTCGAAGTCCGGATTCAGCCAGTGTGTACTTGTCGCGGCGGCAAGCGGTTCTTCGCACGGGACCACCCGGTCCGTGTTCGCGCAGGTTCGTCCGTAGACGAACCCCTCTTCGCGGAGAATCTCCACACACGTCTGATTGTATTCTCCGAACGGCCAGGCAAAGCCGCGCGCTTCGCACTGGCGCAGATCTTCAATGTATTTCCGGGCATCGAGAGCCTCGCGCCGGAACACCTCCGGAGGAATCTGCGTCGGATGCGGATGCGTCATCGTATGCGACGCCAGCGGGAAATCCTCATAGACCGACGCAATTTCATTCAGCGAGAAACGCCAGATGTCGAATCCCTCCCAGGTGCGGGCGAACGTCCGCACCTGTTTCTGATAACGCCCCGGAGTAATGTTGAACGTTGCCTTCGCCCCGTATTTCCGGCAGAGTTCCATGATCCGGAGATCGCTCACATTGCCGTCATCCCAGCATTGGGCCGCAAGATACATAGTGAATCCCCGCTTTATTTGACAAGATCAATGACATCGACCCAGACAGCTTCCGGATCAGCGCTGATCTCACGAATGATCGCCTCATACCGTTCGCGGAGCCGGGGATCGTCCTTCATTTCATAACTGTGCCCCCAGAAATAGAAAGTCCCCGTCTCTTTCGCCTTTTCGCGGATCCGGTCGAAATCAGGATTCAGGAAGTGACAGTGGCTCGGAAGAGCCAGGGGCTCTTCGCACGGGATCACGATCTCGGCATTCTTTGTGGTTCTGCCGTAAGCGAAGCCCTCTTCGCGGAGGACCTTGATGCAGTCGTCGTTGTAATCTCCGCAGGGCCAGGCGAAACCGCGTGCTTCGCGCTGCCAGACATCCTCGATGTATTTCCGGGCATCGGTTGCCTCCATGCGGAACTGTTCCAGCGGAATCTGCGTCGGACGCGGATGCGTCATCGTATGCGACGCGACCTGAAAGCCCTCATAGACGGAAGGCATTTCATCAAGAGCCAGTCCATAGACCTCGAAATCCTGGAATTTCCATCCGCATTTCCGCTTTGTCTTGTCGCGAAGTCCCGGATTGATATTGAAAGTTGCCTTTGCATTGTACTTCCGGCAGATTTCCGCCACGATGATGTCGTTCACCACGCCGTCATCCCAACACTGTGCCACCTGATACATCTTGAAACCATCCTCAATTTGATGAATAAGTATGGAAGTACTATGCCAGTCCGGAGGATTTTTTTCAAGTCGATCCGCTCCGGAAGAATGTGTTTTTCCGAAGAAAATGAGTTTCCGGAGAAAGAATTCTGAGAAATGCCGCTCTTTTCCGCTTGAAATCCGGCGGACGGAGTGTACCTTTTCCCTGTCTTTTATGGAGAAAATCATGCGGGATCTTATAGATAAAATCAGGAACGGAACCGTCCGGATCACATTGATCGGGCTTGGCTATGTGGGACTGCCTCTGGCTGTTGAATTCGGGAAAAAATTCGACACCGTCGGATTCGACACAAAACCGGAACGCATCCGGGAACTCGAAAACGGAGAGGATCATACGCTCGAAACCTCGCCGGATCAGCTGAAGGCGGCCACCCGTCTCTCCGTCACGTCAAAACCGGAGGACATCAAAGGACGGGACGTCTACATCGTCACCGTTCCGACCCCCGTGGACAAAAGCAATATCCCCGATCTGACCATGCTCCGCCGTGCCAGCGAAACAGTCGGCAGATCCATCGGCAAAGGCGCGCTCGTGATCTATGAAAGCACGGTCTATCCGGGATGCACCGAGGAAGAGTGCGTTCCCGTCATCGAACACTTCAGCGGACTGAAATTCAACCGGGATTTCTTCTGCGGCTACAGTCCGGAACGCATCAATCCCGGCGACAAGGAACATACCCTCACCCGGATTCTCAAGATCACCAGCGGCTCCACTCCGGAAGCGGCCGATGCGGTCAACGCGCTCTACTCCTCCATCATCACGGCGGGCACCTATCGAGCCTCCTCCCTGAAGGTGGCGGAGGCGGCTAAAGTCATCGAAAATTCCCAGAGGGATATCAATATTGCATTCGTCAACGAACTCTCCAAGATCTTCCGTCTGATGGGAATCGACACGCGCGAAGTGCTCGAAGCGGCAGGCACAAAATGGAATTTTCTGCATTTCACGCCGGGACTGGTCGGCGGACACTGCATCGGAGTCGATCCCTACTATCTGACGCACAAGGCAAGCTCCCTAGGCTATCTGCCGGAAGTGATCCTCGCCGGCCGCCGGATGAACGACGGAATGGGACGATACGTTGCTTCCGAACTCGTCAAACTCATGATCCGGAAAGGCTGTGCGATCAACGGGGCGCGTGTCCTGATTCTCGGTATGACCTTCAAGGAAAACTGTCCCGACATCCGCAACTCCCGCGTGATCGACATCATCAACGAACTCGAAAGTTTCGGCTGCCGCGTCGATATTCACGATCCGTGGGCGGACTCCGGCGAAGTCTTCCGGGAATACGGCAAAAACATTCTCGGCGATTTTTCCCGCATCCATCCTGCCGATTATTCCGCAGTGGTTCTGGCGGTGGCACACCGGCAGTTCAAAGAGCTTGATTTCTCGCAGTTCCGCAACCGCGGATGCGTCATTTTCGACATCAAAGGCATTCTGCCAAAAGAATCTTCGGACGGACGGCTATGAACGGAAAAAACATCCTTGTCACCGGCGGTGCCGGATTCATCGGTTCCAACCTCATCGAAGCGCTTCTTGCCGAAGGCGCCCATGTGGTCTGTCTCGACAACTTCTCCACGGGAAAAGAAGAGAATCTCCAGACCTTTCGGAATCATCCGCACTTCCATCTGATCCGCGGCGACATCCGCGATTACGACACCTGCCGACAAGTATGCAAAGATGTCGAAATAATCTTTCATGAAGCCGCCCTCGGCTCCGTTCCCCGTTCCGTTCACGATCCCGTTACGACCAACGAAGTCAACATCGGCGGATTCGTCAAAATGCTCAATGCCGCGCGGGAGTCCGGCGTGAAACGATTCATCTACGCTGCCAGCAGCTCCACGTACGGCGACAGCAGAACGCTCCCGAAAGTCGAAGAACAGATCGGCAAACCGCTCTCGCCTTATGCCGTCACCAAATACGTCAATGAACTGTACGCCGATGTATTTCACAACCTCTACGGTATCGACTGCATCGGGCTCCGCTACTTCAACGTCTTCGGACGGAGACAGGATCCCGACGGGGCCTATGCGGCAGTCATCCCCCGTTTCGTCCGTGCGCTGCTCCGTCATGAACGGCCCGTCATCAACGGCGACGGCACCTCTTCCCGCGATTTCACCTATATCGACAATGTCGTGCAGGCGAATCTGCTTGCGGCGCGGACCGGATCGGAAGAAGCACTGAACACGGTCTACAACGTCGCCTGCGGAACGGAAACCGATCTGAACGCCCTGGTCGGACTGCTGAAGCGTTTTCTCTCCGAACACGATCCGGAGATCGCGGGAATCGAACCGGTGTACGGACCGCCGCGCGCCGGAGATATTCCGCACTCTCTTGCCGATATCTCCAAAGCAAGGCGGCTGCTCGGATACGCCCCCCGTTTCGATGTCGAAAACGGACTCCGGCTGGCGGTCCGATGGTATGCGGAACATCTGAACTGACCACATCGGAATTTCAAGTATGAGAAGATCATGAAAATAGCCGTTTTTGCCGATCTCCACTATTCCGACCATCCCATTGCGGATCATCCCCGGCGGCGCGGCGAAATCGCGCTGGAACTGCTCGACAATGTGATGGATTCCCTCAACAGGGAACACCATCCGGATCTTGCGATCTGCGCGGGGGATCTGGTCAATGAACCGGAACGGGCGGATCTTCTGCCGGAAGTCGTCCGGCACCTGAAGCGTCTGCGCGCGCCGTTGATTGTGATTCCCGGCAATCATGATCCATCGTCAGCGGAATTCTACCGCCATGTTCCGCGCCCGCCCGTCTTTCTGGATCTCGACGGAATCCGCTTCATCCCGTTTACCGACGATCCGGAACGGCCCGGCTGGAACGCCGCCCGCACACCGGAGGAGATTGAACGCATGATCCGGACCGCATCGGCATTTCCAGGTCCTTCGGTATCGATTCAGCATGTTCCGCTGTACCGTCCCGGCACCAGCAAAGTCCGCTTCAATTACGAATACGCGGAAACGATTCTCGACGCGATGCGGGACTCCGGAGTCCGGCTCACCATTTCCGGACATTATCATGAAGGGATGGCACCCGTTTCCGACGGACGTGTCACGGCGCTTGCCGCGCCCGCTCTCTGCGAAGCGCCGTTTCGTTTTCTGCTGTTCGAACTTGACCGGGACGGCCTCCTGAGCCACTTCCGTACAATCGAAGGAGCCGCACAGTGAAGACTCCGGTCACATCCAGCGGATGGCTCTGGGTTCCCGGAGTCTATTTTGCCGAAGGACTACCGTTCGCCGTCGCGACCGCCGTTTCCATGGTGATCTTCACTACGCTGGGGATGTCAAACAGTTCCATGACCTTCTGGACCGGCATCATCGGTCTGCCGTGGAGCCTGAAATTTCTGTGGGCGCCGTTTCTGGATTCCTGCTGGACCAAGCGGGCGTGGATGCTGAGCGCCCAGTTTGTCATCGGACTCTGCTTTGCGGCAACGGCTTTGACGTTTCAGACGGAGCATCCGGCGCTTCCGCTGATCGTGGGACTGTTTCTTCTCACGGCGTTCGTCTCCGCGACCCACGACATCGCCGCGGATGGCTACTACATGCTCGCCCTCTCCCCGCACGATCAGGCTGCATGCTCCGGTCTCCGCAACATTTTCTACAAATGTGCCATGCTCGCCGGACAGGGCGGACTTGTCATGCTGGCGGGACGATTCCAGGATGCCGGCAGAACTTCCTCCTCCGCCTGGCTCTGGCCGATGGCCGTCGCCTCCGCCGCAATGTTTCTGCTGTTTTTCTATCATCTGTTCACCACCCCTGCCGCAGAGCATGCCGTTTCCGCGGAAAGCGAAACAAAAACCGGATTTGCAGAATCGTTCCGGACCTTTTTTGCGCGGGAAGGCGCCGTCAGCGCGGTGCTGTTTCTGTTTTTCTACCGGTTTGCGGAGGCGCAGCTCGGAAAACTCTCGATTCCCTTCATGCTGGCCCCTCGGACGGAAGGCGGACTCGGACTCACACTGAGCCAGCAGGGAACCATTTACGGAATCGCCGGAACGATCTGTTTTCTGGCGGGAGGATTTCTCGCAGGACTCGCAGTCTCCCGATTCGGCTTCGGTCGATGTCTCTGGTTCATGGCGCTGGCGCTGAATCTGCCGGATCTGTTTTACGTATATCTGTCGTTTCATCATCCGGGCGTGATTCCGGCGGGGATCTGCATCGCTCTGGAACAGTTCGGCTACGGACTCGGCTACATGGCGCATGTTCTGTTCATGGTCCAGTTTGCCAACCGCAGCGGGAAATACAAAACGAGTCATTTTGCATTCATGACGGGCATCGCGATCCTCGGCATGACGCTGGTCGGAATGTTCTCCGGAAAAATGCAGGAGCTCTTTGTCCAACTCTCCGCTCAGCATGGAGCGGAGGCGGGATACCGTTACTTCTTCCTGTGGATCTGTCTCTGCACCGTTCCGAGTTTCCTTTCGGTACATTTTGCGGGAAAGCATCTTGATGCGGGATTCGGGAAAAACAGTCCGGAACCGGAGAGCAAATAAAACGCCATCTGCCGGTTATGCTCTGGGATGCGCCTTGTTGTAGACGTTCTTCAGCCGTTCCGCGCTGATGTGCGTATAAATCTGCGTGGTGCTCAGATTCTCATGTCCGAGCAGCTCCTGGACACTGCGGAGATCGGCTCCGGCATCCAGCAGATGCGTGGCAAAGGAATGACGGAGTTTGTGCGGAGTCATATCCAAAGGCAGTCCGGCTTCCCGCAGATAGAGCTTGAAATTGCGCTGGAAGGAGCGCGCCGTCAGGCGCTGTCCATCCTTGTTGACAAACAAGGGAGCGGTACGACGCTCGTTCGAGGTCCGCATTCTTCTGGCAACCATGTACTTGCGCAAGGCCCGTTCCGCAGGCCCCCCCAGTCCGCAGAGCCGTTCCTTCTTTCCTTTTCCGCGCACCTTCATGATCCCGGAAAACAGATCCACATCCCCGATGTTCAAACCGACCGCCTCGCTGATTCGGATTCCTCCGCTGTAAATGACTTCGAGCATCGCAGAATCACGGGCTGCGGAAAATTTGGCACTTTCCTCATCTTTTGCGATATCCTTTTCGTAGGCGTCCTTCCAGAATTTTGCCGGAGCGTCAAGCAGGCGCCCGACCTCGTCCACGGTCATATATTTCGGAAGAAGTTTCTGTTTTTTCGGAGCCGTCAGATTCGCAAACGGATTCTCCTTCACGATCCCTTCCCGGAGCATGTAACGGTAAAAGGAACGCATCCCGGAGAGCTTCCGCAGAATCGAGGTCTTGGAAATATCCTCCTCTTCCTGAAGAATGACAACAAAGGAACGCGCCGCATAGACATCCACAGAGTTCCAGTCGATCTGGGAGCTCTCCGCGTCCGCCTTGAGAGCCAGCTTCACAAACTGTTCAATATCAATCCGGTAACTGTCGATCGTATGCGGAGAAGCGTTTCTCTCATGATCCAGATAGAGCAGATAAGAAGCCAGCGCCTGATCCATATCCCCCCCGGCAGGCGCCGCCGCTTCCACTGTTTTTTTTTGCGCAGGCCAAACCATACGGCGCCTCAGTTCCGGTCGCGACAGGCAAGAGCCGCCTTGACAAATCCGAAAAACAGAGGATGCGCTTTCAACGGAGTCGATTTGAACTCCGGATGGAACTGACAGGCGACAAACCAGGGATGATCCGGCAGTTCCACCATCTCCACCAGACGTCCGTCCGGAGAAGTTCCCGAAATCACCATTCCCGCCTCTTCAATCTGTTCCAGATATTTGGTATTGAATTCATAGCGGTGGCGATGACGTTCCCGGACCTCTCCGGCATGATACACCGACGCCGCTTTCGTTCCCGGACGGATCGTGCAGGGATACGCCCCCAGACGCATCGTCCCGCCTTTGGCGGTAATCGTCTTCTGCGCCTCCATCAGATCAATCACCGGATACGGCGAGTGCCGATCAAATTCCGTACTGTTTGCGTTCTCCATTCCGCAGACATCGCGGGCGAACTCAATCACCGCGCACTGCATGCCAAGACAGATTCCGAAGAACGGGATCCCGTTTTCTCTGGCATATTTCACCGCTTTGATCTTGCCCGGGACTCCGCGGTCACCGAATCCGCCCGGCACAAGTATACCGTCGATTCCCCGGAAAATCTCCGCCGGATCGCCGCTTTCCAGATCTTCTGCTTCCACAGAACGGAATTTCACTTTCGCAGAATTCGCAATTCCCGCATGGGCAAGCGCCTCATAGATGCTCTTGTAGGCATCCCGCAGCGAAATATACTTTCCAACCACCGCAATCTCCACCTCACCTTTCGAGGGATGCAGAACGGTGGAGAGCATTTTCTTCCATTCCGAAAGATCACTCGGACGCTCCGGCAGAGCAAGCAGTTTCAGCACACAGCTGTCCACCCCCTGCTTTGCCAGATCAAGCGGGACTTCATAAATCGAATTTTTCACATCGAGTTCTTCGATCACATTCTCTTTCCGGACGTTGCAGAAGAGCGCCAGTTTCTGGCGGTGATCCTCCTCCATCGGGGTCTCGCAGCGGCAGACGAGAATGTGCGGAACGATTCCGATGCTCCGCAGAATGGCAACCGACTGCTGGGAAGGTTTCGTCTTCAGCTCCCCCGCCGCCTTGATGTACGGCACCAGCGTCAGATGGATGAAGATGGAGTTGTTCTCACCGAATTCATGATAGAACTGACGGATCGCCTCCAGAAACGGAAGCGATTCAATGTCTCCGGCGGTTCCGCCGATCTCCGTGATGGCAATATCGACATCATCGGAGTGCATGGAAGCGATCGCCGCCTTGATCTCGTTCGTGATGTGGGGAATCACCTGCACCGTGCCGCCGAGATATCCGCCTTCGCGCTCACGATGAATAACGGTACTGTAAATCCGTCCGGTCGTGTAATTGCTGGCTTTTGAGCAGGAGATGCCTGCGAAACGCTCGTAATGACCGAGATCCAGATCCGTTTCCGCGCCGTCGTCGGTAACGAACACTTCCCCATGCTGATAGGGAGACATGGTGCCCGGATCAACATTGAGATAAGGGTCCAGCTTCTGCATCGCGACCTTGTATCCGCGGCTTTTGAGAAGCATTGCGATGGATGCGGCAGTAATTCCTTTGCCAAGGGAGGATACCACGCCTCCAGTAATAAAAATGTGTTTCGTCATCTGTCAGCATTCTCCTGTAAGCGGTTCCGAGTGAACCTTACAATATACTCCGTTTTTCGCCAAAAAAAAAGCAGTTCTCCGAAAAGATTTCAAAAAAAAAATCTTCTTTTTCCGAAAAAAAGATCCCTTGAAACCTTGAAAAAACAAATTGATTTTTTCGGGTCAAGAGTGTATATTTCATGGATTTACACAAATGCCTCTTTGCACCGGACAGGCTCATTCCGGGCCTGCGGCGCATGACACTCCGGGCACGACGATCAGGAAGGATCAAAAACATGGCTGCTACATACGACTGGAAAGCGCAACGCGAAAAAAAAGCATTCCTCGCCCTTGAAGACGGATCCATATTCCAGGGCCGCTCCGTCGGAGCAAAAATCGACCGGACCGGCGAAGTCGTCTTCAATACCGGACTCACCGGATACGAAGAAATTCTCAGCGATCCCTCCTACGCCGGACAGTTCGTCACCATGACCTGTCCCGAAATCGGCAATTACGGAATGAACGCCGCCGATATGGAATCGCGCGCCCTCTTTCTGAACGGCTTCCTCATGCACGAATACAACGAACCCAGCAACTGGCGCTCGGAGGAGACTCTCGCGCAGGCGCTGGAAAAAGCCGGTGTCCCCGCCATTGATGGAATCGACACACGAGCACTCACACTGAAACTCCGCTCCTCCGGAACCCTCAAAGGATATCTTCACTGCGACGGAACGGAACTCTCCGAAGAGGCCGCGGTCGCCAAAGCCCGCGAATGGTGCGGACTCGATAATCAGGATTATGCTGCAAAGGTCACCTGCAAAGAAAATTATCGTTTCGATCCGGATGGCACCATCACACGCTCCTGGCCGATGACGGAGGAGCTGCCGCCGCTGGAACACAAAATTGTGGCTGTGGACTTCGGCATCAAATGGAACATTCTCCGTTCCCTCCGACTCTGCGGAATGGATGTGCAGGTGGTCACGGCGAAAACCACAGCGGAGGAGATCCTAGCGCTTCATCCGGATGGGGTCTTTCTTTCCAACGGGCCCGCGGACCCGGCGGCTCTGCCGTATGCTTCCGAGATGGCGGCTAAGCTTATTGGAAAAGTGCCGATCATGGGAATCTGTCTCGGACATCAGATTCTGGGACGGGCCGTCGGCGGAAAAACCTACCGTCTGAAATTCGGTCATCACGGATGCAACCATCCGGTCAAGAATCTTCTCACAGGGGCCGTGGAAATCACCTCGCAGAACCACAACTTTGCGCTGGATCCGGAATCACTGCCGGATTCGGTCGAAGTCACGCATATCAACCTCAACGATGGAACCGTCGAAGGACTCCGTCATAAGACGGCTCCGATGTTCTGCGTTCAGTACCATCCGGAAGCCGCACCGGGACCGCACGATCCGTTCTATCTTTTCCGCCAGTTCAAAGAGATGCTGAAAAAGTAAGAAATCATGAACCGGCGATCGAAGAAAGCTGCATGGCGGATTGCCGCACTTTGCGGAACTCTTCTGCTCTCTCTCTTTTCCGTCTCCTGCGCCACGGAGACGGAAAGAGCTCCGCTCCCGCAGAAACAGCTTGTCCGCATCGCCGCGGAACGCCGTTACCGGACGCTGCTTCAGCGCCGCACTCTGCGGGTTGCGGTCAACAGCAAAAGCGGCAATTTCGTCAAAGTCAATGCCGATGGCGATTTTGAAGGGCCGGAGGTACGGAAAATCCGTTCCGCCGCGGAAAAAGCCGGCCTGCGCCTCTTTCTTTTCGATGTCCGCCCGGAGGCGATCCCCGGCTATATCCGCAGCGGACGGGCCGATCTGGCGATCGGCGGACTCAAAACCGAAGCAATCCGCGCCATGCTCCTGACCCCCGTCATGGAATACAAACAGGACTCCGCCGATTATGCATTCGCCGCCTGGGAGGATGCTCAGGAACTCAAAAAACTTCTGATTCCCTGAGTTCCCCATTTGCTCCCCACCACCCGCGGAAAAAACGGAAAGACAGCCCTCTGCGATTCCCATTTGCAAAAGCGCACTTGCCGTGTTAAATTATGCATTTGCAAACTCAATGGAGAATCTCTATGCCGGAATTGAAATACATACGAAATTTTTCGATCATTGCCCACATCGACCACGGCAAGTCCACCCTCGCCGACCGTCTGCTTGAAGCGACCGGAACCATTGAAAAACGCGATCTGACCCACGATCAGCTCCTCGACGCCATGGATCTGGAACAGGAACGCGGAATCACCATCAAGGCGCATCCGGTGCGCATGGCATACAAGGCTCAGGACGGAGACGAATATGAACTGAATCTGATCGACACTCCGGGCCATGTGGACTTTGCCTATGAAGTCAGCCGTTCGCTTGCCGCCTGTGAAGGAGCATTGCTCGTCATCGACGCCACGCAGGGCGTGCAGGCGCAGACCGTTGCCAATGTTCAGCTTGCCATGCGCCATAATCTCCATATCATTCCGGTCATCAACAAGATCGACCTTCCGGCGGCCGATGTGCCGATGTGCCTGGATCAGATGGAGGAGATTCTTGCCATACCGCGTGAAGAGGCAATCGCCGTCTCCGCCAAGGAAGGCACGGGAATCCCGGAAGTGCTCGAAGCCATCGTGAAATTCATTCCGCCTCCGAAACCGTATCCGACAGCAGGAACCAGCGCGCTGGTTTTCGACTCCATTTACGATGCCTACCGCGGAGTGGTCACTTATCTGCGAGTCTTCAACGGCTCCTTCAAACGCGGCGACAAGCTGCGTCTGCTCAGCACCGGACTCGAAAGCGAAATCAAGGAGGTCGGTGTCTTCAAACCCTCCATGACCGCAACACCGGAACTTTCCGCCGGCTCCGTGGGCTACATCATCCCGAACATCAAAACCCCGACCGACACCAGAATCGGCGATACCATCACCGAAGTGAAAGATCCCTGCACAGAACCCCTTCCGGGTTTCCAGGAGATCAAGCCGATGGTCTTCAGCGGAATCTATCCGATCGACACAGCCGATTACGATCAGCTCCGCTTCAGCATGGCGAAACTTCAGCTGAACGATGCCGCATTCACCTATCAGGCGGAGACCTCCGCCGCGCTGGGATTCGGATTCCGCTGCGGTTTTCTCGGACTACTCCACATGGAAATCATTCAGGAACGTCTGCGCCGGGAATACAACATGGATATCATCGCGACCTATCCGAGCGTCATCTACCATGTCTATCTGACCAACGGGACGATGATCGAAGTGGACAACCCCGTCCGGCTGCCCGATCCCGCGGAAATCGACCGGATTGAGGAGCCGCTGATCTCCGCGCATATCATGTCGCCGAACCAGTACATCGGAGACATCATGAACCTGGTCATGCAGAAGCGCGGAATCTGTACCAAAACCGACAGTGTTGACGGTTCTCATGTCATGATTACGGCAACCATTCCGATGCATGAAATTCTCATCGACTTCCACGACAAGCTCAAATCCATCACCCGCGGCTACGGCAGCATGGACTACGAACACGCAGGGTACCGAGCCGATAAACTTGTGAAACTGGATATTCTCGTCAACGGAGAACCGGTCGATGCCTTCGCAACGATCGTCCATACGGATCTTGCCTACTCCCGCGGAAGGATGCTTGCCGAACGTCTTGCCAATGTCATTCCGCAGCACATGTTCCAAGTGGCGATTCAGGCCGCCGTGGGAGGAAAAGTCATCGCCCGCGAAACGGTCCGCGCCTTCCGCAAGAACGTGCTGGCAAAGTGCTACGGTGGAGACATCACAAGAAAACGCAAACTTCTGGAAAAACAGAAGGAAGGAAAAAAACGCATGAAACAGATCGGCAAAGTGAACATTCCGCAGGAAGCGTTTGTCGAAGTTCTGAAATCCAATGCGGAATAACTCCCGGAAAGGATCGGTATGTTTTCCTATTTTGAGCTGAGAAAACTTCGGAAGAGTGTCAAGGAGCTGACGCTCGCGGTGAAGCGCCGTCTTGTTTCGGATGACGACATTCTCTCCGACAAGCAGAAAGACTCCCTGAATGCCGTTTTCTCCGAAGCCGAATCCCTCGACCGGAAAGATGCCGATGCCATGAAGCAGTTTCTCTCCCGCAATTCCTCCCGCGTAGATTCTCTGATGGCGGTTCACGGCAATATGCGGAAACTCCGCAATTTCCTGGATGTGCTGGCAGTGGCATTTGCGGTGGCATTCGGAGTCCGCGCACTCTACCTTCAGCCGTTCAAGATCCCGACCAGCAGCATGCAGCCGACTCTCTTCGGGATTCATTATGTGGATCGGAAAGGCCTGAAAGAGTTCGGCGGACCGATCTCCGGAACCATGCTGCCGCTCTTTTCGCCGCGGGCAAAACTCGAAATTCAGGAGGATGGCGCGCTGACAGCCTACAACACGCACAGCAAATATCTGTTCGGTACGGAAACCTCGCTGCAGATCGGCGACAGAGTCTACAATCTGCCGGGAACCATCAACCATGTCGCCCGTTATGCGGATCTCCAGCGCGAGGAGTTCCGGAAAGGGGATCTTCTCTGTGACGGCTGGCTCTCCACCGGGGATCATCTTTTTGTGGATCGTTTCTCCATTCATTTTCTGCCGCCGAAACGCGGCGATGTCATCGTGTTCACGACGGAGAACATCAAGTCTCCGACGCAGCCGCTCGGCGGCTATTACTACATCAAGCGTCTGGTCGGTCTGCCCGGCGACACCCTGAAAATCGTGGACAACATCCTTTACATCAAACCGGAAGGCGAGACGGAATTCAAACCTGCCACCGCATTTTCGGAAAAATTCAAACGCCTCTACTCTTTCGAGGGAGGCTATCAGGGGCACATTGCCTCGGAACTGCTGGCGCCCGGACTGGAACTCAAGGTGCCGAAGGATATGTTTTTCGCCCTCGGCGACAACACCTCGAACAGTCTGGATGGACGCAACTGGGGATTCATTCCCCGCAAAAACATGATCGGCCGGGGCTTGAATGTCTTCTGGCCGATCTCCCGCCGCTGGGGACTCGTGGATACCAAACCCCAGCTCGAACAAAAAACCGTTCTGCCGGACTCGATGGCTCTGCAATAAGGAAAGGATGAAATCATGAAAGACACAAATGCGGTATTCCTGATCCGCTGCATGGATAAAAAAGGACTTGTCGCAGGAATCACCAACTTCTTCTACGAACTCGGACTGAACATTCTGAACTGTCAGCAGTATACCGACTGCATGACCGGACAGTATTTCATGCGTCTGAAACTCGATCTCTCCGATCTGGCCTTCACCAAGAAGGATCTCGAAAACCGTCTGACGGAATTCGGAAAGCCGCTCGGACTGGAGTGGTCGGTTCACTATTCGGATTATGTGCCGCGGGTGGCGATTCTGGTCTCAAAAGCGTCGCACTGCCTCTACGATCTGCTCGTCAAACAGCGGGAGGGTACGCTGAAATGCGAGATTCCACTGATCCTTTCGAATCATCCCGATCTGGAATATGTGGCGGAACAGTTCCGGGTTCCGTTCTTCTGCCTGCCGGTCTCCAAGGAGACAAAAAAGGAGCAGGAGGCAAAAATCACGGAACTTCTTGCCATTCATCATATTGATCTTGTGGTTCTCGCCCGGTACATGCAGATTGTCTCTTCGGATTTCATTGATCTCTACCGCAACAGGATCATCAATATCCACCATGCGTTTCTGCCGGCGTTCCAGGGAGCGAATCCGTATCTGCGGGCATTCCAGCGCGGCGTGAAGATGATCGGGGCAACCGCTCATTATGTAACGGCGGATCTCGATGAAGGGCCGATCATTGAACAGGATGTGGTCCGCGTCACACATGAATACGGGCCGGATGATCTCTCCCGCATCGGGCGCGACGTGGAGATGATGGTGCTTTCCCGCGCAGTGAAAGCGCATCTGGAGAGCCGCGTGATCGTGCATGAAAACAGGACCGTCGTCTTTACCGGCGGAATCGGCGCCTGACGGACGATCGACCGGAGCAGAACAGGCGGAAATTTTTTTGAAAAACAGAACCGGAAGGAAAAACTCCGGTCTTTTACAGCAAACCCATTCCCGGCAGCAGCCGGGTACAAGGAAAGGGAAAGGCTAATATGGAAAACAAAACGAAATTTCAGGGAACGCCCGTCAGCGTGGCAGGAACATTTGTCACACCCGGAATGAAGGCTCCGGACTTCAGCCTCACAAAAGAAGATCTGAGCCGCTTCACACCCGCGGATGCAAAAGGCAAAAAGATGCTCCTGAATATTTTCCCGAGCATTGACACTCCTGCCTGTTCCGCATCGGTCCGGAAATTCAATGAGATGGCGGCAGGCATGGAGGATACTCTGGTCCTCTGCATCTCCAAGGATCTGCCCTTCGCACAGAGCCGCTTCTGCGCCGCGGAAGGGATCCGGAACGTGATTACGCTGTCGGATTTTCACTACGGCTCCACGTTCGGAAAGGATTACGGAGTTCTGATGACCGATGGACCTCTGAGCGGACTCCTCGCCCGCGCCGTGGTTATCATCGACCGGGATGGAAAAATCGCCTACTCGGATATGGTCTCCGAGATCGTCAACGAACCCGATTACGACCGGGCTCTGGAAGCATTGAAAAAGGCTTGACGCTTCCTTGATGCTTCTTTGATTTGAATGCGAGAAGAGAAAACCGCTTTGCATCAAAACGGTTCATCTCTCTCGCATTTTTCTTTTTCCCGCAGCTTTTTTGGGTGCCTTTGCCGCAAAGTCCTTACGGGATTTTCCACAGACGATGAGTCTGTTTTTTATTTCTTCTGGCCGTTTGCGAAATAGTCCAGAATATGTTTCGGCAGTTCGGGAATATCGCATCCGCAGTTGCCGTTGCGCATGGAGTAGTGCCCCATGCATCCGGCGGCGACGGCATTCCGGGCATCGACCGGAGAAACATCCGGCGTCACGCCATCCCGGACAAAGCGGACGAACGCTTGCAGGATCAGCGGATCGGCTCCGCCATGCGATCCCGGCAGAGTTTTCAGATGGTAGACGATATCCGGTTCGCTTCGCTTTCCCCGGCAGGTCCAGACATGGATCTGAGTTCCTTCGCCGCCATCGCCGATGTTTTCCACTCTCCCATGCGTCCCGATAAAGGTGTAATTCCGTTCGGAATCGGGGGCGTACATGCAGTGCATGTAGGTTGCCTGCACACCGTTGTCGAGCTGCATCATAATCATGTTGTGGTCTTCCACGTCGATCCGGGGAGAGAGTTTCTTCTGTTCGAGCGGCGGCCATGCTTCGTCGGAAAAAGCGATTTTCCGGTCTGGTTTTTCGCCTTCCTTCAGACGGTCGGTGGTCCGGTTGTAGACGGAAAGTTTCCCCATGGCGCTGACATGCCTCGGAGCACCTCCGGCAAGCCACTGGATCACATCAATGTCATGCGCGCCCTTCTGAAGCAGGAGTCCCGTACAGTTTTTCCGTTCGGCGCACCAGTGGTGGAAGTAGCAGCTGCCGTAGTTGACAAAGTGACGCACCCAGACGCACTGGATTTCCCCGATGATTCCGGAATCAATAATCTCCTTCATCTTGCGGACGAACGGCATATAGCGCATGTTGTGTCCGAGGAAGAGTTTGCTGCCGGTCCGATAGGCGGTTTCCAGGATGCGGTCGCACCCTTCGATAGTGATCGCCATCGGCTTTTCCAGATAGACCGCTTTCCCGGCTTCCAAAGCCTTGACCGCCAGTTCTTCATGGTAACAGTCGCGCACCATGATGAAAACGCCGTCGAGCTCCTGCTTCAGCAGCTCATCGACACTGGTGGTGAAAAATGCCTTCCGATCCGGATACTTCTCCTGATAAGCCTTCAGCATCTCAGGGTTGATATCCGCCACTGCGGCGATTTCCGCCTCCTCTTCCGGGAGATAGGCGCTGACCATTCCGGAACGGAGATTCGGATCCGCACCGATCAGTCCCATTTTCAGTTTTTTCATACATTCAGCTCCAGCATTGTTTGATGTTCCAGGCATTCCGATAGAAGAACTTTTCCTGTTCCTCCTCCCTGCCCCATCGGTAATAGATTTTTCCGACGAATTCAAAATAATATCGCCAGAAATCGCAAAGTTTCAAGGACTGTTCGTTTTCGGAGGGAATTCCGTAGAAGGAATCGGTGGCAAAAAGCATCTTGTCATTGAAATATCGGTCGGTTCCATCGTGACAACGGCGGTCGAGGATCTCATTCAAGCGCCCGATCGACCGCCGGTAACCGCTGACATCATGATAGATGTTCTTGTAGTAGTAAAGATTCTGTTCCATCTCTTCGATCCACGGCCAGCCGACATGTCCGCCGATGATCGTCAGCTCCGGAAACGCCTCCGCGATTCCCGCCAGATGCGCCGGACGCATGTTGTCCGGACCGAAACAGTGCCCATTCGAACTTCCGCTCCAGGGCAGTCCGTGCGCCACCAGTCCGGTGTGGAACAGAATCGGCATCTTCAGTTCCTGCGCCCGCTGGTAGTGCGCGTAATACGCTTCGTGATTATAGGGATGCAGCGGCTTGTAAGGTTTGAGTCCCACAAATCCCATCTCCTTCATCCGGTCGATCTCCGAGACCTCTTTGTCGAAATCCAGGAATCCGAATGCCGAAACCCGTCCTTTGAAATCCTTTGCCGCCTGAAGCACCTCCTCCCGAGTCGCCAGATCGTATCCGGGCAGCCTGATGCCGGAGAGGTCCATCAGCCAGATTTCATCGTAGACGCCGGATTCGACGATCCTGTCGAATCCGGTGTGATTGTGGAGCAGGTGCGCATGAGCGTCAATGATCTTCATGACGCATCTCTCAGATGTTGAACTTCGGAGCCGTCGCGCTACGGATATCCGTCGCGATGACATAGTTCGGATGGTTGCGCAGGTAGGTGACAGGATAATCGTCGCCGGGCTGTCCGAGCGCCGCAATACGGACAATCGTGTTCGCCCAGAGGAATTCCGTGGACTCATTGCGGGTCATCAGCAGCAGTTTTTTCGCGCCGAGGCACTGCTTCATGCCGAGCGTAATCGCTCTGCGGGGGAAGTTCTCCAGATTGCCGCCCACGCCGCGATGACGGGTTGCATCAATCGTGCGCGTGAACTCGTTGATCGTCAGAATGCGCGGATCGGTATCCGCCACGCCGGGGCCGGGTTCGTTGAAGGCGATATGACCGTGAATGCCGATGCCGCCGTAGCAGACTTCGATTCCGCCGGCGTCTTCGATCATTTTCGGAAGATCCTTGAGAATCTCCGGACGCGGGAAGATAACCTGCTCCTTCGGCATCAGAAGATCTGGACGGACATGGTTGAAAAACAGATCGCCGATCTGTCCGCGGAAGCTCAGCGGATGTGTTTCCGGAATGAGCTGATCGTTGTCATCGCAGTACTCGTCCATGAAGAAGAAGCGGACATTTTTCAAACTCAGATTCAGATAATTGATTTTCGCCGCCATGATCCGGTACGGCTGCGTCGGTCCCACCGGCATGATGAAGGAGACAATCCGATTCCCCGCCGCCGCTTTCTGGAACTCTTTGACCATCTCATCAGCAAGATACTCATACAGCTCTTCCAGGGTTTCCGTCACTTTGAAATGACCTTTTGCCTCCCGGACCATCTCATCCACGGAAAGCGTGAGGAGTTTTCTGACTTCTTCCGAACGATTCATTTTCATTTCTCCTTATTTATATTTCTGTTGCGGAATACTCTCTTGCTATTTTTATTATACCGCGTTAAATTATGCTCCGGAATACTGTTTTTGATGCAATCATAATACTTTTGATGCAGGAGAGAAAAAAATGCGCAAAATCATCAGCCGTCCGGATCCGCTTCAGCTGCCCTCGCTTCCGCTGCCGATTCATGTCCGGTCGGTCGGCTACAACGAGGCCGACTGCGGCTGGTTCGAACGTGTTCCCGGCAGACAGAAAAATTTTGTCCAGCTCTTCTGGTGCGTGAAAGGCACCGGCGAAATCCTTTTTGACAACCGGATCATCCGTCTCGCTCCGGGCGAAGTCTTCTACCACCTTCCGCTGGAGGAACACCATCACAGGGCGGTCGATCCCGACTCCCGATGGTGCTATTACTGGTTCACGTTCGACGGTCCCCGCGCGGCCGATTTCATGACCTCCTACGGTTATCCCCAGACCAGTCTTTATGCCGGCGAATGTCCCGTCAAATATTTTCTGGAAATCGAATCCCTGCTCAAACAGCGGACTCCGTATGCCCAGCGTCATGCGGTCGCGCTCGCGGCGGAACTGCTCGCGCTCGCAGGCGGAAAAATGGGAGGATCACGCGAACACGATCTGGTCAAACGGTTCATCGAACTTGCGCACGAGGGATTCGTCGATCCCGAAGTGACGGTCGGCTCTCTGGCGGAAGAGCTCGGAATCCACAGGACCACCCTGAACCGGATCTTCTTCCGGATGATGTCCCTCTCTCCGGGAACCTATCTGGATCAGATCCGGATTCAGCACGCGCTCTCGCTGCTCCGGGAAACGGAACTGCCGGTCAAGGAGATCGCCTATGCCTGCGGCATTGCGTATGTCAGTTATTTCTGCCGCCTGATCCGGAAAAACACCGGCATGACTCCAGCGGACTACCGGAGACGATCCACTATGGATTGATCCCCTCCTGCCGGAAACCGGATAAATATGGATTGATGTTTTCCGCTTTCCGATGTATATTGCCGGAGTTTCATTTCAACATCGGTAAAAAAGGAAGGGTCGTGAAAATGAAAAAAGTGCTTCTCCTCGGGGATTCCATCCGGATGGGATACGATCAGTTTGTCTGCGAACTGCTGAAAGACAAGGCGGAGGTGGTCTATCCGCCGGACAACGGACGCTTTGCGCAATACACGCTCCGTCAGCTTCAGGACTGGAAGGCGCAGCTGCATCTTGCCGGAGATGATGTGGATCTGGTTCACTGGAACAACGGCCTCTGGGATGTCGGCCATCTCGGAATCGGCGAGACCGGGGAAGCCGCCGCCGATACCGCCCGCTGCGTCGCCGGATACTACACCTATGAGGAGGAAAACCTCACGCCGCCCGATTTTTACGCCCATATGATCCGGCGCGTTCACAACCGCATCCGAACCCTCTTCCCGCGGGCGGAAATCATTTTCGCATACACCACTCCCGTTCTGGAAGACCAGATTCCGTCGTTCCTCTGCCGCAGAAACGCGGAAATCCGCAACTATAACGAAATCGCAAAAACGACTCTTTCCGAATTCGGCGTCCAATTCAACGATCTCTACACCTTCGCCGAAAAACATACCACCCACCTGCATCGCGACTGGGTTCACTACAACGAGGAAGGCTCCCGTAAAATTGCCGAAGAAATCGCCGAAGTGATCTGCCGGACACTCGCTCTCTGATCCGGACCGGAGGCGATTCCGGAAAAAACGGAATCGCCCGACCAATCAAAGCAGGCGTTTCGCGGAAAGCGCGCGCTTCCGGTATTCGACCGGCGTACAGGCATACTGTCGCTTGAACAGATGATAGAAGCGACTCAAACTCTGGAACTTCAGTTCAAATGCGATCTCGGAAATTCCCAGATCGGAATCCGCCAGCAACCGCGCGGCATGGTTGATGCGCAGCTCGTTGATAAACTCTGTGGGACTCTGACCAAGATACTTGCGGAACGTTTTGCAGAGATACTCCGGCGTATAACCGGAAAGTTTCTGCATTCGTTTCAATCCGGGGATGAAATTTTCGGGCTGCTTCATGCGTGCGCAGAGCATGTTCAGCCACTCCGGAGCGGCCGGATTCGCAGACCGCTCCGTATCCAGAAAACAACGGGTGAAAAGCTGAAGGAGAAGCATCTTGAAGCGGATCTTCCGGAGCGACGGCGCCAGATTCTGGGCATTCAGGTTCAAAAGCTGAAGAGAGAGATCGTTCATCAGGCTTTCGGGCAGACGGCAGACCGCAGGCAGAACACTTTCCGTATAGCGATGCAGAAACTCATCGTTTTCGAGATACTGGCTGAGCGTGTAGAAGAATTCAAGACAGAAAGAAAGCAGAAGCAGTTCACAGTGCTCGCCCTTCTCCGGCGGAAGAAAGCCGTGCAGATCGCTCGGACGGACAAACGCCACATCGTTCGCCTCCAGAAGCTGCCGCTCCCCGTTGACCTGGTGGATGATCGAGCCGGAGAGAATAAAAATCAGCTCCCCGAACTCGTGGGTGTGCGGAACGGTTCCGCCGGAGGGCAGAGAGTGATAATGCAGATTGCCGCCGCTGGGAATCGACGTCTGCTTATGCTCCCGGTTCCAGCTGATGGAATGAAACGAAACCTCCGCACCGACAGCCGGGTTGATAAAATTGTCCAGTTCCAGAGTTATTGTCCGCATAATAAGTTAATATAGAGCAAAACTTTTCAAAATACAAGAAGATATTTTTCTTTTCGCCGCATAAATTACGATAAGAACAGAAGGACTGTTGCTCTTCTTCGACCAGTCATCGCAGGAAAGCAAACGGCAAAACAGAACAATACAAAATGCAACACGGTCGTAAAAGGAATCCGTAAAAAAGGAGATTGACCATGACTGATTTTGGAGCGCTGCGTACCGCAATCATCAAAGGAAAACGGAATGACGTGACCGCAATCGTTCAGGCCGCCATTGAGGAAAAAGAGGACATCAACCGCCTTCTCGACGAAGGAATGATCCCCGCCATGCGGGAAATCGGCGACAAGTTCTCCCGGAATGAAGCCTATGTCCCGGAACTCCTCATCGCCGCCCGCGCCATGCAGACCGGTCTGGCACTCATCGAACCGCTCATTGCCGCCAGCGGACGGAAATCCATCGGCAAGATCGCCATCGGAACGGTCAAGGGAGACCTCCATGACATCGGCAAAAACCTCGTAGCCATCATGCTCAAGGGCGCCGGATACGATGTCATCGACCTCGGAGTCAACTGCGACACCGCAAAATATGACAGTGCCGTAAAACAAGGCGCGGAAATCGTCGCCTGCAGCTCCCTGCTCACAACAACCATGCCCTATATGAGAGAGGTGGTCGAACACTTCAAGGGCACCAATGTCAAAGTCATCATCGGCGGAGCTCCCGTCACCCAGGCGTTCGCCGACGAAATCGGCGCAGACGGATACAGTGAAGATGCCAACGGCGCCGTCAAACTCGTAGATTCCCTCTACCACCGCGCCTGCTGATCCCGCAACATCCGAACGGAAGAACGCTGGAGACTGTCATGACAGAACTGACTGGTAAAGAACGGGTCGCCGTGATGGAACAATTCTGGAACCACACCATCTCCCACTGGGTGGAGCAAGGCACCTTCCCTCCCGGCGAATCCCCGGAGGACCATTTCAATCTCGACATCGCCATGAACTGGACCTTCAACCTCAAGATCAATCCGGACATGCAGGACAAGCTCGTCGCCGAGGATGAGGACACCAGGACCTTCCTCGACGGCAACGGCGCCACCATGCGCCGATACAAGGGCCATGACACCACTCCCGAACATCTCGGCTATTCCATCACCGACCGTGCCGACTGGGAGGAAAAGGCAAAACCTTTCCTGACCCCGGAACGAAAGCGCATCGCCTTCGACACCTACCGCAGAGACAAGCGCCACTGCGAGGAAAAGGGACGTTTCTTCTGCTGGGCAGGCGTCAATGTTTTCGAATCGATCCATCCGATCTGCGGACACGAAAACTTCCTCATGGGGATGGCGCTGGATCCGGACTGGGTCAAAGACATGGTCGAAACCTATGCCGATCTCTGGATCCATCTGATGGAGATCCTCATCGCAGAGGAGGGAAAACCCGATGGAATCTGGTTCTTTGAGGACATGGGATTCAAGGGACGTCCCTTCATGTCGCCGGAGATGTACCGGGAACTCATTCAGCCCGCCCATGCAAGGACCATCGCGTTCGCGCACGATCTCGGGCTTCCGGTTCTCATGCACTCCTGCGGTTTTGTGGAGCCGCTTCTGCCGGGCATGGTCGAAGCGGGAATCGACTGTCTTCAGGCCATGGAGGTCAAGGCGGGAATGGATCTCCTGCGCATCTATGACAACTTCGGAGACAAAATCGCTCTCATGGGCGGACTCGATGTGCGTCCGATCACGAAGAATGATCGTCCCGGAATTCTGCACGAACTCGAAAGCAAAGTGCCGATCGTCATGCAGAAAAACGGTTTCATTCTCCATTCCGACCACTCCATTCCGGAATCGACGGACTATGACTGCTACCGCTATTTCCTCGAAAACGGACTCCGGATCGGGACTTATCATTCATGAAACTGGAACTGACCAGACGGAAAGAAACGGGATCTCTCGCGGATCTTCTGGAAGCGCAAGGCTGTCCGCTGGATCTGCGCTGCGGCGGAAACGGAAGCTGCGGGCGCTGCCGCGTTCAGCTTCTCTCCGGGACCTATCGCATTGACGGCGAAGAGGTTTCCGTTTCTCCGCCGGGCATCTCCGCCAAAGCCTGCCGGACAGTGCTGACAAGTGAAAACGGATGTGTCGAAGTTCCGGAAACCTCGTATCGCTCCCTCTCCTCCGGGAGCATTCTCGCCGACTGGACCGGCGCACCCCTGGCCCGGATTTCCGCACCGGTGATCGGGGTCGATATCGGGACGACCACGGTTGCGGCGGTCAAACTCGTCGATGGCAGAATCACCGCCCGCGCAAGCGCCTTCAACGGACAGAGCCGTTTCGGCGACAATGTCATTTCGCGAATTGTCCATGCCGGAAGTTCGCCCGAGGCGCTGGAAGAGGAACGGAAAGCCGTCGCAGACACCATCAGCAAACTTCTTGCGGAACTGGATGGATCGGACTGCATCCGCATTGCCGTTGCAGGCAATACGGTCATGAGTCTGCTGTTCCACGGGATTGATCCGACACCGGTCGGAACGATGCCTTTTCTTCCGCCGACTCGCTGTTTCCCGATCCGCACGGCGCGCGACTGCGGATTGATTTCCATGCCGCCGGACATCCCGGTGCTGACTGTGCCGGCGATTGCCGGTTATGTCGGCGGAGATCTGGTTGCGGGAATAGCCAGGACCAATCCGCAGCCGGGAGAGATGCTGGTGGACATCGGCACGAACTGCGAAATAGTCTTCCGGACATCCGAAAAGATTTTCTGTACCGCCGCCGCGGCGGGTCCTGCATTCGAAGGCGGAGGAATTCCCTGCGGAAGCCGCGCCGTTGAGGGGGCCATCGACCACTATTTCCCCGATGGAACATTTTCTGTGCTCGGAGGCGGAAATGCCAGAGGACTCTGCGGATCGGCCATGATCGATTTTCTTGCGGTCCTGCGCCGGAAAGAGCAGCTGAACGAGTTCGGTCGTCTCCAGCCTGAAGCGGACCGGTTTGCCTTTACGGATTCGCTCTCGATCAGCGAAGAGGAGATCTCCCAGCTGCTGAAGGCCAAAGCCGCTGTCGCTGCCGGAATCCAGACGCTTGCGGATTACTGCGCAACACCAGTAAAGCGGATTCTGCTTGCCGGGGGATTTGCCCGTTATCTGGATCTGGCAAATGCAAAAGCCATCGGGATGCTGCCGGATGTGGAATGCCGGATTGTCGGCAACACCAGTCTGGCGGGCGCGGCGGAGCTGGCGGCAAAACCGGAAATGCTTTCCGAACTGGAACGGCTTTCCGCGGAGCCGTGCGAACTGCCGCTCAACGCGCTCCCGGAATTTGAAAACAACTACATCGACGGATTGATGCTGCCATGAAATTCAAAGTCATTTCCTGCAATGTCTTCTCCCATGAACTCAAATACGCGGCGATGGAATCGCCTCATCACCTGACAATCGAATTTCTGGAACTGGGAGAGCACGCCCATCCGGCGGAGCTGCGGAAAAAACTCCAGGAAAAAATCGACTCCTCGCCGGAGTTCGATGCCGTTCTGCTCGCCTACGGTCTCTGCGGAAGCGCTGCCGAAGGACTCTGCGCGCGAACTGTTCCCGTAGTCATCCCGCGCAGTCACGACTGCTGCGGCATTCTCCTCGGGAGCCGCAAGCGTTTCGAAGAGATCTTCTCCCCGATGCCGAGCACGCCGTTCGGATCCATCGGGTTCGTGGAACACGGAGACTACTATTTTTCCGACGGGGAAATGATCCTCGGCGACGGCTGGGAAGCACTCGTGGAACAGTACGGCGAAGAGGATGCCCGATACATCTACGAGGCAATGCATCCGAAACTCGACGGCGAACTCCGTCCGATCTACTTCATCCACACCCCGGAAATTCCCTGCACCGAAGCCATGGAATGCTGCCGGGAACATGCGGAAAAAGAGGGGCGCTCGTTCGAAACTCTGGAAGGATCTCTTCATCTGATCCGCACTCTGCTCTCCGGAGAGTGGACCGATGAGGAATTCCTGATCGTAAAACCCGGCGAAATGATCCGACAGGTCGGCGACTGGGATCGGATCGTCCGCGCCGTCCCCGCCCATTCAGCAAAACGAGAAAATAAGGATACAGAATGATGATGACCCCGCGCGAAAATCTGTTGAGCTTATGGAGGCGGAACGGTTATGAAACCGTTCCGGTCGATTTTGCCCTCTCCCCGGCCATGGTGGAAAAATTTCTCCGCAATCATCCCGGCCACGGCGACGATTACCGGGAATTTTTTTCTTTTCCCGCCCGTGAAGTAAGAGCCAATTTTCTCCGGCAGAAGGAAACAAACTGGATGCGGTATTATCCAGGTATTGAGTTCCTGCCCGAAACGACCTTTTCGATCTGGGGAACCGCACACGAGAAAACGCCGGAATCCATGCACATGAGCCGGATGTACCATCCGATGAAAAATTTCACCTCGCAGGAGGAGTTCGACGCCTATCCGTATCCGGAATTCGACGAGACTCAGATGGAATCATGCCGGAAGGAAGTCGATGCCATTCATGCGCGCGGCCTTGCCGCATCCGTCTGCATGGAGTGCACCATCTGGGAAAGCGCATGGTACATGCGCAGCATGGAAGAAATGATGATCGGCATGATGACGGATGATCCGATGACCGTCAGCCATCTGGAACGGATCACCGTTCTTGCGGAAAAACGCGCGGCGGCATTCGCGACCGCCGGTGTGGATTTCATCCGTCTGGGCGATGACATCGGAATGCAGCATACCATCATGATGTCCATGGAACTGTACCGCGCATATCTGAAGCCGCGTCTGAAACGGGTCATTGATGCGGCAAAACATGTCAATCCCTCTCTCCTCATCACCTACCACTCCTGCGGATATGTGACGCCCTTCATCGAGGACCTGATCGACGCGGGAATCGACGTGCTGAATCCGGTCCAGCCGGAGTGCATGGATTTCAAGGAGATTCACGACGCCTACGGGGACCGTCTCTCCTTCTGGGGAACGCTCGGTACTCAGACGACTCTGCCATTCGGAACGCCGGAAGAAGTCCGGGAACTCGTTCTGCGGAACCTGAAGATCGCCGGGCCAAAAGGCGGACTGCTCTGCACACCAACTCATCTGGTGGAGCCGGAAGTGCCATGGGAAAATATGGAAGCGTATGTCGAAGCCTGCCGCTTCGCCTCGGAAAACAGGAACGTCATTTCCGGATGACATCGCGGAAGGCCAGCGATTTCAGAAGCCAGCGATCCTCCTTGCGAACCAGTCCGGCATCCATCTCCTTGGTCTCCTTGACCGGACGGCCGGACGAGGCGGGATTTCCTTCAAACACCGCGGTAAAAGTGACCAGAGCCTCCGGATTATCCTTCTCCACGAAGATTTCCATATCGTAAAATGTGATCTTCATGGTCTGGAAATAGTTGCGGAGCGTCAGAGTATTTGCGGTAATGTTCTGACGGCTCATGGCTCCGACTCCGTGCGGAACACGATCCAGCTTCAGAGTACAGACATCATCGAAAAACGCGGCGGCATCGCGGGCTTTTTCCATTGCGACAATCAATCCCTCTTTCCCGTTCTTTCCCACCGTGGTGGAAAGTTCCTGAAAGGTCCGACGGATCTGTGTCTCCGGGGATTCCGCAAACAGATAGTTCCAGAGGAAAAATCCTCCCACACAGAGAATCACAACTCCAAGCACGGCAATCAGCAGTTTTTTCTTCATAAAAGCAAGGTCCCCTCGATCCGGCTTTTCCGGATCTCTCCGAATTTATGCTGTTCAATCGGCATTCCCCGGTTGTCTCCAACCACATACACGCATCCCGGCGCGACTTTCCGCAGCGGAAGATTCCAGCGCCCCTCGTTGTACTTCACATACGGCTCCCGAACCGCCTGACCATTGACAAACAGCGTTCCATTCCGGAACTCCACGGTATCTCCGGCTTGAGCGACAATCCGTTTCAGGAGCATGACCCGGTCGCCTTCATAGCGCAGCGCCACCACATCCCCCTTCCGGGGAGAACGGAACAGATACGTCGGAGTCCAGCAGAAGTTCAGTGTCCCGTTGTGATAATTCGGTTCCATGCTGCCCCCGTTCAGAAACACCGGCTTGCAGACAAATTTGAAAAATAAAAAACAGACCGCCACCGTAATGACAAGACGAATCGCAAATCTCCGATTCATCTTCGGAAAAACAAATGCATTGATCTTTTCTTTGATATCCATCTTTCCGGATCCTCTTTTCTCTCACTTCACCTTCCGGGGAAACTCTCTATTCTCTCTTATCAATCGCGGATTCCCCGGATGCACGATCTATTTAAACAGCATTTTCCCGGAAAAAGTTCCCCGGAATAGCAGAGTTTCCCGCGAAAAATCTTCCATCTTCAGAATTCTGAAAAGAACTCCCCGCATCGTTCTGCATACGGCATTTTCCTCTCCTCCAGACTCCCTACCAAACCCAACAGAAGATTCTCAATAAGCCAAACTTCTTCCGGTCAATCCCCGGTAATGCAGAAAGAGCTCTCCGGAAGTCCTCGTTTTTCAATGCATCCTGCTCTTAAGCGACGCGATCAGAGAGAGGATTCCCCAGCGAATCCCCGCATAAATCAGCAGGACCGGAGTCAGAAGGAACCAGATGTACATCCAGCCGAACCATCCCGCGCAAACCAAAGTGAACTGCGTTTTCGGCGGATCCAGAATCATTTCCAGACAGACAATCCCCCATGTCAGGATAGAAATCGCGATCCCCCATACAATTTTTCTTCGAAGCCCGGCAAACCACGCAGGTTTTACCAGATGCAGAATCACGACCAGCACCGGAAGTGCCAGAAAAAAATAGTTCAGAAATAAAACGATTTTGTTTGCATGCATTTTATCCTCTCCTGCAGGAAAATATAGCATGGGAAACGATATTTTGCAAAAAAACAGATTACTTTTCCCGTTTGAATGCAAGATTTTATACTTTTTTTTGTTTTTCCGTTGGATTTTCCGAACCATCCTGTCTATATTGTGACAGAATGCAAGATTTCGTGATCCCGTTGTCCAGCGAGGCAACTCTAATCCAATGAGAGCTTTGACACAAAGGAGGGCATACATGAGTTTTCTGCAAAAACTGATCCACTCCAAAAAGGAAGCACCGCCTACCGAGGAAGAAATCCTCCAGCAGATCATCGCCGGTCAGGATTACTCCGTTCTTCCGGAGTTCGTCTACTACCCGAGAGCCTATGAGGACGGAACCATTCAAGCCGTGGAAAATACGGTTTGTCCCTGTTGCGGAAAAGAGGTTCCCTGTCTTTATACGGGACATTTCCATTTTCTGGACCACGGACATGGACAGGAATTCAAAGGGGTCTGCCCATGGTGCATCGCCAGCGGGGCCGCCGCACGGAAGTTTCACGGGGTGTTCTGCAAAGTCAAAGATATTACCGATGTGCCGGCGGAAACGCAAGCTCTCATTCGCGAACGTACCCCCTGTTTCGATGGATGGAAGGAAGAACAGTGGTTCTCTCACTGCGGCGATATGATGGAATATCTCGGAACGGCCGGATATGAAGAGCTTCTCGCCTGCGGAAGCGAAGAATTTCTCGCGGCGCTGACCGCGATCGCCGAAGAGGAGGTCAGCTGGGACGGCGGAAAGCCGGAAAGCGTCCTGAAACGTCTCGACGGCGACGGCAGTCCGCGCGCCTATGCCTTCCGATGCCGTCAGTGCGGCGTCATTACCGGCTATTACGATTACAAACCGTAATAACAGCCACTCTCACAAGAATTCGATATAAACGTTTTCTCCCCGTTCCCCTCGCAAAGGAGGAACGGGTTTCTTTTTCTCTAGCCTGCCGGAATGATCTGGGTCTGCCGAATCGCTTCTTCCTGCCGTCTTCCGCTTTCCGCATCTCTTTCACGCCTCCCGACAGAACAATCTATTTTTTCCGGAAAAAGAGAAATTCATGGGGTTGACAAATTCCAGAAAATCGATTATAATATTAATATAGTTCTTTTTCGTTGTCTTAAAAATATCAGGGGAAGAGAATCGATGTCGGAAAAATACGATGAAATCAAAGCCTATCTGAAGGAAGAAGCGCTGAAGCCCGCCTCGCGCCTCCGGATGCCGACCATCGCGGAACTGATGCGTCGTTTCCGGGCCTCGCAGTCACCGGTGAGCCGAGCTGTGCACGATCTGGAAAAAGAAGGAATCCTGCTCTGCCGCAGAGGAACAGGCATTGTCAGCTGTGCAGGAAGCGCTCCTTATGAAGTCCGGCCGGCCAGGGAAAAGGATCGTCATGCCAATGTAGTGATCTTCTCGGTGGATTACTTTGCAAGTCCGGTTTGGCAGATGGAACATACCCTGAACGCCTATGCAAGACAGCTCGGATTCACGGCCCGGAACTATCGCGTGCAGCGGAACAGCGACCGGAATGCGCTGATCCGCGAAATCGCCGGAATGGATGAGCTGAAAGGAGTGGTTCTGATATCCACAGCGGATCGTCTGGAGGAATCTCTGCTTCAGGAGCTTGGAACACTGCCCTGCCCCGTCGTCATTCTCGACAGCTACTTCACCTACGAGGATCTGCCCGCGAATATTCATCTTCTCCTTCCCGATGCGGAAGCCAATGGCAGATTGTGCGTCCGCTGTTTCCGGGAGAAGCATCACCGCCGGATCGGTTTTCTCCGCGCGGTCCCCGATGGAACCATTCCGCAGAAAATGATCGAAGCAGCGTTCGAAGAAGCCAAACAATCCGATATGGAACTCAGTCTCTTTTCCCGACCGGTCAAATCCTGGGAAAGCAGCCGCGACGCAGGAAGAAAAGTCACCCTGTCCTTTCTGGAGGAGATCCGGGACCGGAAACTCACCGGACTCATTTACATCGGAGCCAACGGAGCATTTGCCGGCCGTCGGGTTCTCTGGGAACAGAAGATCCGCGTCCCCGATGAGATCGGAATTCTGGCCCATGGCGATGACTTCATGCTCGCCGATGCCACCCCCGCCATCTCCTGCACCCGAACCGATTTCACCGCCATGAGCCGGGATGCTCTGGATATGATTGCCGCCAAAACACCCCAGCCGAAGGAAAAATATTATCCGGCCGTCCTGATCGAAAGAGAAAGCATTGTCACACCGCAAACGGAGAACTGATCCTATGAAAAAACATAACTTTACAATGATTGAACTGATGATTGTTCTTGCAATTCTGATGATTCTGCTCTGTCTTCTGCTTCCCGCCCTGAACAAGGCGAATGCGCGCGCGATCCAGAACAGCTGCACAGGGAATCAGAAACAGATCATGCAGGCCGTCATGCTCTACTGTTCCGATTTCGACGACCGGACTCCGCCGCTGAATCTGGCGGAAAGTTTTTCCGGGAGCAATCCCTCGCGCAGCCGAAACTGGTGGAGCAATCTTCTGATCCGCAGCAAGTATCTGCCGGAACCCAAAGTCTGGATCAGCGAAATCGAAGGAAAGAGCGGATCCGGCGTTCTGGTATGTCCGGCTTCCGGAACGGAAAACAGAACCATCGGCATTTACGCCAGTGTCACTTATGGAGTGGGCTATCAGGTATCCCTTCTGCTTTCACGCATTCAGGATGCCTCTTCACGGGTTCTGATCGGCGACACCCGGGGAAGCATCTCCTTCTATTCCCCGAAAACGACGCCATGGACCGATACCCTGCCCCAGAGTTTCGATCCCAGACACACCGGCGGATCGGTCGCCGGATTTCTGGACGGGCATATCGAGTATCGTCCCTACTCCGCATGGCTTGCCGCGAAACGCCGCTGTTTCGGGCCGCAGGACTGATAAGAGGAGGATCGCATTATGACCATCTCCCGCATTCTGCTCCCGCTTCTCGTTCTTCCGTTTCTTTCCCTCTTTGCGGAAAACGGAATCTACCGGGGGAAAACCTATCAGCTGGATTACTCCCGGTCGATCCGCATCTCCATTCTTCAGAAAGACGGCACATTCACTCCGTTTCTCAAGGGAATCGGTTTTGAATCGGAACGGAGTACGGGAAAAGGACTCTTTCGTTCCGCGGGATTCCATGCCCGTCTTCGGGAGAAAAACGGGGATACGGACAAAATCGAATTCGAGTATCGCTTCAGCGGATCTCAGTCGGAACGCATCCAGCTCAAAGGGTGGATGGAGGCGCATCCGGAATGGCTTCGGATTCATTTCAACGGAGAGTTCCGGGAACACAAAAAGCAGGATGGCGGAATGCGTATGCTCATTTTCTACGCAGGACCGGAACAGCGTCTGCTTTCATCCCGCGCGGACAACGGTCCCGAAGGCGGAAGCTGCGGAATCAAAGCGGAATTCAAGCCGAAACTCTCTCTTGCCTTTCAGCGCAGCCGGAAAAGCAGCGAGGGAACTCTCTTCTGGAAAACCGAAAACGGGAAATCCTGTCTGTCGCTGGATCTGGCACTCACCCCGTACTGCGGAAGCAGACCGCTCTTCGATATTTTTTCCGAACAGGAAACAGATGCCGCACTCCGTTTCCGCCGCTACTGCAACATTCTGCTGGAAGGGGATGCGCCGGAAGCGGAACTGCTGATCCGCAATCGTTCCTCCAAACCATTGGATACACACGGCGAACTGGAAATCACCGACGCATGGAACCGGCGAATAGAGCAACGCATTCTTCCGCTCCGGGCGGATGCGGCATCCATCTCCAGACAAACTCTGCCTCTGCCGGTCGGCCGACTGGGATATTTTGAACTGACTCTCCGCTGTGGAAAACGGGAGATGTTCCGCACCTCGTACTGCATTCTGCCCTCCAGCGAACGGAAATACCGGAAACATTCCATTTTCGGAGGAATGCTCTATCCCTGGAACCGCGTCAGCGAAGAAAAGCTGGATCTTCTTGAATGGCTCGGCATCGGGACAGTGCGGCTGCGCGGGGCCTATCGAATTCTCCACGACGGCACCCCTCAGCCCTCTCCAGGCAAAAACGGGATCTATTCCAGACGCAGCGCCGAGGAAATTTTCCGGGAGTACCGGAAACGGAATCTTTCCCTGATTCCTCAAACCAGCGAAAGCTGGAAATATCCCCCCGGAACATTTCAACTGACCGAGGCGGCAAATGAGGCAAACGCAACCCGTCTTCCCGCGGACTTCGCAGAAGAACTGAAAATAGACTATGCAAAGACGAAACTTCACGATCCGAATCTCATGGTCGGCGGCAGCGGTCTTGCAGGAGTTGACACCTTCTGGCTGGAGGAGCTTCAGGAAAACGGCGCCTGGAATGCCATGGATGCCCTGTTCATCCACCTGCACAGTTTTCCGCGGGCGCCCGAAGTCAACAATACCATGACGCGGGAATTCTGGCTGCATGACCGTGTGGTTCTTCTGCGTTCCCTGATGGATCGTTTCGGAGAAAAACCGGTTTTTGACAGCGAAAACGGTTATCTGACGCTCCATCCGGAACGGCGTGTGGAAAGTTATCCTCTCCGCTCGGTGTCCGACCGGACGATGGCGGCGGCCTTTCTTGTCCGCGCCTATCTTCAGGCACTCGCCTACGGACTTTCCTGCAAGATGTGGTTCACCATCGACGGATACGGAGGATTTGGACTGACCGAATACGAACAGCCGCGTCCCGCCTTTGCCGCCTATGCCGTCATGACGAGTCTTCTGGACGGTGCGGAATATGCCGGAGAACTTCTTTCCCCCGGCAGGATCTCGCCGGTTCTGGATCGCGATATGGAATTCCGCCGCTCCTGGTTCGGACAGGCGACTCCCGGACTCGAAAAAGAGCTTCTTTCCGCCGATCGCGAAAGTGTGGAAACCAGTGTCAATCCCTCCCTGAAACCCTACACCTACATCCGGGCGTTCCGCACGCCGGAGAATCAGCCGATTCTAGTCTGCTGGGCGACGCTGTACCGCCAGAAAGTCGAAAGCGCCCCCGTCGCCACCCCTGCATGGAAGGGGCAGAAACCGGGCGTCTCTCTGCTTTGGAACGGTCTGCCTGCGACCAGGCCGCCCTCCCCTCTTCCGGTCCGCTTTCATGTGGGAAGCGATGAAGTCGAGATCGTCGACATCATGGGAAACCGCAAAAGAGTCAAAACGGAAAACGGCTTCCTGACTCTTGCCCTGGATGACATGCCGCGTTACGTTCTTGGAGCCTCGCCGGAACTTCTGAAGGAAGCGGAACGCTTCCGGCTGCAGCTCTTCCCGAAAACGTTTCAGGTCAATCGTTCCTGGAAACCGCTGATCCAGCTCATACTTCCTGCGGAAAAGCGGCATCCGAGAAGAAAGTCCGTCTTTGACAAACTCAATCTTTCTGCGGAACTGAAAACTGGGGTTGCCTATCCGGTCTATGTCCGGCTGACAAATCTGGATTCCCGGAAAACCAAAGGACAGATCCGTCTGATCTGTCCGGAAGGCTGGAAATGCATCCCTGCGGAAGTCCCCTTTGAAATCAATGGAAAAACAGAGAAAAAAATCGCAGCCGCCTTCAAGGTCATCCCGGATCGTCCTGTGGAAAAAGCAAAAATCATCAGCATTACAGATTCCGACCGCTTCGGCAGAATTGAAAATTCCGTCATGAATGTCCGTGTCCGATAGGCAGAGCACCCCGGCCACGGCACGCGACCGCCGGTGATTGAACAAAGCGGAAGAACCACAGTACAAAAAGATCCTGTCGAAAAAAGAGGACAAGATGTGAACGGTTCCGATATTATTCGCCTTCCTTCCGTGGGGAGGAAGGAAGAATATTTTCTACCGGCAGAGTATCGCGGCTGTCGAATTCATCGAGCATTCCGTTCCAGAGATAACGGCGGGTCTCATTGACAATGACCGGGGTCAGAGCGATCAGGCAAATCAGATTCGGCAGAGCCATCAGCGCATTGGCGGCGTCAGAAAAATCCCATACGATCTTCAGCGAGATCACGGAGCCTGTCAGGATCAGGAACACAAACAGAAGACGGTACAAGGTAATCCCGCGCCCGCCGAACACATATTCAAACGCCTTTTCTCCATAGTAGGACCAGCCGAGAATCGTTGTATAAGCAAAGGAGACGATTCCGAATGTGAGGATCAGCGGCCCCACGACAGGAATTCGTTCGAAGGCCTTATGGGTCAAAGTTGCGCCGTCCTGCACATCAATATTCAGCGCAAGACAGTTGGAAACGAGCACGACACCCGTGATCGCGCAGATGACAACGGTATCCCAGAATGTTCCCGTGGAGGAGATCAGCGCCTGCCGGACCGGATTTCTTGTTTTCGCGGCCGCGGCGACGATCGGAGCCGATCCGAGTCCGGACTCGTTGGAAAACAAGCCGCGGGCAACGCCGTAACGCATCGCCGTCAGGACGGAAACGCCGACAAATCCACCACCCGCCGCTTTCGACGAAAACGCGCTCTCCAGAATCAGCCGCAGCGATGGAAGAATATATTCCGCATTCAGACAAAGCACCGCAAAACAGCCGAACAGGTAACAGGCCGCCATGAGCGGGACGATCTTTTCACAGACTCTGGCAATCGTTTTGAGTCCGCCAAGGACAACTGCCGCCACCAGTCCCGTCATAAGAATCCCGGTAATCAGCGGCGGGACATGCAGGCTCTCGCGCATAGTAACCGCCACGGCATTGCTCTGCGCCAGATTTCCGACTCCGAACGATGCCAGCATCGTCATCAAAGCGAAAAATACTGCGAGCCATTTGCAGTTCATCCCGTACCGGATTGCGAACATGGGACCGCCGCGCACATTGCCATCCGCCGATGTGACCCGGTATCGGACCGCCAGCACACCTTCGGCATATTTTGTGGCGATGCCGAAGATTCCCACGATCCAGCACCAGAAGACCGCCCCGGGACCGCCCAGAGCAATCGCGGTCGCAACCCCGATGATGTTTCCGGTCCCGATCGTGGCGGCAAGCGCAACCGACAGAGCTCCGAACGGAGAGATATCGCCGACCGCATGTTCATCCTTTGTAATCGAAAGACGGATCGCTTTGGGAATATATCTCTGGATAAACCGGAGACGGAACGTCAGGTAAAGATGTGTCCCGACCAGCAGAATCAGCAGCGGAGCCCCCCAGAGGAACGCACTGGTTCCCGCCACGAAATCGGCAAGAGAACGCGGGACCGCCTCATTGAATCCAGTCTGGAGTTCCTGGCAGAACTGATTGATTACTGATAGGATATTCTGAATCATTCCTTTCCATCCGTTTGCGGGTTCTTCCGCGGGACACTCTGTCCGCGCGCCTTCTTTCATTCTCGAAACGAGTACTATACACCCATTCCAGAAAAGAGACAAGAGAAAAGAGGAAAATTTCTTCTTTCCCCTTCTGTTCAACATAAAAAACAAAAGGGTACAAAAAATATTGTTTTCTATGAACTCCATTGCATTATGATAAAGAAGAACCGGCATGAACCGACATTTCCACCACATTTTCCTCAATAAACAATAAGGCCTAGCTCCGTCTTTCCCTTTTCATTTCTGAGTTTTTCTTAAGATATGCTCTCTTCCGGTAAAAATCGCCAAAGGGAATTTTCATTTTCCACGAGAGCGCTTTTTTACAAATCCCTCTTGACAAAATTCACATAATATGCTATAATGGAAAAGAACATAAACGATTAGGTAAGGAAAGAATTGCAGATGGCAATTACGATAAAAGATTTAGCGCGGGAAGCAGGGGTTTCCGTCTTTACTGTATCATGTGCATTGAATGGATTGCAGGGAGTTTCCATTCAGACAAGAACTCGTATTCTGGAACTGGCAAAAAAGAAAGGTTATACCCGTAATGCCACTGCCGCCGCATTAAAAAGTGGTCGAAAAAACCGAATTGGTCTTGTTGTCTCCGGTTATTCGGACGGTCTCCCATCCGAACTGGAATTAATCGCAGAATTTCTGGAAAATTGTTTTCGCAGGAACTGCGAATCCCGGGTGGAACGATTTAATTTCTTCAATGATGGGACTCTCCCGGTCCTGTTCCAGGATTCTCAAATGGCCGGAATCGTTCTCTGTGGCTATTTCGGCCCGCAAACCATGAAGCAAATCACGGGAACTCGTATTCCCTTTGTACAGGTGAATGAACCGAATGAATCTGCAGCCATTTTTCCGGATCATGCAGACTGCGTTGCCAAACTTGTCACCTATCTGCTCCGCGCAGGAAGAAAGAGGATCGCGTATCTCGACGGGGAAGAAAACCGTTTCATTACAACAACAGAAGGCAGACGCGGCTTTTTCGACTCCATAAAAGCAAACGGCATCCCTCTTGATCCATCGCTGATCTACGTCAACTCATTCGGAAGAAATTTTCAAGATGATCTGATTCTGGCAACGGAAAAACTGTTTCTGAACCGCCCGGATCCCGCGGATGCCGTCATCTGTCAGACTCCGGGGTACGCAACGGCACTGATTCTTCATCTGCTGAAACTGGGAATCGATGTTCCGAAACAGGTTTCCGTAACCTGCCGTCTTTGCAGTCTGCATTATGCAACGTCACACTATCCGCAGATGACAGTCTGTACTCTGGATTATGAACGGCTGCTCCGGGAAGCGTTTGATCTTCTCTCTTCTCTCATCAAAGGAAAACACCCGGACAATCCTGTCCGAAAAATGGAATGTCCGCTGCTTGTCCGGGAAAACTGATCCTGCCATTTACAAATTCAAATATAAAAAGGATGGTTACAACCATGACAGAACAAAAAAAGAACAACACAGATGTCCCCGCGAAAAACAGACAGATCGAAAAAAGCAGCAACAGCATACGGACAAATTTTACATTGATTGAACTTTTGATCGTAATAGCAATTATTGCAATTCTTGCCGCTCTGCTTCTTCCTGCTCTGAACAAAGCGAGACAGAAAGCCAATGCCATCCGCTGCATCAGCAATACGAAACAGCTCGGAACCTCCATGCAGATGTATGTGGATGACAACAACGGATGGTTTCCGACCATCTACAGCTGGTGCAATCTGGAAGGCAACAATGCGACCGGTCTCTATCATGCGACCAGCGGACTGGATCTCTATATGCCGGTCAAAATCTTCTTTGCCTGTCCGGAGGCTCCGTACACGGAAAAAGATGGCCCGAAATGCCAGTCTTACGGCTTGAATATCTCCATCGGAGGCGGAAGTTACGGGGTCTGGCCTCCGGAGAACAAATTCACCCGCTCTTCGAAACTGAAAAAGCCCTCCATCGTCATCGGCTTTGCCGACAGTGTAGACAGCAAAGACTCTCTCACAGCGGACCGCTTCATGGTCCGTTCCGAAACCTGGGGCTATCAGAGATGGTACGGGGAATTCCGGCACGGCATGAGACCCTCCATTGCCTGGATGGACGGACATTCCTCTTCCGTACGCAGTTTTGACATCGACCAGAACACCAATCCCGCCTGCAAATACAACTGGTGGGATTTTCAACTTCAATATTAAGAACCGTAAAGGATATCCATTTTCATGAACAAAAAAAATCTTTTTCTCTCTCTTTCCACCGGAATGCTGACACTCATTCTGATGCAGCAGACGCTCTCTGCTGAAACACAGCCATTTCAGGAAATGAATTTCCGCTCCGGCAAAACAGCCGGATGGGTAATCGAACGGAAAAAACCGCAGACATCCTACTCCCTGATCCGGGAAAACGGAGCCCCTCTTCTCCGCTTTGAAACGACTCTGCGCGATGGTTCCGAAAATGTTCTCTATGCGCCCCTTTCCAGGATTCCCGATGCCGGACCTTTCGCAGTAAAACGCAAACTGACGCTGCGGCTATCCGCTCTCGGACCACTCCGGAAGGAAGACAATGCCTCGGTCCGGATCATCTTCTCCCGGAAACGGATTCCCGCCGGCTGGCTCGTTCTCCGCTCTCCCGACGGCAGGAGCGGAATCGACGGAGCCATCCCGGGCGGCGGCACCCGATGCCGTGATCTCACATTCACAGCCGATCTTCCGGAAAATATCGATTCGGATATCCGTCTCTTCTTTTTTCTCCGCTCAAAATCCGGAAAAGCCTCTCTTCTTCTGAAAAAAGCCGAACTGAGCGTTTCAGAAGAGAAGCGTCATCTTCTCACCACCGGCTGGAAAGCCAACATCGTCCCGCTTGATTCCGGGGAACTGAAGGTTTCAATCGCCCCCGGCGATGTCCGGAGTGGACGGATCACACTGAAAAATGAGACAGGCAAAACCGTTCTGGAAAAATCCATCCGGGATGCATCCACGCTCCGCCTTCCGCTTGCGGAAAAGGGATGGTATGAAGCCGAAGCGGAAGTCGAATACAGGGACGGCTCCCGAATCGTCTCAAAGACGACTGCCGCCGTGGTCGGCCCTGCCCTTCCGGACGAGATTCACCGCAATTCGAAGTACGGTTTCTCTCCGATCTCCATGCCGGAAGACCTTGCTCTCTATGCCGGATGCCGCTGGTACTGGCACATCTGGAACATCAATCTCTACAAGCGCGGAGCCGACGGTAAAGTCACCGGGCACATGCCGGACTGGGAACGCAAGGAATACGAGGAATGGAGGAAGTCGAAAATCGCCTATCACCATGTCTTCGGCGGCAACTTTCCGGACTGGATCGCCGATCCGAAAAAACGCGGAATCAAATGCGCTCCCGCCGACTGGAAAGGCTTTTACGATGTTGTGAAAGCATGGGCGGAAGTCCACTCGTACCGGGCAAAGGAGGAGGCGTTCTCCGTCTTCAATGAAATCAACAACTCCTGGCGCGGAACCGATGAGGAACTGGTCAAACTCCACTCCGTCGCGGCAAAGGCGATCCGTGCGGGTGCGCCGGGAGCGAAAGTGTTCGGTCCGGCGGCATCCAATGTCAGCGTTCCGTATCTGAAACGACTGGTTGACCTCGGACTCCTCAACGATCTCGACGGCGTCAGTGCTCATCCCTATGTGTGGGGAACCGCACCGGAAGGGAAGTTCATGGACGATATCATCCGCTATATGGAATATCCCCGCTCCATCGGAAAAGGCGACATGCCGGTTCATTTCACGGAATTCGGCTGGACGACTCTGCCCGGCACCTGGCAGCCCCATGTCGACGAACTGACGCAGGCGCGGTATGTCTCCCGCTCCTTCGCCCTGCTTTCGACAACCGGAATCGCCTCCGCCGTCTATTTCGCCGGATGGTACCTTCCGAAAAACGAGGGGGAACACGGTTTCTCCCTTCTCCGCCGTGATATGAGTCCGAAACCGTCTTACGCTGCGATCGCCAAGGCGATCAAAACGCTGACTCCGTTCGGAACCTCCGGACGCTGGATCAAGGCATCGGAAACAACGCACCTGGTCCTGCATAAACGGCCGGAGGGCGGACTGCTGGTAATCGCATGGTCCACGGACGGCAAAGGAGTCTTCCCCGCACCCGCGAACATTACATCAATGACCGATATGATGGGACGCAAACTCTCCCCCTTCCCCTCCGGCTCCATGATGAAACTGACCGAAAGCCCAGTCTTCCTTGAAACGAATGACATGACCCTGTGGAACAACCTCCGGATTCAAGCGGTCCGCCGTACCAGTCCCGGCTCCGCGGAACGTTTGAACGCCGACGGAGCAGCACTGTTTCTGGTTCCGGCTCCGCTGAAAGTCGTGAATGGAACGGTTTTCATCCCGGAAAAAATTCCGTTCGGCGACTATACGGTTTTTGTACGGGAAAAAACGGGCGTGATCTCCGGAATCCATTTCGATGTGGTCGATCCGGTCTCCATTCCGGGAATTGAGCTGGTCTGGCCGAAGGATGCGGGCAAACCCGGCATCCGGGTCGTCTGCGAGGCGAAACGCGGAATAGCCGCCGGCGGAACGGTCTCATGGCAGGTTCACGGACGGCAGAAGAAAACGATGAAACTCGGAACCATGAATGCAGGAAAACCGAAAGAATTCTTTTTCTCCCTTTCAGAAAAAGAGGTTCTGCCGGGGAAATGGTTCCGGGGAGAAGCGGTCGTCAGTTATCCGGTCAACGGACGCCTTCATCAGCTGAAAAAGGACTTCAGTTTCCTGATTCAGCCATGTCACGAAGTTCGGAAGAATAATTTTACGGGAATCCCCTGGTTTTCCACGAATGACTGGCTCCGCTTCGGAGAGCTTGCCGGGGAAATCCCCGATCCGTACAAATCAGAAGAGTGTTCCGGAAAACTCAGAACCGCATGGAACACAAAAGGACTCTTCATTCATCTGGATGTCAGAGACGATCATCATATCCAGAACCGCAACGCGGGGGATCTCTGGATGGACGACAGCATTCAGCTTGCCTTCGATGTCGATGCCGGCAAACCGTGGACCATCAACAACATGGTCCAGAGTTTCAACGGGCACCGGATCTTCGAATACGGATTCGGGCTCGGGAAAGACGGCCGCAACCTAGCCTTCCGCTGGAGGGCTCACGGAGGCAATCTCGCACCGGGAATCCCGGAAGGAGTCGATGCGAAAATCACCCGGACCAACGGTGTAACGCATTACCGCATCTTCTTCCCGTGGCGGACTCTGGGACTCTCCCGGGCCCCGGAACGCGGTTCCGCCATCGGATTCGCCGCCGCGATCAACGACAGAGACCCTGTTGGCAAACGTCACGGGCTCCGCCTCTTCGGAGGAATCACGAACTCGAAGGATCCCAAGGAATACGGAACACTCCTGATTCGATAACACACGGAAACGAGATCAGACAACGATGAAACACTTGTACTTGAAACCGGCATGGAATCTGCCGGGAAAGCCATTCAGACACACATGGAATTCCATCGGAAATATCGACCAGTTCAAATGGTTTGTCCGGGGAGATGTACAGAGCCAGCTGGCTCTTGCCCGGAGCGAACTCGGAATGACTCATGTAAGAGCCATCGGCATGTTTGCCTCCGAACTGAAAATTCTGGATTACAGCCCGGTCGAAGCAACTCTGCCGGAAAAACAGAAACGGATCAACTATTCCATAGTGGATTACTGCATCGACAACATTCTGGACGCGGGGTTGAAGCCGGTTCTCATTCCGTGTTTCATGCCGGAAGAGTTTGCCGACGGGAACCGCAAATGCTGGGGAGCGACCATCTGCCCCCCACGGGATCTCAGAGAATGGAGCGCATTTCTCCGAGAAGTGCTGAATCATTTCCAGAGCCGGTATGGGAAAGCGGAAATGCGTTCGTGGCTTTATGAAATCTGGAACGAGCCGAATCTGGAAGAATACTTCTGGGCAGGCTCCAGAGAATCTTGGTTCCGCTTCTGGGAAACGACCCGGCAGAGCATCAAACAAACCGATTCCGCATTCCTTGTCTGCGGGCCATCCACGGCAAGAGCGGACTGGATCGAAGAATTCCTGCGGTTCTCCCGGCAGAACCACTGCCTGCCGGATATCCTGACAACTCATGTTTACAATACGGATGCAAAATCCAGAAAATACATTCCTTTCGAAGGGGCGGAATGTGACCGGGCGGAAGGATCCCCGCATTTTCTTTCCGGAGTCATCCGGGGAGTCCGGGAACTGGCCGACTCGCTTGGTTTCTCCGGAGAAATTCACTGGAACGAATGGGGACGAACATCCATACCTTATGATCCATACCGGGAAACACCCGTGGAAGCAGCCTATATCATCAAAACGATGGCGGAAGTTTCTCAGGAGGCGGACCAGTTCTCCCTCTGGTGCCTCAGCGATGTTTACGACCAATGCGGTTATACCCCGTCGGAATTCTGCAATCATTACGGAATGCTGACTCTGCATTCCCTGCGCAAACCGGCCTACAAGGCGCATCAGCTGCTGAATCGTCTCGGGACGGCGCGTATCGCCTGTACCGGGGGAGACGCGTTCCGCGGAGCGATTGCAACCGAAGAAGCCGGTGTGCGGAAAGTACTCGTCTATCTCTATCCGGAAGCACTCCCGTACAACCATCCGGAACCAATGGAGATCAGTGTGGAACTGCCCGCCGGGCCATATTCCGCCCCCATCCTTTTCCGGATTGATTCCAGAGAGAACAACATTGCCGAGGAATGGAAACGGCTGGGAAGTCATCCTTATCCGGACCGTCGGGAGATTGCATACCTGAAAAGCCGGAACGATCTTTCCTCCACACCGGAATCCGAAGTCACCATTTCTACAACTCCCGAAGGGAAAACCGCAGCGCGGTTCCACCTGGAGTGTCCGGGAGCAGCACTTCTGGAATTCTGAAAAACACTTGAACCGAGGCAAAGATATCTGATCCCCCATTCCGGAAATACCCGGACAGGGGATCAGTTCATGACGATGATGTGTTCCGGACGAATAAACAGTTCATAAGTCTGTCCGGGTTTTCTTGCAGGAGAAGCCGTCTCAAACACCATCACGGGATCATTGACCGAGAAAAGATGCCATTCCGTACGTTCTCCAAGAAAAGATCCGTCTTTCAGAACACATTCCATACGGTTTGCATCAGGAGCGGTTTTCTCGAACGAAAGGTTCTCCGGACGCATCATAATCTCTACCGTGGAACCGATCGCCAGTTTACCGAAAGCAAATGCACGGAGACGTCCGCAGCTGCACTCGATCTCCGCGATCCCCTTCTCCAGAGAAACCACCTGTCCTTTCATGAAATTCGCATCGCCGAGAAAACCTGCGACAAAGTTGTTGACAGGGCGCCGATAGACCTGTTCTGGAGTTCCCAGCTGAACCAGTTCTCCTCCATTCAAAACAGCAATGCGATCCGCCATACTGAGAGCTTCCTTACGATCGTGCGTCACATAAATCGCTGTTACGCCGCGCTCTTTGCAAATCCGGCGGATTTCAAGACGCATGGAATCGCGGAGTCGTGCATCCAGATTCGACAGCGGCTCATCAAGCAGCAGAACAGAAGGTCTCACCACCAGAGCACGCGCAAGAGCGACGCGCTGCTGCTGTCCGCCGGAAAGCGACTGAATTTTTCGATCAGCACAATCCGCAAGACGCACCAGTTCAAGAGTCTCCATCACTTTGGCGCGAATTTCTGCATTTTTCTCGCCCTGCACGCGGAGTCCGAATGCGACGTTCTCGAACACATCCATATGCGGCCAAAGCGCATAATTCTGAAACACCATCGCCGCCTTGCGTTTTTCCGGCGGCAGATGCGTGATATCCGTCCCATTGAAACGGATTGTTCCCGAATCAGGCTCCAGAAGACCGGCTATAATGCGCAAAAGAGTCGATTTTCCGCAGCCGGAGGAACCGAGCAGGAAAAAAAGTTCTCCTGCATTGATCGTCAGATCAATCGGCTTCAGCACCATTTTTCCTTTGACATACGACTTTGAAATCTGATTGATTTGAACTGTTGTGCTCATAGTCTTACAATCCCAGTTTTTTCATAATCATTTCGGCGGGGGTCAGATATTTCTTCTCATTGTTGCATTCCTTGCAGCAGGGCACGATATTTCCACGGACGCTTCGACCGCCTCGCGCAACCGGGACAATATGATCCATGGTCAACTCTTCCGGAGGAAACTTTCTCCCGCAATAGTGACAAATTCCACGATCAAGCATGCTTCGCCACCACGCGGATTTGCGCAGTTCGCGCGCCTTGGCGCGCTCCCGTGCGATATGGGCGTCATCCTTCTGAATATCGATCCAGTCGTCTGGCATGAGCTCACCTCCCGATCCGCTTGAAAAGACGGAATGCGTTTCCAGTAGTCATCCCGGCAATTTTCTCAACAGGACACCCCTTCATCTCCGCGAGTTTATACGCCACCAGCGGCAGATATTCCGGAACATTCGGCTTTCCACGGAAAGGAACCGGAGCCAGATAAGGGGCATCGGTTTCCAAAAGGATTCGATCCTCCGGCATCTGCATCACGACTTCGCGGATGTTGTCGGACCGCTTGAACGTGAGCATTCCCCCGACTCCGAAAAACGCTCCCAGCTCCGCAAATTTTTCCATCCATTCCGTATTTCCCGCAAAGCAGTGAACAACAAACGTTCCCCCATCCGCGGCAAATTTGGAAAGGAGTCTGTAACAGATCTCGTATGCCTCGAACGATCCCTCTGCTGAACGACAGTGGATAATTGCCGGAACGGAAAATTCCCTGGCCAGCAGCAGCATCTTCTCCAAAGTTTTCTCCTGCTGCTCGATACCGGAAAAACCATAATAGGTATCAATACCGATCTCTCCCACCGCACAAAAATGACGACTTTCCGCCAAACGCTGGAATTCACTCAGTTCCCCGTTGAATCCATCCGCCTCATGCGGATGCACTCCCGCAGCAAAAAAAACATTTGGCAGACATTCCGCAAAGGCTTGAGCTCGCAGGGAATCCGGCAGAGAACCGCCGCAAACGAGAAGATATTTGACGCCGGCCTCATTCGCCCGCCGGACGAGCTCATAATTATCCTGCTCTTCCGAAAGATGCAGATGGGTATCAAAAATTTCCATAATCTCTTTCTTATTCCGTCCTTGTTTCTGTCAAACCATTAATATCCTGCATAACAAGAGATTTTTCAACTGGATTTCAGAAAAAAACGTATTCCACCCTCTCTCCCAAGCCCAGCAGCATCCTCAAGGCAGGAGACGTTTTCATCAATCGCATAGATTCCCCCTTCCGGGAATCAATGATCGGAACATTCGGAAACGATGTCAAAAAATTCCTCCCGACTGATGGAATCCAAAGTTTTTCCTTTGGAAGCGAGTTTTTCATTCACCTTGATGGCAGTTTCCGTCATTCGTTCATGGGTTTCCTCGGAGCCGCCGACCAGAACAAAATTTTCGCCTTTTGTAATTCTTTTATGTCCATCCTTATTATCAAATCCGATTCCCATCATCATGGAGGAATTGTGGTTTTCCTGTTTCATTCGGCAAACCTCTCTATCTACAGATTTTCAGACAAAAAACGGCTCTCAAAATATTTTGAGAGCCGCAACACGTTTCACGCAATGACCGTTCTATCACTGCCGGAATGGAGGCAGACCTCTCATTTCCCTTTCTCTGACAGGCGATCCATCAGGATTGATCAGACGGCATGTCAGGAAGACCAGCAGGTTCACCTTGGCAGCCTGCTTTGATTTGGACTGGAAAAGACGTCCCACAAGCGGAAGGCTTCCAAGAATCGGATACTGATCGTCATAGGAAGATGTCGAATCTTTGATCACACCGCCCAGGATAATGGTCTCTCCATCATAGCACTGGACCGCAGTATCAATGGAACGAACTTCGATGACAGGCATGCGCAGCTTGTTCTCATAAGGAATCGACTGACCGTTGGATTCCACCGTAAGCTCATAACTGTAATCGGCCCATTCGACAAATGTCTTGATAATGGGAGTCATTGTCAGAGAGATGGTATAGTTGTCTGTCGCATCCACATAGGGTTTTACGCGGAGCTCAATTCCGAGACGTTCCGAGTCATCGAATTCCGGTGTAGAAGGCGTGAACAACGGTACCGATTCTCCGTTTGTTCCGGCGATCGTACCGATTTCCGCCTCATTCCAGTCAGAGGGGAAATACTGTTCCGTCACCATGGCAATCACGGCATCATAGCCATTCATTGTCGTAATTCTGGGGCATGCGAGCATATCCGCAGAATCGGCCTGATCCAGAGCATTGATCGTTGTCTGAACTTTATATCCATATTTGTTGTAATGGGTAAAGCCGAAGAGCTGATTCTGCAACTCTGCATTTCCCGGAGAATCTTTCAGAGAACGCACGACCTGACTATTCTGACCGAAACGGATAGAACGGTCTTGTACCGGAGCTTTCTTATAGTAGAAAGAACTGGGTAGATCCGCCGAAGACGACTGACCATTTGTAAAGGTTCCGGCATACTGATACCATTTCGATGACGGTCCCGAAGAATCAGAAGACTGCGGCTGATAAATATTGATTGCGTAATCCGGCAGCTTATCTCCAGGCTTGTATTCAATCAGCTCAGACTCCTTGGCATACTGCACATTGGAATTCTGACGGGAGAAAAGATACTGGAAACCAAGTTCTTCCAAATCGTTCAGATGAACTTCCACGAACTTCGTCTGAATCAAAACCTGAGGATCGATCACATTGAGCTCTTTGATCGTCTCTTCAATCTTCTGAAGATTTTCTGCGGTATTTGTCACAATCAAGCGACTGATACTGGGATCATAAACGACCTGAGATCCTGGATCAAAGGGAACATTGCTGAACAGATCCTGCGGATTAATCATAGTTCCGCCAGAAGAATCGGCATTTCCTTCTGTTGCTTTGGATATTTTTCTGTCAACAACCTCTTTCTCCATCGGATAAATTCTGGTTTCCATCTGTTCCAGAGGAACTCCGGGAGGAGCGATCACGACCGCATATTTTTCCACTTTTACGCGGAGATTTGCTGTCCGGCAAATATAACTGATTGCCTGTCCCAGCGGAATGGAATCTGCGGTAACAGAAATTCTACGACCGGAAGAGAAATCAGCCTCTTCTTCCTCCGACTGAGCGGCGGGCTCGCCATCGGGACCGACAGCTGGAGCATTCTGTCTTCTTGCCTGCTGTGCATTTTCTGCAGCAGTAGGATCTTCCGGAAGCAGAAAGATGTTCACACCGACTTTATCCGGATCCAGCTCTTTACTTCTCTGGCGCAGGTGTCTCAAAACGACAGGCACTTCAATCTCGTCGAAATCAATTCTGTCGATAATGATATTTTTGAGTTTGTTATAGATGGAATTCTTCTGTTCATCTTTCACAATGGGCTCTTCCGTCGTCTGAGTTTTTGCCGGACCGGAAGAGATTCGAGGAACAAGCGGAGTCAGCATTTTCCACTCTGTTTCCGCGATATATTCCGCTCTTGTAGCACCTGTACGATGACGACCTGCTTCAAGCAGTTTCAGGTTAATACGGCGAATGGCATCCATTGCCTTCACGTTGAAGGGATCAATTGACATCACCTCTTCGTATTTATCTCTGGCTTTATCCCACTGTGCATCGGCATAGAAAACATCACCCTGTTTCAAAAGCACCTCAATACTGTAAAGGCGTGCGCTCCGTCCGGCATCGACGACATCAGGAGAAACCTTTTCCTCATACTCCGCCGAGGCTTTCAATTTTTTGAAACGGGCAATTGCTTCCTGCATGCGAGATTTAGCAGCCGGCCACATTTCCGCCGCATTTTCGCAAAGTTTAATTGCCTGATCGTAGCGTTTAGCATCCGCAGAAGCCTGAGCATCGAAATACAATTTTTCCGCCCAGTAGTAATAAGCTTTTGAAATAGCAAGTTTGCAGTTTTCTTTTTTCTTCAGAACTGTCGGATCCTCTCCGAGTTTATCAAAGATTTTGATTGCCTGCAAATAAAGATCAATAGCCTTTTGATATTGTCCGCTCTGATATGCACTGGCGGCTTCCCGGCCGACTTCATCGGCCTTTACCCGCAGTTGATCCGCACTCAGTTCCGTAATATCGAACTCCAGCTGATATTTGGATGCAGCGGTCCGATAAGCGGCTTCCGCCGGATTACCTTTAACAGATGCTTCTGACGGAGTCTGTGCATTGAGAGAGCCCGCGGCAATCAGCGCCATGCCGATCATACATGCCGAGGATACTCTTGAAAATGGAATCTTAAGCATTGAGGCCTCCAAACGTATATATTCAATCATCATAATCACCTGTTGAAGTCAAAAAGACCGTTATCGTTTTTGGATTTCACCGGAACACCATCCAGATTCATGATTCTTGTTGTAACAAATATCATGAGGTTCGTTTTCGAAGCGACACTGGACTGGCTGGAAAAGAGTCTTCCCAGGAGAGGAACATCTCCAAAGAACGGATATTTGTCATCCACTCTCGAAGATTTGTCATCCAGAATACCGCCGAGTACCACGGTTTCTCCATCGTAGACTTTTACTTTTGTATCAATTTCACGGACAGAAATTTCAGGCATTTTAATCACAGGTGTCCGGGTTTCTGTATTAGAATCATCGCTCTTTGCCGTGATATTGCCGATCACGATATCATACGAATACACGGTCCACCCAACCAGATCAAGGACTTGAGGTTTCAAATCCAGAGAAATGGTATGGTTGTTTGGACTGACGGTCGGCAACACGGTAAAGGTAATACCAATCGGGGTAGCATCGCCAAAATCAGGATACGGCGGTGTATACTCATAGGTATTATTGGTACTGGTTACTTCAGGATCATTCCAGGTATCAGGGAAATACATATCCTTTGCGAACTGAATAGTTGCCTCGAGTCCGGAAGTTGCAATCACCTTGGGAGCAGAAAGAATTTCACCACGTTCACTTTGGTCAATGGCATTGACGGTCAGGAAAATATTATACGCGCCATCGGGACCGAAATTCGGCATAATATTCAAGTTGTTGATCAATGCACCTGGATTCAAAGTATCATCTGTGGTTGCCGGACTTTCCGAGCTTCCATAATGCCGAACCAGAGTCTGCATCAGTTTTGAATTCTGGAAATCCGGTTTTCCGGTATTGGTATCAATGACACCGGCCATCCATGCAGGATTGGAATTGTTTTTTGTCATTGTCCAGTCGAAACCAAGCTCTTCCAGATCGGAGACCGTGATCTCCAGGAACTTTGCTTCGATCAGAACCAGCGGAGTCACGATATCAATCTCTCTCAGAAGAGCATCCAGCTTTCTGAGATTTTCGGGAGTATTCTTCACAATCAGCTTGCTGGAACGTTCATCATAAGCAATGGAAGATCCGGGATCAAAGGTAATACCTCGAACTTCGAAGTATTTCTTCAATGTCTCGAAATCAGCGCCGCCACCAATAGTTCCCGCCTGATCATTTTTCTCTTCATTCTTAAAAACATCTTCGACTTTCTTTCCGCCGAAAATATCAAGATGTTCACTGCTGCTCGAAGATTCTTTTTCCTTCTTTGTTGCATTCTGACGGGAAAGGCGATTATACAAAGCGGAACGCATCTTGAAATATCGAGTATCCATATCATCAATTCCTTTGGAACCGATGGTAACAGCCTTGTCCTCGACTTTATATTTCAACTTAGCATACTGGCAAAGATAACGAATGATCTCTCCAATCGGCAGATTTGTAAACTGCAATGTAACTTCCTGCATATCGTCATCGGAAGGAGAATAGATCAGGTTGATTCCTTTTCCTTCTGGATCGCACTCGCGACTACGCTTATTCAACTGACGAACAATACTGGAAATATTCACACCTCCGAAATCGACCTCCGGAATAATGATCGACTGCAGTTTCTCATACATCTGAGCCTTGCCTTCATTGGCAGCCTCCTGTGGACCGCGATCTTCGACGATCTGGTCTCCACGCGGCAGAATGGAGTTGTTCCACTTCCATTCAAGCTCATTCAAGCGTTCCAGCATCTCATTTTCTCTTCTCAGTTCAGCAAAAGAGTAGAGTTTCTTATAAATTTTCTTGAGTTCGAAAACAGCTTTATCATTATAAGGATCAAGCACAAGAACCTGCTCAAGAACATCTCTTGCACGGGAATACTGACGGCTCTTATAAAAGATCTGAGCTTCTCTTAAATGAATCGCGATCTGCTCTTTTCTGGATGCATTGTCCGGATCCATCACAGAAAGCTTTGTTTCCTGAGCGAACTTATTGGATTTAATAATCTTATCACCCAGTTTAATGACTTCATCGGCGGCCTCAATCGTTTCCGGAGCTTCACGCCGTGCCTCTCTGGCAAGTTCGATTGCTTTCTGAATATTCTCTGTGGAAGCAGCCTGATCTGTATTTGCCAGGCCGTACCCTTTCTGCATTAATTGTTTTGCTTCCCCGATCAGAACCTTTCCCCATTGAGAACGGATTTCTGTTTTCAGCTGGAGAATCATGCTTTTTCTAGCAATCACAGAAGGACCATCGCCAAGATTCATCTGATTAATCTTCGCCAGGGCCGCATCGCATTTTGCGATAGCTTCTTTGAATTTCTGTGCATCTCTCAAAGAGATCGCTTCGGCCATCAACGGCTCGACGGAATCCACTTTACTTTCTCTCTGAATCAATTCTTCCTTGAGGACCGAGGCATAATCAGGGCCATCGGCACACACAAGCAAAGAACAAGAGAAAAATAAAGACAATACCACTTTCCTTGTCACCGGTGATGGATCATGAAATCCGGCTCTTACCTGTCTCTTCATAATATTCTTTCTCCAAGCTTTATTATATGATTTTTATCTATTTCTCACATTACGGGAACGAGTACGAGGCATTCCTCTGAAAGTATTCGTTCTGGGTCTGTTCCGCTGATTCATCATTTCCGGATTCATCGGTCCCTCCGCTCCCGGTGGCATTCCTTCCATACCAGGCTCTTGCAGCAGAGTCTGAGGCATCGTCGGAATAGATTCAATCACACCGTTATCCGATTTCAACTGTGCGGTTTTCTCTTTTTCATTGCCTTCAATAATGGTATATTTATCAATTCCACGCCGCTCATCGCCAAGCTGGAACTGATCTCCGACAAATCCTGTACGTTCAACCTTATCCACCGGGAAATAGAAGGTAACCAGTTTCCGGGGATCGACAATTTCCTTACCCAGCTCTCCCTGAATACGTTCTTCCGAAAGAATTGTTTTTTTCTTGGCATCATAATTTCGGAGAATGAGGCGGGATTTATTTTCAACCGCTTTTGTGGCCGGATTTGTATCCCAGATCTCCTGAATGCTCTCAATCAGATAACTTTTTTTATCGACCGTTACAACACCACCGACGGCTGTAAAGGTGGGACGATATCTGCGTCCGCGACGAACTTCAATCTGGATTTCCCATTTTTTAGGATCTTTTCCTCGTTCCGCGCTAGCAAAATGTTTCAGACGCAATCCCAACGGTACACTTTTCACATCAACTACATACAGTTTCTTTGCATAAGTCGGGCGACTCTTCGGATCCTTGGGATTGGTGTTTGCCTTGCACTCTTCCAAGTTTGTAAATCCGTCATCATCAGGATCCAGAATCGCATCATTGGGATCTTTGAAATTCAGACCATACTGCTGCTCCCACTTATCAGGCATTCCATCACCATCCGAGTCCTCTGCAGTAATAATCAGGGAAGAAACAAGCACTCGAATCTCTTTCCCGCAATAGGAACATTTTCCAGGTTGCTTGGCATTCTGTTTCGGATAATCCGTAACAGGAATCAGATGGGGACCGAAAGGACATCTGACCAGAGGTGCCGCCTCACAAACATCGCTCTCGCCTTCCTTATTCTGGTTAGCTGCCCAGAGAGATTTCTTCTCTCCAAAAACAGCATTCAACTCATAAGCCGGATCATCCGGCTGAATTTTCTTATAATCAGGCCGGGGCGGACGAACTCCGACGACACTATCAATATCCACATCCTTCGCTCGAAGAATGATCAAGATCTGAAATCCAAGCAACAGAACAAAGATGAACAAAAGAGCCGCCAGAATTACTTTCTCATAATGTTTCTTCAAAAACAACATTGTAATACCTCATGTCATTTATTTAGCGCTCAATTCAACACGTTTCAGCTCATCTGCAACGTAAAGCAATATGTCAAAAGATATCTTCATGGAAATATCTTTGGAACGACCGATCATGGGTTTTCCATACGATGCAGCCAGCAGATTCACTTCCGTATTCTGTGGTTCAAAATCAGGGAACTGGAATTTGGAAGCAAGCGCGACTGCCGGATCTTTGGACTCTACCGCCGTCAGATCCTCCACATTTTCCGGCATAGCACGTGATAGTGAAATATCCCGGATCCGATACACGACATTATCCTTATATGCATTCTGAAGCGAATTGACAAAATCACGCAGAGCATCCATCGGACCTTCCAAAACGGCCTCAAATGTATATCTCACATAATCATCATTGACTCGCTGCTCGACCAGCTGAGGAGTCAACTCCTTCATAGATACGACTTTGGTAATTTTAGCCTTTTTGGCTCTGTTAAAGAAATCTTCCCTCATCAGCATCTGACGGATCACGAGCGGAATCTGTTTCTGACTCGGCTGGAACTCATCACTGTATGTTAAAGTCTCCACATCTTTGATGGTTTCAGCTCCAGGAATCAATTTCTGACGGAACATCAGATTTTGAAGATTTTTCAGAATTCCTTTATAATAGGTAACCAAAGCAGTCCGGGGCAATCCCATTGCAGCCAGCAGAAATTCATGAACATTCGCTTTGGTAACAGGTTCCACTGTCAAAGCCTGAACATCTTCCTGGAACTTTTCCATTGCCTGTTCCAGAAGTTTTTTGTCGACTTTTTCCTTCTCAAAGAATTCCTTCAGAATCTCCTGATCCCGCTTTCCACCGATAATCAGACCTTTTTTCTCCTCCGGCAGATCTTCATAGAATTTCGAGAATTTTTTCAGCAATCTGGATTCATTAATATAATCGCCATATGCGGCAATCGCGGCATCCAGTTTTGCTTTATCTTTTCCAGCAAGGAAATTGTCAATAAGAGCCTTGTCATTGGAACCAACGATATCTGCTTTGGCATCATCCACCAGGGACTGATAATATCTTCTAAATGCTGCGGCAAGTTTCTTTCCAGAAAGTCCAATTGTATTTGCAAAAGTAATCAGCGGCTTTCGATAATACTTACCGAACGTACGCTGAATCTGATACGCCTTGACATCCAGATTTTCTGCATCAATGGTCATATTCTTGAAGTTTTCAGTAACAGGGGCCGGTTTCTTTTTGTTGGCATCTTCAAGAATCTGCTTATATTGTTCAATTTTTGTATTCGTCTCGGACACTTTTCCATGTTCGATTACAACATAATAAATCAATACGGCGGAAACAAGCACTGTTACAACCAGCACTATTATAAGGGGAATGTTTCTCGCAGATAATTTCATAGTAAACAATCTCCGTACTTAACGTTTTATTGGGTTGATCAACTCGGCTTCAATTTTAAAGGAGGAAATATTTGTATCCTGAGAGCCAAGTTTGAAATTCTGAATCATACGATCGCTGTCCGCAATAGTAAATTTTTTGAAGACACCGGTTTTTTCCAGATTCTGCTTGAACTTTTCATAGATATGAGTTGCTTCGGCTTTGGGATCGGCTGTTCTAATATAACCTTCGAAAACAATCCACTTATATTCCCCTGTCGGAACAGCAGAGGTTTGTTTCGGTCCGGAAGATTCAAAAGAACCAAATCCACGGAAGCCTCCAGAAGCCTCTGGGGTCGGCTCATTTTTCTTTTTAATTTCCAATGCGGACGCACCCTCAACGGATGTAAACCAGATCTCAGGAAGTGTTGCTGCCTGAATCTTATTCAGCAACAGAGGCCATGTATCCCGCCCTACCAAAAGTTCAGAGGCCTTCGTATAAGAACTTTTGCTATTGTTCAATCTTCTATAGGCGGCATCCACTTTTGTCATGATACTGTTTGTCGTAGCGACCTGCTGTTCCGCACGGTCACGATCCTTTGTCACAGTAACAAGCTGTTTGGAGAAACTCCAGTAGGTAATCCCCAAACACAGGAGCATCGTCACAGCAGAGGCATAAAAGAATGGCTGTTTCTGATTAAAAATCCGCTCTCTTTTCAAAGGTTCCGGAATCAGAGAGATCTCAAGAGGACATGTTCCAACATTCCGAAGACCGGTACCAATGACTTCAGAAAAAACATGAGCAACCTCACTCAAGGCATCTTTATCCACATCATCGGCAATCGCCGTAATCTGGAAAGGATTCAAATACTCAACAGGGATTTTCAGTTTTTCGGAGAAAAATCTGGGAGTGTATGTCATCACAGAACTTCCACCAGCCAGATAAAGTTTCTCAGGCTTCCGTCCTTTCTGCTGTGCACGATACAAGTTAATGGAACGATTAATTTCTCCATGAAGACGAGTCATCACATTACGAATAATTTTTGAAATAATCGCAGCCACCTCAGAATCCGGATCTTCATAGGCACCGCCCAAAGCAACGAATCCATGACGACGCTTCAAATCTTCGGCTTCTTTCAGAGAAACTCCGAATTCTTTACTGATCTGCTGCGTAATCGTATTTCCAGCGATCGCAAGGGTTCGTTCGAAATAACTTCCCTGATCGATAAAAATCAATGTGGAACAGCGTCCGCCGATATTGAGAATCATCTCGCAATTCTCTTCTCCGACCATATTGGCTCGACAGGCATTATAACTTGCCGTCGGAGAAACTTCGATTGTCCCGATTTTCTTACCGGCATCCTGAATCACCTTTACAATCTTTTCGATGTCGGCGCTCTTCACGTTAACGATCATCGCATCGATTTCCGCGCCATCCTCAGATGTTCCAGTCAGCTGATAATCCAGAATCATCTGATCAACCGGCAGCGGAGCATTCTGCCTGGCCTCGAATTCAATGATCTGACGAACTTTTTCCTCATTCTCCGTCAGTGCGGGAATCTTGACAAAACGGATGAAAGAGTTCTGAGCCGAAACGGAAATATTGACGAGTTTCGCCGTAAAATGATTTTCTTCCAGAAGTTTTTTCAGCTCAATGAGCATTGCATACAGGTAGGAATCGTTTTCCGTGGCAGAGTTCTCTCCGAACCCGAACTCAGCAAATGCAAATTTGACAAGAGTCATCACACCGGTATCGGAATACGCGAACTCGGCAGCTTTGATCGTATCTCCGCCGATATCAATACACAATACGTTCTTTTTTCTTTTGGCCATGACTTACTTTCCTTCCACAATGCTTTTCGGGAGATCAAACGCAGCTGTCTCGACCAGATTCCAGGGAGTTTTCTCCTTTGGCAAAACAGCAGTCGGAAGTTTGAAAACTCCGACCTGCGCATTGAACAGACGCTGAAAAACCTGATACACGCGTTGTCCATTCCCCTTTGCATACACATACCTTGCAAGGATTTCCTGATTTTTGGACTTGAATTCAATATATGCGGGAATTTCTGCAGCAGCTGTCTTTGTAAATTTCTCAATGCTGCTGTAACGCTCAAAGACGAGAGGCGGGACGGCAAAAAGAACACGGTGCCGACGTCCATCGCACGGAACGCTCCAAAGCACCTGCTTTCCGGAAAGCAGAATATAGTTGCCATAATTTCCGGCACCGGGAATAATCAGGGAAAGTTCCACGGTCAGATCATCCAGCCAGCGAACACGTTTCTTCGTGCTTCGGCTGGATCCGCTTTCATAGGCAGCCGCAGGGGTATAAGTAATAATGGCAACCAGCCATTTCGCACTCGTGGTAGGAACCGACACCCCGCCGGTTATGGGTAGATTAGGCGCTTCAAAAAATTCAAGTTTGAAATCGATTGTCTGAGTGTCAATCAGAGCATTCCGCTGCGCGGTAACGTCAAACACAGCCGCGAACACAAGGAAAGCGGCACAAACAAACTTGAAGCCGAAACGCATTTTTCTTAAATCTCCCAACGTTTAGGTTCTTTCGTCCAACCCCCGGAACACCTGGAAGTCCTGAATAGAGGAACTCTAACCTGTATTCCCGTAAAATGCAAATATGTTTTCGCTAAAAAACTTAGGTTCTTAGTTTTTTTTATTTCTTTGCAGGCGCGGAGTCCTGTTTTTTGCTGTTTTCGACCTTCTTTACGGAGTCTTTTACAGCATTCTTTTCAGGAGCTGCCGTCTTTTCCTTTGCAGGAGCTGCAGGTGCAACAGCCGCAGGAACCTGCAGAGCTGCACTGTCAGCCGCGGCGGAAACGGTCTTCTGCTTATGGCCGGAGAGCGCGGCAAGCCCGAGAGTTACAATGAAAAATACAGCGATCATAATGACCGTCAGACGAGAAAGATATCCCATCGTCTGAGCGCCAAAGACCCCTTCCCCCACACCGCCGAACGCTGAGCCGAACCCTCCTCCTTTGGATGGCTGAACCAGCACCAGAGCGACCAGAAGAATCGCAATTAAAACCGCTACCGTATAAAGAATAGCACTAACCACCGTCAACATGTTTCACCTGTTTTTGTTGTTTTTTTATAAAGTCGTGGCGGATAAGATAATATATGTTTGGAGGTTTTTCAACCGTTATCTATTCCAAAACAAACAATAATTATGTTTTTTTCCACATCCGCAGAAAAAAAACGGTGGAGGTTTCCTGCTTGAAAATCCGAGAAAACCGCCGCCGTTTTCATATTCAACCATCTCAGTAAGAGATCGGTTTGAGCACGTAGTCATCTCCGCTGGGATCCAGAAGAATCAGCCCGGCAAAGAAGTCCACAATAGCCAGCGGATGCACCGCAGCCTTGGCTCCGACAAAGCAGGTCGCGCCGACCTCGATCGCCCAGTAATCGCGCGCTCCCGTACGAGGAAGATAAATCGTATCGGACGGCAGCGGGAAATTCGTACCATACTGCCAATACTTATTCACATAACCATATGCAAGAGAACGATCCATGTTTTCCGCCATCGGAATCAGGAACTGAGCATCATATCCCTGAGTCAGCGCACAGCCATACTGACGGTTATAACCTTTAATCAGATCACCAGTAGCGCCCACTTCGCCAACAAGGCCGACCGCACGCGTAATTCTGACTCCGGCCCCAACCGCGGCTCCACCTTTCAGCTCCAGAGAGAAAACATCAAGCAGATCAACCAGACGATTCGGCAGATACATCAGAAGTTTTCCTGTGAGTCCTCTCAGGAACGGAGGAGTCTGATTTTCCGCCGCCACCATTTTTTCCTCTTCACTCAGAACGACTGCGGCTTCCTGATCAGCAGCCTTCAGTTCCTGAGCGGTAGGAGCTTTCGCATCCTGCGCTGTCAATGAGGTTCCGGAAGCAAGAACAAAGGCCACAAAGCAGACGGCAATGATTTTTCTCATAACTCACCTTTTTACATTTTTTTAGTGTTAAAAAAAACCTTTTTCGCAAATATATATCTTACAATCTATAAATGCAAAAAGATTTTTCAGAAAAAACGCAACCTTTTATTTATTCTGTTTCTTTTCAAGCAGTTCCGCAGCGATTTCCACACATTTGATGCAGGGAATCTTGTAATTGCTTTTGAGTTCCCGGCAGAGATCGGAACCGGTCCGTTCCTGAAAGGCGCGGCGGATCTCCTCCCGATCCTTTTCATCGGCAAGAGACAGGGCAGCATACAGGGCTCCGCAAAGCCCCATCGGAGCATTTCCGGCTCCACAGGACGCAAGTTTCATTACAACGTCATCATCGGCAAAAGCCTTCGCGACACACTGAGCACAATTTCCAGCTCTCGGAACCGAGGAAAAAAATGCAACAGCTTGCTCTGTACGAGTTTTCATACTCCAAATATCCTTCTCTTCTCTACTCTGTCTCCAATATAAAAGGAACGAATTGAAATGTCAAGCACAAAATGAACTTAAAATTAAAAAAAAATTACAGGAATCCGTTCTTCCGCAATATTTTAGTTTTCCTAATATTGACAAATACAGGAGGGAATGTTATATTACTCCCATCTTGTCCGGTAACCTTATGGAGTCCGGCCGGGATAATCTTGAAAAGAACAATCGTATAGCAACCTTTAAACTAAAAGGAAGGAACGAAAATGGCTATTAAAGTAGGAATTAACGGATTCGGAAGAATCGGCCGCATGGTTTTCCGCGCTGCAGTGGAAAACTTCGCAAATGACATCGAAATCGTTGGAATCAACGACCTGCTCGATCCCGACTATCTCGCGTACATGCTGAAGTACGACTCCGTACACGGCAAGTTCTGCGGCGATGTTTCCGTGGAAGGAACGAATCTGATTGTCAACGGCAAGAAGATCCGTCTTACCGCTGAAAAAGATCCTGCGAACCTCAAGTGGAATGAAGTCGGCGCAGAAGTCGTCGTCGAATCCACCGGCCTCTTCCTCGAAGATGCCAAGGCCCGCGCTCACATCCAGGCCGGCGCCAAGAAAGTCATCATGTCCGCTCCTTCCAAGGATGCGACCCCGATGTTCGTTTTCGGCGTAAACGACAAGACCTATGCTGGACAGGACATCATCTCCAACGCTTCCTGCACCACGAACTGCCTTGCCCCGATCGCCAAGGTTCTCAATGACAAGTTCGGCATCAAGCGCGGTCTCATGACCACCGTTCACGCTGCAACCGCCACACAGAAGACCGTTGACGGCCCCTCCAAGAAAGACTGGAGAGGCGGACGCGGTATCCTTGAAAACATCATCCCGTCCTCCACGGGTGCTGCCAAGGCTGTCGGCAAAGTTCTTCCCGCCCTCAACGGCAAACTCACCGGAATGTCCATGCGCGTTCCGACCTCCGACGTTTCCGTCGTTGACCTGACGGTCGAGCTCGAAAAAGCGGCTTCCTATGATGACATCTGCGCTGCCATGAAGGCTGCTTCCGAAGGCGAACTCAAAGGCGTCCTCGGATACACCGATGAAAGCGTTGTCTCCACCGACTTCCGCGGCGAGTCCAGAACCTCTGTCTTCGATGCCAAAGCCGGTATCGCTCTTGACTCCACCTTTGTCAAGGTCGTTTCCTGGTACGACAACGAATGGGGATACTCCAACAAGGTCCTCGAAATGGTTCGCGTCATTGCCAAGTAATGTCGCTGAAAAGACCGTAAGTCTACCTCGGGGCGGGCGGCATGAACGCCCGCCCCGTTTTCTTTTTCCACTTTCTACTGAAAGGATTGTTTCATTATGAACAAGAAAACTCTTCGCGATGTTGATCTCAAAGGAAAACGCGTTGTCATGCGCGTTGACTTCAATGTGCCGATCAAAGAAGGCGTCATCAAGGACGACACACGCATCAAGGGAGCCCTCCCCTCCATCAAATATGTGCTCGATCAGGGCGGAAGCCTGGTGCTGATGAGCCATCTCGGCCGTCCGGCGGAAAAAGGCTATGAAGCCGATTTCTCCCTCAAGCCGGTTGCGGAATATCTTTCCAAAATGCTCGGAAAGCCTGTCACATTCGCAGCAGACTGCGCCAAAGCCGATGCGGAAGTCGCCGCAATGAAACCCGGTGATATCGTCATGCTGGAAAACACCCGCTTCTACAAGGAAGAACAGGGAAAACTCAAACAGAAGGAAGGCCAGTCCGACGAAGAGTTCAAGGCGAAAAAAGCCGAACTCAAGGAAAAACAGAAAGAGCTTGCGAAAAAGCTCGCTTCCTATGGCGACATCTACTGCAATGACGCTTTCGGAACCGCACACCGTGCTCATGCTTCGACTGCGGTCATCACAAAATACATCAACACCTCCGTTGCCGGTTTCCTGATGGAAAAAGAGATTGAATATCTCGGCAATGCGGTGGAAAATCCGGTTCGTCCGTTTGTGGCGATTCTCGGCGGAGCAAAGGTTTCCGACAAGCTCGCGGTTGTCAGCAACCTTCTGACCAAGGTCAACACGCTGATCATCGGCGGCGGTATGGCCTACACCTTCCTCAAGACGCAGGGACACAATGTGGGTTCCTCCCTCTGTGAAGTTGATCAGCTCGACTATGCCAAGAACATGATTGCCAAGGCGAAAGAGCTCGGCGTCAATCTTCTGCTCCCGGTGGACAATATCGCAGCGGACAAATTCGATGCAAATGCCAACACCCAGGTTGTCGGCGACGACATCCCGGATGGATGGATGGCTCTCGATATCGGCCCCAAGACCATCGAACTTTACAGCAACGCCATCAAAGGCGCCAAGACGGTTGTCTGGAACGGACCGATGGGATGCTTTGAAATGCCGGCATTCAGCAAGGGCACATTCGGTGTCTGCGCGGCGGTGGCGGAAGTCAAGGCGAACGGCGGCGTGTCCATCATCGGCGGCGGCGACTCGGTCGCAGCGGTCAACAAGAGCGGACTTGCCGACAAGATGTCTCACATCTCCACCGGCGGCGGTGCTTCTCTCGAATTCCTCGAGGGCAAGGAGCTCCCCGGCGTGGTCGCTCTCAACGACAAATAAGATCGTTCGGATGGCGGAACGTTCTCTGCTCCGCCGGAAAAATGACAGATACGGGTCCGGTTTTCGCCGGGCCCGTTTTTTTGTCCGGATTCCGGAATGCGGAGAACTCCGCCAGGGACTCTTTTTCCCTCCCCTCCGCTTGCATTCGATCCGGGGTGGAAGTATATTACTGATACGATATTCGTCATAAAATCAGGCGGAAACGCCGAAAACAACAACGGAAGGAATCCTCCAAATGGCACGCAAAACATTCATTGCCGGAAACTGGAAAATGAACAAGACCGCGGCTGAGACAAAAGCTCTCGCGGAAGCCCTCAAAGAAAGCCTCGCTCAGTTTGGCGACACCGTCACGATGGCGGTCTGCCCGACCTTCACAAGCCTGGCAACCGCGGTGGAAGTCCTCAAAGGCTCCAACGTCAAAGTCGGTGCTCAGAACATCCACTGGGCGGACAACGGCGCGTTCACCGGCGAAATCTCCGGCGCGATGCTCAAGGAAATCGGCGTCGAATATGTCATTATCGGACACAGCGAACGCAGACAGTATTTCGGCGAAACCGATGAGACGGTCAACAAGCGCATCAAAGCCGCTCTCAAATATGAGCTCAAACCCATCGTCTGCATCGGCGAAACTCTCGAAGAGCGCGAAGGTAACAAGACCAACTGCGTCCTGGAAAAACAGCTCAAGGGCGGACTTGCCGAGCTTTCCGCTGCTGACATGGCGAAAATCACAATCGCTTATGAGCCGGTCTGGGCGATCGGTACCGGCAAGACCGCGACTCCGGAAATGGCACAGGAAACCCATGCGTTCATCCGTGCAACCCTCGCGGAAATGTTCGGTGCGGATGTTGCGGAAGCGACTGTCATTCAGTACGGCGGCAGCATGAAGGCGGAGAACGCCGGTGCTCTCACCGCGCAGAAAGATATTGACGGCGGACTCATCGGTGGCGCGGCTCTCAAAGCCGACAGCTTCACTGCTCTGATCGCAAACGCGCAGAAATAAGTTTCGGGGAATCGAAACTCGAAAGCTCCGTCCTTCCCGGATGGAGCTTTTTTATTTTTGGAAAAATGTGCAGTATGGCGGTGAATAGATGACACTTACGCAGATGAAAGGGCTTGGATGGGCTTTGCTCAGTGTATTTTTCTGGGGAACCATGTTCCCGGTCGGGAGATTTCTGATCGGCGGGGAGAGGATTGATCCGGTTTCCCTCGGGATTCTGCGTTTTGCCATTGGGGGAACGGCGCTGTTTCTTGCGGGGCTTCTGCTTTACCGGAAGAAGATGTTTGAACTGACGCGCGCGGAATGGTTTCGTCTGCCGTTTCAAGGACTGGTGGGGGCGTCCATGATGGCACTTCTGCTTTTCATGGCACAGAAAGAGATTCCGGTTATCAATGCATCGATGCTGGAGGCGATCGTGCCGCTTCAGATTTTTGTAATTGCCCTCTGTTCGGGAAAAAGGGGATCGCTGGTGCAGTTCGCGGGACTGCTTCTCGGTTTTCTCGGCTGTCTGCTGGTGCTCCGGGTCATCAACGGGGATGGAATTGCTCTGAAAGCGTTGAAAAGAGGCGATCTGCTGATCTTCCTTTCCGGACTCTGCTGGGCTCTTTACACGGTCTGGGGACGGAAAACGATTCAGAGAATCGGAGGATGGATTTATTCAAGCTGGACTCTGCTCTGGGGAGCGGTCTGGCTGATCCTGTTTCTTCCGTTCTCTCCGGACAAAGTGCGGCTGCCCGGCGATCCGGTCAGCTGGGGATGGATTCTCTACTTTGGAATCGGTCCCAGTGCGCTGGCGTTCTACGGATGGAACGAGGCGCAGAAGTTTATTCCGGTCGCGCTTTTGAGCTTGAACGAATATTTCGTACCGATGATCGCAGCCGCGTTTGGATATCTTTTCCTTCATGAGACAATCACGCTCTGGCAGGCGGCGGGAGCGATTCTCATTCTCGGAGCGGTTCTGATGGAACCGGATCTTTTTCCCCGAAAAAAACATTCTTTGTAAACTTTGTCTCTCGTATCAAATCGAACAGGAAACTGTACTCGGTTGGATCTTTCCCGGAGAAGTTCACAGCTGACCAGTCATAAAAACAGACAGGATCAATCGGGCTGGAAACGGGTTATTTCCGGAGAAGTTTACGGATTTTCTGTTTTTTCTGCTCGACATCCCAGCGTTCCGCCTGCGCCAGAAGAGCTTTGCTGTAAGGAGTTTTGAATTGCTCCTTGTAGGCAGCTCGAACAACCGCCGCCGCGGTTTTGTTTTTCACGGAAACGATTTTTACAACTCCGTCATTGAAAAGGACTGGGATTTTATTGCCTTGTTCCATTTTCGTCGGCTTCAGAAAAGCAAGAACTTCCACGGGCTCAGGAGGCCTGTGGATCGAGGCCGAGAGACTCCCGAAGAACAGGTAGTCGTTGTCCTCCTCCCGGAGAGGATAAGTTACTCCACGCCCTTTCCTTTGCAAAGAGTAAATTTGCGGATCCGTCTGAATCTTCTGTCGATGGAGAAGGTTCCACGCTTTCACATGATCCACATTCGGAAGATCGAAAGTCAGAGAATCGTCATACAACATAAATGACAGCCAGATCTGTTTTAACTGGCTCTGACTCCGAAGTGTCGGTGAATCCCGTCCTTCCGAATAAAGCGGAGGAAGAAAAACTGCCACCGCCTCAATCAGAAGAAGCACAGCAAAACAGATCCAGAGAAATGTGGAGTTCGAGTTGACTGCTTTCTGCATTACGAATCCTCCTTGATTTTTTTATAATATAAGTAGAAAATATTTTTTGTCAAATTGGGAAATATGTAGGTTCTTATCCCTTGTTTTTTCTCGGTTTCGCCCGGCGGGCGACCAGCTTATTCAGCTGGACCGAAGCAGGTGCCAAATGCACCTGCACCCACGAGCCTGCGGCTCTCTTTTTTATCTTGGAATCTCTGCGTTTTAAAATAAAATCTACCGTTTTAGTAGTTTTTATTGATCACAGGTCTGTTTTTTTATCAAAAAGTTGCGTCTTTTATGGAACTTTATTTGCTAATTTGCTGTATCTGTGGTAAATTTCATCTTGTACTAATGAATCAAGAGAGGAGAACTCATTATGTGGAACTATACCAAAGACGTAATGGATCACTTTTTGAACCCGAGAAACGTCGGTGAAATCGCGGATGCGGATGCCGTCGCGGAAGTCGGAAACATCACCTGCGGAGATGCCCTCAAGATCTTCCTGAAACTTGATAAGGATGGTAGAATTTGTGACGCAAAGTTCAAAACATTCGGCTGCGCAAGCGCGATTGCATCCTCCTCCGCTCTGACCGAGCTCGTCAAAGGAATGACCCTCGACGAAGCCGCGAAAGTGACAAATAAGGACATCGTGAAACTTCTCGGCACCCTGCCCGAAGAAAAAATGCATTGCTCCGTCATGGGTATGGAAGCTCTTCAGGCGGCTATCGCAGATTACAAGAAACGTCACGGCGAAGAGTACGAAATGGTACAGGACGATCCTGAAGATCATGAAGGACGTGTCGTCTGCAAATGTTTCGGCGTCACGGATACAAAAATCCGCAGAGTCGCAAAGGAAAATAATCTCCATACAGCCGAACAGATCACAAAATACACAAAGGCCGGCGGCGCATGCGGAACCTGTCTCGATCAGATTCAGGAAATTCTCGACGGCCTCTGGAAAGAGCACAAAGCGGAACAGAAACCGGCAAAGGAAGAAAAAGTCAACGATTTCGATAAACTTTCCGTGGTACAGAAGGTCATCAAGGTTCAGTCGATCATTGACCGGGAGATTCGTCCGGCGCTCGAACATGACGGCGGTGATATCGAACTCATCAATATTGAGGGGAACAAAGTGTTTGTCCGTCTGAAAGGTCATTGCGCCTCCTGTATGGCGGCAAAAGTCACGCTGAAAAATCATGTGGAGGCAAAACTCCGCGAATTCGTTTCCGATTCCATCGAAGTCGTGGAAGAAAAGTGAGTGACATCATGGAAAAAGTCGTTTATCTTGACAATAATGCAACAACCGCTGTCGCCCCCGAGGTCTTCGAGGCGATGCGTCCCTTCCTGACGGAATTTTACGGCAATCCCTCCAGCATTCATCATTTCGGCGGACAGGTTGCCGCGCATATCGAAACCGCTCGGGAAAAACTGGCATCTCTGCTCGGCGCCCAGCCCAGTGAAGTCATCTTTACCAGCTGCGGAACCGAAAGCGACAGCTCCGCCATTTACAGTGCTCTGAGTCTCTGCAATCAGCGCCGGAAAGTGGTCATTTCCAAAGTGGAGCATCCCGCGATTCTTGCGCTTGGAAAAGAACTGGAACGCCGCGGTTATACCGTGGTTCAGATTCCGGTCGATTCCAAGGGACGTCTCGACATGGAATGTGCCGAAGAAATGATTGATACGGATACCGCTGTCGTTTCCATCATGTGGGCAAACAATGAAACGGGTAACATTTATCCGGTTGCCCAGCTCGCGGAAATGGCCCATAAACAGGGCGCTCTGTTCCATACCGATGCGGTTCAGGCGGTCGGAAAGGTTCCGATCAATCTGGCGGAACTGCCGATCGACATGCTGAGTCTTTCCGGACACAAACTTCATGCACCGAAAGGGGTCGGAGCACTTTACGTCAAACGCGGAGTCCGGTTCCGGCCGTTCATCGTCGGCGGACATCAGGAACGGGGACGCCGCGCCGGCACGGAGAATGTCGCCAGCATTGTCGGTCTCGGAAAGGCCGCCGAGCTTGCTCAGCAGGATATCACGATCGAAAATACGAAAGTCAAAGCGCTCCGGGATAAACTTGAAACCGAACTGCTGAAACTGCCGGCAACCCGCTTGAACGGCGATCCGGAACATCGTCTCCCCAACACAAGCAACATCTCGTTTGAGTACATTGAAGGGGAATCGATTCTGATGCTGCTTGATATGTTCAATATCTGTGCTTCCAGCGGAAGCGCCTGTACGACGGGCAGTCTGGAGCCGTCGCACGTTCTGCGCGCAATGGGAGTGCCGTATACGGCCGCCCATGGTGCGATCCGCTTCAGTTTCTCGCGTTACAATACGGAAGAGGAAGTGGATTTCGTACTGGAAAAACTGCCGCCGGTCATTGCGCGTCTGCGCGAGATCTCGCCGTACTGGAAAGGATGAGCCGCTTCTGCGGCTGCGTGATGAAAGAGGTGGTCGGATCATGAATGGAACTCCTGTTCTGGAAGCGTACCGGAAGGCGGATTTTCAGGAAGCCTTGCCGGAAGGAAACGTTCGTTGCACACTCTGTCCCCGGAAGTGCGTGATCGCACCGGGGAAGACCGGATATTGCGCCGTGCGCCGGAATGATGACGGAGAGCTGTATTCGCTTTCCTATGGCCGTCCCGTCGCACTTCAGATCGACCCGATTGAAAAGAAGCCGCTCCGCCATTTCATGCCGGGGACAAGGACTTATTCCATCGGAACGCTCGGGTGCAATCTCGGTTGTGTCTTCTGCCAGAATCATCATCTCTCCCGCTGTGCCTACAACGCGCGCTATCGGTATCGGAAGTATGAGCCGGAAGAGCTGGTGCAGGTTGTTCTGCGCCACGGATGCGAATCCATTTCGTTCACCTACAACGAACCGACCGTTTTTCTGGAATATGTGATTGACGTTGCTCGGTGCGCCCATGAGGCTGGACTCAAAACCATTCTGGTCTCCAACGGCTTCATCACTCCGGAAGCGGCTGAAGTGCTGTATCCGCACATGGATGCAGCAAACTTTGATATGAAAGGTTTCTCGGAAGAATTCTATCACAGCATGTGCGGCGGAGCCTCCCTTGCTCCGATTCTCGAAGCCTATCGGATTTTCAAACGCTGTGGCGGACATGCGGAATACACGAATCTCGTTATTCCCGGGAAAAACGATTCCAAAAAGATGATCGATGATTTTCTCGACTGGACCGAACGTTATCTGGGAAAAGAAACTCCGATCCATTTCACAGCTTATCATCCCGATTACCGGTATGCGGAAAGCCCGCGGACTCCTTACGAACTCATCGAAGGATTGCAGAACTATGCAAAGTCACGCGGATTTCCAAATGTTTATCTCGGCAATATCTGCTGAGAAATCCTCCCGTGTGCCATTGGCGGGGATGTGCGATTTTTTAACGGAATTGCATTCCCCGCTTTTTTATTTCAAGTTCTTGAATTTTTGTTTTCAGCTTCTTCATTCCATTGCTCTCCGCAGAAAGAAGAGTTTTTTCGGAGTTTTTTCTTTTTTCTTAATTTCAAGTACTTGATTTTTTTGTGGAAATAGATTATAATTAAAGAAAAGAAAAAATCTAAACAGCGGAACGGACAGAAAAATGATGATTTCTCTAAAAGGCATTGGGAAAATCTGCGGGGTTTCGGAATCCACAGTTTCCAAGGCGCTGAAGCGGAATCCGGGAATCAAGAAAGAGACGATTGACCGCGTCATGGAAGTTGCCCGGAAATACGGTTATCAGCCGAATGCAATGGTGGAATGCATCCAGACCGGTCGGAGCAGAAGCATCGGTATTGCGTTCAACAAGTTCCAGTGCGAATACGCGGGCGCCGTGATGGAAGGAATTCATCAGGTGCTTCACGAGTATGAATATGATGCATATCTGATCTCCTGGGACCGGCTGGTCAAGGATAAAGTCGATCTGCTCAGCCGCTTCAGCCGCCGGCGGGTGGATGGACTCCTCCTCTTTCCTATGGCGCTGCCGCCGACCTCGGAACAGATCAAGGATCTGAACCGCTTCCACAATCCGGTTGTGCTGATCGACAGCGACTGGCCGGGCAACAATTTTGATCACGTCGGCGCGGACAACCGCTCTGTTTTTCCCGAAATTATCAAGTACTTGATAAATCAGGGACGCAAGAAAATCGGGACCATTTCCTATACTCTGGCAACGACAGGAGAAGAACGGCGCAGTGCATTTCTGGATTCCATGGCGGAATTCAACATGCCGGTCAATGCCAGGCACTGCCTGGATCTCTCCGACTGCTGGAATGAAGCCTATGATGCGGCAAAAAAGCTCCTTGCGGACAAGAGGAATCGTCCGGATGCCCTGATCTGCTTCAATGACTATGTTGCAAATGATGTTCTGAACGCCGCTCTTGATCTCGGAATCCGGGTTCCGGAGGAACTGGCTCTGGTCGGATTCGGCAATCTGCCGCTGACTTTGAGAACACGTCCCCGTCTGGCAACCGTGGATCAGTATCCCTGCGAAATCGGACGCAGAGCAGCAACTCTGCTCCTCGACCGCATTACTGGCAAAGAAACCGGAACTCGTCAGGACATCGCCATCCCCACAACCTTCATCGTTCGAGAATCCATTCAATTCAAAAATACAACAACAGAGGAGACAATATGAAAACGAATGGAAAGTTTACTCTTATAGAGCTTCTTGTCGTGATTGCCATCATCGCCATTCTTGCGGCGATGCTGCTTCCGGCTCTGAACAAGGCCAGACAGAAAGCCGCATCGGCAAGCTGCATCTCCAATCTGAAGCAGATCGGGCTCGGCATCACTGCCTATGCAAACGATCATGACGGATGGATGCATCAGGCTCGCAACGGAACCTATTACTGGAGTAACGCTCTCTGCGATCAGAAATACATGCAGGCCAGCAAAGTTTTTTTCTGTCCGGGCAACAACACGGTCACACAGTATACCAATAACAGCAATGCCTGTTATTCTTACGGATTCTGCACCAATTTCTCGCGTGAGAAATCTCCCGATGACAATTTTGCGGAAACCATCAATCTGTTCAAAAATAAAAAGATCAAACAGCCCTCCAACAGCTGGCTGGTCGGTGACAGCATCGGCAATCCATGGTGGACAAATCTGAGACAGACTTTCGGCATCGCCTATTACAGCGGAACAAGGCTCAATTTCTCGCTCCGCCATACCCTCCGCGGACAGCTCTGGTTTCTGGATGGAAGTGCCAGAGGAATCGGAGAATATGATGCTAAAAAAATCGTCTATCCTTCTTTCGTCCAAATCTACATCAACGACATTACTTTGCGCAGACCCTGAAAAAATAACCTGATATCCAAATACAACTTAGAGAAAGGAATCTTTTTATGAAAAAACATTCGGCACTGATTTTCGGTCTTCTTTCGGCGGGATGTCTCGTTTTTGCGGAAGATGTCAAACTGAACAATCCTTCGTTTGAATCGGGAACGGGATCCTACTGGATCAACCGGCCCGCAATGGCGCGCGTCGATTCCTCGGAATCCAGCGATGGAATGAAGAGTCTCGCCATTTCCCCGGAATCGGGAAAAACCGTCAGCACCGTATTCAACACGGTTCAGCGTAAAGATACCGTGTTTGAACTCAGCTTCGATGCAAAAACCGATACCCCGGCCAACGGACCAACGTTGACTCTGGCCCTCATGCTCCAGGGAGCAAAACCGATCTGCTTCTACAATTCCGACCGGCAGCAGGTCAAGGCTCTTTCCACACCTGCAAAGCTGACGCAGCAGTGGCAGACCCTCAAATACACCATCGGACCCATTCCTGAAAAAGTCATGAATCAGGAAGTCAAACGCCTCATGTTCTACCTGAATGTCAAGGGCGGTGAGAAAAACGGCAAAGTCTGGATCGACAACATCAAGCTGAAAGCAGATGCCAAAGCTCCGGCGGCTCCGGCAAAAGCCGTTCCCGCAAAATAACAGGCTCAAGAAAGTACCCTTATGAGAAATTGCTTACCACTTTTGATTGCACTGTTCGGGACCGGATTTCTTCTTTCGGCGGAGGAGGTCAAGCTGACAAATCCTTCGTTCGAAGCGGGGACGGGATCCTACTGGATCAACCGGCCCGCAATGGTGCGGATTGATTCCTCGGAGTTCAGCGACGGGAAAAAGAGTCTCGCCGTCACTCCAGAACCCGGCAAGACCGTCAACGCGGTCTTCAACACGGCCTATCGCAAGGATACCGCGTATGAACTCTCGTTCGACGCAAAAACAGATACGCCGGAAAACGCTCCTCAGCTCACGATCTCTCTGATGCTTCAGGGAGCAAAGCCGATCCGGTTCTATGCCGCAACCAAGCAGCAGGCAAAAGAACTTGCCACTCCGGCAAAGCTCTCTGCTCAATGGAAAACTCTGAAATACACTCTCGGCCCCATTCCTGAAAAAGTCATGAATCAGGAAGTCAAACGCCTCATGTTCTACTTCAACATCAAAGGCGGAACGCAGAGCGGCAAAGTCTGGATCGACAACATCAAACTCAATATGCGTCCGGCAGCTCCGGCTCCGCAGAAACAGGAACCACTCGCCTTTGTCTTTCCGAAAGCGGTCAGAGTGTTCGAAACAAATCCGGACATCACGGTTCTTTCGAATGCGGGCAGCGGAACCATCCGCGTTTCCGCAACGGATGCATTTGGCAGAAAGGTCTTCGAACAGAAAAGCGCTGACAATGCAAAACAGTTCCGCTTCCGTCTTCCCGGCAACGACTACTACCAGCTGACCGCGGAACTGATCCGGAACGGGAAAGTCACAGCAAAAAACACGACCTCTCTCTTTGTCACCACTCCGCTCCCGGAAGACTATTATTCAACCCCTGACCCGGCATTCGGAGTCTGGGGGCTGAATCCGACTCAGGAACTTCAGAAACTCGGCGGAGCCAAATGGGATCGTCAGCTGTTCTTCACGGTCTTCCAGAAAAAGGATGCAAAGCCGACTCCCCCAAGCGAGGAGAAGATCGCAAACCGCGGGCCGGTAAAAATCATCCGCTGCATGAATATTCTGAATCCCTTCAAGCGCATGGTTCCGGTTCCGGAGCAGGATCGCGCAAAACTGGCGAAACAGCTGGAGACGGAAATCAGCAGCAGACGCGGACTCGTCGATGTCTGGGAAACTCAGAATGAACCGATGGTCGGCGAAAACTTCCACGGCACCATGAACGATGTCATGGATATCATCAAACTGGAAAGCGCGGTTGTCCGCAAATGCGATCCCGGACGCACCATCGCGGGAATCTGCATCAATCCGATGAACGCCAACCAGTTTGCACAGTACATCGGATACTACAAGAAGCACGGCATCGACAAATACATTGATGCGGTCATGCTTCACCCTTACATCCCCGGAGCACAGAATCCCGACGCCTCCGGCTATGTCGAGACCTTGAACCGGCTCCAGAAAGAACTGCATGCCATCGCGGGACGTCCCGTTCCGATGTACATCAGCGAAATCGGCTACTCGACCAAGCCCGGCGGCGAAGTCACGGAACTCCAGCAGGCCGCGTACCTCGCGCGAGTCGTGATTCTGAACCGGACCATCAAGGAGCTGAAGGCATGCGTCTGGCACATCGGCATCTGGAACGATGCCACCAGCCAGCGGGAACTCGACTTCGGCATGCTTCGCAAATTCCCGAAAAAATCCCCGGTCCGCGAACCGAAACCGGCATTCGGAGCCTGGGCGACCGTCTCACGCATGACCTACAACGCAAAACCGGTGAAGGAACTCAATATCGGACGCAAGGTCCGGGTCTGGCTCTTCGACCGGAACGGCTCGCCGCTCCTGATCGCCTACTCCCTGCTGCCTGAACCGGTCGATTTCCGGATCGTCATGAATACCCCGGAGGTCACAATCACCGAAGTGTGCGGAAAAACGAGAAAACAGACTCTCAACGATGGAGTCCTCTCCCTCCGTCTCACCGAAGCACCAGTCTACATCGCAGGCGGAAGACTCGAAGATTTCAGCAACGCCAGATTCAATGCAAAATTCTCCCCGGAAGAGCTCTCCGTTGCTCCCGCCGGAACCAGCAGTGTGGAAATCACTCTGCCCTCTGAAATGGCATCGGCAGGCAACCGGCTGAAAATTCAGTCCGCGCTCCCGCTGAAACAGAATGTCTCCGGCGGCAACATCCGCTGGAAAGCGACTCTTTCGGTTCCCGCCGGAACACTCCCCGGAGAATACGATCTCTTCTTCCGTCTGGAAGACAAAGGAAACAGCAAGTACATCTGGCAGAAAAGCCTGACGGTCAAAGCGCCGATGGAACTGGAACAGATCCGTCCGCTCCTCTCCTCCGCTCAACCGGCCATCCTGTTTGCCATCCGCCGCAATACGCCCGGTGGAAACGGAACTGTACTCGAAATTCTTGAAAACGGACAAAAAGTGCTTGCCAAGGCAAAACTCGGAACGGAATCCTCGAAGACTCTGACTCTTGCCGATCCCTCCACAGGCAGAAAGAACAGCTATTCGGCACGCTTCACCGCTCCGGACGGCTTCTCCTGGAGCCAGACGCTTCCTGCCGATATCGCTCCGGTCAAGATTCCCTTCCTGCGGAATGCGATCAATCTCCCGCTGGAGAAATGGCCCGCCGCCGGACGCTCTCAGCTCGCAGGCGGAATGTTCAGCCAACACGGAATGAAGGGAACGTTCGACCGCCCCTCCGGAACCATCGCTCTTGCGTATGACAAAGAGTATCTCTACTTTGCTCTGGAGGTGAAAGACAAGGACTTCCTGCCGCAGGAATCGGCGGCATCGCTCTGGAACGGAGACTCCCTGCAAATCGGAGTCAGCGTCCCGCAGAGCCGCATGATCCGCCCGAACAACGACGGCATTCAGGAAACCGCCTACGCCGAATTCGGAGTCAAGGCCGATGGCAAAACGCCGGATTCCTGGGTCTGGGCAAGCATGAATCTCAATCTCATGCCCCTCCATCAGCCGGTGCCGGGAATCATTATGAAAAACTCCTGCGAAACGGATACGATTCACTATCGCTTTGCAGTCCCGTGGAAAACACTGAACATCAAGCCCTCCGCCGGAATGCCGCTTGGAATCAGCGTTCTGGTGAACGATCGTGATCCCGCGGGCCGTCACTGGCTCGAATGGTTCAGCGGAATCGCCAACGGAAAGGATCCTGCCGCCTACGGCAGAGCGATCCTGCAATAAAAAAATGAATTCCCCAAAAAACGCCTCCACCGATTCCGGCGGAGGCGATTTTTTTTATGAAAATCTTCCGGAAGAAACCGCTTCCGGAACATTCGGATTATTTCGGAACGCCAACAGGCTGTGTGAACTGGACTTTGCAGTCGCGTTTCAGCTTCAGGAACGAGGCGATTTTCTCCCGGTCGATCAATCCGCAGATCACGGTGGCAAGATTCTCCGAGGCACAGACTAGATAGACATCCTGATAAGCAGAACCGGTATGTGCAGCGGCGTAAACAGCAGGATTATCCGCCCGTTTCATCTTGGCAAAGTCAGAGACGTAAATCAGGACAGCGGAAGCCGATTTGAACATGGATTTCTGTTTGCCGAAGACCTCGCGATGATCCCCCGGAATCACCATCTTCAGCATATTTGCCTTTGCATCATACAGGTAGGTGCCGGAAGGCAGAGCGACATAAAGAACAAGATCCTGAAAATTCCTGGCGGTCGGAATCGTCCGCTTCTCCGCCCGGTTGTAGCCGCAGGCGGCGTAGAGCAGATTCGAAAGCTGCTTGTCCGTGAGCTTCGCCGACGGATTGAAAGAACGACCCGTTTTCCGTTCCGCAAGACACTGCATAATGGATTTTCCGCCGGTCTTGTCGGGAGTTGGCAGTTTGATGTCCTGCGCGAACACGGTCGCCGCAAGCGCCGCGGCACAGAGGGTGAGAAGAGTCTTTTTCATACGCAAGTTCTCCTTTCAGACTGTTTGATTCATGGATTCTGTTATTTATTGCCTCATTCCGGCATTTTCCTGACTTGTCAGAATGTTTTCAATGAGATCAAGGACATTGGCCCCTGCACGCGGCATCGCCAGAGACTTCGATTTCAACCCGTGCGACTCGAACTCGGCACGATTCGTCAGCCAGTTTCGGAACAATCTGCCGAAGCGCTCCGGAGAACACTCCGCATCGGGAATGATTTCCGCTCCGCCCGCCGAAGCCAGCCAGCAGGCATTGTCATCCTGATGCCCCTCCGCGGCAAACGGATACGGCACAAGAACCGCATACTTGCCGTACACCGCCAGCTCCGAAACGGTGCTTCCCCCGGATCGGCAGATCACTAGATCGGCCGCGGAATAAAGAAGATTCATCTCCTGACACGATTCCAGAATCAGCTCCTCCGCTTTCGATCCGGCATGAAGAGGACGAATCGCCTCCAGATTGCCGGGACCTACCAGACGAATCACCTGAAGACGTTCCGCTCCGGGAAGATCATCCGGAATCTTCACCGCCGTATTGATCGTCCGAGCCCCGAGACTGCCGCCAAACACAAGCAGTGTCGGACGATCGGCGGAAAACGCAGTGTGCCAGCGGGTATTGACTGCGGCAATCGCTTCCTCCTTGGAGAGGACTCCTGTCACCAGATCCGGCCGCAGCGGCATCCCTGTCAGAACCGCCGGACAGGCGATCACTGAAGCATCCTTCACCGGAAACGACAGCGCCAGAGCCTTGGCCCAGCGACTGAGAAAACGGTTCGCCTTTCCGATCTTCGCATTGCCGTCATGCAGGAACAGAGGCAACCCCATCCGCTTAGCCGCAAGAGCTGGCGGCAGAGACGCAAAACTGCCCATGCAGAGAAGCGCCTGCGGACGATATTGACGGAATCCGGCTGCACACTGCCCGACTCCCTTCCAGGTTTTCCACAGAAACGGAATGGCCTTCCACGGTTTTACGGAAATCGGTGCCGCCTCAATCCGAATGACGTCGATCCCGAACTCCGATGCAATTTTCGCCTGTTTTTCCACATGGGCCCCGCCCAGGACAAGAACCGGGGTGCCGCCCCTTGCTTTCAATTCTCTGGCTATGCTGAGCCCCGGATTGAAATGACCTCCGGTACCTCCGCAGCTGATTGCCAAACGCTCCAGTTTCATCTATTTCTCCAGTTTGATCTCATTTCCGCCGTTCTTCCAGAAGAGGAACGGCTTGCATTTTTCGCGCAGTTTTTCCCGCAGCAGAATCGGATAATCGGGATACGCGGAATCCACAGCGACACTCAGGACAAGGCCGGCGGCAACCATGCAGGTCACCAGACTGCTGCCGCCGTAGCTGATGAACGGCGCAGGCATTCCCTTCGTCGGGAAAGCACCGCAGATCACGCCGACATTGATGACCGCCTGAACCCCGATAAACGTTGCACAGCCAAATGCCACCAGCATTCCCTGCCGGGTCCGCGCATTTCTGGCAATCACCATCGCCAGTATGATAAATGCGATATAGGCGATAATCACCAGAATCATAAAGGCCAGTCCCAGCTCCTCCCCGACAATAGACAAAATAAAATCGGTATGAGCCTCCGGCAGATACTTCATTTTCATCCGGCTCTCCGTAAATCCGAGTCCGGTCCAGCCGCCCGATCCCAGCGCCAGCATGGAATTCCAAAGCTGATACCCCTCCTCAACTTGATACGGCTCCGGATCCAGGAAGACGGTCAGACGATCCCGGCGCATCGGGTCAAACGCCATCACAAAGGAAAACACGCTCCCCGCCATGCCAAGCAGAATCGGCAGAATGATCTTCCAGGAAATTCCGGCAATATACATCATCGAAAAGAAGAGAATTGTCAGCAGAGTCGTCGTTCCAAGATCGCGGCCGATCAGCACAAGAAGGATCACCGGCCCGCAGATACATCCCCCCGCCACAAACACTCGCCAGAACGGCGCCCGCTCAATATACCGGATACGCTCTGAAAGAAATTTTGCCAGGAACAGCGTCAGAATCACTTTCGAATATTCCGACGGCTGGATGTTCCCGATCCCCGGCACCTTGATCCACCGATGTGCTCCGTTGACCGCCGGAAAACAGAAATCCGCAATCAGAAGCAGAAGGGAGATCGCGATCAGGAACCAGAGACTCCAGTCGGAAACCTTTTTGAAGCCGAAAAACATCACGCCGCAGAGCCCCACGCCGCCGACAAACGCCCACAAAAGCTGCTTGACAAAAAATGCCGATCCCGCAGTTCCGAACGAAGTCGAATAGAGCATTGTCAGCCCGAACAGCAGCATGATGAATGTCACACAGCCGAACAGCGCCGCCGCAGGCATGGATACTTCCCGGGCGTGTTCCAGGGCCATGCTTTCATTGTTCTGTATCTGTTTCAAGACGGGGCGCATTCTTTTTCCGATCCTTTGATTCCGTGACATCGATAACCTAGCGCAAAAACGGAAAAATAACAGTCGGAAAAGTTTTTTTTTCAAGATTTTATTCCGTTTGACAAACCGCAGGTCCGACAATAAATTATAAAAATTCCGCAATCGCCGGCAGATCCGTAAAAACACCCTCAGGAGGCAGCATGGAACACAACAAGACGGCAGAGGAACTCATCCGCATGAAACAGCATGACCTGAACGTCCGTCAGCGCCTGCTCGACGAGGGGAAACTCTATGACGGATATGCTCCGGAAATGGAACAGGTCCATCTGGAACATTCCCGCCGTCTGGAACAGATCATTCAGGAAACAGGCTATCCAACCATCGCCAAAGTCGGGAAAGAGGCTTCGGATGCCGCATGGTTCCTGATTCAGCACTCCATCAGCCGTCCCGACTTCATGAAACGAATGCTTGCCCTGCTGAAAACGCTCTCGCCGGAAGAGATCGCCTCCCGAAACCTTCTTTATCTGGAAGATCGCATCCGCATGTACGAAGGGAAACCTCAACTCTGCGGAACCCAGTTCGAATGGGATGACGAAGGGCGTCTCACCCCCGCCCCCTTCGACGATCTGCAGAAAGTCAACGAACGCCGGAAAAAAGCGGGAATGCCTTCTCTGGAAGAGCAGACGGAACAATTCCGCAGAGAACAGGATTTCTTCCCCGATCCGGACTTCCTGAAGCGCCACCGGGAAAAGTACCGGAAATGGCTGATCGACACAGGATGGAGAAAACTGGAATCTTCCGCAAAGCCCAATGGATCGGGACCGGAAAACCCGCATGAAACTGCATTGTAAAATCTCTCCTCTTCTCTTTTTTCTCAGCCTCATATTTGCAAGAGAGGAGGTGCTGCCGGAATACATTTCCCTTGATCTGAAGGACCGGCACCTATCAGGATTCTGCATGGAAAGCGTATGGGGAACCCGGAACAGAGGCGTTTTGAAAAACAACGTATTTCATGTCTCATTCCAACCGGTGTTTCAGGGCGGCGATCCCATTGAGATGAAAATTCCGGAAACAGCGGAAAAGCTCCATCTTTTCGGAAGTGAATTCGATCTGCCGGGAAAAACGGAACAGGGCTTTTTCCGAACTTTTCTGCTGAAGGAGATCCTGCCGCCGAGGTACCATTTTTTTGCAAGGGAGGAATCTCTGCGGGCATTCTGCATGTTCCTTGCTGCAGCGGAACCGGAGGGAAGAACCGTTCTCCGCGGCAAGGTGGTGTATCGGGGAGAATCCGGAAAAGAGCGATGGGATTCTGAATTTCATTTCCGCTGTCTCGTCACGCCGGACGGCCGGATCTTCGATGATACAAGAGGCTCGGCGGATGGAGATCCCGCCCATCCCTGGAAATTGTCGAACACGTTTCAGAATCTCCCCGAAGGCCCCGTATTACGGGTCTCCAAACGCTTGAAATACTACAAGGGACTGGTTCGCACAAACATACAACTGCCATTTCTCTCTCTGCCGCCGTACCGTCCGCAACTGCTGACGGAAATTCAGTTAAACCAGTCCGCAATGAAGCAGCTTCTTTCTCATGCGGGAAACGAGGTCTCCGCCAAAACGTTCGCTCTCCGGAAATCTCCGGAAGATCTGCACAGGTTCATCGAAAAACTGAAAAAACTGAACCCCGGAATGACTCCGGACGAAACGATCTGGATTCTCGGTCCGCCCGATTCTTCTCCGGGGGACGGTGTGACGAAAACACCTTCTTCGCCCCCACACACCTCCCGAAGAAAACAGATTCTTCGCTATGCATTTCTCCGGCATCGGGAGAATCGGCATCGAGAAAAGTGGCATCGGGAGAATCTGAGAACCATCAAGGATCTGGAAATCACACTGACGTTCCTTTTCGATGAAAAAAGCGGGAAATACCGCCTCTCTTCCGTTCAATGAGAACGAAAAAAGAGACGGCCATATTATTTCATTCAGGAATTCTGACGGGCAAGGTCACGAACGGAAATTCCGCGGCGGATCGCCTCACAAGCTCTCTCACCCGCCGCCTCCCCCATCTGAAGGCAGTCCCCGGTCACCCGGTATGCGGCGTGGGCCAGGTATGAACCGGAAATACAGCGTCCGGCAGTCAGCAGATTCTCCGCGTTCAGGGGAACAAGCGAGCGGAAAGGAATATCGAATCCGGGATTCGGCAACCCGGTCTGCTGTTCCGAAGAAGGCTCGTGAATATCCACGCCGAAATAGACGGTGCAGACAGAATCCGGCTGCGAATGCCCCTCTTTCAGATCCTCATCCGAAATATGGTACTCACCGGTGATGCGACGCGTTTCCCGCACGCCGATCACGGCGGGCAGTTCCGCCAGATACACATCGCCGAGCACATCGCGGATCAGTTCAAAATAACTCATTGCCAGTTCAACCTGCCGGAAGCCCTCCTGAGCCGCGCGACTGAGTTCATCACCGCTGCATCCGGAATATTTGCGGATGTGCGTCCATTGAATCAGAGCCTCGTCCTCCCGCGGCAGTTTGATAAGCGCAGGATTCGTGAACGGAACATCTTCGAGGAAACGGGCCTTGTCCTTCACGCGCTCTTCCAGAATTTCATACCAGTCGTGAAGGCGGTCGGAAGAATAGTCTTTGCGGAGTCCGCCGAGCTTGAACATCATTGTCATCGGCTGGAATGCTCCATCGGAAGGACGGCCGATTTCAAAAGGACAGCCCGCACGGGCGGCAATATCGCCATCTCCGGTACAGTCAATGACAACTTTCGCCAGAATCAACTGTCTGCCCGACTTGTTCTGAACAAAAACCCCCCGAACCGTCCGATCCTCCAGGAACGGTTCGCATGCCATCGTGTAGAGCAGAACATCCATCTTCAGCTCCACCGCATAGCGGTTCATCAGAAGCGCCATCTCCACCGGATCAAACGACATGTTCCAGAGTCCGCCCCAGGCTTTGCGTTCCATGAGCTTCTCCCGGATTTCCCGGTTGAGCCCCTCTTTCTGATTGTCAAAGAAAGGGGAAAGCAGCCCCAGCGTCCACATTCCGCCAAGTTTCCCGCCGTATTCCACCAGAGTCACGCGCGCCCCTTTCCGGGCGGCGGCAATCGCGGCCCCCATCCCGGCCGGTCCCGCGCCGATCACAAGGACATCGCATTCACTGCGGACGGGTACTTCAAGATTCTGTTTCACTTGTCTCATAAGAGTTCTCCCATATTTTCTTTCTGTAGCGGATTATACCACCGGAAGACGCGTTTGACAATGCACAATACGACTGTATATTTATACTATCATGCTGAAAACAGATTATTTTAATCAATATTCGACCCCAGCCCTGCCGGAATTCATCGACGGAGCCATCCGCCGTTTTCAGGCAAGATACCGCGTTTTCCTGACGATCCACGCAATGACCGGACGCTGGTACAGCGCTGACGATCAGTTTCTTTTTCTCCACTGGGGCTCCCATCACAGCGATTTCTGTCAGTGGAACCGCAGCCGGCAGCGGAACTTCAACAAATCCTGTCTCGATGACTGCGGAGCCGCTGTGGAAGCAGAATCCCTGCGGTCCGGACGCCCCTTCTGCCACTCCTGCTGGAAGGGCGTGAAAGAACTCGTGGTTCCCTTTCTCTGGAACGATGTGCTGGAACTGATTTTTTATGTCGGTCCGTTCCGCGGCGAACCTCCTCCGGAAGCCTCGCTCCTGAAATCCTGGGAACACCTTCCCCCCTTTCCCGAATCCATGCAGGCGGAACTGACTGAAGAGTGTCTGCTCCTCGGAATGGCATTCTACATGCGGCTGCTTCAGGAGAATCAGCAGGAAAAACATCCGGCAAACCGCAAGGAGGCCATCCGGGAATATCTGCTGCGCCATGCCTGCGGCAGAGTTTCGCTCGCCGGACTGTCACGCCATCTCGGGATCTCCTCCTCAAGAACCAGCCATCTGTGTCTGAAACTGCTCGGTACGCCGTTTCAGCAGCTGGTTCTGAATGTCCGGATGAAACAGGCGGCGCAGCTGCTCTCCGGCACGAATGAACCCGTCAAGGGGATCGCGGAAAAGTCGGGGTTCTCAAATGTCTATTATTTTTCCCGGATGTTCCGCAAGTTTTACGGAATCCCCCCTGCCCGCTTCCGGCGTGAAAGCTCCAATGCGGAAGTATCGGAAAAAAGCGGCAGCCAGAAAACTTCTCTTTCCATCCCGCTCCGGGAGTCCGGAGATCGATGAAATCCCTGATAAATGTTTGATTTTTAAGCCAAAAGCTGGAACAGATCAATCCACCACAAGTCCGAAGATCAATCTAATCCCTGATAAAGTTTTCGTTTAAACCGGAAGCTGGAAGAGATCGTTCCATCACAAGTCCGGAGATCAATGGAATCCGTGATGGCGGAGCAGACGCTTCACCCATCCGGAAAGTTTCAGAAGATACTCCTCCGACAGCTCCGGCATCCCCCCCGTTCCCTGCGCCGCCGAAAGCAGAGCACTCAGCAGAACGGCTTCCCGTTCTCCCTCCGGTTCCGGCAGCAGGCCGGCCTCGTTCAAAAACGAAAGACGCGCAAGAGTCAGCCACGGCTCCGGCCGATCAGACGCGCAAAACGCGCGGAGCATCGTCTTCAACGCCGCATAGCTCTGTTCCGCGGCCAGCATCGGCTTGACATTGGTCAGCAGGAATCGTGCGAACTCACAGGCGGCAATATAATTTTCCGTGTGAAGAGCCAGATGGTCAAACTCCGTCAACAGATCCATCCGACTCAAAGTCATGAGCGAATTTCTGTCATCCGGGATCCGGAACTCCACCTCCAGCTCCCGGAAAAGCCCGATCTGCGGAAAACTCTTTTTTCCGGTCCGCCGCGCCCCTTTGACAATAAAATTGAGTCTTCCCAAATCCGGCGTAATGCCGGAAATGACAAGACTCGATTCCTGAAACGGCGTGTGACGCAAAACAAGATAAACAGTTCTGTGCATGAACGCCATCCGCTGTTCCGGTCAGGGTTCCCGTACCGATTCTTCCAGCGCCTTGACAAACGGATTGAGCAGGTAATTGATTACCGTTCTTCGGCCGACCTTGATTTCCGCTTTCAGACGCATGCCTGGCAGAAGTTTGACATTCGCGGCACGTCCTTTCAAAGCTCCGGAAAGTTTCAGGCGGGCAAGATAGGTGGTTCCTTTGGCGGTCTGAGAAGGTTCTCCACCGTCATCGGTATTCTCCGTCTGCTCCTGAGATGTCACCCCTTTGGTGAAAGCATCCTGCGAGATGTAAGTAATTGTCCCATCCAGCGTTCCGCACTGCTGGAACGGAAACGCATCGAATTTCAAACGGGCTTTATCCTCCAGTTTGACCCAGCCGATATCCTTTGCCGGAATATCCACTTCGGCTTCCAGAGGAACATCCAGCGGAATCAGCGTCACGATCGCCTCCGCTTCCCGAACCGCGGACCCTTCCTGGAAGGGCGCGATCTCATGAACCACCGCATCACAGGGAGAACGCAGCTCCTGAAGAGCGTTCAAACGACTGGCTTTCGGCAGATCCTTCTCCACAGAAATCAATTCGCGCTCCACATTGACTTTCTCCTCCATGATCTGGCGGAACCAGTCCTTGATAAACGCTTCGCGTTCCGCATCAATCGAGCGGATCTGCTGGGTATTTTCCACAATCTGAACGTTCTGCTGATCGATCTGAATCCCCATCTCGATGAACTGAATCTGCGTGTTGAGAAGATCCTTCAAACTGACCACTTTCTTTTCATGCAGTCCGCGCATCATCTTTTCGATTCTGCCGAGAGCATCTTTCCGCTCCTCGTAACGCTTCATGCTTTCCTTCAGGGCGGCCAGAGTCTTTTCATACCGGGTGAGACTTTCCTGATACGAACGAAGTTTCTCCTGATAATACTTCATCCGGGCAAGATAGATGCCGTTCTGCGCGATCTCATCCTGATTGGGATCCTGATCGTAAATCTGCTTGCGTTTGTAATCCCCCATCTCGGCGAGCAGACGTTTCTGCTGAGCCCGATAACTCTGCCGCTGTTCGAGGAGTTTCTGGTAGTCGGATTTGGTCAGAACGGTGTCAAAGGTGAAAAGGACCTGTCCCGCCTTGACACGCTGTCCCTGACGGACATTGACCGTTTTAATGACCGTCCGTTCATAAGGTTTCATTGTAATCGGAGGACGTGTGGTCACGAGTTTTCCATCCGCGGTCACGATCTTGTCCACCTTTGCAAAACACGCCCAGACGATCATGAGCACCAGCAGTCCGGTTACCAGAAACCAGACAATATGCATGGGAAACGGCGGTTTCTGCGCTTCCAGCATAATGGCATCGGGCTGGAACTCCTCCGCTTCCCTCAAGGTTGTATTTTTCTTCTTAAACATCTTCTTCAGTCCCCATCTGTTGGCGCCAGAATTCGGCGTAGATTCCGTTCCGGCCGACCAGTTCCTTGTGCGTACCGGATTCCACGAGCTCGCCTTTGTCCATCACCACGATCTTGTTCGCGCGGCAGAGGATCGAAAGACGGTGGGAAATGATGAATACGGTTCTGTTCCGGGCAATCATCTTCAGATTTTTGCGGACAAGAGTTTCACTTTCCGGGTCAAGAGCGCTGGTCGCCTCATCGAAGATCAGCAGACGCGGATTCGGCAGAAGAGCACGGGCAATCGCAAGCCGCTGGCGCTGACCGCCGGAAAGGTTCGAGGCATTCTCTTCCAGAATCGAATCGTACCCTTTGGGCATTTTCTGGATGAATTCATCGGCACCCGCCATGCGCGCGGCGTAGATGACCTCTTCCATGGAGGCCTCCCGTTTCGTAAGCGTCAGGTTGTCGCGAACCGTTCCATAGAAGAAGTAGTTGTCCTGAAGCACGATACCGATATTCGAACGCAGAGAGGCGCGGTCGATTTCCCGGATGTCAATACCATCGTATTTAATGATCCCCGCCTGAAGCGGATAAAGTCCCTGGAGCAGTTTTGTCAGAGTGGTCTTGCCGGAACCGGAACGCCCCACCAGACCGACCGTCGTCCCCGGCGGAATGTGCAGATTGCAGTCCTTGATGACCCGCGGGCCATCCGGCGTATACTGGAACGAGACATTCTCGATGGAGATCTCTCCACGGAGCTGATGATGAAGCGATCCGCCCACCTGCTCGCCCGGACAGTTCATTACCACTCCCAGCATCCGCACGGAAAGCGCCGTCTGCTGATACTCATGCACAAGTCCGACAATTCGAACCAGCGGCGCCGTCACCCTTCCCGAAAGCATCTGAAACGCAATCAGCGCTCCAACGGAAAGGGTCCCTGCAAACACAGAGTGCGCTCCAATCCAGATAATCGCCACAAACATGGATTTTTCCAGAAAATTACTGAGGGTCCGAGCCGTCATCGAAATCTTTGCCACCCGGAAATAACGGGTAATTGCATAGGCAGCAGTATCGTTCCATTTCCGCTGCTGGGTCGGTTCCAGCGCCAGCGACTTCACGGTCCGGATGCCGTGAATCGTCTCAACCAGCATCCCCTGCCGCTTGCCTTCCGCCAGATAGAGTTCCTCCAGACGGATCTGGAACGGCTTGATCAGCACGGCAATCACCAGCGCCATCGCCAGCGTGAACGCCAGAACCACGATCGTCAGCTTCACGCTGTAATACAGCAGAAACGGCAGAAACACCACCAGGGAGAGAAGTTCCAGCGCGGAGAAGAACAAACTTCCAGAAAGAAACGAGCGGATTTTTTCTGTCTGCTGCATGTGCTTGATCAGAACTCCGGAGGAGATCCGTTCGTAAAAATCGACCGGCAGACTGAGAAGTTTGGCAAATGTCCGTGTCGCAAGCCGGATATCGATCCGGTTCGTTGCAAACAGCAGGAAATAGTTCTCCAGATATTCCAGCGCCGCATTGAATACCAGCATCACCATGACCCCGACACCGAGCACCGTCAGCGTATTAAGACTCTCATGGACAAGCACCTTGTCAACCACCAGCTGGAAGAAAATCGGAATCGCCAGACCGATCAGGCTCATGGCAATGATCGCCGTAGCCACCTGAGCCAGAAGCTTTCTCTGCCGGAAAAACTCCGGAATGAACCAGCGGAGACGGAACGGCTGATTCTCTTCCAGTATGGAGTAGCGCTTCTTAAAGAGCATGACTTCTCCGGAGAAATCACGACAGAACGTTTCCTCGTCAATGAACGTGATCTGCGGCTTGCGCCCGTCCTTCGCCACAGGATCCCAGATCGCGAGCTCCTGCTTCATTTCCGGTTCCGCCTTCTGCTTCTGTTCCTCCGGCGTTTCGATTGTCACCCTGGGTTCGGCGTTTTCAGGCAGTTCCGGCGGAGTCTCTTTCGGAGGCTCAAGCGGAGACATCCGCACGCCGCAGAAAACCACGGAGGATCCATCTTTTTTGAAGCCGATCGCAGGATACGCCGCTCCGAGCCCTTCCAGTTTCTTCCAGTTCACACGGATGCTTTTGCTGGAGAATTCCAGATCATCGGCCATTTTCCGGAGGAGACGCCGCGCGGGTTCGTCCTCGGAGATGGCGTATTCGTGCAGCAGACGGCTTACATCGGTATCTCCGCCGTAATGTTTGACAATCGCTGTCAGACAATACAGCGCAGTATGACGCCCGTCCACAGAACAGCCCGCCATCTCAATCTTGATGAAGATGGATGCCCCCTCCCATGCTCCTGCGAGCTGTTCGCGCGTCAGGAAGATCAGTTTTCCGGGGACCTTGCTCAAAGGATCGAACACGGCGAAGCGTTCGGACGCCACCCCCTGCTCCACATGGGATCTGAGTCCGAGAAAAAGAACCCAGTTCCCATTTTTCAGGCACAGCAGAATCGGTGCCCCGAAGTAGGAGGCCAATTCATCCAGGCTCACATCTTTCCGATATTCCGGAGCAAGACGGAGACTCTCGGCCAGTTCAACCCCCATTTTTACAGGATCGGTCTCCCCGGACTCGTATTTTGCCAGAAAAGCGTCGAGTTCCGCGCCTCTGGGAAGCATTTTTGCGATTTCACGCAAACATGTAATCAGAGTCAGTTTACTTTGTTCAGACATGACGGAAATCCTCGGCGACTAGAAATTCGGTGACAGCTTCGACGATTCCCCGGACTCCCCTTCGGATTCCGCACTCCGCTTGATGATTCCCGCATTTTCCAGTTTCCGGACCAGAGTTTCCATCGTGGAAAACGCTTTGATGAATCCCTGGGGGGTCATAATGAGTTCCCCCGTAACCTCATGTTCGCTGGGAGAATCCGGATTGCGGCTCCGGTTCAGCAGCACGTTATAAAGTTCCATCCGGATCATTCCGTCCGTCAAACTCACGGATTCCATTCCGTCCACAAAGATACGTTTTCTTTCCATTTCGTTCCTGTTCCTTAAATAATTATAAGAACGCAGAGTCTTCCCGTAACATGCATTTCCCGACTCACGCTCCGGAGGGACAAGATTCACGATACCAGATACCCCTACCACACTCTTATCGAAATCATACTCCGAATGAAATACAATATGAAGTTCTGCCAGACCATACAATAGCATCCTGCAAAAAAAAATCCAATGAAATCGGCAAAAAAAAAGAAAACAATCCCGAGGATCTCCCCGTCGGATTCCCGCAGAACTCACGACCGGATCCAAACAGATGGACCAAAATTCCAAAACCAATTTTCATTTTTCCAATTCCGGTGTATAGTATTTTCCGTTTTCAGAAATAAAAATCGCAGAGGAGCACCCGAAACCATCATGGATTCCCTTTTAAAGCTCTTGAAAGATCTGCTTGCGTCTTATCCGCCGTGGGTGTACAGTGCCGCAGTTGTGTGCGGACTGCTTCTGCTGGCGTTCGCAGTCAACTTTCTCACGAAATGCATTCTGCTGCGCGGGCTGCAGAGAATTCTGAAAGCATTGCCGGGAGATTCGGAAGAACACGGAATCCGCCTGGCGATCATCTCGCGTCTGGCGAATATTGTCCCGGCGCTGGTGCTCTCGTACGGAGCGACCGTGGTGCCGGATGTGCATGAGGCGATGGAAACCGTCATTCGGAATGTCTGCAACGCATTCATCGTGCTCACCTCAACACTGGCGATGGCACGGATCCTCGACCTGATTGAACTGATCTATCGCAGAAGACCGGATGCGGCGACAAAACCAATCAAAGGATATCTTCAGCTTCTGAAAATTTTTCTTTCCGCCGTGGCCGTCATCCTGATTATCGCAACGCTGATCAACCGCAATCCTCTGATTCTGCTTTCCGGACTCGGAGCGATGGCCGCGGTGCTGATGCTGATTTTTCAGGACACCATTCTTTCGCTCGTCGCCAGCATTCAGCTCGGAACCAACGACATGGTCCGGATCGGCGACTGGATCGAAATGCCAAGTCAGAACGCCGATGGAGATGTCATCGAAGTTGCGCTCCACACCGTCAAGGTGCAGAACTGGGACAAGACCATCACCACCATTCCCGTCCGGAAGCTGATCACCGATTCCTTCAAAAACTGGCGCGGCATGCAGGAGGCAGGAGGACGACGCATCAAACGGGCTCTCTACCTCGATCAGCGGAGTGTCCGTTTTCTCGATGAAGCGGAAATCAAACGCCTCGAAGAATTCGTCCTCCTGAACGATTATCTCGAACGCAAACGCAAGGAGCTTGCCGAATGGAACGCCAGACTCGAAGCTCAGGGTGCCAAACCGATCAATGAACGCCGAGTCACGAATCTCGGCACCTTCCGCGCGTATGTCGAGCAGTATCTCCGCAGCAATCCGCACATCCATCAGGGAATGACTCTGCTGGTACGCCAGCTTCAGCCGGGCGTTTCCGGTATTCCCCTGGAAATCTACTGTTTCACAAACGACACCCGGTGGGCGGTTTACGAAGGGGTCCAGTCGGATATCTTCGATCATCTGCTGGCGATTCTTCCCGTCTTTGATCTGCGGGTCTTCCAGCAGTGCAGCGATACATCGGGAATGGTTGCGGCATCCCCAGCCCTGGTTCCGCAAAGCAGACAGACGAAAGAACAGAACAACGCCTGAGCAAAGAAAAAAAGATTCTCCGGAGAATCTTTTGCATTTCCCTGTTGACTGTCGTCCCATGAACGTGTATGGTACCGCAGATACATCATACACTTGAAACAGGAGGATCTTCACAATGTATCAGGCATCTGCGGAACGCTATTCGGAAATGAAATACCGCCGCTGCGGGAAAAGCGGACTCATGCTGCCGGCGATCTCGCTCGGACTCTGGCAGAACTTCGGATCCGTCAACGTCATGGAAAACTGCATCGACATGATCCACACGGCATTCGATCTCGGAATCACCCACTTCGATCTTGCCAACAATTACGGTCCGATCCCCGGATCGGCTGAGGAGAATTTCGGCCGCATCATGGCAAAGGATATGGCACCCTATCGCGATGAAATGATCATCTCCAGCAAAGCAGGCTATACAATGTGGCCCGGACCATACGGAGACTGGGGATCACGGAAATATCTCATCGCCAGCTGCGACCAGAGTCTGAAACGCATGGGACTTGAATATGTGGATATCTTCTATCACCACCGTCCCGATCCGAATACGCCGCTGGAGGAATCCATGGGAGCTCTCGATTCGATTGTCCGCAGCGGAAAAGCGCTCTATGCCGGGATCTCCAACTATCCGGCGCCGGAGGCGGAAAAAGCGATCGCGATCCTGCGGCAGCTCGGCACACCATGCCTGATCCATCAGCCGCGCTACAACATGTTCGACCGTCATCACGAACAGGAAGGACTGTTCGAGGTGCTGGGAAACAACGGAGTCGGATGCATCACATTTTCCCCGCTCGCACAGGGACTTCTCTCGGACAAATACCTCAACGGGGTCCCGGCGAACTCCCGCGCGAATACAAAACGCACCCTCTCCGCAAAGGATCTCACACCGGAGCTGCTGGAGAAAATTCGCGCCCTGAACGGAATCGCCGCCGAACGAGGACAGACTCTGGCTCAGATGGCAATCGCATGGAATCTGCGGGTTCCGGAACTGACATCGGCCCTGATCGGTGCAAGTTCATCCGCACAGATCAGAGAGATTGCCGGCTGCCTGAAACATACGGAATTCTCCGCGGAGGAACTCCGCAGAATCGACGGGATTCTGAACAGCTGATTCACTCGCCGGAGAGACGCCATGCCGCTGAAGATGATCCGAGTCGATTTTTCCGAAGCACCGCGTCTGCTCCGGTTTCCGATTCCCGTTTCGGAAATCGGAATTGTCACGGAGAAAAGCAACCGCTTCTGCGGTGTGCATAAAAATCAGATTGAATTCTGCATCCGGATGAATTCCGAAGATGAATTTGCCGTCGATACCGTTGAAAAAGACATTTTCACCAACCGCTTTCCCCATGTGTTTGTCAAAGTCGACGGCAAAGAACATGAATATCACTACCGGGGAAAGCGGGAAGCGTTTTTTTTCATCTATCACTCCTCGCTTCTGCCGAAGTTTGCCGAAGCGGGAATCGCATTTGACAATATCTGCTGGGAAATCATCCTCACACCCCGCATCCTGGAACTGATTCAGACGCTGATTGCGCTTTTCCCGAAATCGCAGGAACGGGGCGTTGCCGATCAGGCGGATATTCTCTGCTGGAACCTTCTTCTGGAACTGGTCCTGATGAAGAAGGAAAACCGGGAAGTGCATGATCCGCAGGAAGAAAAAATCCGCCGGATCGCCTCCGCCCTTCAACTCTGCTACAAGGAAAAATGGAATCTGGATGAGCTGATCCGGGAAAACGGACTCTCGCGCCGTTCCTTTTTCCGTCACTGGAACCGCTTCTACACAAAGACCCCATCCCAGATGATTCTCGATTTGAAAATGAAAGAGGCACAGCATCTCATTGCCTCCGACTCCCTGCCGATCGCGGAAATCGCCGAACAGCTGAAGTTTTCCGGCAGTGCCCATTTCATCCATACCTTCCGGAAATATTTCGGAGTGACACCTCTGCAGTTCCGGAAAAAGCGAAACGGACTCCCCTGACCCCTCCCCTCCTCTTTCCCCGATTGAAACGCAGTGAAGGAACCTTTTCTGCGATTTCCGGTGTTTCTCCGGTTGAATTTCCCGAATTTTGAATTAAACTATTCTTCAGTCTGCAACAAGAAAGAAGGCTTGACCGTATGAAAAGTTTTTCATTTGAACCCAGCCCCATGGTCTGTTCGGCGAAGATCACCGTCACAGTGGACGGAGACCGGATTGATTCGGTACATTTTCTCGGCGGATGTCCGGGAAATCTGATCGGAATCTCCCGTCTTGTTAAGGGGAAAACCATTTCGGAAACGATTGATCTGCTGAAAGGCATCCGCTGCGGCGCAAAACCGACCTCCTGTCCGGATCAGCTCGCGGAAGGACTTCAAAAATATCTCGCAAAAATTCAGAATCAGGACTTGAAAAATAAAAAATAGGAATTATTATTAAATATATCAGAAAACGAATCTGATGCAGAGAAAATCACAGAAGAAACTGCTGTTCAACCAACAAAACAACGGAGAAGAAAAAATGGCAGAATTCAAAGACAGCAAGACCGCAAAGAACCTCGCTTATGCATTCGCCGGAGAGTCTCAGGCCCGCAACAAGTACACCTATTTTGCCAGCGTTGCCCGCAAAGAAGGTTACAACCAGATCGCCGACATTTTTGAAGAAACCGCCGGAAATGAAAAAGAACACGCAAAACTCTGGTTCAAACACCTTGGCGGAATCGGAACCACAGTGGAAAATCTCGCGGCGGCCGCAGCGGGCGAACACGAGGAATGGACGGAAATGTATGCCGACTTCGCGAAAGAAGCTCAGGCGGAAGGATATGAGGATATTGCCCGTCAGCTGGAGCGCGTAGCGGCGATCGAGAAACGTCACGAAGAGCGCTATCGCAAGCTTCTTGCGAACATCGAAAAGGGCGAAGTCTTTGTCAGAGCCACCCCGACAAAATGGATCTGCATGAACTGCGGCCATGTCTATGAAGGCGAGAAGGCTCCTGAAATGTGCCCGACCTGCAAGCACCCGAAAGCCTACTTCCAGATTCTTGCAGAAAACTATTGATGTCTCCATGTCGATTGACTTCGGCATCTGCCCCGGATTTTCCGGGGCTTTTTTTTGGAATTCCTTGCAGCAGGTAAAACATCATGCAGGAGAATCTTCAGAAGTCGATTGACTTTGGCATCTGCCCCGGATTTTCCGGGGCTTTTTTTGGAATTCCTTGCAGCAGGTAAAACATCATGCAGGAGAATCTTCAGGAGAGGAAACAGGATTCCCTTCTATCTTGGAACGCGGTTTTTTCCAGCGTCCGCTCCAAAGATAGATCAGAGCGATCACATTGGAAACAAACGAAGCCAACGGAGCCGCAAATCCGACTTCAAATAACGTCGCTCCGCTCAGATGGCTCAGCAGATAGGCTGCGGGCAGACGAACAAAAAACGTTCCTCCCAGATTGTTCGCCATCGAGAAGAAAGAACGGCCGCAGCCATTGAAAAAACCGTTGGTGCAGAAGACAATCGGGACAAGAACAAACTCCCAGCTGAAACTCCGGATGTAACTGGTCGCCGCGGCAATAGCGGCTTCCGCATTAGGACCGGAAGGATCCAGAAACAGCGTGATGAACTGCCGTGGAAAGCATTGCAGGAGCAGCAGCGCAACCGCACCGAAAGACATCGTATAACCGACTCCAAGCCAGAGAGTCCGGATTGCACGATATGGTTTCTGAGCACCGATATTCTGAGCAGTCGCAGCGGAAATCGCCATGGAAAAGGCGATCGCCGGAAGCATCGCGAACCCGTTGATTTTGTTACAGATGCCATATCCGGCGGAAGCGGCAAGCCCCATGGAGTTGACGATCGTGAAAATGAAGAGAAAGGAGAGTCCGACGACAATTCCCTGCACCCCGATCGGAATGCCGATCTTCGCATAACACCACGCCAGTTGCCAGGATATGCGAAAATTCCGCGCCTGAAAACGGAAACCGAAATCACCTCGATACAGAAAAATCAAAGCAAAAATCATACTCAGTGCCTGAGAGGAAACCGTGGCAATGGCAACTCCCGTCACCCCCATCTGGAACACGATGACCAGAAGAAGATCCCCGATGATGTTGACCACACAGGCAATCCCAACAAAAATCAGCGGCGCGGTGGAGTTGCCCAGTCCACGGAAAATCGCGGAAAGCGCGTTGTAGCCGAAAATGAATACGATTCCCCAGGAACAGATGGTTCCATAGGCGACGGTCTGCTCGAATGCTTCCGGCGGGGTGTTCAGCCAGCGCGCGATCAGGGGAATCATCGGCACCATGACACCCGTCAGAAGAAGAGAGGCCAGCAGGGAAACGCTCAGAGTCATCCCGATGCAGCGGTTGACGCTCTGATAATCCTTTGCTCCGTAACACTGTCCGATCAGCACGGTTGCTCCGGTCGTAAGACCTGCGATCAGAGACGCCACCAGCTGCATCACTTCACTTCCGCTTGCAACGGCAGAAACATCTAAACTGCCTCCGCCGAAACGGCCAACAGCAATCACATCCACCGTTCCGTAAAAGATCTGGAGGAAAAACGCCAGAAGGAAAGGTACCGTAAAATTCAGCAGATTCCATGCGGCATTTCCCCTTGTCAGATCTTTTCCGGAGGAGAGACTCATTCCTTTGCCCCTTCAGACGGCACCGCGGTACCCCGTGACACCAGATGCAGTTTTGTTTTCAAATATTCGCGAATCCGCTGGAACGCCGCATACAACGCCGGAGTGAAGATAATTCCGATCAGTGTGGCAAGTACCATTCCGGAAAAAGTCGTAATTCCGATCGCTCTCCGGTTTCCGGAACCTGCGCCAGTGGCGATCACCAGAGGAAATACGCCGAAGAGAAAGCTCCATGCCGTCATCAGCACCGCGCGGTAACGCAGATTTGCTCCGTTCAGAGCGGCTTCAAACACACTCTTGCCGCTCTCGCGCTCCTGCTTGGAGAACTCCACCATCAGAATGGCGTTTTTTGCAGCAAGCCCGATCAGCATCACCATGCCAAGCTGAGCATAGATACTCAGAGTCTCGCCGGTAATCAGAAGACCGAGCAGCGCACCCAGAATCGCAAAGGAAACCGCAAACATCACAGGCACCGGAATCGTCCAGCTCTCGTACTGGGCAACCAGAAAGAGATATGCAAAGAGAAGAGCCAGAGCCATCAGATAGATAATCTGTCCCTGATTCTGCTTTTCCTGATAACTCAGTCCGGTCCACTCAATCAGATAATTCTGAGGCAGCTTCCAGCCTTCCACCAATTCAAAGATTCGCTGGGAACTGACTCCGGTTGCGGCCTGCGCATTCATCTCGGCGCTGGACATCTTGTTGAATCGCGTAATCTGACTTGGCCCGATCGTATAATGGAGCGTTCCAAGAGAGCTCAAAGGAACCATCTCGCCGGAATCGTTGGGAACCTGAATTTCCCGGATGTTGTCCAGTGTGGCGCGATTATCCGCCGTGGACTGCATCTTGATTCATAGTTGTGCCCTAGGAACGTGAAGTCATTGATGTAGAGCGAAGCCAGCTTGCTTTGGAGAGTGGAAAAAATGGTCCCGGTTGCAACCCCCAGAGTCTCCGCTTTTCCCGGTTGATATCCAGAAAAAGCTGAGGGGTATCCGCATTAAATGCGGTCATGGCGGACCGAACTTCCGGTTTGGAGGAAAGCTCCATGGCAAACCGTTTGGCATGAGCGGCAAGTTCTCCGGAATCGATGTCTCCGATTCCGCAGAGATTGAAATTGGCTCCGCCTGCCGCACCAAGTCCCATAATCGCCGGCGGGGTGAATGAAATGACGGAAGCATCTGAAATGGATCTGGTCCGCTGCTGAATCTGATTAATAATGGAATCAAGACCAAGCTCCGGAGTGGTCCGCTGATCCCAGGGATCCAGGCGCACAATGCAGCGGGCGACATTTTCTCCGCTGCCGGACATCACGCTTTTTCCGGAAATAATCATGGTGGAACGGATTCCTTTGATATCCGCAATCTTCTTCAGAAATTCATTCAGGACAGCATCGGTTCGGGAAACAGAGGCGCCACGCGGCAACTCAATGTCGCACATAAATTCCCCCTTGTCCTCCTGCGGAAGAAAGGAACTGTGCACCTTGCCGAAAAGCAGCCAGATCACACCGCATACGGCAATCAGAAGCAGCAGCGTCAGAACTGCGCGGCGCACCAGAAACGTAACAAAGAAAGAGTAAATTTTCCGGCTGCCGTCCAATACACGGTTGAACGGACGGAAGATCACCGGGACCTTTCCGTCGGGTTTCCGGAGCAGAAGAGCACACAATGCGGGACTCAAGGTCATTGCCACAACCGTCGAAAGACACAGTGCAATACACATGGATACCGCAAACTGCATGTAGATATTGCCGACCATTCCTCCATAAAACGCAAGAGGAGCATAGCAGGCAACAGTCACAAGAGTCGTTGCAATGATCGCCCCGGTAATCTGATTCATGCATTTGAGCGCCGCCTCTTTGGGGGAGAGTCCTTCACGCTCCATCAGAGCCTGACAGTTCTCCACAACCACGATTGCATCATCGCAAAGGGATCCCACCACCAGAATCAGCCCGAACATGGTCAGCACATTGATACTGTAATTGAGCGCGTAAAGAAACGGAAACGTTCCAAGAAGCGCCACAGGAATGGCTATCGAAGGAATCAGTGTGGCCCGCCAGTCCTGAAGAAAGAGCCAGGAGATCAGAACCACAAGCAGAAGAGCGGACACAAGAGTGGTCACGATCTCTGTCATGGACACTTTGATAAACTCCGTCGGATCATATGCCACTTCGCAGGTAACGCCCTCCGGAAGCATTTTCTTCCATTTTTCGAGTTCCGCCTTGATTCTGTTCACGGTCTCCAGCGCATTTGCATCCGGGGTTCTGTACACGCCAAGCCCCACCGATTCCCTGCCGTTGAACAGACTCTTGCCGGCATAGGAACTGGCTCCGATCTCGACTTTGGCAATATCTTTCATCCGGACAATACTGCCATCCGTATCATGACGGATCACAATGTTTCCGAACTCCTCCGGCGTCACGAGACGCCCTTTGACGTTCAATTTGTAATAAACATACTGATTGGAATGTTCTGTTCCAATGGATCCGGCAGCCGCCTGAATATTCTGAGATTCCACCGCAGTGGTAATATCCGAGGTGGAAATTCCCAGCCCAGACATCCGCAGCGGATCCAGCCAGAGCCGCATGGAATACTCCTAAGCCGCCATGATCTCCGCTGAAGAGACTCCGGGAATACGGCAAATGGCATCTTTAATATTGGAATCGACATAGTTGTTCAGAGCCATCAGATCCATTTCAGTTCCATCGGTCAGAAATGCAAACATGGCAAGCAGATCGTTTCCGCGTTTTTCAACGGAGACTCCGTTCTTCGTCACATCTGAGGGCAAATTCACCTCAGCACGATTGACGGCATTCTGAAGATTAACCATGGCAATATCCGTATCCGTACCGCTCTGGAAAGTCACGCGGCAGGAATAATTACCGGAATTATCGCTGGTTGATGTAAAGTAGAGAAGGTCATCCACGCCGTTGATTTCATCTTCCAGAGGAATCGCAACGGTCTGAACAATCACCTCGGCGCTTGCTCCCGGGTATGTCGTGGAGACGAACAGAGTCGGCGGGGCAATTTCCGGATACTCCGCGACCGGCAGTTTGAACAGGGAAATCACTCCGGTCAGCACCAGGACCAGACTGACCACCATGGCCAGACGCGGACGTTCTATGAAAATTCTGGAAAACATCGTCTCACCCCTTTGTTCCGAAATCCGGTTCCACCTTCATTCCGGGCATCGCCTTATGCGTTCCTTTTGCAACAACAATTTCCCCTTTTTTCAAACCAGCTTTGATCATCTGGAGTTTCGAAGTTGCGTTGCCGGGTGTAACATACCGCTTTTCCACTTTATTCTCTGAATCCAGAATGTAGACATACGATCCTTTTTCATCATGCATCAAAGCCGAAGGGGAAATCGCCGGCAGCAGTTTTCCGTTCTTGCGGGAAAGGGTCACCGATAACGTGCTGCCCTGAATAAGTTTTCTTTCCTTGTTCGGAAAACTTGCATAAATCTGGATTGCATCGGTTCTGGAGTTGACTTCATTATTCAGAAGTTCAATTTCACCAGCTTCCCCGAACCAGGTGCCATCTGCAAGTTTGACTTTGACTCTTCCATTCTTCACGAGTTCCTTGTGACTGCCGAACATGGCAAGCAGATCCGCAGAACTGATCGAAAAGCGGACACGGATCGGCTGAACCTGAATAATCGTAAGCAGCGTTCCCGAGTTCGGAGTAATGTAGTTGCCCTCTGTAAAAGCGGTCACCCCGACAAGTCCATCCTGCGGAGCCGTAATCACGGTATTTTTCAGATTATCCTTTGCCGTAATCAAACTAGCTTCCGCGGAAAGCAGCGCCGCTTTTGCTGCTCCCAGAGTGGACTTGGCATTCTCCATGGTGTCCAGACTGGATGCCTGCTTCTGATACAGCAGACTGATCCGGTTGAAATTGCTCTGCGCATAAGTAAGTTCGGCCTTGCACTTTTCAATGCTAGCCTCCGCGCCCTTGACCGATGCCTCATATTGAACAGGATCCAGTTTATAAAGCATCTGGCCTTTGTGTACAACATCACCATCCTTGAACCCGATCTCCAGGATTTCTCCGGAGACACGCGCTACAATGTTCACCACGGATTTTGAAACCACCTGCCCTGTATACTGACGGGTCTCATAATCCTCACACTCTGTGACCTTTTCCACTCCAACCACAACTCCGCCTCCGGAAGGCGCCGGAAAAGCGGAAAACGGATATGCAAGACTGCATGCAAGCAGCCATAACAAGTTCAAAAATCGTACGTTCATTCGATGTTTCCTCCAAAATTTATGACATTTTCTTCTTCGCTTCGATCAGATGATCGAGCACATCCACAAAAATCCTGACATTTTCCGAGGGGACTCCTTCCAGTAGTTGGTTCATCAGTTTTTCAAACGACGCGGAAATCCGGCGATGACGTTCCAGTCCGGCTTTCGAAAGCGTAATCCGGACACAACGGCGATCCTTTTCATCGGGCACACGTTCCAAGGGGCCTTTCCGAACCAGCTTGTCGATGATCTGCGATGCAGCTCCCTGTGTAACGCCGAGCCGTTCCGCAATCTCTTTGACGGAACAGCCGTTCGTTTTGCTGAACAGGACACAGTGCATCACCTTTGCTTCCGCTATTGTCGTATGAAGCGGCGGTCTCTCCTCTAAATTCTCCTTATGATGCAATTCTCTCATTATATCCATTACATTGATCAACTTGACCCAGATATCGTGATATTCCATAGAAAACCTCTATTAAATTAGATTCTATATTATTAAATGTTCATTATAATATAGATGCTAATGTTTTTTTGTCAAGTCATCCATTCCGCAGATTTTCCCACTTTTTCTGCACAAACAGGAAAAGAGAAATCTCTTCTGGAAAAAGAAATCCAGGACGTGTATTTTAAGGGGAAATTCTGAATTGCTACGGGATGATGCATTCAGAAATCTTCGCAGAGAATCCGGTAACGACGGAAAGAGGAGGATGTCTCAAATGAAAATAGAAGAACTGGCGGCTCGAAATCAGGAGACGGCATATCAGGTGATCCGCAGAAGTGGTGTGGTGCCTGCCTGGGAGAGCATCGGTGCGGAAGTACATCTTGTCGGCTCGCTGAAAACGGGACTTCTGATGAAACATCGTGACATTGATTTTCACATTTATACGGAAACACTGGATACGGAGACCAGCTTCCGGGCGGCAAGCCGGATCGCCGCCAATCCAGCCATTGCAAGAATGGAATATGCAAACCGGATCAATACGGACGAGCATTGCATCGAATGGCACGCATGGTACTCTGCGGAAAATGGCGAAACATGGCAGATTGATATGATCCATATCCTGAAAGGATCTTTTTACGACGGATTCTTTGAGCGTTTTGCGGAACGAATTTCCGCGATTCTGACCCCGGAAACGAAAACTGCGATTCTGACTCTGAAAAATGAGACTCCAGATACGGAAAGCATCCCTGGAATCGCCTACTATCAGGCGGTTCTCCGTGACGGAATCCGGACCTACGATGAATTCATCGAATGGTATAAAGCCCATCCGCTTCAGGGAATCTGCGAGTGGATGCCGTAACGGAGCGCCCGTTTTTCACGGAAAAATCCGGCGATTCCATGGGCAAACCACTTTTCCCGGTTTGCTTTTTGATTTCCGGAAGATACAGTAAGCAACGGGAGAAATCCTGTCGATAGCGGCGGATCTCTTGAAAAGGGAGAAGAATTCATGACTCTTTCGTCTATTCTCATTCTGTTCTTGCTCGGACTCTCATCGCTGAGGCGGTATCGAAAAGCGAAATCATCGGGAGCCCCCCTCCCGCGCCGCACCTACCGCTGTTTTTTTCTGATCAGCGGAATTCTGCTTCTGAATGGAATTGCAGCAATGCTTTGCTGGTATCCGCATATTGTCAGAGTTCTCTATCTGGAAGCACTTCTCGGCATTCCGCTGCTTCTTCTGTTCGGGGGACTATGGTGGTTTCTGCGTTCTGTGCGGGATGGATGGGTTTCCCGCGGCATTCTGCTGGTTCTGATTTTTCTTTTTGGCGCGGCATCCGGATGGCGGATTCTGCGCGCTCACAGGATTGCGGAAGAGTCTGCCAGGACACTCGAAAACCTGCATCGCTGCGCAGATCTTCTGACTGAGGGACGACACAGGGAGCTGAAACAGTATATGCGTTCCGCGCCAGATACCTCTCTGCGGGAATGGAACGATTCCTTTGAACGGAATTTTCCGGCGGAAGGAGCGAAAAAATGATCATCACATACGATCTTTTTTTCCTGAGCGGAATGTTCTGCTGCGTTATTCTCTTTTTCTATCTCATCTGGACAAGCGGAAAGTCGATCGTCTTCCGGATTCTGTGTACCGTGTTTCCGATTCTGCTTGCTTTTTTTCTGTTTCTGCCGGAGCCTGTAAGCTCCTCCTCTTTCATGGAGAGGAATGATAGAATGCTGTTTTCATCTCTGCGTTCGCTTCTGGAAGCGGAAAAATCTCCCGTTCCGGTCTCGGCCATTGCCGATGCGCTGAAGGAGCAGAGTCTTCTGAGGATCGCTCTGGAACTGGAACGTCTCAACCGTCCTCCTCCGAAATCTCTAATCATCCGCAGGAATGACTTTATTCAGCGGCCACCGGAAGAACGCAGGCCGGATCCCCCGATTTTCCGCCAGTTTCCCATCGGCGAGGGCAAAGCGGAATTCACGCCGGCTCTTGCCGCCCGGATCAAACAGCTGGAACGTGAAATCTCGAGCGATTACTGGCAAGGGAAAGGAGTGATTGTCACCGGTCAGCTCCGGGTGGAAGGGAGCGAAAGCATGGAAGGGGTGGCATCATGTACCAGATATTATCCCAATGGAGTGTTTGCCCATGCGCTCTATCCGGATGCCGAACGGGAACTGCAATTTTTCAAATCGGGTTATGAGCCTCTGGGAATCTGGCTGGATCCGCAGAAGAAGCATCCGAAACAGCTTGATCTGGGAGTTCTCCATCTGAAAAAATCGACCAGGACCTTCCCGCTGACTTTCACGCTGCACCTTCCGAAAAAGGAGGCAAAAGCAGTATTCCGCCTCCAAACAGCATTTCCCGCACCGACCTGGCACGACTGGGGCTATGAATGTGCCGCCCCGGTCCAAACGACCGTCATCCAGAAAACGATTACGAATGGAGAATCCATTTCGGTCGATGGTCTCTCCGCGATTCCGTATCAACTGGATCTTGAGGCGCCGGAGTGTATCGGGCGGACTTTTTACTTTACGGGGGACCATCCGGTAAATCTCGGAGACATTGCACTTCAGACGGCAAGACGGCAGACCTTCCGTCTGCGCCCCTTTTCCGGCGGGGATTGGAAACGAGTAACACTGGTTCTGAATGGGAAAACATCTCTTGTCATCGGTCCGAAGGATTCTCTCGGCAATCTTGTCGACCTCAGACTGACGCCGGATCCGAACTCGAAAAATATTCTGGCCTTTTTCCCCTGGCATCCTGTTTATTTTGACGATTACGGAGAAATCTCTCCGGAAGCAGTCCCCCTTCCCGAGCCGTCCCACTGGGAAGGATCCCTGTTTCTCCAGCCCGGACACCTCTATCGGATCAAAAGCGCACAGAAGAAAATCGATAAACTTATTTATCTGGAACCTGCCGCCAAGGACCTTTAAAATACAGTGTTACGCTGTTATCTGATTCGGATTTTCTGTGATCATTTCGAGGAAAATAAAGTAAAATTGTAAAATTGAGCTTGACATTTCTCTGAACGAGTTTATATTATGCTTATTCTTTGCTCCGGCATAGCTCAGCGGTAGAGTAGGTGGCTGTTAACCACTTGGTCGCTGGTTCGAATCCAGCTGCCGGAGCCAGTTTTACCCTCAAAATGTACCATAAAGGTGCCATTCTTTACCACCAAGACTTTCATTTCCCAGTTCAACGGCTATATTGAGCCAAAACAGGATTTTACCACAAGGAGTGCGTAAGATGGGAAAGAAATGCAAAGTCAAACTTGACGTCGGAACCGTTTACCAGAAAGAAGAAGGCGGCACCTACTACTTCCGTTATCAAGTCCAGCATGAACGCAAATGCGTCAGCTTGAAAACCTCCAATCAGGAAGAAGCTCTCGAAAAAGCCCGGAAACTGCTCCCGATTATTCAAGCTACCACCGAGGAAGTCATCTCCGCCCACGTCAAAGTCGCACGGCATCTCGTGAAACAGGCCCGCCCGCTGCCTCTCTCCGAAATTTGGAACATCTACTCCAAACACCCTCAGCGCGCAATCCCCGCCACCGTCCGGGAAGAACTGGCCTATCACTCCACGCTGGACGAAATGATCCGCTATTTCTCCCGTTACAGCAACGTGAAAGATGTCAAGGATGTTACACCGGCCATGGCGGAGGACTTCGCAAACCATCTCAGAACCATGCAGATTTCCGTGGCAACCCATAACCGGAAAATCGTCCGTATCCGTCGAATCTTCGGAACGCTGAAAGATTACCTGAGCATCGAAAATCCTTTTGGTTCATCAGTATTGTTGAGAAAGGAACGCGAGGAACAGGGAACCTTGGTACGCCGCATCGCCTTTACGCGGGAACAGGAGGAGGCCATCCGCAGGGAACTGGACAATCCCCACCGCAAGCTGATGAATAAGGCGGAAATCAAAGTCGTCTATTACATCGGGATGTATACCGGTCAGCGTCTGAAAGACTGTGCGCTGATGCAGTGGCGAAACATTGATTTGGAACAGAAGCGTATCTGGGTCAAACAATTCAAAACCGGGAAAGAAGTGCTAATTCCGATTGCGGAACCGTTGCAGGCGGTTCTTCGGGAAGCTCGGAAGTGGCAGACGGATTCCTATGTCTGCCCAAAGGTCGCCGCCCGCTATCAGATCGTGGATGAAAGAGGCAAGGAAATTGGCGACAGCCTGGTCAATATCGATGTCCTGCGGGTGATCAAATGGATTGGACTGGAACCATCTGTGGCAACTCCGGGACGCAAAAGGAAAGCGACGGTCTACGGCTTTCACAGCCTCCGTCACAGCTTCGCCAGTTTCTGTGCGGAAGCCGGAGTTCCGAAAGCCGTAGTCGTTTCGATCCTCGGCGCGGATTCTTCCATCATCGACCGTTTCTATACTCATGTGGGCGAGGAAGCCCAGCGTGCCGCCATCGAAGCGATCAGCGGTGTAAAATTAATAAATAATGCGGATATCCGCATTCGCGATGCTATTGCTTATATTGAGCAAGTCGAAAAGAAAACTTCGGAAATCTTAACGATAAGGAAGATCCTTTTAGGGCAATGATATCCTTGCGTTCTACTTATCATGACCATGAACATGAGGATTTTTCATAACTTTCATAACTTTTATAACTTTTATTCTGCATAAACTGTGCTATATTTTGCGGAATGGAGGCTGGCGTTATGTCAATAATTGATGAATTTGTATTTCAATATTTGCTTTTTCTGGACAATCTATTTTGGCCGTTTCGCCATCAGTCTCGTAACGCCCAAATAGAACAGGAAATTATCAAGCTTGGTCAAAGAGAATTTGCTATCGAACATAATCCCGAATTTCAGAAAACAATGAGTCACACATTGCGACCTTTTTCCAATAGCGTGTGGAACCAGCTGGATTTAGGAGAACTTAGAAATGAACTTCGCCGTTTTTCCATCGTTGGACAAGAAATCCTGGAAAAATTTCCTGATATCAGCTCGGCAGACATTTCTCCAGCAGTTCAATACATTCCAGAACCTTTGTTGAGACGTTCTAATGCATACGAAAAATTATATTTTTTTTCGGATAACGATGTTTTCTATTATATTGGAGTTTTATACCGAAGACAAGAAAACTCAAAATTGGTCATCCCGTTTTGCTCCGGGAAAAATAATTCGTATTCATTTTGGCCGGAAAATTTTCCACTGACCTTTTATAATACTCAATTTGTAGGACAAGCTCACGCTATTATATTGACTGACGACATCGCCGGCGCAGACTTTTATCAATCTCAATTCTTGCGTTCAGGGAACTCTGACCTTGCGTGGATATCTTGGTATGGCGATTTGACACACTATCCTTGGAAGCAGTTAAAAGAGAAAAAAATCTATTTTTTCATGGAACAACATTCCGGATTGAATTATGAGCAAATGCTTGAAACAGCAATCAGGGTTCAGGAACAACTCCGAGCCGTGGGAGGCCCGGAGTTGTCTCTGATTTTTATGAATTCAGCTGAAGTTCCAGAAGTATTACCGGGCAGAGAAAATATTCCGCTGATTGTCGATCTGGGAAAATGGCGACACTGGATAATAGGACGTTCTGCCCAACGAGTAAATCCGTTTGGATATTTCAGAAATCAAGTTGCTCCGCGTATCAACCGCCCTGTTCAATTCGATATTTCGCCTTTCATTGTGCATGGCAATCGAATTCTGATTACGGGTTCCGGCAGTAGCAAAGAGCTTTTTTTACTGGCATTGCTTGTTCCATTTTGCTCCAACTCTTTTTCTCCTGTATCACAGAATGGTACGGTTCTTTTTATACGGCATGATCAAAGTCTGCTCTATGACTGGATCGATGCCCTGCGAATCAATTACTTTCTTAATGTCCGTAATCTTGATCCCCGAGAACTGCCGATCAACATTACCGATGAACGTCCGCTGCTGTTAGATGAAATGCTCAATATTTCAGAACTTAAAACGAGTTCGATTTCAGATTGTCAAAAACTACTTGCGCTCATTGAACAATCCACACAAACCGTAAAAAACGGGATGCCCAAAATACTGGTTATAGATTCGCTGAATCCATTTCTTATAAAAGTCCTGAAACAGACATTGCTTTTTCTCGACACGCTACGCGATCATGGCTGGACGGTAATTTTTGTTGAATCCAGGCGTAACCCATATATTAAGGCTCTGCATTGCGAACAGGAAATTGTGATTGAACCGTCTGCAGAATGTGCTGGGAATGAAGTTATTTGTTCCGCAGAAATACCCCTGTATGGGAAAATCAAGAAATTTTACCGTATCAATCTGCTAGATGGCTCCGAACCAATTTTAAAAGAATCATCATACAACAGAAAATCTGCGGGGCTTCTGCGACCTCGGCCGCAACTCGTGACGGAATTAAAGAAACTTTTGGGAGCGGGTGCTAAAGGAAAAGAAATTGCGGAGCGGCTTCAAATTTCAGAATCCATGGTAAAAAAGTTGAAACGAGAATACGGACTTTCCAAGCGGAGATTTCGCTTGTATTCTGAGCCCTCTAGGAATAACTATTATGGACCGAATTTTATGCCTCCGAAGCCAGAATAAAATCTAAGATGTCCGTGTTTCTGTACCGGACGGCAGATCCCACCATTTTGCGTTGGAATGGGAATGCACCTTCGGCTTCGAGTTTTTTAAAGTTGCTGTGACTGATACCGAGCATTTCTGCTACTTCTCGCTGGTCGATCAGCTTCGGGACAACGACTGGTTTCAGGGTTCCGTGTTCGGCCAGACTTGTCAGCTGGCTGATGACTTCGTGATATTCCGGCAGCGGAATGATTCCGTCTTCCGCGATCGGTCGCATGATCCGCTTGAAATAACGAACGGTCTGCATGGAAATTTGAGTGGTGTTCATTTTCGCCTCCTGTATGTTTTTGGCACAGGATGGCGAAATGAAATTATTTATAATAAAACAGTTATGTCCATTCTGTCGGTGAGTATCATATTTTTTGAGAAGGAGGCGGCTTACGCCATGGACGATTTCAAATCCGATCATAAAAACATCGGACGTGTTCGCTGATTCTGATATCGCTCCGGAGGATAGGACGACTCAAAGACAGATCCTCCAGTTTCCGTACCCGGGACAACGCCGTGTACAGCTGTCCTGAGGCAAAGCAGGGACGGGGGGGCAGATCAAGATGAACGCGGTCCAGCGTTTGCCCCTGAGCCTTGTGAATCGTCATGGCGTAGGCTGGAAGAATCGGAAATTGAGTAAAACTTCCAATGATCCGGGCATTCAGGCGCGGATCACCGGCAGGGGTGATCCCGATGGAATATTCATAATTGAGCCAGGTATTCCGCGCGACCATCACACACGGTCCGCGCAGCAGATTGACACAGATGTAATCCGGTTCCCAAGCAATAACGATTCCGAGGTCGCCATTGACGTAATCCCCATGCGCTTCATTTGCGGTCAGAAGCACGAACATCCCCATTTTCACTCTTAAAGAAATCGGAACCGGCCAGTCTTCTTCCGGATAATTTCCGTCGCATTTTCCTGTGAAAAAATGTTCGGGGGAAAGCACGCGCTCCACAAAACATTGGTTTATATATTCCGCACGGGATCGATAGCAGCAAAGATGGCGGGCTTCCGGGTGAGGGAATAATTTTTTTACGCGGGAATTCAGCCATGGCAGCAGAGCATCAAGCTCTTCGGTTCCGAGGCGCACAGAACGCAATAATCTCAGAAATGCCCTATCTGTTTGACGATGGGACGTTTTCAATTCTACATTCAGAAAATCCGCCTTTGCCCAGACTGGAGCATCAAAAGCGAAAATCCCGTGCAGATTTTTTATCAGGAACTCATATTCTTTCTGAGTTTTAACGACGGGCGGGAGCTGATAAAAATCACCGACGACCACGATGGAAATTCCTCCAAACGGTTGATTCCGTCCGGTGTAAATACGTAGATCGTGATCAAGTCGGCTGAAAAGATCGCTGCGAACCATGCTGATCTCTTCGATTATCAGATGGGAAACGCCTTCCAGATAGGAGCGGGTACGCTCGGGGGAGACTTGCTGATTCCGTTCCAGCATTTTCAGAAAACGGTGAATTGTCATCCCGCCAGATTTCAGGTTTCGGGCCGCCAACCCGGTCGGGGCCAATCGTACGATCCCTTCCGGATTCGTCTCGATGAACGCATTGATGACTTCCGTTTTTCCCGTGCCGGCATCTCCTCGCAGAAAAACGTTCTTCCCGGAAAGCATCAATGCCAGCGCTTCTTTTTGTTCCGCATTCAGTTCCATGTGAAAACTCCTTTCAAAAAATTCAAATCGGCCTTTCATATGCAATACCGGGGGTTTGTTATTTTTTATCTGTGTGCATCCAATATCCTATGCGGGGAATAATCCGGTCAAAGCACCATCTACGCTACGCAAGAGATCGTGGTTCAAAAGTCCCTGTGTCAGCAGGCAGGTTTCACGTTATCAAAAGCAGGTTAATTGGTAGTACCTATACGAGCCCCCGGTGAGGGCTTTAGACATCACCGGGGGCTCGTTCCTGCAGAAAGAAAAACAGAATTAACAGTAAGCAAGAGAAAGACCGTAACATGAGAAACGAAAGAATCACCAACGAGGAACAGTATCACGGACATCCCATCATAACCGATAAAGCCAGATCGTTCGGATGTAAGGAATCGATTTTGGAGAAGATCGATCAGATCATGACTGACATGAGCAGCCGTCACAGTAAAGTCTTCTTCATGCGGTATGATGTCCGGTTCCCGCAAGGCTACGATTATCCGAATGACAACGAACTCTTCAGCCGGTTTCAGGAGAGCTTCATCAAGAACCGTAAACGTGAGGGATATGATCCTGCATACATTGCAGTCAGGGAGCGTTCCCGGGAGAAACATCAGCACTATCACGTTGCTTTGATGATGAACGGACACAAAACGCAGAATATCCACGACCATATCCAGACGGCGGAACGGTTATGGGAGAAGACGCTGAATCTGCCTCCGAAATGTGATAATACAGGACGGGCAACCAGCTACGGACTGATTGACGATTGTATGAGGAACCGGCAAGGTCAACCGCAGGAAAACGGAGTCATGCTCCGAAAGGATGATCCCGAATATGAACGCAAATACGATCAGTGTTTCCGACGTTGCAGTTACCTCGCCAAGGTCAACCAGAAAGACGCCTCCCCCAAACATCAGCGGGAACTATTTTCATCCCGTATTCAAAAATAACCATGAAAGGCAATCATCATGACCGAACAAGAACTGAATGTCTTCCTCAATCTGGAATGGAACTGTGCCGCATTCACTCCGGAGACTGAACACATCTCCGCTCCACTCTCTCCGAAGCAGTGGGCACGCATCATCTCACGACACCCGGAGCTTCAGGAGTTTTGTCCATTCTCCGAGTTCACCCCAGACGAATGGATCACCGTTCTTGAAAAGCAGCCATCGCTTGCATGGCGGTGTACGTGCTGGCGGGATTTCACTCCGTATCAATGGAAGAATTTGTTACGACACCAACCGACCTTGTTGCATTACTGCGAAATCCCGGATCACCCTGCTGTACGGAGCGGGTTGCTGGCGAGTGGCTGGAGTTATGCAGGGGATATCGACACGCATGACTTCACGCTTGGGGACTGGTTCTGGGTCGTCAAGCATACCCCACGGCTTTGGAATCACTGTCCATGCCAAGACCAGTTCACAAAACCGATGTGGTGGAGCATTCTTTTCAGTTCCGCAGAGCTGCTGACGGCCTGTCCCTGCCTCGATCAGTTCAGTGATGAGGACTGGCGCAGACTCAATATCCTACCGAAATTGCAGGGTCGGTTACATACCAGTGACCAATTCCGGAAACTGGTCGAACTGACAAAACATCCATCCCGTCACCTCGAGTTTGATAACCTATCATTATAGTTTCATCGATGAAGCGATATTTTCCCTGTTACAGCAGGGAAATGTACCGTCTGCTCTGGCCTCAGAAAGGCATCCTGATCTACGGGGCAGCCGCTTTCGAACAAGTATTTTTGTACAGCGAACATAATGTGCCCCGGATGGTCTGAGACGAATAAATTGTTACGGCCGGAAAGCCCAGAAAGGAAGGGCATCATGTCCGAAAACATCTACACGATTTCCGGATTGATCTCTCACGTCTCCTCGGAGGTGAAGCAATCACCATCCCCCAACCTGCTGCGTCTTGGCGTCACATTTCCAGATCGGCTGCTACTTTCCACTAACGAACAGATCGGCGTTTTCATGGATTTCGCAGCCTGCGTTCCGGAAACGATTGCGACAAGCGGGAAAGCCTATTGCAAACGAATCATGACCGATGTGACGAGGGATGCAGAAAAGGAACAATTTTACTGCGTATTTTACATTGATACGGTTCCGCTCCAATCGGAATCCCTGAGCGAGGAAGTTCAAGCCGTACTGTGCCCTTCGGGATCGCAGGAAGGAGGCGGTGCTGAGTGAACGTCGCCCCCAAGTATTCTTGCTGAAGAACTGATTCCCCGACAACCGTGCGAAAGCGTGTCCACTTTCGCACGGTTCACCACTTCGCAATATCCTCAGTCGGCCAGTCATTGTGAATATCCAATGTGTTTTGTTCCCTCTGGAGACATACATGTCTCCAGAGGGAACAACCCTATTATCGAGGAAGCCGGAACTCTCTTTTTTTCAGTAGAAAATGGCGTCTAAATTCTAGTTTGGGTCATCTCGGTTTTAAGAGCTTCAACTTTGTCGTTGCGGCACAAATAATGACCTGCCACCTTCCCGTAGTTTGAGCTGCTTCAGACATCAGGAGTTCCGTTCACAGATTTTCCGTCCTGCCGCGGCGACCTTCTGACGCAACTCCGGCGGATAGAGAACCTCAATATGCCCGGCTTCGCCCAGTACCCAACGAACCACTTCGTGCTCGAACGCCGGACGCAATGTGACGATCAAAGAACCGTCTGCCTGCGGTTCGATCTTGAACTTTTTCACTCTCTGGTGTTCGTAGAGATAAAAAGCGATCTCCGCATCGCAACGGAGTTGAACACCGTCGATCTTCGGATATTCAAAGAGACCGTTCTGCCGCGTCTCCTCCACGAGTTCCCGATTCGGTACAAAATCATCGCCGGCGAATTTGACCGAATGAATCCGTTGGATGGCATAACATTTCTTCTCCCGTGTACCGTATTCATACCCCTTGGTATACCAGATCCCCCGGTGGAAGGCGATGATGTGCGGTTCAAACTTCCGTTCCTGCTCTTCTCCGTTTGGCTTCTGGTAGGTCAACGTCAATACCTGATGACAACGCCAGCCCTCGAAAACTTTTTTGAAGATTGCCGGATCGACAGCGGCCTTTATGCCGGTCGCACACAACAGAGATTCCATCATGGCGTCGTCAAAGAATTCCGAACTGTTACCGGTAAGAGCCTTTTCTACAGCGGTATTCACATCGCTTTTGATGGGTTCCGGCAGGATATCCGAGGCCAGTTTAGTGCCCAGCAGAGTCATGCTCAGAACCTCTTCGCTCATGATCGGAACGGAGAATTCCCAATCACTGTTCTTAAGGTAATAGCCCCGTCGAACCGCGTTGTACGCGATGGGGGCATGATATTCCTTCTGGAGAATTTCAATATCCCGTGCCACGGTGCGGGGACTGCACGCACAATCGATATTTTCATCGACATCCATTCGGCATAACAGTTTGGAGAAGCTGCCCGCATTGGGATAATTGTTTTTTTTCATCTCCGCAATGAACTTCATCAAACGCAACGCCTGACGGGCCTGAACACTCATGAGCGCAATCCTTTCTATGGAGGCACGACATTTTTGTTGTGGTGCAATATACCGTTTTATGAGTAAAAATACAACGTGGTACGCCAAAATAAAAAAACATTTTTCTTTATCTGGATGGGTTCCTATGACATCCCGTGTCATAGCTGTCGTGGTATAAATATAGTGTTGTTAAGAGAACGACAACAAAAAACAGGAGGACATCATGGTATCAAATTTTAATCGGGAATGGCTTGGAAAGCAGAGAAGACAACCGGAAGATGAGCGAAAGAAAATGCAGGAGGCATTCGAACGCGCTCACAACTCGAAAGAATGGGGGATGATCTGCATGATTCACGAGGTGGACGGATTTCTGGACATCGTCATCCGCGATGAACAGAAGCCCGGCCTTCGGTGCCTGTGCGGCGTCTGCTGGAACAAAACTTACCTGACTCCTGAACAGCTCGCGTGGATCCAGGAAAAATTGTGCGAGCTGAAACGGAAAAATTCCGAAAATCCGTCCTCGTCGTCGAAAACATCGTGTCCCGATAAACGTACCTACAATTGGGGGTGCATTGATTCACGGAGCTGCTGGGATGGAGAGATTTCCGCCTCATCTCCGGAGGAGGCGGAACGCGTGTTGCGCCAGAAGTATGGTTGTGAGGGAACCATCACGGTTTTTTACGGATAGTTTGCGGTGTGAGAGATTGCTGGAAGAAAAGAAAAAATTCCATCTCCGCTCGAAGTATGACATCCGGTGGCAGAGGTGGTGGCGTATAATAAACGGCGGAAGGAGATTTTCGGAAAGATGAACAAACGGGTTTCAGAACTGTATCAGGCCATGCTGGAGGAGGTGCATGGCCAGTTGAAGACGGCCGAGAGTCTTTTCCTCCGCATGTCGGATCTGGTTCTGGAGCTGATGCATTCAGAATCCCCGCCGGAAGCGAAAATCCGGGAACTCCGGAAACTGGATCAACAGCACCGGGAACTCCTTTCGGAAATTATGCGGGAACTGAGTCTGATCTATCCGGGCAGGATCGAACTCTATCCGCCGGCAGAAGGAGGCTTTTTGAAAAATCTGGAGCGACGCAATGCGCAGAGCGAGGAGTTGGAGCGGATCGTCAAAACCCTTCAGAAGGAGCATGGAGTTTTAAAGGAGAAATTGTTGCAGGACAAGGAAAAAAAAAGGAGAGTTGAAATGGAAAACATGGATTGCAAAACGGAGTTTGAACGGAATTTCAATGAAGCGGAACGGTTCTGTAAACGTCCGAACATTCTGGTTGCCGGTTATACCGGGTGCGGCAAAACTTCGCTGATCCGCACAATTCTCGGCAGTGAAATCGTTCCGGCGGAAGGTGTCGGCAACTCCCGCCCGTGCCGGATCGAATTCGACTGTTATGAGAATGAAGAGATCCGGCTGTGGGACTCGCGCGGCCTCGAACTCGGCGAAAAAGAGGCGGATTTCCGGGAGCAGATGAGAGAGTTCGTCGCGGAGCGTCAGGACGATACGAATGTGGAGGAACACATCCACCTCGTCTGGTATCTGATTCAGGGAAACGGCGCGCGGGTGACCGATTGCGACCTGGCGCTGCTCCGGGAGATCTTCACACCTGACAACGTGATCGCCGTACTCAGCAAGAAGGACATCACCCGTCCGGCGCAGGCCGAAGCGATCCGCAAGGTGTTGCTGGATGCGGGGATTCCCGCGGAGCGCATCGTCGAAGTTTCCGATGCCGAAGGTGATGGGATCGGTTGTCGGGAGCTGGTCGCTCTGAGTCTGCGGATGCTTCCTGCAGCTTATCGGGATGCGTTTCTCGCCGCCCAGCAGATCGACCGCGAAGCGAAGGCGGCCAAACTCGCCGAAAAAAACGAAACCGCCCGCGCAATCGTCAACGATGCCGCGCAGGAAGCCGCACAGATGGCGGAAGTTCCGGTGGAACGTTCGGAGAACTCCCCGTTGATTCCGATCGGAATTGCGGTGGCGGCGCACCTCGCTTCACTCTACGGCCTGCGTGAACGAAAACTGCATGACGAGGCGGCTGAGTTCGTCAAATCGGTTTTTACGGCTTCGCCGGAGACGGTTCCGTGGTATGAATCCTCCGCTGTCATCGGCGCGGAGGCGGCGCACCGTCTTGTGGAGACGCTCGGCAATTGGCTCCACAACAATTTTGAAGCGTATGCGCTGGCGAAGATCAAGGGATTGCCGAAGCCGTCGCCTGGCTTCGATCTCGAACTTTTCAAGGAATTTTATCAACTCAGCAAAAGGAGAATGAAGATGAAACCGAATATTCTGGTCTGCGGTAAAACCGGCGTGGGAAAAACCTCACTGATTCAGGCGGTGACGCACCGTGGAGTGGTTCCGGACAGCGCCATCGGCGACGGCAAGCCGCTGACCGTCGGGTTTCAGGTATACGAAACCGAAATCGCGAACTTCGTTGATTCCGAGGGGATGAATCCGGGTTCCCAGACAGTGGACGAATATGCCGATTTCATCCTGAATGAACTGCTCCAGCGTCTGGATGCCGAGAGCGAAGAGCGCCTCATCCACAACATCTGGTACTGCATCGACGGCTCCGGCGCACGAATTCAGGATACCGACGCAAAACTCATCAAAACCTTCAGCGACAAGGTGATTCTGGTCGTTACCAAGTGCGAACTCATGCGCAAGGAACAGGTGGAATCCGTGATGAATACTCTGCTCGATCTGATCGACCGCGATCGGATCGTGCTGGTTTCCTCCGAAAATCGCACAGGACTCAAGCAGTTGATTACGAAGGCGGAAGCGATGAGCGCAACGGCCATGGGCCACGCTTCAGAAGAGTTGGAAGCGTTTCGTAAACGCTGGGATGATTATTACGCGAACATGCGCCGGGTCTGGGCTGAAAGCGTCAGCTCCGAGGCGGACAGCTACATCAACTGGGCCGCGGGGCGCGCCGCCGCCATCGCACTGGTGCCGCTGCCGCTGGCTGACGTCGCTCCATTGATTGCGAACGAGGTCTATATGCTCTACAAACTTGCCGAACTCTACGGCATCGCGGCGGACAATACGGTCATCACCATGTTGCTCGGCTGTGCGGGCGGTTCGATCACGGGCAAGGTCGGAGCCAGCTTCCTGCCGTTTCTGAAAGTTCCGATTGCGGCGGCGGTCACCTACGGCGTCGGCAAGGCGGCGAAAGCCTACTTCGAATCGGATATGACGATGAACGAGGAGGAACTCCGGCAGGAATTCCTTGCCGGGGAACGCGAAGCGAAAAAGAAGGATTGGAAGCAAAGTGATCGGTAACACTCCCTTCTCGCCGCTCCTCAATCAGCTGTTGGCGGGATTGCGTCTGGCCCGCCGCCCTCCGCAGACGGGGCGCGGCTGGTTGGCTCTCGCCGCGCCGGAGAAGGCGGGGCCGGTCACCGTCTACGACCGGCAGGGAGAGCCGCTGAAGCTTTCCGCAGCGGAAAAGGTTGCACAGGGCGGCGGCGGCACCGTCTACCGGTTCCGGGCGAACGATCGGATCCTGATCAAACTCTGCAAGCCTGATTCGGTTCCCGGCCGGAAGATTCAGGCGATGCTGGAGCTGGAGGAGTGCCGGAACGCGCCCTTTCTCGCGTGGCCGCTGATGCCGGTATTCGACCGGAACCGGCTCATCATCGGGTTTGCCATGCGGAAGTGTTCCGGGCGGACACTGCGGGCACTGTACGCACCGTTTCAGGTGAAGCGGTTCTTCCCCGGCTGGGATAAACTCCAGCTTGCCCAGGTTGCGCTGAATCTGGTCAACGGCGTGCAATTGCTTGCGCGGCAGGGGGTGCTGATCAATGACTTCAATCCGGACAACTTTCTGGTGGACCGGCAGGGAAAAGTTCAGTTCATCGACTGCGACAGCTTCCAGATTGCGGGGAAGGATGGGAAAAGTTACCTGTCGAAGAACTTCATGCCGGAGTTTGCCGCACCGGAACTTCTTCTGCATCAGGAGAATTTCAAGCGCGGACGCACCCCGGAACAGATCCGGTTCAGTCTGGCGGTGGTCGTCTACATGATCCTGCTGAGCGGACTGCATCCCTTCGCCTACTGCGGCGGAAGCGATCCGGCGACCAACCTGAAGACGGGGAAGTGCCCGCTCGACACGAGAACGAGGATCCGCTTCCCGGTGAGCTGGACGAAATCGGTAAGTTACCTGCCGGACAGCTTGCGGGAGCTCTTTCGACGGATGTTCGTCGACGGTTACAACGAACCGCTGCGGCGCCCCGGAATCGGTGAATTGAAACAGGAACTGGAACAGTATGTCGCGCTTCTGCGAAAACGCGGTGTCAACAGTCAACATCGGGCAATTCTGCCCACAACCTCAAGGAGGAGAAAGAAATGAGTTATGCGGAAGATCGAAATCTCGACGTCACGAATCCCGCGCCGCGTTGCCCCGTGGTACTGCTGCTGGATGTCTCCGGCAGCATGGAGGGCGAACCGCTCAAGGAGCTCAATGCCGGTGTGCAGCAGTTTTTCCAGGAAACCAGTGACGATGAAACCGCGAGCATGAGCGTGGAAGCCGAAGTCATCACATATGGCGGTGAAGTGAAGATCGCGGTTCCGTTTTCGCCAATTCACGAAGCGATCGTGCCGACGCTGGAAAGCAACGGCAGTACGCCGATGGGAGAAGCGCTCCGGCTGGCCTCGAAAGAGCTCTCCGCCCGGCGCCGTCTCTACAAAAATCAGGGAATCGCTTCCTATAAGCCCTGGGTAATCCTGATGACCGACGGTATGCCGAACGACGATTGGCGGAAGGCGGCTGAAGAAATGAAATCTCTGGGGGAACAGCGCAAGATCACCTACATTGGAATCGGCATCGGCGAACAAGCCGACTTCAATACGCTGCGCGAGATCCTTCCGGCACAACCCGGTCCGGTGAAACTGAAAGGGCTCTGTTTCAAGGAGTTCTTCCGCTGGCTCACCGATTCGCTCAAGAGCGTCTCCGCCAGCAGCGTCGCCGAACAGGACAACATTACGCTCGGTACCGTCAACAGCTGGGCGGATCTCGCGGGGACGGAGGAACCGTAATGGCCAACGGGTTTGCCGTATCGGTTCCCGGCAACGGACACATCCGCAGGGAACTCCCCTGTCAAGATGCCTCCGGGGTATGGTTTGTGCCGCGTCCAGTCGCCATTGTGTGCGACGGGCGCGGCAGTGCCCGGCTCTCGCAACTCGGAGCACAGGCGGCGGTTCGAGCGTTCCGGAGCCAGTGCGCGGTGCTTGACGGAATGCTGGCGCAGTGCCTCGATGTCCGGCGGCGGCGGCACGGGATCTGGCGCCATTTTTGCCGCCTGATGATCCGGACTCTGGTGCAGCCGAAGCTGGAGCTGGCGGAGCAGTACGGCCTGCCCGAAAAAGAGTTTGATTTCACGGTGGTGTTTGCCGTCTGCGGCCGTTACAGACATGGCGTTTTCCAGCTGGGAGACGGTGCAGTCACCGTGCGGGGGAACGGGACGTGTCGAACGGTGTTCCGGCCGGACAAGGGGGAATTCGACAATATGACCTCTTTTCTCAGACCCGGCGATGAAAAAAGTGACCGCTTCCGGGAACGGTTGCTCGACGCGTCAGAGATCAATGGGATCGCACTCACCAGCGACGGACCGGAACATCTGATGTTCGAGCTGCCGGCGATGAGACCCGGGCCGGTATTCGACGCCATGTTTGACGATCTCGCCTCCGGGAAGCTGACGCGGCAGGATCTGCTTGATTATCTGACCGGTGCCCGCTGGACGCGTGACCCGCGCGGCGCTGACGATCGGAGCATTGCCATTCTCAACCCGCAGGTGGTAATATGAATCTTCTCAGAGAAACAGTAATCAGTACCGAACAGTTCCAGCAGGAGTGTCAACGTACATATTTCAAACTCTATTACATTTTTGATGTACTCAATTTACTCTGTCTGCAAGGACAACTGAATCGGGTACCGCTGATGTTGAATTTGGATCGACAGGGGAAACGGGTGCTCGCTTCAGCTAATTTCTTACAGACTCCGCGGCAGCGGAAACCGTTCTGTTTTATTGAAATCCGTCTGATCCCCTGTGCGGCGCTCTCCACCGGCTGTTTTCTCGGTGTCATGCTGCATGAAATGAACCATATCTGGGACTTTCAACATACCGGCAGGGCAGAACACGGTCGGTATTTTTACGATCGCATGCTTCAGATCGGTTATGATGACAAACTGATGACTTTTCAGGAAAACAGTCTGTTTGCGAAGGCGGTCACTCACATTTTTCAACAGCGGCTTCGTTTGCGGGACGGATTGAATCTGCTGTGTACTTATCCCGGCACAAAACCGGGATGGAATGAGAGGCAAATTTATCAGGCTTACCTTAACCGGATACTCCAGGCAAGACAGCGGCATTGCGCTTCTCTCCGGCAAGGCGACGCATCCTAAGAAGCTCTTCTGATGAAGAGGAAAACAGAAAATGGAAGGGAAAAAGAGAAATGTGTACTGTAATGGCTTTACCGGAAACGCTTACCGCACAGATAACTCCGGCGGCGGTTGCCCGGCGGCAGGTCAATGAACTGATCAAACGAGAACAGGATGCCATAACAGAATTCCGAAAGGAGAGGCGCGATCGCAGCGCGATGCCTCCGGTGCCTGCCGGAGATATTTTCGTCTGGTTCGATCAGGCCTGTTACGGCAATGGCGGCAAGGGATTTTACTATGTGCGCTTTCATTCGGGCAGATCGTGGCTCTGTACCGCGTATGACCGCCCGGTTTTGATTGTAAAAAAGTCGAAACTGCGTCCTGATCAGGTTGCGTTTATGGAGCGCAAATGCCGCGAAACGGCGGAAGAGGCGCGGCAGACTCCGGAACAGCAGCAGTTTGATTTCCGGTCGGAATAAGGCAGGGAAGAATGATGGAAGAAAAACAGGATGTCGAGTTGACGGAGTACCTGCGCCGATGCGATTTCTCCCGCCTGACGGCACGGGAGTGGCGCCGGATCGGACCGCATACGCTGGGGGTGATTCTTACTCACCGCCCGGAACTGTATGAAACATGCCGCAACTCGATCAAGTTGCTTCCGGAGAGCTGGGCGGAACTATTGCAGGTTCGTCCGGAACTCGCAGCGGCATGCGATTGCTGGGGGAATTTTTCCGCGGTGGAGCTTGTACGGCTTCTGAAAAAACAGCCGCAGCTTGCGCGGCACGTTTTGAATTGGCAGGCGTTGAATGAATCGGCGTGGGCGCTGTTGCTGCTGTTCCGCCCGGAGCTGGAAGAATATTGTCCCTACTGGATCGACTTCCATCTGGCGGCGCCATGGATCGGCGAAAGCGTGATGGCCGCCCACAGCGAAAACGTGAAACAGCTGCAACGCAACGTGCCGTGGATTCCGGCGACAACAGCAAAGAACCTGATTTGAATTTCCACAACCATCATCGGATGGCGAAATGAAAAAAAACAAACGTGAAAGGAAAATGAAAAATGAGAGTCATCTGTCCCCAATGCCATTCCAGCGAAATTCGGGTGTTCAATCACAATCTGGTGTGCAACAGATGTCTTTTGGAGTTCAATCCGAGATGTCCCAACTGCGAGGAAGGTGAACTGCTGACCCGCGACGATGAACATTGGGAATGTTCCTTCTGCTCCTGGGAAGCTGACACAGAAGATTTCAATCTGCCGGATCCGGAAACCATGCTTTACAGCAACAGACCGCGCTCGCGTGCCGGCTCAAGTAAAGGCGGAGGCGGCTCATTCTGGGGGGATCTGCTGAGTTCGATCGGCTCCAGCATTATGGATGGAATCAGCAACGCAGGAAAGAAGTAACCGCTATGAAACTGCAGATATTCCCATGGCGGAGTGTGGTGCCGATCGTTTGTCTGATGGTAGGACTGGGAGCCGGTCATCTGCTGACGCGTAGTTACTCGGTGGAATCCGCATTGAAACAGGCCCGGGCCGAATGTGAACGGGAACTCTATGGCAATGCGGATTTCAGTCAATGGCATCTGAACATGTGTTCTTCGTTTCTGCGGCGATTGGCGGAGATGGAACTCTCCTGGCGGCGGCTCGAAGTGGAGAACAGCCGGAACTATTGCGAATTCGAGAAGGATTATATGCAATGGAGCTGTGAGTGGGAGCGGAAACTGGAGGAAGATCTGAATACGCCGTCGGAATTCGAAGGCGGTTCGATGGCGATGATGGATGCCGCATTGCGACAGTACGGCCTGCTCTGCGGACAGATGGAGGAACTGGAAACGAAGTGGAAAAATTGAATCCGGTAAATTGATATGACATGTTGTGTCAGGGGTGTGGCATCATATTAAGCGTGTTGTGTAAATGTCGACATGGAAGGAGGTGACAACAGCGACTGCGGGCAAATGAAATTCCGCCCGCGGTACGCCAATACCGGAACGAATGAAGATGAATGGATGCATTCCGACTGATTTTATTAAAATCGGCGAAAATACGATTTGCAATGCGGCAAAAAGGTACTATATTTTTTCCAGCAGTTTATATCCCTGCGGGAAGAAATGAGGGTATCGCCGACAGAGTAGAGTTACAAGAGTTCATGTAAAAAGTATTTTCCAGCACACGTCTGCCCGAAAACGCCAAATGAAAGCAGATAACGCAGTTGCTGGCGGGATGCATCCTTTGGGACGCATCTTGTCTGCATTCGTTATCTGGTATTGGCGTACCACGGGCAGAGTGTAGTACAGGGTGTGTCCTTTTTTTATACCAAAATGATTAGCAAAGGAGTTGGGAAGTCTAGGGAAGAAAAATCAAGAATAAGTGAATGCAGCATTTCAGCATGGAGTCAACGACTTTCTACGTTTGACTTGAACAAGGTGTTGGACGCTGAGAATGCGACTCGGGAGAAGACGTTGTTTTTTGGGGAAACAGCTTGATAATTTCCTTCTGCTGTGGGATCTATAGAAAGACTATCACAATGGGATCTACAAGATTGCCTCGTGGAAATTAATTGCCGCCAAGGGATTTGCGGTAGTCTATCGCCTTTCTCCTATCGATGTGATTATGGATGAGATTTCGGTGCCTAGCCTTGTTGACGATGCGACTGTCATCGCTCTGGTTGTCCGTGTCTTTCAGTCTGAAATTGACACGTACAAGGAGTGGAAGAAAAACAACTGATGGTATTGATTAATATTACATAAAAAATTGAAAAACATGGGATTCTAGAGGGTATTATGTTTCAGTGGTTCAGAATTCTTATCCGCCTTTCAAAAGAAGAGAATATTCTTGAAAATTTAGACCGTAAACATGCGGACTTTGTACAGAAAATGGAGGAGCTTACACAAACAATCCAGGCTGATTTTGCGAGATTCGATCAACTCCACCAGGAGGCTGTTGCAGAGAAAGAACAATTTGAGCAGGCCATTCAGACTGACTTTAAGCAATTTGCTGATCAGCAGAAGGAAGTTGTTGAGGCATTGAAAAAACTGGGGGATCGCAACAAGGAAATCAATGAAACAACCAGTGCTCTTGATAAAAAAATAGCGGAAGATAAAGTTGCTCTCCAAGATATTCTTTCCGAGATGAATCAATGTGAGGCGCAATTTCTGGATAAATTATCAGGAATCCAGAAAAGTGCAGAAAAATATATTGCCGATATCAATCGGGAAGTTCAGTCATACGAAAATAATATAGTTGGAATCGGGAAAAAGATTGAAGATTTGAGTGACGCGATCTCTGAACTTCAACAATAAGGGCAGAGAAATCTATGAAAAAGATTTTACAAGAATTTCATGAAATTGAAGAGAAAATTCAACGGATTGGATTTAGCAGGGAATATCAGAAACTTCTGCCACCTCTTGACGTTATTCCACAAATCGAGGAATATTGTCGTTTTATTAAAGCTCTCATTCTCTGCCGGGATGTTGCGTATGAAGACTATGCGTATATTTGCGGGGAACTTGATAAGTTGAATGGAATTTCTGATAAAGTTTGGAAACTGCAAGCACATTTCAATGAGATTCAAATAAATGACACTTCATGGCTGTCTTCCGATGTGCCCACACAAAAGCAATCCGCGGATAAACTGAGAGAAACTATTTCGTCTTTTTCCTCACAGTTAAGTGACGCTGTAAAAAGTATCAGGCAGAAAAACGAACAATCAAAACAGGAACTGTCTAAATTTAAAATAGTATTGTTTGGCAAGACGAAGGCGGGGAAGAGTACAATCAGGGAAGCGCTTACCAAAGGCAATGGTGCGACTATCGGTCGGGGCAGCCAAAGTACAACATTAGAAATCCACGAGTACAGTTGGGCCAACCTGAAAGTATATGATACTCCCGGCAGTCTTTCTGTCCGTGATAAGAATAAAGATAAGTGCGGTATTGGCGATGAAGAACGGAAGGCCCATAAACTCTTACAAGATTCTGATATTGCGGTTTTCATGTTCACTTCAGATAATATCGAAACTCCTGAATTGGAATATCTTAAGGAAATTCACAAAAAAGGAAAGGATATCTTGGTTTTGCTGAATGTGAAAGCTGATATATCAGATTATACCAAGTTCAGGCTGAGAAGAAAAGAGCGAGAGATTTCTGCTGAATATCAAAAAGGTAATTTTGAACGTATTACAAAAGAGATTCCAGGCTATTCTCCTACTATTCTGCCGATACATGCCCAGGCGGCTTTTTTCAGTCGCGGTAGAAATTCTATGCTCGATGAGTTTTACCGGAAAAATTCGGTTCGCCGGAATGAACTCTATCAGATTTCCCATTTCCGGGAAGTTAGAAATTATCTGGTTCAGAATATTTTGGAACGCGGGAAAACAATGCGGGCCAAAACAATTAGAGATAAATTTATTTCTGTTGTGCGGGAGTTTGCCCAAAAGAACCAGGAACCGATAGATTGCTGTTTAAAAAAGGCACAAGAAATTTATGATCGTATCCGAACAGAAAGAGCAAGAATCGAGCGGAAAATCAAAGCATTCAATGAGCGCATTTCAGCTGATGTTCAGCTGGAGGTACGAAGCAGAATTGATACCTATGATATTGCGTATGAATGTATTGATGAAAAATATAACAAGAATGAGATCCAGGAAAGATGGCAGAATGTTTTGATTTCCGAACTATCAGATGTTCCGGAAGCTGTTATTGAACCTTTTTTAGATGAAATAAAAGATGTTATCACTTCCCTGTTGAAGCAAATTGATTTCATTGAACAGAATACCTCTTTTGAAGGAATGGAAGCATATTCTGCTCCTTGGAAAGATTTGCTCAGAGGAGGTAGTTTGGTCGCGAGCCTGGTCACCTTTGCTGCTTCTGTCGGTTGGATTCCCGGTGGCGGCTGGGTTGTTGGCGGAGCTGCAGCGTTAGGTGCTGTTCTGTTGGCAGTAGCCAGTTTTTTTAAGAGCAAGGAGACTAAGATAAGGGAGCTTCAGGAGAAATTTGATAGCTCTTTGCAAAATGCTGTTAATGATTTGGACAATCAAATTCGAAATTATTGTGCGGAGAAAATTTACCCTGAAATTCTGAAAAAATTTGACGAGATAATAGGTACTCAACGTACATTGATTGAAATCGCACAGGAGTTTGGCAAATTAAATCAACTTTTCTTTGATAATGCAAATGAAAATGAAAAAAAACTTAAGCAAAGAATTCAAGAGCTGGAGGCCCAATCATGAATAAATTTGAATTTGAACAGAAAAATTCAATGTTAAAGTCTTTTTCAGAGAGAGTTTTCTCTCTCGGTAATGATCCGCTGATCCATCAGGGAGTAGAAAATTTAAAACATCAGCTGGAAGAGAAAGAGCGAGAAAATACACTCCGGATTGCTGTTTGCGGACAGTATTCTGCAGGGAAATCCTCTCTGGTTCAGGCTCTGACACAGAACAGTGAAATTAAGATAGGTCAGGATGTAACGACAGACTCCATTCAACTCTACTGCTGGAATGGTATTGAAATTGCCGATACTCCTGGAATTTATGCCGGCAGGCTCGAACACGATACTCTTTCTCTTGATTTTATCCGCAAGGCGGATTTGTTAATTTATATGATTACAATTCAAGGGTTTACGCGTGAAATTGGCGCAAATTTCAAAAAATTGATTCAGGAGAAATATATAGACAAAACGATGCTTCTGATGAATAAACGCAATCAGGAGCCGGCGGAGAATGAACAAAATTGGCGACGAGATACCTGTGATTTTGTGGGAGATCAGGTGCTCTCAAAGCTTTATTTTTCTATTATTGATGTCGAAGACTACATGACTGGAGTGCGGGAAAACATTCCGGAACTTGTAGCGGAAAGCCACTTTGATGAGTTTGTACAAAACCTTAACCTGTTTATCAAAGAAAAAGGTTTGATTGGTAAAATTGTTGCTCGAATTAATGTTCTTGAGCATTTTCTTACCGATTCAGAAAAGGCTTTCTCGGAAGAGTCCGAGTTAGATGTATTTTTCAAGAGGCAGTTGGATGCAGTCTCTTCCGCAATATCGAAGTGTAACCGAGCCGTTGATACTGCACGTATTAGGGTTGTCCAGCAAATCAAAGAGTTGAAATATCATTTGATTGGTTTGGTATCGAATGAAACTCTTGGAAAATTCAACCAGGAAATGGATTGTGTTGAGAGTAAACTAGCGGAGATTCTGGATGATAAACAGTTTCCTGAGGATATCAAAATGATATTGACGGATATGAACGATATTCTGGATGGGGTGGATCAGGATATAAACCTTTATGAAAATCAGTTGAAAAGAAGATCCGCTCAAATCCGTGAAATAAGCGTTGGCGATACTGTCGATCTTTCGCTTTTCCGTTCTGGTGCTCAAGAGCTGAGCCGTCTTGCGAGTGGGGTCACAAAAGAAGGAGTGGTGCAGGTGGCTCATTGGCTCGGGCATTCTTTTAAACCTTGGGGGGCAACAAAACTCACAAATTTTATCAAAGGTTTGGGGCCCTGGCTGGCTGGCCTGGGGACGGTGATTGATATATTTACCTGGGCCACAGAAAAAAAACATCAGGCAGAGATGGAGAACGTCAGGCACGAGCTTATGGAGACATTCACGCAAATTGAGCAGGATGTGCAGGAGCAATTTGAGGCACTGAAGATGTCGGAAGGTTTTGTGGGGGGACAATTGAGGAACATTGAGAAGGGTCTCCTGGAACGCAAGATGAAATATGAAGATGAGAGTATGCGAAAAAAAGAACTTGTTTCTCGTCTCCATGATTTCCAAAACGAACTTACTTCGCTGAAGACGACTCTTTGCAACTGATGAGGCGAAGAAAATATCGAAATCTTAATAGTCAAACGTAAGAGAGGACCCAGATGACAGTACAAAAAGCAAGTTGGACGAAAGTCAATGACAAGGTATGCTGTACTTGTGAATATTGGAACGGAGAAAGAGAGTTACAGTTCCTTGCCGGGATAAGATTGAATGCAATCCTTGCTCAGTTCAACCCACAGGGACGTTGCTCGGCAAAGATGAACTGTCTGATGTCTTACGACAACCCCGGAGCGGCATATTGCCCGACCTACAAGCGATGGCATAAGCTGCCGTAAGGAGGTAAGATGAATGGTTTCATACGGCTTTCCGGATTCTTCCGAAAGAAGATTGAACCGAAATATTACCGTGTATGCTGCACAAAATGCGGTCATGTTGAAAATGTGGAACTGTGCTCTTCCGGAGAACACATGGAAAACATTTTGGATGATGCCACTGACGCCGATGTCAGAAAAGTTGGTAAAGTGCCACAATCCTGTCCTGTTTGCGGTGGGAAACTGGATAGCAGACTGATTCCGGTTTCCATTCATTTTTTATGATTTGCAGCCATTGTTTTACTTCCAGGCAAATGAAGTGTTCGGAAATAAGCAAGGACGTGGGCAACTATGGAAACAATGCTTATAAGAGAAGAACTGTACTGTCGATATTGCAAACGTTTTTTGCAAGCAAACACAGAGATAAAAAAGTGTGCTTTTTGTGGAACAGAACTTCTCGTCTCACGTGATTATTATTTAGGTAATGGGATCATTGAGAGCCGTCTTGAATTTCTTGCGACGGAAGAAGTTCAAGAGTCCAGAAAGGATAACGGGAATAAGCAGAAATAATGCCATATCGGACATGGCAATTTGATGCAGTATGAACAACGGGAGCATTGTTCAAGCGCAAAGATGTTTCCTGGTAAGACTTCAACAAAAACGGGATAAAAAAAAACAAGGAGGTTTTACATGTCACAACAACAAAAGATAATTGAATTATTCCTGAGGGCTATAGAAACAGGCGAAATCATTGATCTGTTGCGAAACGTGTCTATGCCGAATATTCCGATGAAAACGATGGGGGGGAAAACCTTTTGGAATGAATTGGCAGAATGTAAAGGCTGGCGTTTGCAGAAAAATATGATTACGCAGCATTGCCGTATTCTTGATCCAGAGGGGATTCGTCGAGCTTGGGGAGGTGATGATGTTATGGAACACTTGTTTCAAAAACTCAACAAGTAGCGTCCGCGGTCTTGCGTACATTTGCTTTCGAGTGATTACAAATGACAACGTGCCTTGGCGCAGCTGAAGCAACCGACCGACCTGAGAGCTACGGAGGAGCAGGTCGGTTGCGCAGGCGAGACCTCCCGCCTTGATAACGTCCGGACAATTGCGCACGCACATTTTGAAAGATGGCACTTAAAAAGGGTCTACACGTGAAGACGTTGAATCCTGAGCTTCGTAAAAAAATAACAGAAGAGAGTCCCAATGCGATTAACCGTTGCAGAAGACACAGATAGCTTTACTACAGGGCTCAAATACCGACTTGAATCAAAAACGTCTGCGCAAGAGTGATTTGACGATTGGGAAGATGGAAAGGAATCATATCCGGCATAGAGGGCTGTAATCGGCAGCATAGATGATTTTTATCTAATTTACAGAGACACCGGAATGATTCCTTACCCGCTTCCGATATGGTTTGCCAAGTTGAAACTGCGTCCCGATCAGATCGCGTACCTTGAGGAGCGCAGAACGAAAGTTGATGAATGAATCAAAAAAAGAACACGTTCTCAACCGGGACACTCGCAGCGAGTGTCCCGGTCTAGTTTATGCTTTAAACCGCAGATGGCATTTCGGGCAGCGGTACAGACCGATTACATTTTCATCGATCAGTTTGCCAGCCTGAGCGCCGAGTAGACCTCCGGAGGTAACTCCCCAGAGGAGATTCAGGATTCCACCGGCAACAGCTCCAATGGTTGACCCCACGATTCCGAATGCACTTCCTGCACGAGCACCACGCATCATGCCGGAAACAACGACAGTTCCGCCAGCGGTAATCCCGGTTGCGGTTCCAACTGTACTGGCGCGATGAAGCGGATTCGCAATCGCGGAACAGTTCGGACAAAAGACCTTCGCCATAGTAACAACTCCTTCTTTCAGTTGAAAAAACCGGCGACCGAAGCCGCCGGGGTGCATGATACTCCGGAAATCACACCACTTTTCCGGAGGGCGTACCAAGGCAGAGTGCCGTGGCCTATCTTTTCCAGAGTTCCGCCGGTTGACCGTCCAGTCCGAAGAGCCGGGTCAGGTTCCGGTAGCACTGGTCGGCGCGGGCGGGACTGTACTTCTTGGCGGTTTCGGTGAAGGCGTTCAACAGACTCCACCGGGTCGGTTCGGCGAACTCCTCATGCCGGGGATGTTTGAACTCATTCCAGACAGTCAGAATATCGCACGACGGAATCGCCTGACGTTCCGCCGCCACCACCAGCGAAGCACGAACTTCATCATCATCGAGTTCATCGATCTTCAACTCCTCTGCTACATTTTCCAAGGTTAAAAACTCCAGTTCAAGTGAATTCACCGCTTCCAGCACCAGGCCGTTCAGCTCGATTCGGGAGGTGTGCCGACGCTTCAATATCGTACTGCCTCCATCGGGTTAGAAGCTTCGTTCGCAGACTCCCGGCGGGAGTCGGTTTCTTTGATTTCCTTCGTTACCATTTTATTTTCCTCCTGATTGGTTTGAGAGTTGGATTTGGGACTAAGGTAAATCGGCATTGCGACGTAACAGAATGTCCCCCGTTCCCACTCTCATCTACGATCCGAATGAAAAGCAGGAACAGGGGGCGGATTCGGCAGCACGTGCCTATTTTGAGCGGGAAAGCGGTATGCCGCCGATTTCCGACGAAGGCTCCGGAGATTTGAATCTGGATGGCCTGATTATTCCTGCCGATCAGCGTCCGCTTTTCTGTGATATCGTTCGGAAGCTGGCGGATTTTCATCGTCACACCCCCAAAGTACTCGATTTTCTGTTTGCCGCTATACTGGACAAGAAAACGCAATCCGCCTATGCCAGAGACAAACACATCACCCGGGCTTGTGTGAATAAATGGCTTCTGACGGAATTAAACATCGCGCAGAAACGCAATGATATTCAAGAGCGGAGAGACCGGGAACTCAAACAGGCAAAACAGCAATACGCAGACAAAATCTCCGAAATACAGCAGCAGAAGGAGATTCTTCGTACCCTTTCCCGGCGTGATCTCATGATCTATAAAATGAAATTTCTGGACCGCCGATCACATTCCGATATTGCCCGGGAACTGAATATTTCCCGCCGCACTTCAATCCGGGTGTCACTGCGCCTTCGCTCAAAATTGAGGGAAACTGTCACCAGCAGCCACGGCGGGAGGGGGAAAAAATGAAAAATTTTTCTCCTTCCATGATGATTTCCATAGACACCCGGGAGCAGAGACCGTTTCTTTTCCTCGGATATCCATGTGAAACCCGCCGTGCGACGCTCCATACCGCTGATTATTCCATTGCCGGCCATGAAAACGAAGTTTGCATTGAACGAAAAGAGATCGACGACATTGTCGCATGCTGCATGGGAGAACGGGAGCGATTCAAATCAGAACTCGAACGAATGTCCACTCTCCAGGCCGCGGCAATCGTGGTCGAGTCTCCGCTTGCCGCGATCCGGCGCGGGAAATACCATTCGAAGATCAATCCGGTCAGCGTAGAACAATCTCTGCTATCATTCAGTTTCAAGTACCGAATCCCGATTTATTTCGGTCAGAACCGGCTTCACGCTGAAAATATTGCATTCAATGCACTCCGGCACTATTATAATCACACGGTCGATCCGAAATTCAAAATCGGCTATGTTTCGTTGGTCCCCTCAACCGGAAAGCATTTTATCGCGGTACAATAATGTCAACGTCTATTTCAATCTGTAACCGATTATCTAGTCATATTCAGCAGTTCAATGGCTTGGTATAATTTATTGATTGCATTGTGGAGCAGTTCACAGTCTGCTTCATATATTTCCATATATTTTTTTAGGACAACAACTCCTTCTTTTATCTCAGTTTCGCTCATGCCATTTCTCTTAAGTGTAGACGGAAAGTGCTCAAGCTCTATCAGGTTAAGTTGCGCCCCTAATAAACTTACCTGTCGTTGCCGGACAGCATAAAATGCCGAAGAGGCTTTCAGGGCAGCAGCATATTGTTTTAGATGTAAACAGTTCTCAGGGCAGTTAAACTTTCCCAACTCCTCTTCGAAATCCTTCATGGAATTCTCAAAATAATCAAGGTTTTTCACTGGTATTACTCCGGTAAACAACTCATAACTACGTTTTTGACTAATTTCAGAACCGTTTTTTTCTTCCTTCAATTCCCGAAGTACAGATAGCATCTTATATTGCCCCCATTGAAAGAAGTGCTAAATTAAGAGAGTCATCGGAAAGGAGAGATTATGGGCACGAAAAAACAATGGACAGGCAGGGAAAAGCTCGCGATAGTGCTTGAGGGGCTGAAGGGAGAATGCCGGATCAGCGAATTGTGCAATGAGCATGGAATCTCGCAGGGGATGTACTACAAATGGCGGGATCAACTGCTTACGGATGGAGCCAAACTATTTGAGCGGGGCGGAGTGGATCATGCTCGTGAGCGATTAGAACGCGAAAACCGGAAGCTCAAAGAGACGATCGGCGAGTTGACCATAGAATTAAAAAAAAACGATTGGTAAAGCGGCATAAAAGTATGTGTCAGGCGAACCAGGAATTGTTGTTACGGATTCAACAACTCAAGGCGAAACATCCTTATTGGGGATATCGCCGTATCTGGGCATATCTGAAATACCATGAAAAATTGCCGGTTAATCGGAAGCGGATCTTTCGACTCATGAAGGAAAATCATTTGCTTGTCCCTAAAAACCGTGTTTTAAAAGCGCCTCGAAAGGCGAAGACGCAGAAACCAAGAACGGTTATTCCCAATCGGTATTGGGGCATCGATATGACGAAAGTGATGATTCCAGCTTTCGGATGGGTATATCTTCATGTTGTCATAGATTGGGGAACAAAGAAATTGTTATCTGCTCATATGAGCCTGAGTAGCAAATCGTCGGACTGGATTGCCGCGTTGAATAAGGCTGTCAATCTTCAATTTCCGAATGGGATTCGAGAATCCATCGTTATTCCGGAATTGGTCAGTGATCATGGTTGCCAACCCACTTCAACAGCCTTCTTTAAAGCCTGTTCCGAACTTGGAATTCAGCAGATATTCGCCAGTTACAGCAATCCTAAAGGCAATGCCGATACAGAACGGGTTATTCGAACAATCAAAGAAGATCTGGTTTGGCCGAGGGAGTTTGATTCTGTCGCCGATTTTGAGAAAGCTCTGAACATATGGCAAAAGGAATACAACGAGGATTATCCTCACTCATCACTAGGCTACATGACGCCTTATGAATACGAAAGATGGTTTCAGGCGTCTGCCGCATAAAAGAGAAACGGGCGGCATAAAGGGTTCTCAAAAAATGAAATCTGCATTTTTTGACTGCTTCTACGTAATGCCGCCCTTGAAAAAAGGGGTGCATTACACAGCATTACCTGTAGTACATTTGGGAAAAGCTATTTTATATTTATTACTATTGCTTTTAATGTCTATTTGTTTTTATCGGTTTAGAAAAAGCTTTCCATTCGGCTTGGCTCGTGCCTCGTTAAGCGCGGTAAGCGCCGCGAGCGCATGTGAGAGAACTGCTTTGCGTTTCGCAAAGCAGCAAGGAGCGATTGCGACGCAGTCGAACGGAGTCGAGCGTAGCCGCTCCGGCGACTGAGGAGTTGGCGGGCAAAGCCCGACAAGTAAGGCCCACGAGGGCCGCGTGCGGATAAGTATCAACCGACGAGATTTAAAAGAATTCGTGAGGAGCAGCAAATGTGGAAATTCATCTTTACTATTTTCATTTTAGCATCATTAACAGTAAATTCCGACGATTCATTGTCTTTCAATTTCGAAAGAGAAAATGTTCTTGTCTCTAACTGCAATCTGTGTGTTTCTGTACGAACGAATCAACAAAAATTCCTGAATATATACCTTAATACAATATACGATAGTATCCCACTCGCCATCAATGATATTCCTGTCGTGGGGAATAGTGAATTTTTCATTAAATTGCAAAAGATGGATGGGATGCAGTATCTTTCTGTTTTACAAAATGACTGCGCAGAGAAAACCGGGGAATACGAAAAAAAACGGCAATGGCTTTTCTTACTGCCATTTCCGGAATATTGTAAAAAGATAAATTCTGTTTTTATCGAAAATGGAGCAACCGGAAATTCCGCATTGATGATGTTGGAACCGTTGTCCGGAAATTCGACCTTTGTCAACATATCTCAAGTGCCGTGTGTCAATTTTCAACTTTTTGACAGACAAGAAGAAAAAGAAATTAAAACAAAGAAAGTTCTTGAAAATCCTCCCGTGATACATGGAGTTTCAAATAAAATATCTACTCCATTGACAGCTGATGCTTTTGCCTCCATCTTCAATGATACAAAATTCTCTTTTGAGGCAAACCTGCGATGGTCCCCTTCAAAAAATACATCTCATGTTACATATACGATAAATAATACAAACTGTTTGTTTTACAGAATTGATAAAGAAAACTCCGTAGTAGTCTGGCCAGATCCTTCTGCTTCCGCGTCTATGATTGACAAACAGACAAAGCAAACTGAAATCTTAGTGAATGGGACCAGATTCATAAAGGAAAAAACAACATTTACAATTCCATATGTAACAATTAATATGCAGAAGCTGAGTGGTCCGGCACTTTATTTTATTTATCCCATACCCAGGCAATTTTGCTCCTATGCACCCAAGCTGAATTTATCGGTTCCAGTCATCCGGTTTGAAAAACAGAAGTGAAAGGGGAACCTCGATCTAAAGATTTTATACACAAAAAGGATGTGGTTGTTGATTTTACGTATAGGATAATAAGCAGCAGCTTTGATCGTGCATGAGCTTTGAGTACAGTTTTTCTATAGCGGCTTTGCCTTCTCTCGGGTATTAAGCGCGGTCAGCGCCGCGAGCGGAATTTTCGCAGTACCCCGGCCTTCTCACGTGCCCAAGCGCGGTCAGCGCCGCGAGCGGAATTCCCGCAACGACTTTGCCTTCTCGCGGGTACAAGCGCAGTAAGCGCCGCGAGCGCATGTGAGAGGACTGCTTTGCGTTCCGCAAAGCAGCAAGGAG